>JAEUMR010000041.1 GCA_016791385.1 Hyphomonadaceae bacterium
GACCGGCTGAAAGAGCTGGCGATGCGGCCGTTGCGGCTCGAAGTGGAGCTGCAGCCCGGCGCGCCGCTGGCGATTCCGCGCTGCCGCGCTTTCGGCTCGACGCTCGACCGCCACTTCACCCGCGCGCTGACGCAGGATCTCGGCCGCGAGGTCTGGTACGATTCAACCTGCGGCGGCACGCAAGTGCTGATCCGCGTGCCGACGCAAAACGGCGTGTTCCAATTCAAGGCCTATCGCGATCGCGTGCAGGCGCGTTCAGGCCCGCTGTTCGTCGCCTGGATCGCCGGCGCGACACTGTTCCTGCTGGTGGTGTCGGTGTTGTTCATCCGCAACCAGGTGAAACCGATCCTGCAGCTGGCCGAGGCGATGGAACGCTTCGGGCGCGGCGAAGATTCAGGCACCTTCCGCATCCGCGGCGCGCGCGAAGTGCGCGGCGCCACCAAGGCTTTCTTCGACATGCGCGAGCGCATCAAGCGCCACATCGAACAGCGCTCGCAATTGCTCGCTGGCGTCAGCCACGACCTGCGCACGCCGCTGACGCGCCTCAAGCTGCAACTGGCGCTGATGCCCGCCTCTCCCGAGATTGAGGACGCCAAGCGCGACCTCAAGGAAATGGAGGAGACGCTCGAGGAATATCTTGCCTTCGCCAAGGGCCTCTCCGAGGAGGCGCCCGAGCAAGTCGACCTCGGCCGCCTCGCCAGCGAGATCGTCGCCGATCATCAGCGCAATGGCGGCGAGCGGATCGAAATCGAGGTCAGCGGCGAGCCGGCCACGCCAGGCCGCGAACGCGCGCTGCGCCGCTGCCTCGCCAACCTGATCGACAACGCCGCCGCGCATGGCGACCAGGTGCGCGTCTCCGTCCTTGGCGAGGCGGACGCGGTGACCGTGGCCGTGGAGGACAACGGCCCCGGTATTCCACAAGAGCAGTACGAAGAGGCGTTCCGCCCCTTCTCCCGGCTCGACGCGACGCGCTCACGCAACCAGAAGGGCGTCGGCCTCGGACTGGCCATCGCGCGCGACGTCGCGCGCAGCCACGGCGGGGATATTCTGTTGAGTCCCAGTCCGTTAGGCGGTCTACGCGCGGCGCTTCGGCTGCCACGGCCGGCCTAATTCACAACCCTTGTGGACAAGTTTGTGTGCGGTCCGCCGCTTCCCATGCGCGCGCGCAGGATTTAAGCCTTCTCCTTCGCGGGGCCGCGCTGCAGCTCGAACGATTTCAGGCGTGTAACGATGGATGATGGCGATCTCGCCCGCTACGACCGGGCTCGTATCTGCATCGACTTTGGCACCGCGCTGTCGAAGGCCTCGATCTGCCTCGACCCGACCATGCCGATCGAAGTCGGCGTCAAGCCGTTGCCGATCGGCGGCATTGCCCGCGCAGAACATCCCCTGCTGGTGCCGTCGGTGCTCTACGTCGATGCGGGCCGGATGTATTTTGGGCCGGCAGCGTTGGAGCAGGCGCGCCGCGGCGTTGAGAGCAATCGCGACCCGCTGATCTCGTTCAAGACCGTGCTCGGCGCCACCAATGTCGATGAAGCGCTGCAGACCAAGCTGCGTCCGTCGATGGACCCGACCGGCACGTTCCGTCAGCGCGACGCGCTGGTGCTGTACATCGCCTTCCTCGATCAGCTGATCCGCGAAGCGATCGATCTGGCGCCGAACGTGCCGAACATCGTCGCCAACGCAAAGCGGCGCTACACCAGTCCGGTCTGGCGCCCCGGCAGCGGCGCCGACAAGACCTACGAGCGCATCTTCAACGAAGCCGCCGCGATTTCGCAGCGCCTGGGCAAACTGTTCCTCGATCCTGCCGGCATCTCGATCGCGCAACTGAAGGACGCGCTCGACCGCGCCGCGGCGCAGCCGGGCAACGGCCTGCTCGAAACCGGCATCTTCGAACCGCACGCGGCCGCCGCCACCGCGCTCGCCTTCACCAGCGCGCCGACGCGCTTCGTGCTCGTGTTCGACATGGGCGCAGGCACGGTCGACATGGCCGCGTTCGAGTTCGACGAAAGCACCGAGCCGCCTGCGCTCAGCGAACTGAAGGAAGCGCGCCAGTGCAGCGCGCTGGCGGGCGATGAGATCGACCGCATCCTGGTCGAGCTCTACATGCGCAAGCGCGGCGGCGAAAAAAGCCGCGAAGACGAACTCAAGCTGCTGCGCACGGCCATTCTTTCGGCGCGCGATCTCAAGCGCGAGCTGTTCACCACCGGCAAGTGCTCGCTGAAGACCGGCTGGATGGCGACCACCATCCGCATCAACGAGCTGATGGAAGACCAGAACTTCCGCACCTACCTCAACGCGCTGCGCCAGACCGTCGCCGCCAGCCTTGCCCGCGTGCTCGACCGGGCCGAGCAAGTGAATGCCGACTTCGTCGACATCGTCATCGCCGGCGGCGGGGCGCGGCTGCCCTTCATGGTCGATCTGATCAAGAGCGCGGGCACGCTGCGGCCCTCGCCCGTGCAATTGCGCATCGGCCCGCTCTCGCCGGCCAATCCGCTCTATACCGGCGTCGATGCTTCGCTGCGCGATATCTTCCCGCAGATCTCGATGTCGGTGGGCGGCGCGCTGGTCGAGATGATGCCGGCCGCCGCGCCCGCGCGCTAAGCGATCGCGTCTTTCGCCAGCTCGGGAAATACCTTCGACACTTTGCCCATCAGGTAGTCGCCATACGTGCCGCTGAACGCATGCACGTTGGCGCGATCCCAGCGTTCGCCGGAATCGTCGCGCGCAAGCGCTGCGTGCGCGGGCAAGGGCACGATCTCGGCGTCGAACGCAGGATCGAAGAAGAACGGAAACGACAGCCGGCTGTTGCCGCTGATGTTGCGCACCCGGTGCGGGGTCGAGCGATAGACCCCGCCCGTCAGGCGGTCGAGCATGTCGCCGATATTGCACACCAGCGCGCCTTCGATCGGCGGCGCTTCGATCCAGCCTTGCGGCGTGCGCACTTGCAGGCCGCCGTGCCGATCCTGCGCCAGCAAAGTCAGCAGGCCATAATCGGTGTGCTCGCCCACGCCCCAGCCTGCATCGCCCTCGGGCGCGGCGGGGTATTCGAAGATGCGGAACAGCAAAGTCGGACGCGCGGTATAGGTCGCGCTGAAATAGTTCGCCTCAAGCCCCAGGCTGAGCGCGACGCCAGCCATCACCGCGTGCGCGGCGGCTGTCGCTTCGCGCATATAGCGCAGCACGGCGGGCTTCAGCTCCGGCACGGCGCTAGGAAACAAATTGGCGCCGTGCAGCGGCCAGCCGGCCGCCACGCGCGCATCGTCGCCGCCAAGCTCTTCGCCGAAATAGAGCCCCTGCTTCAGGTCCGGCTTGCCTGAGGTGAGTTCGCCGCCGACCGGGAAATAGCCGCGCCAGGCGCGCCCACCGCGCGCCATCGCGATCTGCATCTTCTCCGCTTCCGGCAAGGCGAAGAATTTGCGCGCCGCCGCGTCGAGCGCCGCCAGCGTATCGGCGCCGACGCCATGTCCGGCGATGTAGAAAAAGCCGAGGTCGCGGCACGCGCGTGCGATCTGCCGCGCGGCGGCGGCGCCGTCGCCGCCGCTCAGCAGCGGCGCAACATCGATGACGGGAAGAGCGCGGTCAGGGTTCATGGGCAAACGCCAGTGTCACGGAACAAAGCCGCGAGCGCCAGAGCCCTCGCGGCTTAGGTCAATTTCACCCAGCCTGTCTGGCCGGGCCAGGCTGGTTCGTCCTAGACCCAAGAGCAATTCCCAGCGGAGCCACAACAATGCGGAAAGTCATCACTGGCGCCTTCGTTTCCATGGACGGCGTGATGCAGGCGCCGGGCGGGCCGACGGAAGATCCGACCAAGGGCTTCAAGCATGGCGGCTGGGCCGTGCCCTTCATCGAAGAGGTCTTCGGCGAGGAAGTGGACGCGCTGTTCGGCCAGCCGTTCGATCTGCTGCTCGGGCGCAAAACCTACGAGATCTTCGCCGCGCATTGGCCGTTCATGGAAGGCGGGCCAGACGACGCCATCGCCAAGAAGTTCGCCGCCATCACCAAGTATGTCGCCAGCCGCAAAGGCGTCGACCTCACCTGGGACAAGTCGGTGGCGCTGCGCGATGGCGCCGCCGATGTCGCCAAGCTGAAGCAGGAAGACGGCCCCGCGCTCATCACCCAGGGCAGCAGCGACCTGATCCAGACCCTGCTCGCGCACGATCTGATCGACGAGGTGTGGCTGTTCACCTTCCCGGTCGTGCTCGGCCACGGCAAGAAGCTGTTCGGCGAAGGCGTTCCGGCGCGTTCGTTCAAGCTCACGCACAGCCGCCTCAGCGGCGCTGGCGTCGTCATCGGACGCTATGCGCGGGTGGGCGAGGTCACAGTCGGCGATTACGCGATGGACCCGCCCACGCCGCTGGAAGCCAAGCGCCAGGAACGAATGAAGCGCGAGGGCTAGAGGTTCGTGGAGGCTGTCGATCCGGTCAGCACCAGCAAGGCGTCAAAGCCATGGATGGCGCGAACGAGATCAGCGTCGAGCGCCTTGTGCCGCGCGCCGAACACGAGCGGGCGGATCGGGCGCAAGTCGATCAGCGTGAAGGCGTCGCTATAGGCGGCGCTGAGCAGCGGCGTCAGGCCCTGATCGACGTAGGTCTCCGCCTGAGAAGGACGGTAAGTCCAGGTGCTGGGATCGAATTGGGCGACCTGCGTGCCTTGCCCCGGCAGCACCATGACGTGGAAGCTCTTGCGCCCCGCGCCTTCGGCCAGTTCCGAGACTTGGGTGCCGATGTCGAGCACCTGGGTGTGCGACAGGCCGCGCACCATGTGGCTCGCGCCGAACTTGAACAGCACCTTCGGCGTGCGTTCTTCGTTGGCCAAATAGCGCCGCAGATTGGCGCGATTGAAGCTGGCGCGGCGTTGGTTCGAGGCCCAGCCTTGGCTAGTCGTCCACAATTGATTGATCGTCAGCGTCTCTTCCAAGGTGTCGAGCACCCACGCCGCCTCTGCGTCCGGCGAAGGCCAAGCTTCACGGATCGCGCGCACCAAAGCAGGATCGCCGCTGAAGCTGAAGATGTGCTGCGGTGAATGGGTTTCGCTGTAGCGCGCCCAGCTGGCGTTCGATGCCGCTTCCAGCGCATCGAGCGCGGATGCCGCCGCCGCTGGTTGGCGCTTGGCCTTGAGCTGCGCAATCAGCCGGCGGTCGGCGCCGACTTCATAATCGAGGCCCCAGATCGCTGGGCGCCTTCCACTGGTGGCGGCGCGCGCCGCCACCAGCCACTCGGCCTCCTGCCGCATGCCGAAGAACGCGACGCTTGCACCAGGATCGGCAAACAGCGCACGCATGCCATCAAGACCACCGCGCGCCGCATGATCGAGTTCGGACGCCATGGGCGGGGAAATTTCTACACAGGCCCGTTCCGCGCCGATCGCCGCATAGAGTTGCGCCGCCAGCTTCGGGTTCTCGGCGATGCCATGTTCTTCGCCGATGCAGAAGAACTGCGCGGTGCGCCCTTCCTCGACCATCAGATTCCAAGCCGGCCCGGAAAAGCTCTGGCCGTCGAACGCCAGGCGATGGCGATGTTCCAGCGCGCGCGCGGCGATGCGGTCCGCAAGCGGCGGCGGGGGCGGATTTGGCGCGGCGGTCTGCGCCGCCGCGGCTCCCGCTGTGGCAACGCTCGCTCCAAGCGCGCTCAAGAGCGCGGTACGGCGATTGAATTTCACGGAACTCTCCCCTGTTTTTCAGAGGAGATGCCAGTTCGGCGCGCCGCGGATGCGGCTAGGCGTTGAGGCTCGCCAGTTTGCGGCCGACATCGCCGGCCATCGCGGTCCAGGCGTCGGACACGCGCTCCATGCTGGGGGCGATGATCTCGTCGTATTGGATGGCGACGATGGCGAGCGCCATGAAGGCGAGGCCCGCGCAGCGGCGCCAATTGGCGTCGAGCGTGCGTTCAGCCCAGTCGGATAAGCGGCTCAGGTCGATCACGTAGCCGAACATGACGCGCACCCTCCATGCTTAAGACGCGCGCAATCATGACGCGCAAAGCGTAAACAAGGATTGACCAAAAGGTTTACGCGCGCAGGAAGTGCAGAAGAAATGCAGTCTGCTTAGGCGCTCGTCGCGCCATCGGCCGGCTTCGGCTTCGCTTCGAAGCCGGCCCAACGGCCGAACATCTCTTCGGCGCGGCGCAAATTCTTATCGAGCGAAGCCATCGTCTTGGCGAAATCGCCCGCATCGTCGCCGCGCCACGCGGCGCGCGCCTGGCCGATGATCACGCCAAGCCCTTGCGCGCGCGCTTGTCCCGTCATGCCGTCGGCTTCGAGCCCGGCCAGCGCCAGCACCCAGCGCGCGCAGCGCACGTGGCGCTGATGCACTGACGCAAGCAGCGTCGGATCGCGGTCGACGCCCTGCTCCATCGCCAGCACGGCGACGCGGTGCGGCTCCATCGCCTCGAAGCGGCGCATGATCAGATCGAACAGGCGGTCGCGCACGCTCTGCTGGGCGTTGAGGGCGCTCAAATCCTCGGCGATGGCGCGGTCGAACGCCTCTTCGACGCAATCGACGGCGTCCCAGAGGCTCGATCCATAAAAGGCGCTGACCGGCTGCCCAGCCGCCTGCGCCAACTTTGGCAGCGTCAAATCTTTCCAAGCGCCGTCAGCAGCGAGCGAGAGCGCGGCGCGCGCCAGTTCACGGCGGAGTTCAGGGGCCAGAAGCGTGGACATGGGCCTTGGCTACGCCAACGCATGAGCGCCAGCAAGGCGGCGCGATTGCTCAGTTCTTGCCCAGGTCGCGTGAGCGCTGCGCGGCGGCGCTGACCGCCCGTCGCAGCAGCGGGCCTAGGCCGTTGCCGGCGCCGAGCACGTCAAGCGCTGCTTCGGTGGTGCCGCCGGGCGAGGTCACCTGCTTGCGCAGCGTGGTCGGGCTCTCGCCCGTCTCCAGCATCAGCGCGCCGGCGCCGGCGACGGTGCGGCTGGCCAGCCGCATTGCGGTTTCCTTGTCGAGCCCCTCTTGCTCGGCGGCGAGCGCGAGCACTTCGGCCAGCAGGAACACGTAGGCCGGCCCCGAACCCGAGACGGCGGTGACGACATCCATCAGCCGCTCAGCCGGCAGCGGCTCGACCGAACCCAGCGGCGACAGCAATTGCTCGATCAGCGCGCGGTCGGCGGCGGTGCAGGCGGGTGCGGCCACATAGGCGGTCACGCCGCGCCCGATGCGTGCGGGCATGTTGGGCATGGCGCGCACCACGCGCTGCGATCCCAGTTCGCGCGCGATCACCTCGATATGCACGCCGGCCATGATGGACAGGATGCGTGTCTCTTCGCCGACGAAGCGCTTAGCGGACGGCGCGACAGCGGCGAACGCCTGCGGCTTGACCGCAAACACCAGCACGTCCACCGGCCCGGGCTCCGGCGGATTGAGCACCGCGCCCACGCTTTCCAGCTCGCGCTGCAATTCGGGATCGAAATTCGGTTCGACGACAGTGAGCGTCAGACCACCGCCCTTGCGCACGGCTTCAAGCCAGCCGCGCACGAGCGCCCCGCCCATGGCGCCGGCGCCGACCAAGGCAATCGATGGTGCGTCGGTCGCGCTCACGCCTCTCCGCAGACTTCGAACAGCGCGGCCTTGGATGCGTCCTCGGCCGTCATGCCGGCGAGGATAAGGTAGTGGAAGGCGGGCTGGAAGCGCTCGGCGGCGTCAAGCGCAGCGGCGAGCATGGCCTGCACTTCGCCGACCGAGATTTCGTCACGGCCGATCATCGGCATGGCGTGGCGAAAGATGATCGAGCCATCGTCCGACCAAACGTCGAAATGGCCGAGCCAAAGGTTCTCGTTGATGCGGCTGGCCAGCTTGATCGCTTCGACCAAACGCGATTGCGGCGCGCGGATGTCGAAGCCGATGGTGAAGAGCAAGGCCGGCAATTCATCGCGGAACGAGAAATAACCGACTGTCTCGGTCCCAGCGGCCTTGAACGAGAAATGTACGTCGCCGTCCTCGGCGCGCTCGCACGTGAAGCGGTCGTCAGCGCCGATCACCATCTCCACCGTTTCCAACGGGTCGGAGGAGGTTTCGGTCTCACTATCGAGCCAGAGATCCATGGGCGTCCCCTTCAAGCTCTCGAGCCAGCCCGAATGGAGCCGCTCCCCTGGCCGTCCCTTGGCTGCGCGTTTGATGACGCGACGAATCGAGCCCCTACGCCTAGGAGAGCGCGCCGAATGTTGCTCAGGTCTTAACGACGCAAAACTATGACCTTCAGGGCGCGCCCTTGGCCTGCAACGCCGCTTCCAGCGCCTCCAGCCGCTCGCGTAGCGCATCGGCCTCGGCCCGGGCGTCGGCGGCCATCTGCTTGACCGCCTCGAACTCGTCGCGGCTGACGAGGTCCATTTCCGCAACGAAACGGTCGGCCTGGCCGCGCATGAAGCTCTTGGCCTCGTCGCCCATGCCCTGAGCCATGCCCATGGCCCCGGTCATCAAACGGGCCAGATCGTCGAACACCGAGCTTGTCGTTTGCATGTGGACCGATCCTTTCCGCATGGCTTAGAAGCCCGGGCCTAGCCCGGCAATGCGGCCAAACAGCAAAATCAAGGTGCGCAGAGGATGATCGAGGCAGCCATCAACTTCCCCAATCTGAACCCGGCGGCGCTGACCATACCGGCGTTCGATGTGCTGGGCATGATCATCGGCCCGCTGCAGCTGCGCTGGTACGCGCTCGCCTACATCGCCGGCCTGGTGCTTGGTTGGCGCTGGATGGTGTGGCTGATCCGCCGCGACAAGCTGTGGGCGCCCGGCAAGCCCTCAATGACAGTGCTGCAGGCCGATGACTTTCTGTTCTGGGCGACGCTCGGCGTCATCCTCGGCGGCCGCATCGGCTATGTCCTGTTCTACAAGCCCGACATGATCTGGCTGCACCCGGCTGAGGTGTTCCAGATCTGGCAAGGCGGCATGAGCTTCCATGGCGGCCTGATCGGCGTCGCCCTCGCTGCGTTTTGGTTCTCGCGCCAAACCCACGTCAACGACGCGCAGTTTGCAGCGCTGGCGAAGAAGCACGTCGTCACCGAACCGCCGGCGGCGCAACGCAGCGAATACACCCGCGTCAGCGGCATTGGCTGGCTGAAGAAGAAGGACGCCGAAGACGCGCGCGTCAAAGCCAAGACCGACACAATCGATCTGCTGCGTCTGGGCGATCTCGCCGCCGCGGCGACCCCGATCGGCCTTTTCTTCGGCCGCCTCGCTAACTTCATCAATGGCGAGTTGTGGGGCCGCCACACAGACGCGCCGTGGGGCGTCGTCTTCCCCGAAGGCGGCTACAACTGGACTACGCGCGAGTGGGTCTGGCTCGGCAACGAAACTGCGCGCCATCCCAGCCAGCTCTATGAGGCGACGCTCGAAGGCCTCGTGCTCTTCACCGTCATCACCATCGCCACGCTGCGCTTTGACTCACTGCGCCGTCCGGGCCTCAACTCGGGCGTCTTCCTGGTCTGCTACGGCCTCTTCCGCGCCTTGCTTGAGCAAGTGCGCGAGCCGGATGCGCATATGCCCGAAGCGCTGCGCGGCACCATCACCATGGGCATGCTGCTCTCGATCCCGATGATCCTGCTCGGCGCCTGGCTGATCCGCCGCGCGCTGCAATCGCCCAAACTGGCCACAGCGTGAGTCTCACGCAAAAACTCGTCGAGCATATCCGCGACAACGGCCCGATGACGGTGGCCGAGTTCATGTCGGCGTGTCTCTACGATCCCAAGCACGGCTATTACGCAACCCGCCCCGCTATCGGCGGCGCCAATGCCGACTTTCTCACCGCGCCGGAAGCGAGCCAGATGTTCGGCGAGCTGATCGGGCTTTGGTGCGCGCATGAATGGGACGCGCTCGGCAAGCCGGCGTTCAACCTGATCGAACTCGGCCCCGGCCGCGGCGTGCTGATGCAAGACGCCTGGCGCGCCACCCAGCGCATCGAAGGCTTCCACGATGCGGCGAGCGTCGTTTTCGTCGAAACGAGCGCGCCGCTGATGGACGAGCAGCAAAAGCGCGCACCGTCGGCGGAATGGGCTGCGCGTTTGGAAGACGCCCCGCCCGGCCCCTGCCTCATCATCGCCAACGAATTTCTCGACTGCCTGCCGATCCGCCAGTTCGTGCTCGGTGAAGATGGCTGGCACGAAAAACTGGCCGGCATCGATGAAGCTGACCAGCTCACGTTCGGCCTCTCGGCCGTACTCACTGCGCCCGAGAGCGATGACGAACCCGGCGCCGTGCGCGAGATCGCGCCGGGTCTGCCGAGCCTGATCTACGAGGTCGAGCAACGCCTGCATGCCAATCCTGGCCGCGCCCTCTTCATCGACTACGGCTATGTCCGCCCCGAAGGCGCCGACACGCTGCAGGCGCTGAAGAACCACACCAAGGTCGATCCGCTGGAAACGCCGGGCGAGGCCGATCTCACGGCGCATGTCGATTTCGCGCGGGTCGCGCATCTCGCGCGTGAGGCGGGCTTGGACGTGCATGGCCCGGTGACACAGGGCGAGTTTCTGCGCGGGCTCGGCATCGAGGTGCGCGCCGAGGCGCTGAAGCGCGCCAACCCAGACCACGCTGAGCGCGTCGCGCGCGAACTGCGCCGCTTGACGCACAGCGACGAGATGGGCGCCTTGTTCAAAGTGATATGCCTGTCGAGCCCCAACCTCCCGCCGCCGCCCGGCTTCTGAGCGCGGACGCGCCGCCGCACTGGACCGCCGCCGCCCTTGCCGGCGTGCGGCACGGCTTTTTCGGCCGCCGCGGCGGCGTCTCCGCCGGCGTCTATGCCAGCCTCAACGCCGGCACCGGTTCGAAGGACGACGCCGCGCATGTGCGAGAAAACCGCCGCCGCATCGCCGCCGCCTTCGGCGCGCCGCCCGATCACTTGCTTGGCGTGCACCAGGTGCACTCCCCCACCGCCGTTTTTGTCGACAGCCCCTGGCGCGGCGAGCGCCCGCAGGCCGACGCGCTGGTGACGACGAAGCCTGGCTTGGTGATTTCCGTGCTCACCGCCGATTGCGCGCCGGTGCTGCTAGCCGACGCCGAAGCTGGCGTGATCGGCGCAGCGCATGCGGGCTGGAAGGGCGCCATCGGCGGCGTGCTTTCCGCGACCATCGAACTGATGCTGCAGCATGGGGCGGCGCGCGCGCGCATCGCTGCCGCCATCGGGCCCTGCATCCATCAGGGCTCCTACGAGGTCGGCCCCGAGTTCGAGCAGCGCTTTGTCGAATCGGATGCGAGCTATGCAGCGTTCTTCGTCCCCGGCGCTGGCGATCGCCGCCTGTTCGACCTGCCTGGATTTTGTGCAATTCGCCTGAAGGCGCTCGGCATCGGCCGGATCGAGGTGCTGCCGCTCGACACCTATGCAGCGCCCGCCGACCTCTTCAGCCACCGCCGCTCCGTCCACGAGGGCGCTGGCGATTACGGGCGCAATTGCGCCGCCATCGCGCTGGGCTGACGCGTGGTTTTCATGCAACGGACATGGCGTTGTCATGAACCTGCAGCGAATCTCTTTTCCGCCGCCCGACTCGGAGAGTAGAGGGAACCGTCTAGAACCCCCGCGCGGAGCGCCTTTGCCATGAAGCTGTTGGCCGCCAATTCGAACGGCACGCTCGCGCAGTCGATCGCCGACCACCTCGATACCCCGCTCGCCAAAGCCGAGTTCAAGCGGTTCAAGGACAACGAGATCTTCGTCGAAATCCAGGAGAACGTGCGCGGCGAGGATGTCTTCATCATCCAGTCGACCTCGTACCCGGCCAACGACCATTTGATGGAATTGCTGATCGGCATCGATGCGCTGCGCCGCGCCAGCGCGCGCCGCATCACCGCTGTGATCCCATATTACGGCTATGGCCGCCAGGACCGCAAAGTCGGCGGCCGCACGCCGATCTCGGCCAAGCTGGTCGCCAATCTGATTGTCACCGCCGGCGCCAACCGGGTGCTGACGCTCGAACTGCATGCCGGCCAAATCCAAGGCTTCTTCGACATCCCGACCGACAACCTGTTCTCGACGCCTGTGCTCGAACGCGACATCCGTGAGAACTACAAGAACGTCTCCAACCTGATGATCGTCTCGCCCGATGTCGGCGGCGTCATCCGCGCACGCGCTTTGGCCAACCGCATCGGCGCCGACCTTGCCATCGTCGACAAGCGCCGGCCCAAGGCGGGCGAGAGCGAAGTGATGAACATCATCGGCGATGTCGACGGTCGCGAATGCATCCTCGTCGACGATATCGTCGATAGCGGCGGCACGCTCTGCAACGCGGCGGACGCCCTGCTCGCGGAAGGCGCGAAATCGGTCTCCGCCTACATCACCCACGGCGTGCTCTCGAACGGCGCGGGCAAGCGCATCGAGCAAAGCAAGCTGAAGGAATTGGTCGTCACCAATTCGATCGATCCGAATGGGCGCACCACCAAGTGCGGCAAGCTGCGCATCGTCTCGGTGGCGCCGCTGATGGGCGACGCGATCTGGCGCATCGCCAACGAAGAGAGCGTCAGCTCGCTGTTCGAGTAGCGGCTCGACGCTGCGAGGTTGCGGGAGTAGCTCTGCGCTCATGGCGCTGACGTTCCGACCCGCAACTTTCGCCGACATTCCAGGCCTGCATGGGCTGATCGAGGGTGGCTATCGCGGCGCCAGCGCCAAGCGCGGCTGGACCCACGAAGCCGACCTGCTCGGCGGCCAGCGCACCGATGCGGAAACGCTCGCCGCCATCATCGCCGATCCCGAGCAGACTCTGATCGTGGCGGAAGCAGAGGACGGCGCGCTGCACGGATGCGTGCTCTGCGCTGACGAAGGCGACGATCAGGGAAAGCGTATCGCTTATCTCGGCATGCTGACCGTGCGCCCCGACCTGCAGAGCGCGGGGCTCGGCCGGCGGCTGATCGCCGCTGCAGAAGAGCATGCGCGCAGCTTCGGCGCCGAACTTATGGAAATGACGGTGATCAAGCAGCGCAGCGAGCTGATCGCGTGGTACCTTCGCCGCGGCTATCGCCTCACCGGCCGTGAAGAGCCGTTCCCGATGGACGATCCCCGCTTCGGCCTGCCGAAGACGCGCGATCTGGTGTTCGTCGTGCTCGACAAGCCACTCCGTTGAGCGGCGCAACACTTCGTTTACGCAATTTTTCGCGATGACTGCGGCAGCGTGAACGGTTCTGCAATGAAAGCTCGGTTACACCTCATCCCTAATGCGCCCAAAAGTGCGCGAAGCGTGGGGCGTGCAGTGGCGCGTTTGCCGAAGATCGATTGGAGCGCCATGTCGAGCCGCGCCTGGCTGAGCGCGGGCGCGCCGATCGTGCTGCTCGTCGCCATCGTCACCGCGCTCTGCTTCTACATCGTGTTGAATTTCGCGCGCACGCAGGACGAAGAGTTCGCGGTCAATAGCCACCGCCTGATCGAAAGCGCGTTCAGCGAGCGCATGCGCGCCGTAGAGAACCAAGCCTGGGACTACGCCCTCTGGGACGACGCCTACTTCAACGTGTCGCGTCACTGGGATCAAGACTGGGTCGATAACAATTTCTACACCGACATCGCCGACGGCGTCGTCATCTTCAATCTCAGCGGCCGCCATGCGCGCAATCTCTGGCTCGGCGAAGCCTATGCCGCACAGAGCGACAGTGTCGCCCGAGCGCTTCTGCCGGTGGCGCGCGACGCGATTCGCTCGCGCCCCGTCCGGCGCGCCGATGACCGCGGCATTTCTTCCGGCTACTTCCTGATCGGCGATCAGCTTGCCGCCTTCGCGGTCGCGGCGATCCAGCCCGCCTCCTTTGCCGCCGACAGCCGTTTGCCGGTCAACTACGTCGCCATTGTCCAGATATTCGACCCTGAGGAACTCACCGAAATCGGCGGCGCGCGCAATCTTGAGCACGTTCGCTTCGAAGCCGGCGCGGCGCCAGCGGGCGACACCGACATCGCCTCGCCCATCAACGGCCCGGATGGGCAGCTGCTGGGACGCCTCGTCTGGACTAACGCCCATCCCGGCAGCGCCGCCTTCGCCGGCCAGATGTGGCCGATCGTGCTGGCGCTCTTCATCATCGGCGCCATCACCGTCGCGGTCGTGCGCCGTCTCGTGCAGGCGCAGATTGCCGCCGCTATGCGCGCGGAAACAGCGCTGGAGTCGAACCGCATGCGCTCCGAGTTCATCGCGGCGATGAGCCACGAACTGCGTACGCCGCTGAACACCATCATCGGCTACAGTGAGTTGATCAAGGAAGACGCTGTCGCCATGGGCGGGCTGAACGCAATCGAGCACGACGCCGACAACGTACTGAAATCGGCCAAGCATCTCCTGCATTTGGTCAATGACGTGATCGACCACTCCCGGCTCGACGCCGGCCGCCTGCGGATGACGATCGAGAACATTCCCGCCGCAACCATCCTCACGGGCATCGAGGAGTTCTCTGCGCCTCTCACGCGCGCTTCCGGCAACACTTTGACCGTCGCCGACAGCACGCGGGGCCGCCAGCTGCAGGGCGACGAGGTGCGCGTGTCGCAATGCCTGATGAACCTGGTCAGCAACGCCATCAAGTACACCGATCACGGCATGATCTCGGTCTCGGCCCGCATGGAAAAGCGCAGCGGCCGCGACTTCGTGGTGTTCGACGTGGCCGACACGGGCATCGGCATGTCGGAATCGCTGCAGCGCGAACTGTTCACGCCGTTCGCGCAGCTCCATTCCGGCACCCAGAAGAATGCGGGCGTGGGCCTTGGCCTGTCCATCACTTACAAGCTCGCGCACGCGATGGGCGGTGACATCAGCGTCGCCAGCCAAGAGGGCAAAGGCTCGCTGTTCAGCCTCGCCTTGCCAGCCGCGCCCGCGAACGAGATCGCGGCGGACGACAGCGCCGCCGCGCCGCACGCCCCGCTCTACGCCTAAAGAAAATCGGGCGCCGTTTCCGGCGCCCGAGGCGATACTCCCCTTTTGTTGTCCGCTTATTCGGCCGCAATTCTCGCCGCAGCCAAATTCTCTTTCGTCGGCAGCGGCTTCTCAAGCTGAGCCCAGTCGATCAGCACGTCGCCGGAAAGGTCTTCGTACTTCAGCGCGCCGAGCGCTTCGTACTTCGGCCGCACCTTCTCGGTGAGTAGGCCGACGCGCTTCAGGTTCGGCATGATGCGCTCGAACAGTAGCTCGCGGAACAGACCGATCACCATGGAATCCATGATGTACTTCTTGGCCGCTTCCAGATCGAAGCCGTATTCCTGCATCACGTCGAGGCCGAACAAGCGGTCGCGCATGATGGCGCAGGCCTGATAGGCGAACTCGGCGCGGTCTTCGATCTCGTTCTCCGGCAGCGCCTTGATCCAGTCTTCGAGGTAATTGACGCCGAACGCCACGTGGCGGCCTTCGTCGCGCATCACCAGCTCAACCACCTGCTTCAGCACCGGGTCCTTGGTGGTGCGGACGGTGGTGCCGAACGCAGCCAGCGCCAAGCCTTCGATGATCAGCTGCATGCCGATGAATTTGAGGTCCCAACGCTCGTCGGCGAGCACCTTGTCGATCAGCGCCTTCAGGTTCTTGTTGATCGGATAGATGCGGCCGCAGCGTTGACGCAGATAATGGTTGAACACCTCGACATGGCGCGCTTCATCGAACGTCTGCGAGGCGGCGTAGAGCTTGGCGTCCGCCGTCGGCGCGCACGAGACGAGTTGGGAGGCGACCAACAGCGCGCCCTGCTCGCCGTGCAGGAACTGACTCATGGTTTGCGCATGCGCCTTCCACGAGAACTCGATCTTCTCCTGCTCGCTCAGCGCTTCGTATTCGGGATAGCCGTTGAGCGCGCTCAGCGCCGCTTCGGACGGATAGTCCGTCATGTCGCACGGGGCGTCCCAATCGATGTCGTCGGTCGGGTTCCAGTTGAACTTCTTGCCGAGTTCGTAGAGCCGGCGAATCTTCGCGTTGGCGCTGTCGTAGTCCCAGTTGAACGAACCGGTCAGCGGGGTGTGGAAAATCTCGCGGATCGTCTCGACGTCTTCCATGCTCAGCTTGTCGGCCAGATCATCCGGCCCGAACGTGCGCACCTCTTGCGGGGGCTGGTTCACGATGGTGACGCGCAATGTGGTCCTCCCTTGAAAATGACGCATGCGTCAAGTTTCGCAAGATGTGGCCAAGGCGGCCAACCGCATTGATCTCAATCAAATCGATCCCCTAATGAGCGAAGCGGCCTCAAGGCAAAAAGCAATGCATCACCTCCCCAAGCTCCTGCTCGCCGTTTGCCTTGCCGCAAGCGCCGCCTGCTCGATCGGCACGGCCGACGACGACAGCCAGCGCTTCCCCACCTCCTCCGCCTACCCGCCCGGGACCATGGAGCGGTTCACCTTTGAGGGGGCCAACGCCGAGCATTGGCGCATCTCCGCGTTGCGCACGCCGGAGCGGCCGGACGCAGACTGGAAGGTGGTGATCCTCACCGGCACGCCCTCCTGGAGTGAATACTGGGCCCCCACCCTGGCCGCCGCGCCAGCGGACTGGGAAGTGGTCGTCGCCGACCGCCCCGGGTTCCGGGATTCCCAGCCAGATCAAGCGGTTGGCGAACTGATGCAGCAAGTGGAGGCGCTCTCGCCGATGCTCGACGCCCGGCCCGGCCAGCGTGTGCTGCTGATCGGCCAGAGCTTCGGCGCGCCGATCGCCACGCTGATGGCCGCCCGCTACCCGGACAAGGTCGACGCCGTGGTGATGGTATCGGCCTTCTTCGGCGACCGCGGCCCCACCGCCCGGCGCATGATCGGCGCGGGCCAATTGGTGCACGGCATGCTGCCGCGCGACCTGCGCAACTCGATCAGCGAAATTACCGCGCAGGACGCCCAGCTCCCCTCGGTCTGGGACGCCCTCCGCAGCCTCCGCCAGCCGGTCGTCTTCATCCACGGCGACGCCGACACCTTCGTGCCGCTGGCGGCCGACCAGCGCATCGCCGCCCAGTATGGCCACAGCCTGATCACCGCCCCTGGCGGCGACCACTTCCTCAATGCCTGCTGCGTGCCGGCGCTGATCGGGGCGATCCATCAGGCCATGGCCGAGGCGGACGGGGGCGAAAGCGCCGCCCGAGCCACAGCCGCCGCCCCCGATCCAAGCCACACCCCCGCCTTGCAGTGAGGCAGACCTTCGGCTAGAAGCCGCGCTTCCATTTTTCCTAGCATCTTTGCGAAGGGGCGTGTGGGCCCATGGCCGGCATTGTTTTGAACGTCGAAAAGCGTGAACGCACTGGCACTGGCGGTGCGCGCGCGACCCGTAATTCCGGCCTGATCCCGGGTGTCCTGTATGGCGGCCCGCGCGGCGCTGTGCCGATCGAAGTCGCCAAAGCGGACGTGCTGCAGGCGCTGCGCTCGGGCAAGTTCCTGTCGCACATGATCGAGCTCAACCATCAGGGCGAGCGCCAGCCGGTGATCCCGCGCGACATCCAATTCCACCCGGTCACGGATCAGCCGATCCATATCGACCTCTATCGCGTGGAAGAGAATTCCGAGATCGACATCGACGTCGTCGTTCACTTCAAGAACCACGAAGCTTCGCCGGGCCTCAAGCGCGGCGGCGCGCTCAACATCGTGCGCCACACGGTCAAGCTGCGCTGCAAGGCCAACAAGATTCCGGAAGAGATCGTTGTCGACCTCACCGGCAAGGACATCGGCGATTCGATCCACATCTCGAGCGTATCGCTGCCAGATGGCGCCCGTCCGGTGATCCGCGACCGCGACTTCACCATCGCAACTGTCGCCGGCCGCAAGGCTGAAGCCGAGCCGGCCGCGGCTGCGGCTGAAGGCGCTGCTGCGCCGGCAGAAGGCGAGAAGAAGGAAGGCTGATCCGCCTTCCCAGCTACGGATTGAGACAGGCCGCATTTTTGGCTATGCTCCATCCGTGATTAGCGCGGACGAGATCGCAAGACTGAGCCCAGCCGAGCGGCTAAAGCTGATCGGCGATCTGTGGGACAGCATGTCCGACAGCGAAGCGCCCTTCCCGCTCGCGCAGCGCGAAGAGATCATCAGACGCCTTTCCAGTTTCGAAGCCGATCGCAGATCGGCTGTGAACTGGGAAACGCTCAAGGCCGATCTGACAGCGCGCAAGCGGTGAATCCCAAAGTCAGCTTCACCCCGGCGGCGCAGAGCGAAGTCGTTGAGGCATTCGACTGGTACGAAGCGCATGCGGCTGGGTTGGGCGCCGCGTTCCTAAACGAAGTGGAGCGGCAGGTCGCCCGTCTCGCCGAAAACCCGCTGCAATTTCCAGCTCTGTTGCAGGATGTGCGCAGGGCTCGGTTGCGGCGATTTCCCTACAGTCTGTTCTTTCGCATGCTAGAGAACGGCCAAGTGTTCGTCATTGCGTGTTTCCACGCCAGCCGCGACCCGCGAAAGTGGGAGCACCGGTCTTAGAGTCGTCCATGCTGCTCCTTGTCGGCCTCGGCAATCCGGGCGCGAAATACGCGGGCAACCGGCACAATTTCGGCTTCATGGCAGCCGATGCGATCGCGCGCGCGCACGGCTTCGGTCCGTGGAAGAAGAAATTCCGCAGCGAGGTCGCCGAAGGCTCGATCGATGGCGTGCGCGCACTCGTGATGAAGCCGCAGACATTTTACAATGACAGCGGCCACGCCGTCGCCGAAGCGTCGCGCTTCTACAAGATCCCGCCCTCGAACGTCGTCGTCTTCTATGACGAGATCGATCTGGCGCCTGGCCGCTTCCGCATGAAGACGGGCGGGGGCGCTGCCGGCAATAACGGCGTGCGCTCGATCGCGGCCTGGCTCGACGATGACGGCTTTCGCCGCGCGCGCATGGGCACGGGCCATCCCGGCCACGCCGACAAGGTGCACGGCTATGTGCTGAGCGATTTTCCCAAGGCCGACGCCGAATGGGCCGCCAAGCTCATTGACGCGATCGCGCAAGCTGCGCCGCTGCTGGCGCAGGGCGAAGACGACAAGTTTCAGGGCGAAGTGATGCGCCTGGCGCCCGCGGCCAAGGCCGATCCGCGCAAACCGCAACAGGGTGAGGCGCCATGATCTTCCTGATCCTGACCTACCTGCCCTCGCTCCTGTGCGGCATGCACGTGGTGCGCACGGGCCGCGAGATGTTCTGGCTGTGGCTGTTCATCATCGGCCCAGTGATCGCGCCCGCATTCTATGTGCTCGCCGTGCTCGTGCCGGAATGGATGGGCGGGCGCACGGCGCGCAATGTCGGCAAAGCCGCGCGACAGGCGCTCGATCCCGAGCGCGAATATCGCAACGCACTGCGCGCGCTCGAGGATACGCCGACCGTCGGCAACCGCATGAAAGTGGCGCAAGCCGCCGCCGCGCTCAGTCGCTGGAGCGATGCCGAAACACAATGGGCGCAATGCGCCGAAGGCGCTTGGGCCGACGATCCGGCCATTCTGCTCGGACACGCGCACGCACTGCTGGAGCTTGGCCGCTATCAAGATGCGCTGACACGGCTTGAGAAACTGAAAGCACTTGGCCGCGAAGGCCAGACGCCACAAGTCGCGCTCGCGTTCGCCCGCGCCTATGAAGGTCTCGGCCGCAACGCCGAGGCCGACGACGCCTATCGCTTCGCCGCCGACCGCGTGCCCGGTCTTGAATCGGGCGCGCGCTATGTCGCCTTCATGGCCAAGGTTGGCCGCCGTGAAGACGCTGAAATCGGCTTTGCCGAGATCGAGCGCCGGTTCCAGAAAATCGCCCCGCCGCTGCGCCCCGAAGCGCGCATCTGGCGCGACATGGCCGCCCGCGCGCTCGGGCGCACATAACAGACACGCAAGAAGGATTGATCGATGGGTTTCAAGTGCGGCATCGTGGGGCTGCCGAACGTCGGCAAGTCAACGCTGTTCAATGCGTTGACCAAGACCGCCGCCGCGCAGGCGGCCAATTATCCATTCTGCACCATCGAGCCGAATGTCGGCGAAGTGGCGATGCCTGAGCCGCGGCTGAAAGAATTGGCCAGGATCGCCGGTTCGAAGGAGGTCATCCCGACGCGGATGAATTTCGTCGACATCGCAGGGCTCGTGCGCGGGGCTTCGAAGGGCGAAGGTCTGGGCAATCAATTCCTCGCCAACATCCGCGAGTGCGATGCGGTCGCTTACGTGCTGCGTTGTTTCGAGAACGACGACATCACCCATGTCGAAGGCAGCGTCGATCCGATCCGTGACCTCGAAACGGTCGAAACGGAATTGATGCTGGCCGACCTTGAGAGCCTGGAGAAGCGCGTCACCAATCTGGAAAAGAAGGCCAAGGGCGGCGACAAGGAAGCCAAGCTCACGCTCGAACTTGTGCTGCGGGCCAAGGCGCTGTTGGAAGATGGCAAGCCTGCGCGCCTGACCAAGCGCGCGCCGGAAGAGGAAAAGACCTTCCACATGCTGCAGCTGCTGACGGCGCTGCCGGTGCTTTATGTCTGCAACGTTTCCGAACACGACGCCGTCGCAGGCAACGCGCACACCGCGCGCGTGGAAGAGCGCGCCAAGCAGGAGAACGCGGCCTGCGTGATCATTTGCGCGCAGCTGGAAGCGGAGATCGCCGCGCTCTCTGAAGAAGAGCAGAGCGAGTTTCTCGAAACCGTCGGCTTGCAGGAGCCGGGTCTCACCAAGCTGATCCATGCCGGTTACGATCTTCTCGGCCTGCAGACCTATTTCACCGTCGGCCCCAAGGAAGCGCGCGCCTGGACCATCGAAAAGGGCTGGACCGCGCCGCAGGCGGCCGGTGTCATCCACGGCGACTTCGAAAAGGGCTTCATCCGCGCCGAGACGATTTCCTACGATGACTTCATCACGTTCGGTGGCGAGCAAGGGGCCAAGGAAGCCGGCAAGATGCGCCTGGAAGGCAAGGACTACATCGTCCGCGAAGGCGATGTGATGCACTTCCGCTTCAATGCGTGAGGCCGCTGCTCCGGCGCAACGGGAGATCAAAGCCTTAGCGGTGCCCGAACTTGTCGCCATGGTGGCGGCGCTTTCGGCGCTGAACGCTCTCGCCATCGACATCATGCTGCCGGCGCTGCCCGACATCGGCGCCAGCTTCGGCTTGGGCAGCGACAACGACCGCCAGCTCGTGGTGGTAGTCTATGTGATGTTTTTCGGCGTTAGCCAGTTGGTCTACGGCCCGCTTGCGGACGCCTATGGCCGGCGCAGCGTGCTGGTTTGGGCGCTCGGCCTCTATTGCGCCGGCAGCGTGCTTGCCGTCATCGCGCCGAGCTTCGGCCTCTTTCTCGCGGCGCGCGCGCTGCAGGGCGTCGGCGCCGCCGCCACGCGCGTGATCGCCACCTCGGTCGTGCGCGATCTGATGGAAGGCCGGCGCATGGCGCAGGTGATGTCGATGGCGATGACGGTGTTCATGGTCGTGCCGATCGTGGCCCCCAGCCTCGGCCAGCTGGTGCTTTTCATTGCGCCCTGGCGCTGGATCTTCGGCGCGCTGCTGATCTACGCGCTGCTGGTGCTGGCCTGGACCTTTCTGCGTCTGCCGGAGACGTTGGCGCCGGAGCGGCGCCGGCCGTTCCGCGCACCGGCCATCATCGGCGGGTTTGGCGAAGTGCTGCGCTCACGCCAGACTGTCGGCTACATGGCGGCAACGTTGTTCATGACCGCGTGCCTGTTCGGCTACATCACCTGCTCCGAGCAGATCTTCGTCGATGTGTTCGACCTGGGCGAAGCATTTCCGCTTGCGTTCGGCTCGATCGCCATCGCCATCTCGATCGGCAACTTCCTCAATTCGCGTTTCGTCGTCCGCTTCGGCATGCGCCGGATTTCGCACATGATGGCGCTGGTGTTCACGTTCTCGGCGGCGATGATCGCGCTCGTCAGTGCGTTGGGCGGGGCGAGCTTCTGGGTGTTCACAATCCAGCTCGCCTGCACCTTCGCCCTGTTCGGGCTTGTCAGCGGCAACTTCAATGCGCTGGCGATGCAGCCGGTCGCCCACGTCGCCGGCTCAGCTTCCGCGCTCTATGGCGCTGTCACCGCCACCGGCGGCGCCGTCATCGGCGGCCTGATCGCGCGCAGCTTCGACGGCACGGTCGCGCCCTTCGCCCTCGGCCTGACGCTCTCAGGCGCGGCGGCCATCCTGTGCGTGCTGTGGACCGAACGCGGCAAGCTGATGCGCGAAGGCGAACATCTGACTTCGGTTTAGACTCAGCGCGTGCGCGATCCTGTCGTGCGCGTAGCTTCCTGCAGAAACGAAACGCTCGGCGTATCGGGCGGATAGAATCGGAATTGGACGATCGCGCGCTCGTAATCGATCGCCAGCTCGCGCGTTTGCGAGAGTACATCCATACCGATCAGCATTGCCGGTTCGTCCTGCAAGCCCCAGAGCTCGAAGATATGGAAAGGCCCGACATACGCCGTAACGTGGCGCAATGTTATCTCGCCGCGCGCGCCGATGCGCATGCGCGGCACCAGGATGGCGTTGTCGAGAACGACCGGGCGCCCTGCCGTATAGGCGACGGTGCGCTCTTCCACGGAGGCGCGTTGGCCCACGCTACCGATCACCGCCGCCTGGAGCGCGGGATTGGCGAGGGTCTGGTTCGATCCGGTGTCGAGGAACAGGTTCACGTCGACATCGGCCACTCGCGCTGGAATGACCACCAAATGCCCGAAGCGAAGCTGGCCGCGCACGGTGGTCCAATCGCGCAGCAAGCGTGGTGCGCCTTGCGCAGGGATGATCTCGATGCAATTACGCACGAAATCGATGCGGAGCCGGCGTCCGCGCATGCTGTCAACGCCGAGCACGCCCTGCTCCCCGGCGAGAAAACTCCCCTGAAGCATCGGCAAAGCGCGAGCGCCAAGCGCCAGATTCTGATAGCGTAGCGACTCCACCTGGACGAACGGCGCTGACGTCACATCCAGCACCGAATGCACCTCCCCGGTGCTAGTGGAGATCAGGCCCAGTTGCTCGGCCAATTGCTGCGACAGCACCGAGCGATTGGCGCCGGTGTCGACGATGAAGCGGAATGGCCCTTGCCCGTTGACGCTGACCGGCGCGATGACGCGACCCAGGCGGTCTGACCGTGTCGAGCCGAGCGCATATTCGGCAGGGGCGCTGGCCTGCGCCTCGGTGAGCTCGGGCGGCGGCACGCATTCGGCGGCTGCCGGTGAGAGCGCAAGCCACACACCGCATATTGCGACCGCCAGGAGGCGCCAAAATCCACCCATCGTCGCGAGCATGTGACGCATCGGCGGCAAGCGCCAGCGACCGGCTGCTCACTTCCGCGCGAGCGGCCTTACGCTCGACGGGCGTGCACCGGCGTGCGACGAATGACCCATGCCGGACCGCATTTCGCTGACCAGCCGCATCGACGGCTTCTCCTTCACCGCGCTGCAGCAACTCCCTGAGCAGACGCCCATCGGCGGCGTTGTCGTAATCCAGGAGATCTTCGGCCTTACCGATCACATCGCCGACATGTGCGCTGTGTTCGCCGGCGCCGGTTACGCCGCCATCGCGCCGGGCCTGTTCGAGCGCATCGAGCGCGACTTTCATGCCGGTCATGATCCCGAGGGTGTGAAGAAGGGCATCAAGGGCGTGATGTCCTCGCCCTGGCCGCAGGTGATTTCGGACCTCCAGGCCGCGATCGATGCGCTGCCGAAGCCGGTCTACGTGACCGGTTTTTGTTATGGCGGCGCCGCAACCTGGATGGCGGCGGCGCAATGTGAAGGCCTCAACGCCGCCTCCTGCTTCTATGGCCGGCTGATCGCTGATCTCCTGGACCACACGCCGAAGATTCCGGTGATGCTGCATTATGGCGCGCACGATGCGTCGATTCCGCCGGAGAACTATGAGCGCGTGCGCCTAGCAGCGCCGGATGCGCCGCTCTATCTGTACGACGCAGGCCACGGCTTCTGCCGCGCAGGCAGCAACGATTACAACGCCGCCGCACGCGATCTTGCCGTTGAGCGCACGCTCGATTGGTTCGCGCGCTGGCCTTGAGGAGAGGCTCATGAGCATCGACCACGTTTCCGTCGGCGTCACCAACATAAAGCGCGCGAAAGCATTCTACGACGCAGCCCTGGCCCCGCTCGGCATGACGCCGATCTATCCGGTCGAAATCAAAGGCCAGCTCGTGGGCGTCGGTTACGGCCAAGCAGGCAAGCCCAGCTTCTGGATCCAGCTGCCGATCAACGGCCAAGCCGCCAGCATGGGCAATGGCGTGCATATCGCCTTCAATGCAACGAACCGCGCTGCGGTCGACGCGTTCTTCCTGGCGGCGATGGAGCATGGCGGCGTCGAGGATGGCCGGCCGGGCCTGCGCACCGAATATCATCCGGACTATTACGGCGCCTTCGTCCGCGATCCGGACGGCAACAAGATCGAAGCCGTCAGCCACACGCATGAATGAGAACGCTGCGGTCGCCGTCATCGGCGCTGGCCCGGCAGGATTGATCGCCGCGGATGTGCTGAGCGCCGCCGGCAAGCGCGTCGCCGTGTTCGAGCGCATGCCGAGCGTTGCGCGCAAATTCCTCATCGCTGGACGCGGCGGCCTCAATCTCACGCACAGCGAACCATTCGAGCGCTTCATCCAGCGCTATGGTGATGCGGCGCCCCAACTTGCGCCGATGCTGCGCGCCTTCACCCCCAGCGATCTGATCGCTTGGGCCGAAGGGCTGGGTCAGGAGACTTTTGTCGGCTCGAGCGGACGTGTGTTTCCCAAAGCGATGAAGGCCTCGCCGCTGCTGCGCGCGCTGCTGCGGCGCTTGGCCGATCGCGGCGTGGCGATCCACACCAGCGCCACTTGGCTCGGTTGGGATGAAAGCGGCGCGTTGCGCTTCGCGCACGGCGGCCCGCCTCCCTTTCGTGCGTCGGCGACGCTGCTGACGCTCGGCGGCGCCAGCTGGCCGCGTCTGGGCTCGAACGGACTCTGGGCGGAAGCGCTGCGTGAGCGCGGCGTCGAGGTCGCGCCGTTCCGGCCCGCCAATGTCGGCTTCAACGTCGCTTGGAGCGAACACTTCCGCGACCGCTTCGCCGGCCAGCCGCTGAAGACCATCGCCCTCCGCTGCGGCGCACACGCGGTGCGCGGCGAAGCGATGGTCACGCGCTATGGCCTCGAAGGCGGCGCGCTCTACGCACTCTCGGCCGAGCTGCGCGCGCGCGCGCCGGTCACCATCCATATCGATCTGAAGCCCGCGCTCACGAAGGCCGGCATCGAAGCCAAGCTCGGCAAGGCCAAGCCGGGCGATTCACTGTCTTCGACGCTGCGCAAGGCGCTGGGCCTCAGCCCGCTGGCGGTGGGTCTGCTGCATGAAGCCGGGCCGCCGCCGCGCGAGGCTGCGGCGCTGGCGGCGTTGATCAAGGCCGTGCCCGTCCGTCTCATCGCCGCGCAAGGGCTTGAGCGCGCCATCTCCAGCGCCGGCGGCATCGCCTGGAGCGCGGTGGACGAGGATCTCCAGCTGCGCGCGCTGCCCGGCGTTTACGTTGCCGGCGAGATGCTCGACTGGGAGGCCCCAACTGGCGGCTACCTGCTGCAGGCCTCGTTCGCCACCGGCGTGTGGGCGGCGCACGCCATCCTCAGCCGCTGAACTCGCGGGAACAGCGCCTGCCCTTGCCGCAAGGGGGCGCCGCTGCTAGCTAGCGCCCCTCCCCGCACAGGACCCAGATGCCGCAAGTTTCCGCCACGCTGAACGTCATGATCGGCGCCGCCCGCAAGGCAGCGCGGGCGCTGGCGCGCGATTTCGGCGAAGTCGAAAACCTGCAGGTCTCGCGCAAGGGGCCGAGCGATTTCGTCTCCAACGCCGATCACAAGGCCGAACAGACCGTGTTCGAGGAATTGTCGAAGGCGCGCCCGGGCTACGGCTTCCTGATGGAGGAGCGCGGCGCCATCGAGGGCTCCGACAAGACCCATCGCTGGATCGTCGATCCGCTCGACGGCACCACCAACTTCCTGCACGGCATCCCCCACTTCGCCATCTCGATCGCGCTTGAGCGCGAAGGCGTGCTGGTGGCGGGCGTCATCTACAATGTGGTGCGCGACGAATTGTTCTGGGCCGAAAAAGGCGCCGGCGCATACCTGAACGATCGCCGCCTGCGCGTGTCGGCGCGCAAGGATATGCGCGACGCGCTGTTCGCCACTGGCACGCCGTTCAATGGCACCAAGGGCCATGACGTGTTCCTGCGCGAGATCGAGCGCGTCATCGCCAAGACGGCGGGCGTGCGCCGCTGGGGCGCGGCTTCGCTCGACCTGGCTTACGTTGCGGCCGGGCGCTTCGACGGCTTCTGGGAGCGCAACCTCTCGCCGTGGGACATCGCCGCGGGCGCCGTGCTCGTGCGCGAAGCGGGCGGCGTGGTCACCGAACCCGACGGCGCCGACTTCATGAAGACGGGCGCTGTCCTAGCGGCAAACACCGCGCTCGCACCGCTGCTCACGCAAACGCTGCGCGGCGGTTGATCCCGCACGCTGTCTCGTAGACAGTCACTCCACAGCTCCACCCTCCCCGGAGGCGATAGAGAGCGCGGGAGGATACAGGCGTGACGCAAAGCGGCGATCGCAAGATTTCGATCTGGGAAATTGCGATTTTCGCGGCGCCCGCAGCGCCACTGTTAGCACTGTCGCTGCCGGTCATCATTTTCATTCCGCCCTACTTCGCCTCGCATCTGGGCATTCCGCTCTGGGCGGTGTCGGCGATCTTTCTTGGCGTACGCATCGCCGATGTGGTGATCGATCCCACGCTCGGCGGCATTCAGGATCGCACTGAGCACGCCTGGGGACGGCGGCGCATCTGGCTCATCATCTCCTGCCTGCCGCTAATGGCGCTGACTTGGCTGACCTTTATCGGCCTGTGGCCGGGCGTACCGGTGGCGATGGCGGCGGCGACCATCTTCTTTCTCTATCTGCTCTACGCTGCCGCCTCGCTCGCCCATCTCGGTTGGGCAGGCGAACTCATTCCAACCTATCATGGCCGCACGCACGTGCTCGGCGCCGTGCAGGTGGCCGGCATGATTGGCCAAGTCATGATGCTGGTGATCGCCGGCTATGTGGCGCAATCCGAAGGCGGCTCGGACGCCGCGGCGGTGGCGGCGATGGGCTGGACGCTCGTCTTCCTGCTGCCAGTCACCACTGTGCTTGCGGTAGCGATGGTGCGTGAAGAGCGGCGCGCGCCACAGCAGCACATGGCGCTGAAGCAAGCTCTCGTCACGCTGCTGCAAAACAAGCTCGCGCAACGCGTGCTGATGCCGGACTTCCTGCTCGGCGTCGCGCAGGGTGTGTCCGGCGGGCTGTTTCTCTTCTTCTTTCAGTTCATCCTCGGCTTCGAGCGCGAGTCGCAGACCTTGCTGGCGATTTATTTCGTCGCCGGCCTCACGGGTGTGCCGATCTGGTGGTTCGCGGCGCGGCGATGGGGCAAGCACATCGCGCTGCAAGGCGCGATGATATACACCTCGGTGACAACCGCCCTGCTGATCGTGTTGCCGGCCGGGGAGTTCTGGATCGCCGCGCCGTTCATGATGGTTGCGGGGCTTGCCCAGGGCGGGGGCGTTCTGCTGACGCGATCTTTGATGGCCGACGTTGTCGATGACGACGAGTTGCGCACTGGCGCACGCCGGTCCGGCCTCTATTTCGGCCTCTTGATGACCACGTCCAAGATTGGCGTCGCTTCCGGCCCGATCACCTACGCCATACTCGGCTTGGTCGGCTTCAACGCGGCGGCGGGCGCCGCCAACGCGCCGGCGGCGCTGATGACGCTCGAAGCGTTATTCATCGGCGTGCCGATCGCGCTCTGCCTGTTGGCGGCGCTGTCTTTGCGCCATTACCCGCTCGATGAAGCCCGTCAGAAGGAGCTTCACGCCGCCATCGCCGCGCGCCACGCGGCGAACAACGAGAACACTTTGGGGCCGGTCACCAAGTAGCGCCGCCACAGCCGGCGCGGTTCGGTGACGAGGCGGTGCAGCCATTCCAGCCGCGCCACGCGCATCCATTGCGGCGCGCGCTTGGCTTTCCCCGAGAGAAAATCGAGCGCGGCGCCGACGCACAGACCAACGCCGCGTGCATCGCCGCGCTGGGCGATGGCGTAGGCGATCAGTTCCTGCTGCGGCGCGCCAACGCAAATGAAGGTGAAGCGCGAAGGCTGCGCGGCGGCGAAGGCGGCCGCGCGCACGACTGCGGCGGGATTGCTCTTCAAGCCCATCGGAGGCTGATGCCAACGCACATTGGTGAGGAAGTAGCGCCGCTTCAACGCTTCGATGCTGTCGCGGTCGCCGCCGATGATCGTCACCGGCTCATTGCGGTCGATCACCTCCGCAAATAGCCGTTCGGCCAGATCGGCGCCCGTCGCCACCGGCAGCTTAATTTTGGCGCTCGCCGCGAGCGTCTCAAGGATGCGGCTGTCGTTCAGCAACATCCAGGCATTGTCGTAGAGCGGCCGGCGCGCGGGATCGGAGGCGAGGCTGACGATATGGTCGACGTTCGGCGTCGCCACATACGCAAACGGCAGATAAAGCGTGGCGCGCACGCTCACCGCGTCGAGCGCCGCATCGAGATCTTTACCGCTGAATTCGAGATCGAGGAAGTTCACGCCGCAAACATCGCGGGCGCCAAAATCGAGAGTCATTCCTATTAACCCAAACGCTGATTAACGCCGTTTGAGCGCCCGATGCAGGAAGCGGGCCGGATGCAGTGCGTCACGCGCGGCCTGCGGCAATAAAGGCGGTTCGCCAAACATTTCCGCAGCGATGATCTCGCCCAGCATCGGCGCCAGCGTGAGCCCGCGCGCGCCAAGGCCGCCGATAACGTAAACGCCGTCGTGTGCCGGCGGAGCCGCGCTTGCATCGATGCGGCCGCCGTGCGCGAGCGCGGCGTATTGTGCAAGCCAAGCGTCCGCTTCAGGCAGCAGGCCAGCGATCGGGGCGCGGTCAGGCGTCGTGGCGCGCAACGCGGCGCGTGAGGTGAGCGTCGCCACATCGAGGCCGGCGGCGATCTCCGGCGCCAGCTCCGCGAGCGCGGCGAGATTGCGTCGGCGCGAGTCTTCGTCAGGCTGCGGCGGCTGATCGTCGTTAGCTTTGTCGAAAGTGGCGCCGAACAGCACGCCGCCCTCATAGGGCGCCGCATAAGAGCCGCGCGTGATCGCGTGCGGCGGGCTGTTGCCCTTCCCCCACTCGATCTGTCCGCGCGAGAGTTCAATCGGCAGGAAGCGCGCGGGTTCGAAGCGCGCCAACGACGCGCCGCACGCAAGCACGACCGCGTCCGCCTTCAACAATGCGCGTTTATCCGGCGCGCGCAGCACCCAACCGCCATCGGTGCGTTCGAGCGTCTCGACCGGCGACTCGCAGATGAGCTGGGCGCGCTTCAGCATCGCCTCGATCGCACGCTGCGGCCGCACCAGCCCGGCGCGCTTGTGCAAGGCCGCTGCGGGGCCGAGGCCCGCGAACCAATCGTCCGGCAGCGGCGGGTCGGCGATTAGATCGGCCAGTGCTTCGCTATCGCGTTCGCCGGCGGCTCGCTGCTCGACGCCCGTGCGCTCGAACACGCCGAGCGCTTCGTAGGCGTCGACCGCGTGCAAATAAGCGGCGATATGGAATTGGCTGAGCACGCCGCCGCGATCGAGCCGCGGCATCACCAGCCCCGCCGGATTGCCGCTGCCGCCGGCGCCGAGGCCGGGTTCGGCCTCAAGCACGATCGTCTCCACTCCGCGCTGGCCCAGCGCGTGCGCACAGGCGGCGCCGGCGATGCCCGCGCCCAGAATGGCGACACGGCGCAGATGTGACGCTGCGTAGGGGTAGATCGTTCGCGGCGGACTGGCGTCTGCGCTCGCAGTTCGCCTTGCCTCCAGCCGCTCGCGCTTGGCCCCGAAGCCGGGTTTCTTGTCCACCGCAAAGCCCACCGATTCGAGCCCGCGGCGAACATCGCCAGCGACGGTGAAGGTGGCGAGGCGCGCGTCCGGCGCGCTGAGCCGGGCGATCTGCGCGAACGTCTCGGCGCCCCACATGGCCGGATTACGCGCCGGTGCGAAGCCGTCGAGCAGCCAAGCGTCGAAGCGGCCCTCAAGCCCGGCCAGTACTTGCTCCGCCTCGCCAACGAACAACGTCAGCGACAGACCGTCCTCTTCGAACCACAGCCGCTGCGGGGCGTAAGCGCGCACCGGCCAGCGTTGCAGCAACTGGACGGCGAGCTCTTCAACCTCTGGGAATTGTCTGAGCGCTCGTTGCGCGTCCGTCCCGCCAAGCGGGAATGCCTCGATGCTGCAGATATGCAAATGCGCATGAGGTAACCGGGTCTTTTTCCAGGCCCGCCAGAGCGCCAGGACATTGAGTCCAGTGCCGAAACCGAGTTCGCAGACGGCAAAGCTGGTCTTCGCGGCCCATGCGTCAGGCAGGCCGCAGCCGGCCAAGAAGACAGCGTCCGACTCGGCCAGACCGCCTTCGCGCGAGAAATAGACATCGCCAAAGGCCGTGGCGCGCGGGGCGCTCTCGTCACTCCAGTCGAGGTCGGGCTGCGGCGGCAGGCGCATGCAACTCAACCCTCGAACGCAACCGGCTCAAAAGCAAACGAGCCGCCCTTTCGGGCGGCCCGTCGCAAAACTAACCTACCGCGTAGATTACGGGGTGGTCGTCGTCGCACCAGCGGCCGGGGCCGTGGTGGTCGCGCCATCCGTGGTGGTCGCGGCGTCAGCCGGAGCTTCCGGAGCGGCCGGCTCGGTGGTGGTCGCTTCCACAGTCGTCTCTTCCGTGGTCGTCGTCGTTTGGCCGCAGGCCGCGACGCCGAAGGCGAGAACGGCAGCGGCGGCAGCCGCCATGCCCAACTTGAACTTCGTCATAGGTACTACCCCTCGTCTCAGCGTCAGGGTCTCCCCCCAACGCGGGAGGCGACTCCATGCCAAGGATTAACCGCATTGGCAAGCGGCGTGGGGTCGCGGGGCTATGCAAATACGCATAGCGAAACGCAAGGAACTCAAGGCCTGTTGTCAGCCTTCGGTGGCGGCTGCCAGCGCTTCTTCAAGCTGAGCGAAGCTCGGTTGTAGTTCGGACGGCACCGAGCCGCGGCCGATCTCGACCGACACCTGCGCCGCGTTGCCGTGCAAGTGGGCGACCAGCACGTCGCGAATGATACGATAGAATTGCGCGTCGTGATCGATGATGCCGCCGAGGCGCGAGGCGAGCGGACCGACGATGCCATAAGCCAAGAGCACGCCGAGGAAGGTGCCGACCAGCGCCTTGCCGATCATGAGGCCGAGCACTTCAGGCGGCTCGTTGATGTGGCCCATCGTCTTCACGATGCCGAGCACGGCCGCGACGATGCCAAGCGCAGGCAAGCTGTCGGCCATGTTCTGCAGCGCATGCGCGGGATGCTGCGCTTCGTGATGGTGCTTTTCGAGCTGCTTTTCCATCGCGTCCTCGACCTGGTGCGGATCGTCGAGGTTCATCGTCATCATGCGCAGGGTATCGCAGATGAACGGGGTGACGTGATGGTCCTTCAATATCTTCGGATAGCGCTGGAAGATCGCGCTTTCTTCGGGCTTTTCGATGTGCGCTTCGAGCGCGACGACGCCTTTGGTCTTCATCAGCTTGGTAAGCTGAAACAAGAGCGCGAGCAGATCCTGGTAGTCCTGCTTCTTCCACTTGGGGCCGGACATGACCGTCATCACGCCGCCGCCCATCTTCATCAGGCCGCTGAGATCGTTGGCGACCAATTGCGCGGCGACGGCCGAGCCGAAGATCATCGCGAATTCCATCGGCGCGGCCTCGGCCAGCACTTCCATGCTGCCGCCTTCGACCAGGAAGATGCCGAAGACGATGACGAGAACGCCGACGAGGCCGATGATCGAAAACATGGAATTTAGCGCGCGTTAACCGAAGGCCTTCTGCCCACGGGGCCTTATGCCCGAGCGCGCTTAACGCGCCGTTGCGGGCGTTAGCCATCCGCACACTTTACACGTTTCCTTTTCGTCAACCCCTTGGAGGCGGCGCCGCTTCAGGGTTAGCACAGACGCGCGCTCATGCCGGATTCCCCAGCCCCAGAACCGTTCACAGCGCCGCCGGCCGCGGAAAGCGCGCCGATCGGCCGCAACCGGCAATTCCGGTTGTTGTGGACGTGCATGCTGGTGATCGGCGCCGGCAACTCGATGCTGCTCGCGGTCGCGCCGCCGCTGGTGCGCGAGCTTCACCTCGGTGATTCCAGCGTCGGCTGGATCTTTTCGCTCTCGGCCCTGCTCTGGGTCTTCGCCAGCCCCTATTGGGGCCGCCTCTCGGACTCCCTCGGGCGCAAGCCGATCATCGCGCTTGGCCTGTTCGCGTACGCGCTGTCGATGGCCTCGTTCGGCACGGCGGTGATGTTCGGCCAGTCCGGCGTCTTGACCGGGGTGAACCTGTTCATTGCGCTGGTGCTGGCGCGCTCGATCTTCGGCGCGTTCGGTTCGGCCTCTTCGCCCTCGGCGCAAGCCTATATCGCCGACCGCACCTCGGCGCTCGAACGCACCGCGCAATTGGCGGGCCTAAGTTCGGCGTTTGCGGTGGGTCAGGCGTTTGGCCCCGGCATCTGCGCCTGGCTGGCGTCGCGGTTCGGTTCAGTGTTTCCGATCTGGCTCGTCGGCGTCCTGGCTCTGCTGGCCTCGCTGGCGATCCTGCTGTTCCTGCCCGAACGCACGGCGCCGCACGGAAGCCGCAAGCGCGCCAACTTCAAGGATTCGCTGGCGCTGATCACGGACCGGCGCCTTTCCGCTTATCTCATCTACGGCTTTGCGCTCTCGGTGGTTTCGGGCGTGACCGTGCAGGTGCTGGGTCTTTTCACGATGGACCGGCTCAACGTGTCCGGCGCAATGGGCACGCAGCTGACCTCGTACGAGTTCATGGCCAACGCGTTCGCGCTGCTGGCGACGCAATTGGTGATCCTGCCCCAGCTGAGATTGGGCCCGCGTTCGCTGATGATCTGGGGCTCGGCGCTGATGGGCGTGGCGGTGGTCGTGCAGATCCTGGCGCCCAACTTGGAGATGTTGCTGCTCGCGCAAGTGCTGCAGGGCCTGGGCGGAGGCCTGGCGCGGCCGGGCTTCACCGGCGGCGCGTCGGTGGCGGTGGCGCCGCACGAACAAGGCGCTGCGGCCGGCCTTGTCGTGGCCGTCAACGGCGCGGGCTTCATCTTTTCGCCGATCGCCGGCGGGGTCGTGTACGAGCATTTCGGGCCGAACGCGCCCTTGCTGATCGTGGTGGCGCTGCTGGCGGCGATGTTCGCCTTCGCACTGATGAGCCGGCGCTTGCGCCACGTGATCGCCGTGCCGGGCGAACCGCCGCCGCAATAGCCGGACAGCGCGCGGCCTCCGCCCGAAGAAGTTGAAAATCGTTAGGGTTTCTGTGCCGAACTGGCCGCTGAGACCCATTTCACCAGCCACAACCGCTGCCGCGCAATATGTGGCAAATTGCAGCAATAAAACGGTAACCCCTGGTTCACTAGAATTTGGGGTTGCTGGAGGCGGCCCTGATCTCGTCGGACACTAAGATCAATCTCGCGAAAGCGAGCGCAGTGATTGTTGACGGTAGTCAGCAATCGCTCGAGGTCATGGTGCAGCTGTTTCACGGCTTCGGCATGGGCTCGATCCTGCCTGCCGACAGCCTTGAGACGGCGGACCGGCACCTGAAGCTGAAGAAGGCCGATCTCATCGTCATCGACCCCACCATTAGCGGGGGGCTCGGCTTCGAACTCATCCACACGCTGCGCCATGGCGCGGGGCCCAACAAGGAAACGCCAATCTTCCTGGTCATGGGGCACGTGCGCCGCGCCGATGTCGCGCGCTGCCGCGATTCCGGCGCCAATTACGTGCTGACCAAGCCGGTGTCGGCCTCGCGCATGATGGAGCGCCTGCTCTGGGTGCGGCGGGACAATCGCATCTTCATCGAGTGCCCCAATTATTGTGGACCCGATCGCCGCTTCCGCTTCGAAGGGCCGCCGCCCGGCATGGATGGCCGACGTTCAACTGACCTCAAAGCGGCGCTTGGCGATGCGGCCGAACCGAACCTTTCGGACGAGGAAGTCGCCTCGCTGCTGAAGCCGCAGCGCGTCTCCTTCGATCTATAAAGCGGGCCGCAAGCAGCCCGCTTATATTGATGTTTGCCGCACCGCTTTTACGAAAAACCGGAATCCACTTTTTCGCACGGCGCTCTAGCGCCGCCGCACAGCCGCCCGCGCCGCGTCCAGCACCACATCGGTAGCGCGGCCGCGCACCTCCATGCCTTGCGCGCGCTCGAAGGCGCGGATCGCCGTGCGCGTGCGTGGACCGATCTCGCCGTCAGCGCGGCCGATGCTGTAGCCCAAACGGCTGAGCAGACGCTGCAACTCGCGCACGCCGGATCGGCCAAGGCCGCGCGGCTCGCGCGCCGGTTCGGGCGACACGCCCGCGCGCTCGCGCACGCGGTTGAGCAGCGAGGCGGTTGGAAAGCCGTCAGCGGGCAAACTCTGATCGGCTTGGAAGGCGCGCACGGCGCGGCGCGTGGCCGAGCCGAACAAACCGTCGGCGGCGCCGGCGTCGTAGCCGAGGCCGTTGAGCAAGGTCTGCAATTCCAACGTCTGATCGCGATTGAGCGAGCCAGCTGCGCGCGGCCAATCGCGCGACAGCGTCGAACTGCGGCCATCGAAAGCGCGCGCCAGCAACGACACCACGAGCGCATAGCGGTCCGAGGCGTTGTAGCGGCGGATCACACTGAAATTGTGGTGCAGCAGCAGCGCCGGCCCCTGTGCGCCCGCAGGCAGCCAAAGCTGCGCTTGCAGCGCCGTATCGTCCGCGCGCCAGGGCGCGCCATCCATGCGTGCGACGCCGCGCTCGCGCCACTCGGACACCGGACGCAGCGTGCCGTCGGCGAGCGCGTAGTCGAAGCCGTCGGGCAAGCGCACTTCATCGAACACCGGCTCGCCGCGGCGCCAGCCGCGATCGGCGAGATAATTGGCGATCGAGGCAGCGACATCGCCGCGATTGCCCCAGATGTCGCGATGGCCGTCATTGTCCCAATCCACCGCCGTGGTGAGATAGACGTCCGGCATGAATTGCGGCTGACCAAGCGCGCCGGCCCAGGACGAGCGCAGCTGGTTCTGATCGGCAAGGCCACGTTCGACCATCTGCGCCAGCGCCAGCAGATAGCCTTCGAACTGGGCGCGGCGGCGGCCTTCATAGGCGAGCGTCGACAGCGCCACTTGCGCATCCCAATTCAGCGCTGCCTCGCCGTAATTGCTTTCAAGCCCCCAGATGCCGAGCACGATGCCGGACGGCACGCCGTAGCGTTGCTCGACAGCGTCGAGCGTGGGGCCAATGGTTTGTCGGAGCGCCAGGCCGCCGGAGATGCGATTTTCGGTGACGCGGTTGGTGACGTAGTCCCAGACCGGGCTGACGAATTCGGGCTGGCGCTGATCCAGCTCGATGACGCGCTCGTCGGGCTCGATGCCAGCCAGCAGCCGGCCCAGCACGTCCGGGTCGCGGCCGGCGGAAACGGCGCGGCGGGCGAAATCGTCGCGCCAAGCGTCGAACTCGGGGTTGCCCGAGGTGGAGAAAGCCGGCGGCTGGCGCGATTGCGCGACCACGGTGGTCGGCCCGCAGGCGATTGCCAACGACACCGCCACAGCGAGAAAAAGAGCCCGCGCCATACCTATCCCCTTCATCCCCCGCTCAACGCCTCCTAGGTTGCGTCGCCCGCGGCATCAATGTCCCCAACGTTTGCGGCCCCGCCCGCATTGACTTCGGCCAGGGCGCCCCTTATTAGCCCCCGCTTCCCTTCCGACCCGGAAATCTCGGCCATGAAAGTCAAGTCGTCGCTCAAATCCTTGAAAGCCCGCCACCGGGCCTGCCGGGTCGTGCGCCGCAAGGGCCGGGTTTACGTGATCAACAAGGTCGACCCGCGTTATAAGGCCAAGCAGGGCTGAATTTGGCCGCAAATGGCGCGCTGAAGCGGCGCCGAAGCGGCTCGCGGGACTGCTTTATCTCTGTTAGGATCAACGCGATTCAAATCGCGATGCGCTCCTTTGTTTTTGCCATAGCCGCTGCCCTGACGCTCGCCGCTTGCGGCGCGCAGAGCGACGCCGCGCATCACGATCCCGAACTCGACGCGCTGTTTGCACAATTGGAGCAGGCGCCTGACGCAACGGCGGCTGGCCCAGTCGAGCAAGAGATCCTGGCGCACTGGGCCGATAGCGGCTCACCAACGGTGAATATCCTGCTCGAACGCGCCGACGCGGCGGTCGCCGCCGGCGAGACCGAAATGGCCGAGGGCTTCCTCGATCAGGCCAGCGCGCTTGCCCCCGATTACGCCGAGCCGTGGACGCGGCGGGCGGGCCTTGCCTACCGGGCCGAGGATTACGCGGGCGCGATCGCGGCGATCCAGGAGACGCTGAAGCGCGAACCGCGCCACTTCGTGGCGATGACCGACCTCGGCCACATCTATGAGGGCCTGGGCCAGGACCGGGCCGCGCTCGAAGCCTTCCGCGCCGCGCTGGCGGTGCATCCGCACTACGATCCGGCGTTGCAGGGCGTGCGGCGGCTCGAACCGCGCGTCGACGGCCGGGACGCGTGATTTTCCAATGATCGTTTGGCTTGCAGCAGCCGCGCTGGCGGTTGCGCTTGGCCTCGGCGCGCTCGCCGCGCACGCGCGCGCCTACACGCGCCGCGTGGAAGCGCGCTTTCCCGCGAACGGACGCTTCCTCGGCGCCGAGGGCGCGCGCACGCACTGGCGCGAAGCGGGCGCAGGCAATGGCGCGCCGCTTCTGCTGATCCATGGCGCCAGTTCGAACCTGTTGGAGCTGTGGGGCCCGCTCGCGAACGAATTCGCGCCGCTGCATCACGTCATCGCCTACGACCGGCCCGGTATGGGCCATTCGACGCGCGCGCGGCGCGGCGCTGAAGCGCTGGCGCATCAGGCGCGCTGTGCGGCGGCGGTGCTGAGAGAAGCGAATGCGGCGCCTGCCGTCATCGTAGGTCACTCGCTGGGCGCAGCGGTGGCGCTGCGGCTTGCGCTCGACCATCCTGCGCTGGTGCGCGGACTGGTGCTGGTCGCGCCGGCAAGCCATCCCTATCCCGGCCAGCCCGCCTGGTGGGCGCGGCTCTCGGCTATGCCGGTGCTGGGCGATTTGTTCTGCGGCCTGCTGGTGCCGTGGCTGGGGCCGATGATGGCGAGCGCCAGCATCGCCAACAATTTCTGGCCGGCGCCGGCGCCTGTGGATTATCCCGACCAAGCCGGCGTGCCGCTGATCTTCCGCCCGCGCGCCTTCCGCGCCAGCGCGCGCGATGTGGTCGCCTCGAAAGCGGAATTCGCCGCGCAACAGCCGCGTTATGGCGAGTTATACACACCCGCCGTCGTCATCACCGCGGAGAAAGACCGCATCGTCAGCCCCAAGCGCCATGCGCGCGCGCTGGCGGCCGATCTGCCCGCCGCCGAACTGGTGATCGCGCCCGACACCGGCCACATGCCGCACAGGCTGCGGACAGATCTGGTCATCGCCGCGATTCGGCGTGTCAACGAGATGACGACAGAGCGCGCCGAAGGCTAACGTTTCTCAACGATTCGATTCTCGAAACGATTGGGGCAAGCCATGGCGGACTTCGGCGGAACGGACACTGTTGCGGCGCAATCACTGACGCAAAGCGCGCAAGAGAAATTGCGCCAGCTGGTGGCGCGCATCGAAAAGCTCGAGGAAGAGAAAAAGTCGATCGCCGACGATGTGAAAGAGACCTACGCCGAAGCCAAGGCGATGGGCTTCGACACCAAGGTGCTGCGCCAAGTCGTGCGCTTCCGCAAACAAGACCGCCAAGAGCGCGAAGAGCAGGAAATGGTGCGCGACCTCTACCTGCATGCGCTGGGCGAAATTTAGAACTGGGGTTTGGGGCCTGGGGACTGGTATTTGGGCGAGCGCTTGCGCCGCTAATCCCCACCCCCTAATCCATAATCCCCAGCATGCCCCGCGACGTCGATCCCAAGCAGACGCGCAAAGCCTTGCGGATCATCCGCAAGCTGGCGGCGAAAGGCGCGGCGGCGGAGACGATCGATCCTGAAACCGGCGAAGTGAAGCCTGGCGAAGGCGCGGTCGATTATTCGCAATGGGAGAGCGAGTTCCTGACCGAGGTCGACCAGCGGCTCGAAAAATACGGCTCGGCGTTTCACGACCTAAGCAAAGGCCGCAAGGACGAAGCGCTCTCCACGCTGCAAACCGTGAAGCTGAAAGAAATCGCCGCCAAGGCGCGCGGCAAGAAGCGCAAGGGCCTCACCACGAAAAAGCCGCTCGGCTGGAAGCAGCGCGAGCGGCCTAAATCGCGTAGCGAAGAAAGCTAGGCTCAGCCCTCCGCCGCCGCCTTCTCTTCCAGCCCGTACTCGCGCAGCTTGCGGTAGAGCGTCGAGCGGCCGATGCCGAGACGGCGCGCGATCTCCGACATGTGGCCGGAATAATGATCGATCGCGAGCTCGATCAGATCGCGCTCGATTTGTTCGAGCTGACGCAGATGGCCGCTATTGTCGAACACCGCGACCGGAGCGGTCGTGGTTTCCGCCGCCTCCGCCATCGCCGCCGTGAACGCGGCGTGCGCAGCGGTGACGTGGTGATCGTTCGCTGGCGCAGGCACATCGGCCGGCAGCGCATCGTTGGCTGCCATCAGCGGCTTCATGCCCGAGATCTGCGGGAAATCTTCCGGCTGCAGCAATTCGCCTTCGCACAGGATGACGGCGCGGAACACGCTATTTTCGAGCTGACGGACGTTGCCCGGCCAGTCGTAGTCCAGCAGCATCTGCAGCGTCGCTTGCGAGCAGCCGCGCACATTGCGGCCTTCTTCGGCGTTAAAGCGGGCGATGAAGCGCTGCACCAGCGCGACGAGGTCTTCCTTGCGCTCGCGCAGCGGCGGCGCCTCGATGGGGAAGACGTTGAGGCGGTAATAGAGGTCTTCGCGGAAAGCGCCGTCAGCGACCAGCTTGGCGAGGTCCTTGTTGGTGGCGCTGATGATGCGCACGTCGACCTTCACCGGGCGCTTGGCGCCGACCGGATCGACTTCGCCTTCCTGCAGCACGCGCAGCAGCTTGACTTGCATGTCGAGCGGCAGTTCGCCGACTTCGTCGAGGAACAGCGTGCCGCCATTGGCTTCGGCGAACTTGCCGGCGTGATTATCGGTGGCGCCCGTGAACGAGCCCTTCACGTGGCCGAACAGGATGCTCTCGACCAGGTTCTCCGGAATGGCGCCGCAATTGACCGTCACGAACGGACGGCCCGCGCGCTCGGACGCGCCCTGGATCGCGCGCGCCAGCAATTCCTTGCCGACGCCGCTTTCGCCGGTGATCAGCACCGGAATGTTGGAGGCCGCCGCGCGTTTGCCCATGCGCACCACCGGCGCCATCACCGGCGCGTTGGCGACCATGTCGTCAAAGCTCATATGACCGGCGGCGCGCTTCTTCATGCGCACGACTTCGGTCTTAAGATTCGACATCTCGAGCGCGTTGCGGATCGAGACCATGATGCGCTCGGGGCTCGCCGGCTTGACGAAGAAGTCCGAGGCGCCCGCCTGCATCGCCTGCACCACGGTGTCGATGCCGCCCGAGGCGGTCAGCACGATGCAGGGCAGATCAGAGCGGCGCAGGCGGATTTCCTTCATCGCCTCGATGCCGCTCATGCCCGGCATGACCAGGTCCAAGAGGACGATGTCGATGTCGGCGTGCGTCTCCACTGCGGCCACCGCCGCAGCGCCGTTTTCGGCCGCACGTGTCAGGAAACCATTGCGCTCGACAGCCGCCTGCAACAGACGGCGCTGCGCCGGATCGTCATCGACGATCAGGATCGTCTTGCCCATATACCCACCAATTCGTTTGCCGTGCTTCTCTGATGGAAGCACTGGTCATGGCCGGACCATACGGGGCGGAAGTTCAGGTCGCGTTAAAATGGCACACATCACAGCAATTTTCGTAAGCGTGCATAGGCATTAGATGAACACCGTGTTCACCATATCCCTCCCACCCATTCCCGGGGCTTCGCGCAGCGAAGAGCCCGGGACCTATAAGCGCAGCGATTTTACATCGCGTGCTGGCGGTGCAGCTTCGTTCGGAACCAAGCATGTCTATGGGTCCCGGACTGAACGCTGCGCATTCATCCGGGAATGGGTGGGCGCTTGAGCGACAAACCCGACCCCGAGCGCAACCGCATTACCGCGCGCATTGGCCGTGTGGCGCGCGTTGGCGCCAACATGTCCGGCGCCGTGGCCGCGCGGGTCACCGGCGCCGATCAGGCCGCGCTGGCGAAAGCGATGCGCCAGGCGCTCGGCCATTCCAAAGGCCCGCTGATGAAGGTGGCGCAATTGCTCGCCACCGTGCCGGACCTGTTGCCGGAAGCGTATGCGGAGGAATTCCGCAAACTGCAGGCGCAGGCGCCGCCGATGGGCTGGCCGTTCGTGCAGCGGCGCATGCGCGCCGAGTTGGGCGAAAACTGGCAAAGCAAGTTCGCCGCGTTCGAACCGGAAGCAGCGGCAGCCGCCTCGCTCGGTCAAGTACATCGCGCCATCGCCCATGATGGGCGCAAGCTTGCCTGCAAGCTGCAATATCCAGACATGGCCAGCGCGGTGGAAGCCGATCTCGGCCAGCTGCGCACCCTGCTCTCGCTGTTCAAGTCGATGGACAAGACCATCGACAGCACCGAGGCGATCGAGGAAATCGGCGCCCGCCTGCGCGAGGAATTGGATTATACGCGCGAGCTGAAGCACATGCGCCTGTTCGCGCTCATGCTGGCGGACGAACCGCGCATCAAGACGCCCGAGCCGCTGGAAGAACTCTCCAGCAAGCGCCTGCTCACCATGACCTGGCTCGACGGCCGCGGGCTGATGCATTGGCTCGATGAGCCGCAAGAGACGCGCAACCGCATCGCTGAGCTTCTGTTCAAGGCTTGGTGGGGGCCAATGACGCATTACGGCGTCATCCACGGCGACCCGCATCTGGGCAATTACGCGCTGACCGACAGCGCCGAGCGGCTGCATCTCTTGGACTTCGGCTGCGTGCGTATTTTCCCCTCGCGCTTCCTCGACGGCGTTGTCGGGCTCTATCGCGGGCTCAGGGCCGGCGACATGGATCAGGTCGCGCACGCCTACGAAGTGTGGGGCTTCAAGAACCTCAATGCGCCGCTGATCGAAGCGCTGACATTGTGGGCGCGCTTCATCTACGGCCCGCTGCTGGACGACCGCGTGCGCACCATCGCCGACGACGTGCCGCCCGCGCAGTACGGCCGGCGCGAGGCGATGGAAGTGCGCAAACGCCTCAAGACGCTTGGACCTGTGCTGATCCCGCGCGAGTTCGTGTTCATGGACCGCGCCGCGATCGGGCTCGGCGCGGCGTTCCTGCATTTGCGCGCGGAGCTGAATTTCGGCGCCATGTTCGCCGCGAGCGTGGAGGGCTTCTCCACCGAGGGGCTGCGCCAGCGCCAAGCCGATGCGTTGAGCGCTGTCGGGCTGAGCACAAGCGAAGAATAATCCGCGCCGGCGCGCACGCGCGTCAGTTTCAGCGCGCTGTTGGCGCCTCAAGGCTTGTGAAGCGGCGCCGCGATGTGCGTTATGGGCGCTCAACCACGGAGGACCGGCACGGAATGGAAGGCAGCCACGCACTGATCACGACTTTGGTGGCCGCAATCGTGCTCGCCTTCCTGTTTGGCTCGCTGGCGCAACGCTTCCGCTTCTCGCCGATCGTTGGTTACCTGATTGCGGGCGTGGCAGTCGGCCCGCACACGCCCGGCTTCGAGGCGGACCTGGAGCTGGCGCTGCAGCTCTCCGAGATCGGCGTCATTCTGCTGATGTTCGGCGTCGGACTGAAAATTTCCGTCGAAGACATTTGGTCCGTGCGCTGGATCGCAGTGCCGAGTTCGCTGGGGCAGACGGTGCTTGTCGCGCTTGTGGGCGCGGGCCTGGCGCTGGCGCTGGGCATGCCGGCCGCCGAAGCGATCATCCTGGGCGTCGCCCTATCGGTGGCGAGCACGATCGTGTTCCTGCGCGCGCTGGAAGACCGGCGCCTGATGAAGAGCGAACTGGCGCGCATCGGCATTTCCTGGCTGCTGGTGGAAGATTTCGTCATCATCATCGCCATCGTCGTGCTGCCAGCCATGGCGGCGCTGGCGACGGGCGAAGGCCGGGCAGTCTCCCCGCTCGGCATTCTGTCCGCGCTTGGCGGCACGTTCCTCAAGATCGCGGTGTTCGTGGCGCTGATCCTCGTCGTCGGCGCGCGCGTCTTTCCCTGGCTGATCATTCAAGTGGCGCACCTGAAATCGCGCGAGCTGCTTTCGCTCGGCACGTTAGCGCTGGCGCTCGGCGTCGCCTGGGCAGCCTATTATTGGTTCGACGCCAGCTTCGCGCTGGGCGCCTTCCTCGGCGGACTTGCGCTCAACGGAACCAAATTCAGCCACAAGGTGGCGGAGGACTCGCTGCCGCTGCGCGACACCTTCGCGGTGCTGTTCTTCGTCGCCGTCGGCATGCTGTTCGATCCGAGCGTGCTGCTGCGCCAACCGCTGGCGCTGGCCGCGCTGGTGGGCGTTGTCATCATCGCCAAGTTCGCGCTCGCCTACGCTCCGCTCCGGCTGGCCGGCCAATCGCGCGGCAACGCCCTCTTCCTCTCGCTCGGCGTGGCGCAAGCCGGCGAGTTTTCGTTCGTGCTGGCCGGATTGGGCGTGCAGCTCGGCATGATGAGCGCGGAGACCTACAATCTCATTTTGGCCGTCGCGCTGATCTCGATTGCGGTCAATCCGTTCCTGTTGCGGATGGCGCCGGAAACGCCAGCGCCCAAACCCGTGACGGCCTGATCAGCGCGCGGACTTGCGGATGACGAGCTTCAGGCCGGACCAAGTCTGGTCCACGGCGCACACCTTCACATCGACATAGCCCAGCGGCAGCGCCAGCGTGCGGATCACGTCCTCGGTGATGTCGGTGGCGACCTTCGACGCCTTCTTGGGCCAGGACACCCAGACCATCCCCGCCGGCGCCAGCAACGGGCGCAGCTTGGCCAGATCGGCCTCCAGCTTGGCCGCGCTGCTGTGGAAGACGTGCGCCGCGGCCAGCCCTTGGCTAGGCCGGGCGACAAAGCGCGGGGCGGCGTGGGCCTCGATCTCGGCCCGGACGCTCTCGGGCATGCCCTTGGCCCACACCGCCATGTCATTGGCGAAGCCCAGCTTCCTGGCCAAAGGCGTTCCGGAATATCCGGCAGGCATCTCCCCTCCTTGCGGTCCTGGCGGCTTTCCGCTATCAGCCCCGCTTCGATTTTTCCCCCAGGAACCCGGTCATGAAGCCCGAAGGCCATCCCGACTACCATATGATCACGGTCCAGATGACCGATGGCACCACCTTCCGCACCCGCTCGACCTACGGCGAAGAAGGCGGCACGCTGGCGCTCGACATCGACCCGAAGTCGCATCCGGCCTGGACCGGCGGCAACCAGCAGCTGATGGACCGCGGCGGCCGCGTCTCGCGCTTCAACGACAAGTTCGGCGGCTTCATCAAGAAGAAGTGAGCCGGTCCAACCGCTCGAAGTTCAAAGGCGCCGGAGCGATCCGGCGCCTTTTCATTTGGGCCTAATGCGCCCGCGCCTGCTCTTCCTCGATGAAGCGGTGAATGCGTTCTTCCAGCACCGGCAGCGGGGTTGAGCCGAGCGCCAGGATCGCATCGTGGAAGCGGCGCTCGTCGAAGCGTTCGCCGAGCGCGGTTTCAGCTTCGCTGCGCAGACGGCGAATGGTGAGTTCGCCCAGCTTGTAAGCCAGCGCCTGACCCGGCCAGGAGATGTAGCGATCGACCTCGGTTTCGACTTCGCGCTGCGACAGCGCCGTGTGCGAAGCGAGGTATTCGATCGCGCGTTCGCGCGACCAGCCGTAGCGGTGGATGCCGGTGTCGATGACGAGCCGTGCGGCGCGCCACATCTCGTACGAGAGCCGGCCGAAATGCTCGTAGGGCGTGCGATAGATGCCCATCTCTTCGCCCAGCCATTCGCTGTAGAGACCCCAGCCCTCGCCGAAGCCGGAGAAGTAAGTCTGGCGGCGGAAGGCGGGCAGCGACTGCCCTTCCTCGCTCAGCGCCGCCTGCAAGCTGTGGCCGGGCACGCATTCGTGCAGCGTCAACGCGGGGATGTTGTAGAGCGGCCGGCTCGGCAGATCGTAGGTGTTCATCAGGCAGCTTTCGAGGCCGCCGCGGCCGGAGGTGTAATACGGCGCGATCGCATCCGGCACCGGCAATACAGTAAAGCGCCGGCGCGGCAGCGTGCCGATGACGTCGCCGATCTTGGCGTTGACGCGATTGACCACATAGCTCGACACCATCAGCAGCTCTTCGGGCGTGCGGGCGTAGAATTGCGGATCGGTGCGCAGGAAGGTCAGGAATTCCGGCAATGTGCCTTGGAAGCCGCTCTCGCGCATGACCGCGCGCATCTCGGCGTCGATGCGCGCGACTTCGCGCAGGCCGAGCTGGTGGATCTCCTCGGCGCTCATGTCGAGCGTGGTGTATTTGCGGATCTGCGCGGCGTAATAGGCGCGCCCATCGGGCAGCCGCGTTGCGGCAAGCGTAGTGCGGGTGTGCGGCACGTACTCGTCGCGGAAGAAGCGCAGCGCATCGTTGAAGGCCGGCACGACCGCTTCGCTGATGGCGGCGCGTCCCTCGCTGCGCAGCCGCTCGCGCTCGTCAGCCGGGATGGTTGACGGCATGTCGTTGAAGGCGGCGTAGAACGGGTTCTGCTCCACATTAGCGACGGCGTAAGCGGCGATGGCGCTCTCACGCCCGGCCAGCGTTGCGCGCGGCGGGGTGAAGCCGCGCGCCAGGCCCGCGCGCATGTTGGCGATGTTCTCGGCGAAGAAGCGCGGGATGTCGCGCATGCGGCCGGTGTAGCGGCGATATTCCTCGGCCGTGCGGAAGCCCTGGCGCTGATCGAGATATTGCCAGAAGGCGGAATCGCTGTTGACCGGCATCTCCCATTCGCGGAAGCGCGCGTCGGTCAGCGCGTTTTCGAGATTGGTGCGGAACACCTCGGCGTTGATGCGCTCGGCCTCGGAGAGCGCATCGAGCGGAATGCGGTTAAGCGCGGCCAGCGTCTCGCGCGTGTGCGCGGCGCGGCGCTCTTGGTTAGCGGGATCGACGCGCGGCAGGTGCGCCGTCGGCTCTATGCCGCCCTCACCGTCGTCCTGTTGTTCGTATTCGGTCAGGCTCCAGGCCCAGTCGGCTTCATAGAGCGCGCGCAGCTGTGCATCGGCCTGCTGCGCCAAAGCGGGGCCGCCAAGCGAAGCACAGGCGATGAAGGCGAAGAGAAAGGTAAGGATCGGGCGCATGGTCATACCCGATGTGAACGGGCGCGACCGGCGAAGGCAAGGCCTGCGCGACTAGCGCCCGAAAGCTTGCTGCAGCTTGGCCAGCTGATCGGAAACCGGGTTGGTGGCTTCTTCGCCGCCCTCGTACATGGTTTCGTCGAGACGGCGCACGCGTTCGTAAATGGCGGCGCCGCGGCCGATCAGCGTGCGTAGCGCCTCGGGCAATTCGGCGCTGCCAGCGAACGGGGTCGCCGGCTGCGGCTCGCGTGAGATCAGCCGGTATTTCTCGCTCGCCGCTTCTTCGAGCCCAATCTCGCCGTCGCGCACCGCACGCTGCACCAGCAGCCAGGAGGCTACCTGCATCAGGCGCGTGGTTAAGCGCATGCTCTCGCCCGCATAAGCGAGCGCTGCGGCGCGGGAGAGACGCTTGGAGGCGGCGCGGCCGGGGCCGTCGAGATAGGCCGCGGTCTCTTCAACGAGGGCCATGCCCTCCTTGAAGGTGCGCTCGAACACCTCCGATCGGGCGAAATCGGCCACCCGCTTGGCGTCGTAAGTTCCTCTCTGAGGAGAAGTTCGGTTCGTATCGGTCATAGCCGGGCGTTGGTCGCAAGCGGCGGGCCGTTCCCGGCGGGGGGCGTCACGAGGCGCGCGATCCAAAAACGGAATCGGCGGCGGCGCGCTGGGCCCGCTTGGCGGCGATGGCCTGCTCGCAAAGTTGAATTTCCGCCTTGAGGCGTTCAATGCGAGCTTCCAGATCGCCGATCGAGGCGGTCTCAAGCTGGGCCTCAAGCGACACCGGCTTCTTCACAGGGGCTGCGAAGGGATCGTCATCGAGCATCGGGCCTGCCTCCTCCGCTCATGCTAACCTGAAACGATCCAAACTTTAAGGGAGCCGCGCGTGCTGAAACCGCAGACGATACGGAAAGTCGCCCACGCCCCGGACCGGCCGCTGACGCTGGTCGAGGACGAGGTTCCCCACATCGGCCCTGGCGAGATCCTGATCCGGGTGGAGGCGGCCGGGGTGAACCGGCCCGATCTGATGCAGCGCGCGGGGCTCTACCCGCCCCCGCCAGGTGCGCCAACCACGCTGGGCCTGGAAGCGGCGGGCGAAGTGGTGGAGGTCGGCCCCGGCGTCACGCGCTGGCGCGCCGGCGACAAGGTGACGGCTCTGCTGGCCGGCGGAGGCTATGCCGAATACGCGGTGGCGCACGAAGGCTGCGCGCTGCCGATCCCGGCGGGGCTGTCGATGATCGAGGCGGCGGCGCTGCCCGAGACCGTGTTTACGGTGTGGGCCAACGTGTTCGAATCCGGCGCGCTCAAGCCGGGCGAACGCTTCCTGGTGCATGGCGGCGCCTCCGGCATCGGCACCACCGCGATCCAGATGGCCAAGGCGCGCGGCGCGCGCGTGTTCGCGACGGCGGGCGATGAGGCCAAGTGCAAGCTGTGCGAGAAGCTCGGCGCCGAGCGGGCGATCAATTATCGCGCCGAGGACTTCGAGACGGTGATGCGAGATGCAGGCGGCGCTGACGTGATCCTCGACATGGTCGGCGGCCCGTACGTGCAGAAGAACCTCAACATCCTCAACGAGCTCGGACGCGTGGTGATGATCGCGTTCCTGCAAGGACCGCAGGCCGAACTCAACCTGATGCGGCTGATGCTGAAACGGCTGACGCTGACCGGCTCGACCCTGCGCTCCCGCGCAACGGCGGAGAAAGCGCGCATCGCCCGCGAGGTGGAGCGCCACGTCTGGCCGTGGATCGCGGCCGGCAAGGTCAAGCCGATCATCGACAGCGTGTTTCCCCTCACCGAAGCCGAGGCCGCGCACCAGCGCCTGCAGGCGGGCGCTCATGCCGGCAAGATCGTGCTGACCTCGAACGGCTAAGCAGGCGAGCTTTCCGGCGAAAACTCGCCTGTTAGAGGAGGTGATTGGGCGCTCTCCAGTCCGAGTCCTAAGGGTTAAGGGCGCGCGTATCGCGCGCGTTGGGGAGAACTCAAATGCGTAAGCATCTCTGTATGCTGGCGCTGACGGCCCTGATGGCGGGTGTGGCTACCGGCGCGCAAGCGCAGGGCAGTTGGTATCTCCGCGCCGATGTGGGCGTCAGCGTCGATGGTCAACTCGATACGACCTATGACAATTACTACGAAGAAGAACGGATCCGGCCGCTGGCGGTGACGCAATCGTTCGACTTCGACGACGACATGATGTTCGACACCGGCGCCGGCTATGCCTACGACAACGGCTTCCGCACCGAGATCGAAGTCGCGCGCCGCGACAACGGCCTTTCCGATACGTCGGTCGATGCGTCAGCCACGTCGGTGATGGTCAACGCCTTCTATGACTTCAACCGTGGCGGCTCGATCCAGCCTTATGTGGGCGTTGGCGTCGGTCTCGCGAAGGTCAATGTCGCTGGCGACCACGACAGCAATTGGGCCTGGCAGGCCATGGCCGGCGTTGGCGTGCCGGTTAATGACCGCCTGACCTTCGATGTCGGCTACCGCTACTTCTCGGTTGACGATCTCGACTACGATTATGGCTACGGCTACGGCTTCAACGCCGATTACGAGCATCAGGCTGTGACGGTCGGCCTGCGCTACAAGCTCGGCGCTGCTGCAGCTCCGCCGCCGCCCCCGCCGCCGCCACCGCCTCCGCCGCCCCCGCCGCCTCCGGTGGCGTGCCCGACTTCGGAATTCACGGTCTACTTTGAGTGGGACCGCTCGAATCTGAATCAGGCGGCGATGGACGTGATCGACCAAGCGGTTGCGCGTGCTGCGCAATGCAACGTCACTGCAATCGCGGTGGTCGGCCACACCGACACGTCCGGCTCGGCTGCCTACAATGTGGGCCTGTCGCAACGCCGCGCTGCGGTGGTTCATGACGCGCTCGTGGCGCGCGGCCTCTCGGCCGATGCGATCACGACCTCGGGCCGCGGCGAAACCGAACTCGCGCGGCAAACCCGCGACGGCGTGCGTGAGCCGCTCAACCGCCGCACGGCGGTGACGATCACCTTCCACTAATCTTTTCGAAGATTGGCTTCTCTGGGCCCGGCCTCGCGCCGGGCCTTTTCTTTTGCGCTGGGCTAGGTCTCGGCCCCGGTCAGCGACATTCCCGCCTTCCCTTGAGGGCCCTCAGCGGCTATATCCTCCGCCAACTGACCTCGTCCGCGCCCGGATGCGTCAGCCCGTTGCACCAGATGGCTCAGCGCCTGGCGACGACGCCGGGCGCTTTTGCATATCTGGAGCCCGTCCCATGACCTCGAACGTGCTGATGCCGAAGGCGACCGCCGTTTGGCTGATCGAGAACACCTCGCTCGCGTTCAAGCAGATCGCCGATTTCTGCGGCCTGCACCCGCTCGAAGTGCAGGGCATCGCCAACGAAGACGTCGCCAAGGGCATCCGCGGCGTCGACCCGATCGCCGGCGGCTTCCTCTCGCGCGAAGAGATCGCCAAGGGCGAGGCGGACGAAACCTACGTGCTGAAGCCGCTCGAGCAGAAGCGCGTGGACCTGCCGCAAGTGAAGAAGCGCGGCGCCCGCTACACCCCGATCGCCCGCCGCCAGGACCGGCCGGACGCGATCGCCTGGTTCCTGAAGAACCACCCGGAAGTGCCGGATTCGAAAGTCGTGAAGCTGATCGGCACCACCAAGTCGACGATCGATCAGGTGCGCAACCGCACGCATTGGAATTCGTCGCAAATCAAGCCGGTGGACCCGGTGACGATCGGCCTGTGCACACAGATCGAACTCGACGCCGTGGTGGCCGAAGCGGCCGCGACCAAAGCCCGCGCCGACGCGCGCGCGGCCAAGGCCGAATCGAAGACGCTGAAGTCGGCGCAAGAAACCGTGCCGCCAGAGACGTACGAAAGCGGCGAGTAAGCCCGCGCCATCCAACAGACGGCGGCGCGCTCATGCGCCGCCGTTTTGCTGCGTGCGCACACTAAACGTCGCGCGGCCAAGCTTGTGGATAACCTTGGGCCGCGTACTTTCAGCGGCGCTGCGGCGCCGCTTCAGCGCGCCGTTTGGATCCGGCTAGTGGTGATCGAGCCGCTGTCGGATTTGTTCGATTTCTTCTTTGAGTTTGAGTTTTTGGCGTTTCATCGCCGTCAGCCGCATCAAATCCACGGCCGGGCTTTTAGCCTCGTTTTCGATGATCAGGTCCAGATCCCGATGCCGGGCGTCGAGTTCGCGTAAACGCTGCTCGATAGCCATCGAAGGCGCCTCCTTTAGCTTTGGGCCAAAAAAGCATGCGCCCGTTTTTCAGTGTTGTCTCCTTACATCGTGCACAAAAAATTAACTCCCGTTGCCGCACCGCGTCGCCCGCGGGTCAGCCCTAGGCGGCGGCTTTACAGCGCCTGTGGAGCATGGCTTAGGTGAAGCACTCGGCCAGCGGGGGCCGTGCCCCGAAACGGCGGAAACGAGCGCATGAGCGCTGGCGACGACGAAACCTTCGACATTAGCGACACGCCGGAAAAGCGCGCGCTTAGGGCGCGGCTCGGCGAGCTGCGCGAGGAGCATCGCGCGCTCGACAACGCCATTTTCGCACTGCAGGAACAGGCCACGGGGGACGCGCTGCAATTGGCGCGGCTCAAGAAGCGCAAACTGGTGCTGAAGGACCAGATCCAATGGATCGAAGACAGGCTGACGCCCGACATCATCGCCTGATGCGGTGGATGACGGGCGCTGCTTTGCTCGCGGCGCTGCCGGGCGTTGCGCACGCGACCGACCGCCCCGCCGAGCAGAAAGGCGTGCTCTCTCTCGCCGTCGAGAACGACAGCCTCTCCTCAGGAGCGGATCGCAATTACACGTCAGGCGTCAAGCTCGCCTATGTCTCGCCGTCAGAGGGCGTGCCGGATTGGCTGCGCAGCACCGGCGGCTTCACCCGGCCCCTCTCCCATTCCGAACCGGACTTCTGGGGCATCGCGATCGGCCAATCGATCTTCACGCCGGAGGACATCCAAGCCAATCCGGCGCCGCCTGACCAGCACCCGTACGCGGGCTGGCTCTATATGCAGATCATGGTCGGCGCCGAGGAAGACCGCAGCGACGGGCGCGCGCCGCGCTATCTCGACACCTACGAACTCGAATTCGGCATGACTGGCCCTTCTGCGCTGGGTGAGGAAGCACAGCGCGGCATCCACCAATGGCTCGGCGCGCCTGATCCCAAGGGTTGGGACAGCCAGCTGCACGACGAGTTCGCCTTCGCCGTCTCGTTCGACCGGCGCTGGCGGGCGCTGCGCGTGTTCAGCGACGTGATCCCTGGCGGCCTGGAAGCAGATTTGACGCCAAGCGTCGGCGCCTCGCTCGGCACGCTGCGCAGCGAAGCCCGCGTGGGCCTTGCCGCCCGCATCGGCCAGCGCATCGACAGCGATTACGGCCCCCCGCGGGTGCGCCCGTCGCTGGCGGGCGTCGAGCATTTCAGCGGCGGGCCGCTTTCATGGTCGCTCTTCGCCGGCGTGCAGGGGCGCGGGGTTGCGCACAACCTCTTCCTCGATGGCAACACCTTCCGCGACAGCGCCAGCGTCGACCGCAATCCGTGGGTGGCCGATTTTCAAACCGGCTTCTCGATCAGCGCCGGCGACTGGCGGCTTGCTTATACCTATGTGTGGCGCACCGAAGAATTCGCGACGCAGCCGACGCGCCAGGATTTCGGCGCACTGGCGCTCAGCTGGCGGCTGTAGCGCCAACTCATTTCGCCGTTCGCGCCGACATCAGCGCGAGCGCGGCCAGCACGGCCCAGCCCATCTGCACCAAAGTGACGAGCAAAGCGCCGTGCTGCGCTTCCAGCGTCATGGAACCCGACAGCGCCCACGCAATCACGCCGAGGCCCGCGAGCACGCCGATGCCGCGCGTGAACAGCGCCAAAGCGGCCCGGCTCGGCCAAGCGATCGACCACAACAGGATTGCCAGAGACGACAAGCCGACATGCACGCCGGCGAAGGAACGGTTGAGCCACATGGTGTAAATCGCCTGCGATTGCAGCGCTTGGCGCAGCACTTCCATGTCGCTCGGCGCAGGCCCTGGCATTGATGCTCCGCGCGTGCGCCCGGCTTCCATGATCAGCGGCATGACAATGCCGCTCAGCGTTGCGGCGATGATCACCGCGCCGGCGGCGAGCACGTAGAAGCACAGCGCCAGCTGCGCCAGCGCGCGATCGCCCATCATGCGGGTGAGCTGCCAGAAGCCGTAGAGCAGCACGGGCTGCCCTACCAGCGCGGTCCCGTGCACGACAGCGTTGAGACTCAAAGCGCCGATCTGCGGACCGCCCGGCTGGCTGGGATGCACGGCCATGAGGCCAACATAGGCGATGGCGCCAACCAGCAGCGCCCAGCCGCCCGCCTTGGTATTTGCATTCATTCGGCTTCTCCCGCTGCAACACGCCAGCAACACTCAAGGCTAGACTGGCGGGCGGCGCGGGTCTGGCGCTATTCACGGACACAAGGGGCGGCAATGTCCGACACGGCCGACAGGTACGAGGTGCTTCCGGGCGCGGATGCGCGCGCACAGCGAACGCGGCGCCTGCTCGCTGAGGCGTTGATGAATCTCGGCGCGGACGGCGATGTCGACGCCATCGCCGTGGGCGCTCTGGTGAACGAGGCGGGCGTCAGCCGCTCGACTTTCTATCAGCACTTCGCCTCGAAGGACGATTTCCTCGTCCGTTCGTGGCTCGACCTGCTTACCGCTACTGAGCGCGCCTATGCGGCGCGCTATCCGGAGCGCCCCGACATCCTGCCTTCGCGACCGCTGTTTCACCACGTCGCCGGCGCAACCGACTTCGTGCGTTCATTGGTGCGCTCGGAGGTGTTTCACCGGCAGATGGCGGCAGGCGAAGCGAAGCTGCGCGAGATCGCAGAAGCAAACCTGAAGCGGCGCATGCTACACTGGCCGCGCGAGCGCCAGCGCGAAGCGGCCGTGTTCATCGCCGCCGGCTTTGTCGGCATGCTGCGCTGGTGGATGGAAGGCGGGCTCAAGCAATCGCCCGAAAAGATGCAGGCCGCGTTCGAACGGCTGGTGCAAGGCGTGCTGGAAGAAGCTTAGCCCGCGATCGGGTTGGTCAGCCACAGCAGCACGAACACTGCCATCGCGCCGCCGGCGCCGATGGCGAAACGCTGCACTTGCGCCTGCACATTGAGTTGGCCCGACAATTCGGTCGCGAACCCGCCGGCGCCGATGGCGAACACGCCATAGAGCACGCGCGCCTGCAGCATTTCCGGATGAGGAATTGCGACCACCAGCGCAACTGCAAGCAGAACGAAGCCGATGCCGACCCAGAGCGGCAGATGCCCGGCGAACAGGGATGTGTCTTCGTTATACTTGAACTCGAAATGGTTCTGATCGGGTCCGAATTTGCCCGTCTGCGTCGCGCCGCGATAGGTGACGACCACCTCGATCGGATCGGTCTCACTGATCGGCAAGGTGACTTCGCCGTGTCCGTTGGAGCGGCGCACTTCGGCGATCACTGCGTCTCTCATCTTGAAGACGATGTCGGCGCCGACCAGCGGTTTGCCGGTGCGATCGCTGACATTGATGATCAAGTGCCGATTTTGCGCGAGGTCTACCATCGCTTCACCCGCAGACTTTGATTTCGACGCCGCCAACGCGGCAGGTGGCGCAAGGACGCCCGGACGTGCCATCGGGACAACGCCCTTCGGGCCCAGCAAAGCCGCGCGCGAATTTGCGCCGCTGGAAGATCGCCGATGTCGTGGTGACGGGCCCGTCGCGCGACAGATCGAACGAGCGCACCTGGCCGCCATACTCGACTTCAAGTTCGAGATTGGCCACCGCCTGATCGATCT
>JAEUMR010000083.1 GCA_016791385.1 Hyphomonadaceae bacterium
CGCCTGCGCAGGCAGGTGGTGCGCCACGTCGAGACGGCGCAGTTCGGGTATGTTGTAATTGCGGTGGGCCATTTTGGTCCTCGTTGTATGCGCCTAGGCCAATTTCTCGCGCCGCAGCGCGCGCCCGAGCAGTTTGAAAAATACTTGGCTCTGCGGGTTTTCGTGCGCCTTCCATTCCGGGTGCCATTGCACGGCCAGCACCGGCGCGCCATTCACTTCCGCCGACACCGCCTCGATCACGCCGTCCGGCGCGACCGCCTCGATGCTGAGCCCTTTGCCCAGCTTGTCGACGCCCTGATAGTGAACGCTTACGACATCCAGTTCATCGCGCTGATAGGCGCGCTTCAGCACGCCGCCGTCCTTCAGCGTCACCGGATGGATGTGCTCGAAATACTCGGCGAAGCTCGCCTCGCTCGGCGCATGGTGCGGAATGAGTTCCGGGTGCTCGGCCATGTCGCGCCGCAGCGTGCCGCCGAACGCGACATTGAGTTCCTGGAAGCCGCGGCAAATGCCGAACACCGGCTTGCCGAGATCGAGCATCGCGTCGATCAGGCGCGCCGTCATCTCGTCGCGGTCGGGATCGAACGGCCCCGGCGCATCATCGACCAGTTCGCCATAGCGCTTGGGGTCGAGGTTCGAGGGCGTGCCGGTGAGAAGCAGCCCATCAAGCCGCGGCGCGATTTCACGCGCATGCATCAGCTCGGGCATTGCCGGCACGAGCAGACCCGCCGCCTCGGCGTAAGTAAGCGCCGAGTTCAGGTAGCGCGTCATCACCACCTGCCCCGCTTGGTTGTCGACCGAGCGGTTGCAGGCGATCACGCCGAGCACTGGCCGATGGGCGTCTGCCTTCATGACAGCAGCACCGCCGGCGAGCAGGCATGCCAGGCGAGCCACACCGGCTCATCCCAGGTGAAGTCTTCCTGATCGTAGCGCGTCAGGTTGGAGCGGAACGTCTTCACGCGGCGCCCGCCTTCAAGCTCGATCTCGAAATTGGTCTCACTGCCGAGATAGACGATGTCGCGGATGGTGCCAGGCACGACATTCGTGCCCGCGGGCGCGTCCTCCATCTTCGGCGGCTCGCCGCCATTGCGCTTGTGCATCTCGATCTTCTCCGGCCGCAGCGCGACCCAGACGGTCGAGCCACGTGCACCGGTGACGCCATGATCGAGATAAACCGGCGCGGCAAGCTCCGGCGCACGCACGACCGCGTGATCCGGCTCGTCTTCGTCCAGCACGCCTTCAAACATGTTCACGCTGCCGACGAAGTCAGCGACGAAGCGTGAGTTCGGGAATTCGTAGAGATCGGCCGGCGTCGCCACCTGCGCCAGCACGCCGCGGTTCATCACCGCGCAACGCGAGGCGATCGCCAGCGCTTCGTCCTGATCGTGCGTGACCATGATGAAGGTGATGCCGACCTTCTCCTGCAGCGACGTCAGCTCAGAGCGCATCTGGTCGCGCAGCTTCGCGTCGAGCGCCGAGAGCGGTTCGTCCAGCAGCAACACGCGCGGCCGCTTCACCAGCGCGCGCGCCAGCGCCACGCGCTGACGCTGGCCGCCCGAAAGCTGATCCGGCATGCGCTGGCCGTAGCCGTCAAGCTTCACCAGTTCCAGCGCCTCCTCCACCCGGCGCCTGATTTCGCCGCCATCAACGCCTTCCATCTTCAGGCCATAGGCGACGTTGTCGAACACCTTCATGTGCGGAAACACGGCGTAGGATTGGAACACCATGTTTACCGGACGCTTGTTCGGCGGCAGCGCGGCGATGTCCTTGCCATCGATCAGAATGCGGCCTTCGGTTGGCGTTTCAAAACCGGCCAGCATGCGCAGCAGCGTGGTCTTGCCGCAGCCTGAAGGCCCGAGTAGCGCGAAGAACTCCCCCTCGCGGATCTGCAGGTTCACGTTGTCGACGGCGGTGACGCCGGCAAAGCGCTTGGTCACGTTCTCGAACGTGATGATGACGCCGTCCTCCGCCGAACTGGTTTGCCGGCCGGCGCTGGACTGAATGGGCGCTGTCTCTGTCATGACTGGCCTTAAGCTTTCTTATCCGCCGGCGTCTGGTTCTGCATGTTGAGGCCAACCGCAGTGAGGATCACGGTCACCACGATCAGGATGGTCGACGCGGCGTTGACTTCCGGCGTCACCGAGAAGCGCAGCATAGAATAGACCTTCACCGGGAAGGTGATGGTATCCGGTCCCGCCGTGAAGAAGGTGATGACGAAATCGTCGAGCGACAAGGTGAAGGCCAGCAGCGCGCCAGCGATCAAGCCCGGCTGCATATGCGGCACCAGGATATCCCAGAACGTACGCCACTCGCTGGCGCCGAGATCTTTGGCCGCCTCCTCAAGCTCGCGGTTGAACGAGGCCAACCGCGCGCGGACCACTGTCGCCACGAAGGGGAACGCGAACGAAATGTGCGCGATGGTGATGGCGCCAAGATTGAGCGGCCACGGCAATCCGGTCGGCCACGGCATCACGCGGGCGAAGAACACCAGCATGGCCACGCCCATGCAGATCTCCGGCACCACGATCGGCAACGCCAGCGAGCCTTCGACCACCGTCTTTCCCGGAAAGCGGAAGCGCCACAGCATCACCGCCGCCAGCGCCCCGAGCACAACCGATGCGATGGTGCAGAGAAAGGCGATGGTGAGCGAGTTGATGAAGGCCTGCAGCAGCGATTCGTTGTTGAAGGCGCGCACGTACCAATCGGTGGTGAAGCCCTGCCAGACGATGTTGCGGCGGCTGGTGTTGAAGCTGAACACCATCAGTGTGATCAGCGGCAGGTAGAGGAACAGCAGCGTCAGGCCGACGATCAGTTGCAGCGGCCAGCGCCGCATATATTCGAGCGGGCCCGGCTTCTCCTTCACGCGGTTCGGCGCGGGGCTGGTTGCGGCGGCGGTTGGCGCTTCGTCGGCCATCAGCCCCTCCGCTCGCTGCGGCGTTGCACCAGCGCCTGCACCGCCACGGCGATGAAGGTGAGATACATCAAAAGGAATGAAAGAGCCGCGCCGAACGGCCAATCATTGGCGCGCTTGAACTGCCGCTCGATCACGTTGGCGATCATCTGGCTGTCGGTGCCGCCGAGCAGATCGGGTGTCAGGTAGGCGCCGAGCGCCGGGATGAAGGTGATCAGCACGCCCGAGGCGACGCCGGGCGCCGCCAGCGGCACGACAACCGACCAGATCGTCCGCAAATGCCCCGCCCCAAGATCGAGGCTCGCCTCCATCAGCGAACGGTCCATGCGGTCGAGCGCGGAATAGAGCGGCAGCACCATGAAAGGCAGGTGCACATAGACAAGGCCGATCACCACGGCGGTATTGTTGTAGAGCAGCGTCAGCGGCTCGAAATCGCCAAGCGGCTGCAAGCCAACCAGCGTCATCAGCCCGCTGGCGTGGGTCCACATCCATTCCAGGATTGCATTCACGTATCCGTTCTCGCGCAGCACCGCGATCAGCGCGAAAGTGCGGATCAGCAAATTGGTCCAAAACGGCAGCATGATCAGCAACAACAGCCACGCCTTCGCCTTCGGGCTGGAAAAGGCGATGGCGAGCGCCACCGGGAAGCCGACGATCAGGCAAAGCAGCGTCGTCAGCGTGGCGACGATCAGGCTCTTCCAGAAAATGCCGACATAGAGCGGCTCGAGCGCACGCGTGTAATTCGCGAACGTCCCGGTAAAGTCGATCGTCACAGGTCCTGAATTGACGCCGAACGAATAGGCCCAGACAACGGCGAGCGGAACGAGGAAAAAGAGCAGCAACCAAACGATCGGCGGAGCAGACACCGCTGCAAACGCCGCTTTCGCTTGACGCCAAGTTTGCTCCATAGGCTCCTCTTAGCCGGCGCCGTTGCTGGCGCCTTCCCTCACGCCGCGCTGATGCGGGTGAAGATTTCTTCGTACAGCCGCGCCCGCTCGTCGCCTTCGAACGCACCGTACTCGCTCTTGGCCATGACGTCCGCGGGCGGGAAGATGACCGGATTGTTCTTGTAGGAATCCGGCATCAGCTCGCGCGCGGCGGCGTTGGGCGTCGGAAAGAGAATCTCTTCCGTGATCTTTTTCCCAGCTTCACCGTCGAGCAGGTAATTGATGAAGGCGTGCGCATCGTCAACGTGAGGCGCGCCGGTCGGGATGCAGAGGCAATCCGAATTGATCAGCGTGCCCTCTTGCGGGACGACGAAATCGAATGCGTCGCCGCCCTCGGCGTTCATCAGCTGGGCGATGTCGCCATTGTATTCGAGCACGATGTCGACTTCGCCCGAGGCCAGCAGATCCTGGCCGTTGTCCTGGTGGAATTGCTTCACGTGCGGCTTCTGGCGGATCAGCATCTGCTCAATCTGCGACAGCATCGCGTCGGGGATGTTGTTGACCGAGTGGCCGAGATATTTCGCGCACAGACGGATGAGGTCCGCGCTCTCGGAGAGAAGCGCCAGCTTCTGCGAGAATTGCGGCGAGTCGAACAGGTAGCGCCAGGAATTCGGCACCATGCCGTTCGGCATCGCCGCCTTGCGATAGCCGATGCCGAGCACCAGCCACGTATAGGGCATCGAATAGCGCCGGCCCGGATCGAACGCGGCGTCCTGAAACTCAGGCAGGAGGTTCGAAATGTTCGGAATCTTGGCGTGATCGAGCTCTTGCAGCATCTGCGCCTGGCTCATGCGCGTGACGAACTCGTTCGACGGCACGATTACGTCGAAGCCCGGATTGCCGGCGCGCAGGCGGGCGAACAATTCATCGTTGGTGGCGAACAGGCTCATCTGCACCGGCACGCCCGTCGCGGTGCGGAAATCATCGAGCGTGGTTGGGCCGATATAGGTGTCCCAATTGTAGAAATTGACGACGCGCCCGCCGCCACTGCCGCCGCCGCAGGCGGCGACGCCGCCCGCGAGCGAGATGCCGATCGCCGCAGCCCCGGTCTGCTGCAACAGCGACCGCCGTGAGATACCCCGTCTGAAGCTGCCTTTGGCCATCGTCGCCTCCTGCTCGCGCCGAACCCCACGGCCAACGCGTCTGAACCCGACGCCTAAGAGCGCGCAAATCGGGTCGCGGATCAATACCTTCCGTGCGGGCGCCCAGGGGCGTTCCGGTTCTGTGCCGGATCAGCGCGCGCTGTGCTCTTCGTCCAGGCGGCGAACGATGCGATTTGCATCATCCAGCAGCACGAGTTGCGGCTTGATCGGACGGTCAGCCGGCTCAAAGCCCATGACGATCACCTGCTCCGAGCTTGGACCGGGGCAGCCAGCGCTTTTCGCCTCCTCGAGGAAGGCGCGGAGTGCCTCAGCAGGTGCGCAGATACCAGTCGAAATCGGTGTTGGGAATGATGCTCATGTAGCGCTCCTGCTCGGTGCGCTTCACCGTCGCGTACATGCGCACGAAGCGCTCGCCGAGATAGTCTTTAAGCGTCGCCGATTCAGCAAAGCGATCGACCGCGGCAAACCAGTTGGTGGGAATGCGCTCGCCGGATTTCTCCGCCTGCGCGTAACCGTCGCCGACAACCGCCGGCCCCGGATCGATCTTGTGGCTGATGCCGTGATGCACCGCCGCCAGCAGCGCCGCCAGCGCCAGCGCCGGATGCGCATCCGCGCCCGCGACCCGATGCTCGATGTGACGCGTATGCGGCGCGCCCGCAGGCACGCGGAACGAAACCGTGCGGTTGTTGACGCCCCAGGTCGGCGCAACCGGTGCGTAAGAATTCGGCTTGAAGCGGCGGTAGGAATTCGCGTTCGGCGCAAAAACCGCAACGGAATCGCCCAGCAGCGCCTTCATGCCGCCGATCGCGTGCGCCAGCACGGGCTCGCCTTCCGGCTTCTCCGACGCGAAGATGTTCTTGCCCGCCTTGTCGTTGACGCTGACATGCAGGTGCATGCCCGAGCCGGCGAGATCGGCGAACGGCTTGGCCATGAACGTGGCTTCGCAGCCATGCTTCAGCGCCACGCCTTTGGCTGCGCGCTTGTAGAGCACCGCGTCATCTGCCGCGCGCAAGGCGTCGGCGTGGTGCTTCAAGGTCAGTTCGAGCTGGCCCGGCGCGTATTCGCTGATGGCGCCTTCGAGCGGGATGCCCATGGCGTCGGCGGAGGCCCAGAGGTCGCGCAGGAAGCCGTTCGCCTCTTCCACTTCACGCAGGCCATAGACCTGATGGTGCGTGGCCCGTTCGCCGGTCAGCGGCGAACGCGGCGGCTGCACGCCGCCCGTTTCGGTGCGCTGCGCATCGACCAAATAATATTCGAGTTCGCACGCCACCACCGGCACGAGCCCGTCAGCGGCGAAGCGGTCGATCACGCGCTTGAGCACGTGCCGCGGATCGAGATCGTGCGGACGGCCGTCGAGTTCGTACATCGACACCGGAACCTGGGCGACATCGCGCCCGAGCCACGGCGCCGGCGTGATGCGTCCGGCGATGGGGCGCGCCACGCGGTCAGCGTCGCCGTCTTCCCAGACCAGCCCCGTCGCTTCCACATCCTGGCCGGTGATGTCGTTGACCAGGATCGAGCCCGGCAGGAATCGGCCCTGCTCGTACACAGCCGCGATCTCGTGCCGGCGCAGGCGTTTGCCGCGCGGCACTCCGGCCAGGTTGGTGAAGACGATCTCGAAGAACTCGATCTCGGGATGCTTATCCAGGAAGGCTTTCACTTCCTTGGGATCGGCGATGCTCATGCTGCGCTTTCTCGGCGGTATTCGGTGGCGAAGCTATCAACCGCCGCGAGCAGCCGGTCAATCTGCTGGCCCGTCGTAAGCGGCGAGACCAGCATCATCATGTGGAAGGGCGCAATCAGAACGCCGCGATTGATCAGATAGAGGTGGAGCGCATGGTTAAGCGCGGTCTGCGCCAGCGCCGGCTTCATTGCCGCAGCGTCGCGCGGCGGCGAAGGGGCGAACACCACCTCGACGCGGGCGCCGATCTGCACTGCGCACCAGGCCAAGCCGTGCGTCTTGATCACGGCCTTGAGCCCCTGGGCCAATCTGGCCGCACCCGAAAGCATGACCGCATAGGCCTCGGGCGTCGCCAGTTCGCGCAAAGTGGCGCCTATAGCGGCGATCCCCATCGCATTGCCGGCCAGCGTCGTGCCAATGCCGGAGCGCCCGCCGGTGCGCGGCGTCGCGGCGATCTTCTCGGCCAGCTCGGCGCTGACGCCCCACACCGCGGCGGGAAAGCCGCCCGCAATGGCTTTGCCGACAACGAGCGCGTCCGGCGTCAGCCCCCACGCCTTCGTGGCCCCACCCGGCCCCGTCGATAGCGTGTGTGTTTCATCGAGAATAAGCAGCGCGCCCGCCCTGTTCGTCAGCGCCTGCACGCGCTTCCAGAAATTGGGCTCCGGCAGGATCATGCCGCAATTGGTCATCGCCGGCTCTGCCAGCACGGCGGCGACATCGCCGAGCGAAAACGCCGCTTCCAGCGCTCCGATATCGTTGAATGGCACGGCCCGCGTGGTGCGCGTCATGTCGAACACTTGGCCGATCAGGCCCGGATCGGGTCGCGTGCGGCCGTGGCGCAGCTCGACGAAGCAATCCTCGACCATGCCGTGATAGCAGCCGTCGAACACAACAATGACGGGCTTGCCGGTGACGGCGCGCGCCCAGCGGATCACGGCGCGGTTCGCGTCGGAAGCCGACAACGTGGTTTGCCAGAACGGCAGCCCAAAGCGCTCCGCCAACAGCGCGCCAACCTTGGCCGCTTGCTCCGTCGGCAGCATGAAGGTGGCGCCGCGGCGCGCCTGCTCGGCGATCGCGCGCGCGATTTCCTGCCGGCCGTGGCCGAACATGCCCGGCGTGTCGCCAAGACAAAAATCGTCATAAACATTGTCGTCGATGTCGGTCAGCACCGCGCCGTCGCCGTCTTCAGCGATGATGGCGGCGGGCGCTGCCCAATCGTTCATCCAGTGAAACGGCGCGCCAAACAGCCAATGCTGCTTCAGCGCATCCGCCTGCGCTGCGCTTTTCGGATGCGTTTCGACAAAGCGTTGCGTCTCGCGCGCAATGATATCTTGAACACTCACGAGCCGCCCTCGGTTCTGCTGCGCTGCAACGCCGACCCGCTCCTCTAGCCTAGGGACGGCGGCACTTGAAGGCGCCAAGCCGCCGCTCCACAGTGCGGCAAGGGGGAAACATGAGACGTCTCTTTGCCGGCCTTGCCGCGCTTGCGCTTATCGCGGCCTGTACGCCGGCAGCACCCGCGCCGAACGCCCCCTACCACCCCACGATAACGCGCGACGCCTATGGCGTGCCGACCGTGCATGGCCGCACCGATGCGGAAGCGGCGTACGGCATCGCCCTCGCGCACGCCGAGGACAATTTCGCCACCATCCAGCTGGTGATCCTCGCCGCCCGCGGCCGCCTCGGCGCCCATCTTGGCGAGGAAGGCGCACGCGGTGACTTTCTCTGGCATCTGATCGGCGTGAAGCAAGCGGTCGACGCCGCCTATGAGCGCGACCTCTCGCCCGAGTTCCGCGAGATCATCGAAGCCTATGCCGCCGGCCTCAACGCCTATGGCGCGCAGCATCCGGACGAAGTGCTGCCCGGCGCACGCAATGTCACCGGCCGCGACGTCGCCGCCGGCTCGGCGCTCACGGTGCCGCTATTCTGGGGGTTCGAGCACACGCTCGGACTGGTCGCCGACGAGCACGGACATCCGTGCGCCGTACGCGAAGCCAGCGCGCCGTTCATTGAGCGCGGCTCAAACGCCTTCGCCGTTTCACCGCGGCGCAGTGCGGACGGACACACGCGCCTCATCATCAATTCGCACCAGCCTTGGGCCGGGCCCGTGGCCTGGTACGAAGCCGGCGTTGAAAGCGACACCGGCTGGCGCATGCATGGCGGTCTCTTTCCCGGCGCGCCGTTTCCGGTGCTCGGCACGAACGGACGGCTCGGCTTCGCCGCCACGGTGAACCTGCCCGATCTCGCCGACATCTACCGTCTCACCACCGACGATCAGCATCGCGGCCAGTATCTGTTCGACGGCCAATGGCGCCGCTTCGAGGAGCGCACGATCTGGCTGTGGGTGAAAATGGGCCCGCTGACGATCCCCGTGCCGCGCACCTTGCGCTTCAGCGTGCACGGGCCAGCCTTCCACACCGCCGATGGCTGGGTTGCGGTGCGCTATGCGGGCCAGGGTGAAATCCGGGCGATGGAGCAATTCTATCGCATGGGCCGCGCCGAGACTTACGAGCAATGGCGCGCTGCCATGGCGATGCGTGCGATCCCTTCGTTCAATTTCATGTACGCGGATTCCACCGGCCGCATCGGCTATCTCTACAACGCCATCCTGCCGCGCCGCGCCAGCGGCTATGATTGGTCCGGCTGCGTTCCGGGCGACACCAGCGCCACGGTCTGGCCGATGGGCGAGTACATCGACGCTCCCGAGCTGATCGATCCCGCCTCCGGCTGGATCGCCAGTTCGAACGGCGCGCCGTGGTATTCGACCGACGAAGCCGCCAACATCAGGCCGGAAGACTTCCCAGACGCCGCGCCCTTCATCGAGACGTACATCACCAATCGCGGCTATCGCGCCGTCGAAATCCTCTCGCCGCTGCGCACGATCAGCGACGCGCAATTGTTGGCGGCCAAATTTGACCTCGTCTCCAGCGAACGCTCGCGTACCGTCGAAGCTGTCAACGCGATCCTCGCCGCCGACGCCGGCAACGACGCGGAGCTGGCGCAAATCCAGGCGCTGTTGCGCAGCTGGGATCGCCGCGCGGCCAATGACAGCCCGGCGGCGGCGCTTGTTGGCCTGATGTTCAGCCCGATCTACGACGCGCGCCGCGAAGGCCGGCCGATCCCCGATCCGCTCGTCACCGTGCGCGAAGCAGCCGCGCATCTACGTGCGCATTTCGGCCGCCTCGATCCCCCGCTCGGCGAGGTGCTGCGGTTGCGGCGCGGCGATGTGGATCTGCCACTCGAAGGCGCCAACGACACGCTGCGCGCGCTGCGCTGGCATGCCGACCCGGACGGGCGGCTCAACGCCGATTTCGGCGACGGATTCATGATGGTCATGGATTGGGCGCCAGACGGTTCCCTGACAACGCGGCAAGTCTCGCAATGGGGCGCAAGCGAGCGCCCCGGCAGTCCGCACTATAATGACCAATCGCCGTTCTTTGCCCGGCGCGAATGGCGGACTATGGCGTGGCCCAGCCAGCCTTGAGCTTTGCTTTGGCTCAATGCCCCGGGGGCCAGCCCATCTAGCTTCACTACGATAAGGAGAGAGTATGATCGCCGAGCACCTGGACACCGCACTGGCCGAAGAGTTCGCTGGCCACGGCGAGACCATTCACCACCTGAAAACGACCGACCCGCACTTCAAGTCGCTGATGGAAAAGAACCACGCGCTTTGGGTCGAGATTCACAAGCTCGCCACGGGCGAGGCCGCCGCGGCCGATGATTACGTCGAGGCCCTCCGCAAGCAACGCTTGCAGCTGCTGGACGAGATCGCCGCCGCGATTGCGAAGGCGGAAAAACCCGCCTGAGCGCTTGCGGGGCGCGCCGGGGCAGTTCCACAATGGCGCATGCCTGATACAGCGCGCCCCAATTCGCTCGACGCCTTCTGGATGCCGTTCACGCCCAACCGGGCGTTCCAGGCCGATCCGCGCATGGTCGTGCGCGCCGAAGGCATGCACTATTACACCCCAGACGGCCGTGCGGTGCTCGATGGCACCGCCGGCCTTTGGTGCTCAGCCGCAGGGCACGGACGCAAGCCGATCGTCGAAGCGATCCAGCGCGCCGCCGCCGAACTCGACTACGCGGCGAACTTCAATCTCGGTCATCCGAGCGCGTTCGAATTCGCCAATCGCCTGGGCGCCATCCTGCCCGAGGGTATGGACCGGGTCTTCTTCACCAATAGCGGCAGCGAAAGCGCCGACACCGCGCTCAAGATCGCGCTCGCCTATCAGAAGGCGCGCGGCAAGCCGGGCAAGTATCGCCTGATCGGGCGCGAGCGCGGCTATCACGGCACCAATTTCGGCGGCATCAGCGTCGGCGGCATCGTCCGCAACCGCATGACCTATGGGCCGATGGTGGCTGGCGTCGATCACCTGCCGCACACGCTCGACATCGCCCGCAACGCGTTCTCACGCGGCGAGCCGCCCCACGGCATCGAGTTTGCCGACGCGCTCGAACGCATCGTGCAATTGCACGACGCCAGCACCATCGCCGCGGTGATCGTCGAGCCGGTCGCAGGATCGACCGGCGTGATCATGCCGCCGCAGGGCTATCTCAAGCGCTTGCGCGAGCTGTGCACCAAGCACGACATCCTGCTCATCTTCGACGAAGTCATCACCGGCTTCGGCCGCCTCGGCGCACCGTTCGCCGCCGACTATTTCGGCGTGAAGCCAGACATCCTGACCATGGCGAAAGCAATCACCAACGCCGCCGTGCCGATGGGCGCGGTCGCCTGCTCGCGCGCGATCTACGACACCATCCTCGCCAGCTCCGACACCCCAATCGAACTGTTCCACGGCTACACCACGAGCGGCCATCCGCTCGCCTGCGCCGCCGGCATCGCCACGCTCGATATCTATCGCGACGAAGGCCTGTTCGAGCGCGCGGCATCGCTCGCGCCCTATTGGGAAGAGGCGATGCATTCGCTGCGCGACGCGCCGCACGTGATCGACATCCGCAATCTGGGTCTGATCGGCGGCATCGAGCTTGAACCGCGCCCCGGCGCAGCCACCCACCGCGCGCTCGAAGCGTTCCGCAAGTGCTTCGACGCGGGCGTGCTGATCCGCGTCACCGGCGACATCATCGCCTTCTCGCCCCCGCTCATCATCGAGAAGCACCAGATCGACCAGATCGCCGACACTCTGCGCTCCGCGCTGAAGCAGATCGACTGATCGAGGCGGCGGCGCTCCCACGCGGAAGCGCCGCCACTCGCCTCAGGCAGCGCCGCCCTGCTTCTGCTTCAGCGCCGCCATCGCCTTGCCGATGAAGACAAAGTGCTGGCCGCCCATCGGCAGATTGGGCTTGAGCTCGGGATCGGCCAAAGCCTCGCTGTTCATCTTCGCCGCCGCTTGAAACAGCGCCGGATCGCCCTGGGTGAACTCGTCGATCAGAGCCTTGGCGCGGCGCGCGATCTCAAGCGCCCGATCCGAAGCCGGATCGGGATCGGCGCCGAGCGCGTCGACATCGGCGAACACCTGGCCCCAAGCAGCGCCGACGCGGGCTTGATCTTCCGCTGTAAACGGGCGCGCGCGCAATTCCTGCAATTGCTCCGGCGTGTAGTGCTTCTGCGCCAACGCCTCCATTTTCGGGGTCCACTTCATTTCGGTCATTGCCGTGCTCCTGACGAGAGTGCTGAGTTCGTCCGGAGAGAGGACGCCGCGATCGTGCAGCTTGCGCCGTGCGGCGCGCACCAGCAGCAACGCACGCTCGGTTTCGCCGCGCGCTTCTTCCAAAGCCGCCTCTTGCAGGGCGAGCGCCGCCGCCAGATCGCCCTTGCCTTTGAGCAATTCGGCGATCCTTTTGAGCGGCAGGCCAAGTTGCTTCAGCGCCAGAATGGCGCCGAGCCGCTCAAGCTCAGCCGGCCCGTAAACGCGCCAGCCGGTCGCCGTGCGCGGCGGCTTGATCAACCCCGCGCGCTCGTACACGCGCAGCGCCTTCACGCTGACGCCGAAGCGATCCGCAGCCGCCTTCGCGGACTCTTGAAATACGCTCGCCTTCAACAGGCGTCCTCCTTCGAACGGCGAGCAGAGAACACCCGGTCCCTGGGGACGGCTCAAGGGCCTATTTGCAGAAACAAGAAGGGCGGAGCCCTGACAGCTCCGCCCCTCCCTAATTCAGGCCGCCTGTTTGGCGCTACCGCCGTTGAACAGGAAGTCGTTGCCGTCGAAGCTAACGCGCGCGGCGTCGCCATCCTTGATGCGGCCTTCCAGAATGAAACGCGCCAGCGGATCCTGCACGTCCTTCTGGATCACGCGCTTCAGCGGACGCGCGCCGTAGGCTGGATCGTAGCCGCGCTTGGCCAACTCGGTCTTTGCCCGCGCATCGAGATCGAGCGTGATGTTGCGCGCCGCCAACAGCTTCTCCAACCGCTTCAGCTGGATCTCGACAATCGCACCCATCTGCGCGCGCTCAAGCCGCTTGAACAGGATGATCTCATCGATCCGGTTCAAGAACTCGGGCCGGAAGCGCCCGCGCACTTCGCTCATCACCAGATCGCGCACGTCCTCGACATCGCCGCCTTCCGGCTGATCGGCCAGGAATTGCGCGCCAGCGTTCGAAGTCATGATCAGGATCGTGTTCTTGAAGTCGACCGTGCGGCCCTGGCCATCGGTGAGACGGCCATCATCGAGCACTTGCAGCAGGACGTTGAACACGTCCGGGTGCGCCTTCTCGATTTCATCGAACAGGATCACTTGATACGGACGCCGCCGCACCGCTTCGGTAAGCGCGCCGCCCTCTTCATAGCCGACATAGCCTGGAGGCGCGCCGATAAGGCGGGCGACCGAGTGCTTCTCCATGTACTCGGACATGTCGACACGCGTCATCGCGTGCTCGTCATCGAACAGGAATTCGGCCAGCGCTTTGGTCAGCTCGGTCTTGCCCACACCCGTCGGGCCCAAGAACATGAACGAGCCGATCGGCCGGTTGGGGTCCTGCAGACCTGCACGCGCGCGGCGCACGGCGTCCGCCACCGCGCGCAGCGCCGGCTCCTGGCCGACGACACGACGGCGCAGCTGATCTTCCATCGCCAGCAGCTTGGCCTTCTCGCCTTCGAGCATTTTCTCGACCGGCACGCCGGTCCAGCGCGAGACAACCCCCGCGATCGCTTCAGCGTCGACCACTTCCTTCACCAGCCCGGCGCCTTCGCCGCCAGCTTTCTCGGCATCGGCGATCTGCTTTTCCAGCTGCGGGATGCGGCCATATTTCAGCTCGGAAGCGCGGCCGAGATCGCCGCGGCGCACCGCGTCTTCGTACTCGTTCTGCAGCTTCTCCAGTTCTTCCTTCGACTTCGAGGTGACCTGCAGCTTCTGCTTTTCCGCCGACCAGCGCGCGGTCAATTCCGCTGAACGCGTGTCGAGCTGGCCGATTTCGTCCTCCAGCTTCTTGACGCGATCCTTCGAGCCCGGGTCCTTCTCCTTCTTCAGCGCTTCCAGTTCGATCTTGAGCTGCAGGGCGCGGCGATCGAGTTCGTCCAACTCTTCGGGCTTGGAATCGACCTGCATGCGCAAGCGCGAGGCGGCTTCGTCCATCAAGTCGATGGCTTTGTCCGGCAGGAAGCGATCGGTGATGTAGCGGTGCGAGAGCTGCGCGGCGGCGACGATGGCCGCATCCGAGATGCGCACGCCATGGTGCTGCTCGTAGCGATCCTTCAAGCCGCGCAGGATGGAGATGGAATCCTCCACCGTCGGCTCTTCGACAAACACCGGCTGGAAGCGCCGCGCCAGCGCCGCGTCCTTCTCCACGTGCTTGCGGTACTCATCGAGCGTGGTCGCGCCGACGCAATGCAGCTCGCCGCGCGCGAGCGCCGGCTTCAGCAGGTTGGACGCATCCATCGCGCCATCAGCTTTGCCGGCGCCGACGAGCGTGTGCATTTCGTCGATGAAGAGGATGATGCCGCCCTCGGCTGCGGTGACTTCATTCAGCACCGCCTTCAGCCGCTCTTCGAACTCGCCGCGAAATTTCGCGCCGGCGATGAGCGCGCCCATGTCGAGCGCCAGCAGCTTTTTGTGCTTGAGGCTTTCGGGCACGTCGCCATTGACGATGCGCAGCGCCAAGCCTTCGGCGATGGCGGTCTTGCCGACCCCCGGCTCGCCAATCAGCACCGGGTTATTCTTGGTGCGGCGGGAAAGCACCTGGATGGCGCGGCGGATTTCCTCGTCGCGGCCGATGACCGGATCGAGCTTGCCCTTGCGCGCATCCTCGGTGAGGTCGCGCGCGTACTTCTTCAGCGCGTCGTACTGATCTTCAGCCGAGGAGGATTGCGCGGTGCGGCCCTTGCGCAGCTCGGCGATCGCCGCTTCGAGCTTCTGCGGCGTGAGGCCCGCCTTCTTGAGAATTTCGCTCGCCTTGCCTTCGGCAATGGCGAGACCGAACAGAAGCCGTTCAGCCGTGACATAAGAATCGCCAGCCTTGGTGGCGGCTTGTTCGGCGGCGTCGAGCGCGCGTGAGAACGAGGCCGCCGCATACATGCGGTCATTGCCGCCCTGCACCTTGGGCAACGCCTGGACGGCTTTGTCCGCTTCATCCGCGGCCTGACGCGCATTGGCGCCGGCGCTGGCCAGAAGCTGCGCGGCGAGACCTTCGCGGTCATCGAGCAGCGCCTTCAGCAAATGTTGGGTTTCGAGCTGTTGGTTCTGTTCGCGCAGCGCAATGGTCTGCGCAGCCTGCACGAATCCGCGCGCACGCTCGGTGAGCTTTTCCATATCCATGAGCGACCCCTAAGGCGTCCCGGTTCGAGCGCCTGACGCACGCTCAGCCCGGCATGTTGTTACTCAGTAGAGCTAGGTGTGGCGCCTGGGGCACACAAGGGTCTGCGGCGAGTTTTCCCCCGCCGCCCCGGGCGCGCAGCCTTCTGGCTTAATGCGCCATCAGCAGAGGAACCTTCGCGGTGCGAATAAGCTCCCGCGTGGCCCCGCCGAACACCAGTTCCCGCAGCCGCGAATGCGCGTAGCCGCCCATCACGACGAGATCCGCGTTCAGCGTTTCGGCCTCTTCCATGATCGCCAGCGAGGCCGAGCGGCCCATGCTGTCGACATTGCGGACGTCCGCCGGCAGGCCGCGGCGGGAGAGGTGCGCGGCGATGTTGGCGCCCGGCTGATCGCCGTGACCAAACATCTTCGGCTTGGCGTCCACGGTCACGACCGTGACCTGCTCAGCGAACTCAAGCAGATCGTCCGCTTCCGACAGCGCCCGCGTGGCTTCGCGGCTGGCGTCCCAGGCGATGACGACGCGCTTGCCGATGGTCGGGCCTTTCCAGTTCGGCGGCGCGATCAGCGCCGGTCGGCCGGAATGGAACAACACGCCTTCGATGATCTCTTCGCGCAGCTCAGCGCCCGGGCCCTCGCTCGGACGCACCATGATGGCGACGTCCGCGTAGCGGGCGTGAACGGCGGCGACGCGGCCAAGGTCGCGCGAGAGCGCCTCGGCGTTACGCAGCTCATACGTGCGCTCGAACTGCTTCAGCCGCGCTTCCACTTTCTTGCGCTCGGCTTCCGCCTCTTGCCGGGCGCGGCCGAGCAGCTCGGCCCAGACCCCCGCCACTACGGTTGGCTCATAGGCCAAAGGTTCGTCGGGCAACGGCGTCAGAAAGGCTGCGGCGAGGTGCGCGTCCGGGGCCTGCCGCGCCAGGGCTTCGCCCAGAGCCAGCGCCGGTTCATCGACCGCCGCTTCGGTGACTAGAACGAGAATGTCTTTCCAGCTCATGGGGGCCTCTTTGACTTTACGTGTCTGCTATCAGCTATCGTGTGTCAAAGGCCGCCGACCTTGACGCACGTCAAACCGGCGGCGCCCGCCCGCCATTATTTTGAAAGGACGTTCATGGCCCTCTCGTTCCGCACCGACGCCTACATCGACGGACGCTGGCGGCAGGGCGCGCGCCGGTTCCAAGTCTACAACCCCGCGACCCAGGACGTCATTGCCGAAGTTCCCGATCTTGGCGCAACCGAGACGGAAGAAGCTGTCGCCGCCGCGCACGCGGCGTTTCCGGCCTGGGCGGCCAAGCCCGCCAAGGAACGCGCCGCCATCATGCGCGCCTGGTTCGATCTGATGATCGCCGATCTCGACCGGCTAGGGCGGCTGATTTCGCTGGAGGGCGGCAAACCGATCGCGGAAGCGAAGGGCGAGGCCGCGTATGGCGCCGCTTTCGTCGAGTGGTTCGGCGAAGAGGCCAAACGCGCCTACGGGCGCACCATCCCGACCACCACCGCCACGCGCCGTTATGTGACGATCAAGCAACCGATCGGCGTTTGCGCGGCGATCACGCCGTGGAATTTTCCGATGGCGATGATCACGCGCAAGGCCGGCCCCGCCCTCGCCGCCGGCAACACCATCGTGCTGAAGCCGCCGCACCAGACCCCGCTCACCGCGCTCGCTTTGGCCGAGCTGGCCGAAAAGGCCGGCGTGCCGAAGGGCGTGTTCAATGTGGTCACCACCACCGACGCCGCCGCGGCCGGCAAGGTGCTGTGCGAAAGCCCGCTGGTGCGGAAGTTTTCGTTCACCGGCTCGACCGCGATCGGCAAGAAGCTCGGCGCCGCGTGCGTCGGCTCCACCGTGAAGCGCATCTCGCTCGAACTCGGCGGCAACGCGCCGCTGCTGATCTTCGCCGACGCCGACCTCGATCTCGCCGTCAAAGGCGCGATCGCCTCGAAATTCCGCAACGCGGGCCAGACCTGCGTCTGCGCCAACCGCATCCTGGTCGAAGACGCCGTTTATGACGCCTTCTCGCAGAAGCTCGCTGATGCTGTCTCCAAACTTAAGGTCGGCCCCGGCGATCAAGCGGGCGTCGACATCGGCCCGCTGATCGACGGCAAAGCGATCGAGAAGGTCGAGCGCATGGTGGCCGAGGCGCTCGCCGCCGGCGCCACGGCGCTGACGGGGGGGACGAAGCATCCAGCCGGTGCGCAATTCTACACTCCGACCGTGCTCGCCAACGTCACCCGCGACATGCGCGTGAACACGGAAGAAATCTTCGGCCCGGTCGCGCCCTTGATCCGTTTCAAATCAGAAGACGAAGCGGTGTCGATCGCCAACTCAACCGAGTTCGGCCTCGCCGCCTATTTCTTCACCAAGGACGTCAACCGCGCCTGGCGCGTCGCCGAGCGCATCGAAGCGGGCATGGTGTCGGTCAATGACGGCATTTTCTCCAACGAAGTCATCCCGTTCGGCGGCATCAAGGAAAGCGGCCTCGGCCGCGAAGGCGGCGTCGAAGGGCTTGAGGAATATATGGAGACGAAGTTCGTGAACTTCGGCGGATTCGCGTGAACCGAAGGGTCATTGCATGACGCACGACGAACTCAACGAGGTCTTGCGGCGCGCGCAGGACCAGCGCCAGTCACTGCAGACCGAGTTGGATACGCTCGACAGAGCCGCCGCGATAAAGCGACTCATCAAGGAGCCCCTCATCCATCGTCTCTATTGGTACGAGACGCTCCCCGGGCGAAAGCCCAAAGCCGAGTTCAATCTCCTTACTGAAGGGATAGATGACGAGGCTATCGTCGACGCCCGCATTCTCTTGGCTAAGCTGGCAAGGGCAACTTCTGACGCCGCCCATCGCCATTACCAGTATCCTGGCCACGAGGCTTTGAGCTGGGAAGAAAATCTCAGCAAAATGTTCGTGGAAGCGTCGGAATGCCCTGCCACGCTCATCATGCATTCGTTCGACCGAGCTCTGCTGAATCTCCGATAGCCGCAAGTGGATCACGGTTTCGTCTACGTCCTCGGCAGCGTCACCGGCGGCAGTGCGCGCACCTATGTCGGCTGGTGCGTCGATCTCGATCAGCGCCTCGCCGCGCACAATGCCGGACGCGGCGCACGCTCCACGCGCGGGCGGGTCTGGGTGCTGCTCTACGCCGAACGCTACGAGAGCCGGCGCGAGGCGATGAGCCGCGAAGTGTACTTGAAACGCGACCGCCCCTTCCGCGCCGCACTGGCGAAGCTGCTCTAGCGCCCACTGCAACGCGACGCTTTGGGCCCTTGCAGCGCCGCCACGTGAGGCGCAGCTTGAACGTATGCGTGCGCTCCGAGCCTTCTTCCGCAAGCACCCGCTGGTGCAGCTGCTGGCGCTCAACATGCTGACCGGCTTTGGCCTCTCCGCCATGGTCGTCGGCGCCATGACGATGTTCGACGCCGGCGGCTTCCGCACCATGACGCTCGGGCACGGGCAATGGCCGGTGATCGTGCTGCTCTGGTTCTTCGTCGGCCTCACCTTCGCCAGCGTGCAGATGGGCATGGCGGTGATGAGCCTGATCGATGAAGGCACGCCCGGCGGCGGCAAACGCGTGCGGGTGACGGATGCAAAGCCGGTGCGCGTGACGGTCACGGCCAACGGGCGCTAGCGCGGCCCCGCCCGCCTTGGCTACAAGGCGTGCATGACCGAGCTGCGCTACGCCACCTACGACGTCTTCACCGACACCCGCTTCGCCGGCAATCCGCTCGCCGTCGTCTTTGGCGCCGATGCGCTGAGCGACGCGCAGATGCAGACCATCGCCCGCGAGTTCAATCTCTCCGAGACCATCTTCGTGCGCGCGCCGCAAAACGCACAGCACGCCGCCAGCGTTCGCATCTTCACGCCGACCAAGGAATTGCCCTTCGCCGGCCATCCCACCATCGGCTGCGCCATCGCCCTGGCCGAACAGCGCCACGGCCGCAATCAGCCCAGCGACCAGATCCTGGTGCTGGAAGAGAAGATCGGCCCGGTGCGCTGCGGCGTGTCGCTCGATCCCGAGCAAGCCACCTTCGCCGAGTTCAGCGTGCCGAAGCTCTCCGAACCAGCCGGACCCGATCCAAGCATCGAAGCCGCCGCCAACGCGCTTGGCCTGAACGAAGACGATATCGGCTTTGGCCGCTACCGGCCGGCGCTGTTCTCCGCCGGCGTGCCGTTTGCGATGATCCCGCTGGCGAGCACCGACGCGCTGGTGCGAGCCAAGCCAAGCATGCAATCACTGTCCGCCACGCTGGGTTCGACCGAAGTGTTCCTGTTCGCGCGCGCTGACCGCGACGCCGCCTATTCCTTCAACGCGCGCATGTTCGCGCCGGAGATCGGCATCGTCGAAGATCCCGCCACCGGCAGCGCCGCCGCGGCCTTCGCCGGCATGCTGGCGCGCTTCGAGGATTTGCCCGATGGCTGGCACACGCTGCCGATCCTGCAAGGCGTCGAGATGGGCCGCCCTTCGCTGATCGGGCTTGAGGTGCAGATCGAGGCCGGCAAGCTCGCTGGCGCGCGCATCGCCGGCAAGGCCGTGAAGGTGAGCGAGGGCGCGCTGTTTTGCTGACGCTGCAAAACCTGCTGGCGCAAACCGGGCAAGCGTTCTGGTCAGCGTTTACTGGCCTGCTGTGGCCAACGCTGATCTTCGGCGCTGTCGCCTTCATCGCCCGCGGCGCGGACTCCTTCCGCACCGCCCGCAAAGCCGCGCCGCAAGTGCGCATCAATCTGTTACTGCTGGCGTTCGACCTCGCCTTCATCGCCCCGGCGCTGCTGGTGGCGCTGACGTATGTTGGCGGCTTGATCGAGCATAGCGGCGTGCGGCTCGTCTCGCCGCAGCGCTGGGCGTCGCTGCCGGATTGGGTGGTGTTGTTCGCCGCGCTGTTCGCCGGCGACTTCATCGGCTATTGGCGCCACCGCTTCGAGCACACCGCGCTGCTCTGGCCCGCGCATGCGATCCACCACAGCGACGATGCGATGACCTGGACCACCGGCATCCGCTTCCACCCGATCAACCGCTTCACCACCGCGCTGATCGACACCAGCTTCCTTGCCCTGCTCGGGCTGCCGCTGTGGGCGCTGATGGCGAACAATCTCGTGCGCCACTTCTATGGCTTGTTCATCCACATGGACCTGCCGTGGACCTACGGCCCGTTCGGCCGCGCCTTCGTCTCGCCGGCCATGCACCGCTGGCACC
>JAEUMR010000015.1 GCA_016791385.1 Hyphomonadaceae bacterium
TTGCGCTGGATTTCAACCAGGATGACGCTGCCATCCGGCATGACGATCGGGCCTTCAGGAAATTGCAGGCCTGTGGCGATCACTTCCATCGGATGTCGATCCCTCTGTCAGAGCATGGCCGGCACCTGACACCAGACACCCGATACCTGTCTAGCGCTCCAGCACGCGCACGACGAAATCGGCGTCGTCCTTCGGCCCTGCCGCAACGTCCTCGCGGCTGACTTCTCGCCATTGCGAAAGATCGAGATCGAGCCGCGCATCGCCCTGCGGCGCGAGATTTACTTCGGTGAGCACGATGCGGTCCGCCAGCGGCAAGGTCTCGCGATAGAGTTGGGCGCCGCCGATCACGCACGCCTCCTCCGCGCCCGACGCCTTCGCCATCGCGCGCGCGGCGGCGAGCATGGTCTCAAGCGCGGTAAACACCCAGGCGCCCTCGGCGGCGATATTGGGATCGCGCGTGAGGATGAGGTTCTGCCGGCCGGGCAGCGGCTTTCGCGGCAGCGAGTCCCAGGTCTTGCGCCCCATCAGCACCGGCTTGCCCATGGTGGCGGCTTTGAAGCGCTTCATGTCGGACGAAAGCCGCCACGGCAGATCGCCATCGCGGCCGATCACGCCGTTCTTGGCGACGGCGACGACGAGGGTGAGTTTGGGCTTCGGCACAGCTCCTTCTTAGACCCCCTCTGCGTCTTTTGGGAGGGAGAGGGTTCAGGCCTTGGCGAACCAGATGATGTGGCGCGCGCCTTTGCCGCCGCGGCCCGCGCGCACCATCACCTCCTCGACCTGGAAGCCCGCGTGCTTCAAGCGGCGGGCAAAGCGCTCATCGGGCGCCGCGGACCAGATCGCCAACACCCCGCCTGGCTTCAGCGCCGCTTTCGCTGAGACGAGGCCGTGCGTGGAATAGAGCTGGTCGTTATCGGCGCGGGTGAGCCCGTCGGGGCCATTGTCGACATCGAGCAGGATCGCGTCGTAGCGGCGCTCGGCGCCGGCGATGACGCGGACCATGTCGCGCGTGACGAGTTCGACGCGGGAATCATCGAGGCAGCCGGCGGTGAGCTCGGCCATCGGCCCGCGCGCCCATTCGATGATCTCGGGCACGAGTTCGACGACGCTGATGCGCGCTTTCGGCCCCAGCCGCGCCAGCGCGGCGCGCAGCGTGAAGCCCATGCCGTAGCCGCCGATCAGCAGATGCGGCGCCTCAGTGTTGAGGCGATCGCACGTCATCAGCGCCAGCGCCTCTTCCGAGCCGCTGAGGCGGCTCGACATCAGCTCGTTGCCGCCAAGGGCGATGATGAAATCGGTGTCGCGCCGGAACAGGCGCAGCTCACCGCCGCCAGGGATTTGAGCTGTGCCGAGGAGTTCGCGGGGTTTCATGGCCCCGCTTACCACGGATGACCGCGCTTGGGTCAGGCGATCTTCCGGCCGATCAACATTTCGCCGATCTTGCGCGAGGAGCCCTCGAAGAAGCCGGCTTCGCCGCACCACTCACGTGGATTGCGAAAGGTGCCGAAGATGATGTCGAAGATCGGGATATCGCCGTAATTGTAACCGTGGACGCCGCGCTCGTGATGGACGGAATGACTCTCAGGCCGCGTGATAAAATAGCCCAGCCATTGCGGTGTGCGGATATTCGAGTGCTGAAACATCGCGCAGAAGGTGGCGGCCACCGCAACGATCAACGCCGCTTCCGCAGTCAAGCCGATGCCGAGCACCAGCGCGCAGCTGCCAACCAGAGCCCAACCCACCATGTCGAACGGATGGAAATAGAGGGCGCCCCAGATATCGACGCGCTCGGCGCTGTGATGCATCTGGTGAAACCAGCGCCAGATAAAATCGACCTTGTGCATGGTGCGATGCCACGCATAGATCAGAAATTCATAGACGAAAAAGCCGACTGTCAACTGAACCCCGAACGGCCATGCCGATCCGTTGACGAGTTGATATTGGCCGAGCGTACTATCCCAAAGCAATGGCGCGTAAGTGGTCACGGCAAAGTAGAGCAGCGTGAAGAGGACGCCCTTCATCTTCCACAATGGCACTTCTGGAAAAGTGCGGGCGCGCACCACAAGATCAAGCGCGGCGAACGCCGCAAACATCGAGAGCGCAATCCAATGGTACGTGCCGAACATTGAGACTCCCCACTTCCAGGCCGAGAGCGCGGTTATCCTGGCCGCAGAGAGTCGTATAGTGGACTTGCGGTCGGTTATTCCGAAAGCCACACTGAAGGGCGATGGACGAGCGAATTCGGCCGAGCGGCCCCTCCCCCGAGACAACTTCAGAAGTGACCGCCGAGATCGGCGGCAAGGGCAAGCGTACGCGCGAGCGCCTAATGGACGCCGCCTACGAAGCCATCCTTACCAAGGGCTTTAGCGGCACCTCAATTGACGAACTAGTCGAGGCCGCGGGCATCAAGAAGGGCGGCTTCTTCTATCACTTCCGCGACAAGGGCGACCTCGCTCGCCACTTACTAAATCGCTTCCTGGAGGAAGACGAAACGGTGATGGACGAGCTGACGGCGCGCGCTCACGCGTCGAGCGACGATCCAATGCAGCGGTTCCTGGCCTTCCTGGACCTCTACGCCGAAGCAATGGATCAGATGGAGGAACTTCATCCAGGCTGCCTCGTGGCCGCGATCCTCTACCAGGAGCAGGCGTTCGACCGCGACGTGCGGCAGGTTCTTTTTGACACCGCGATGCGGTGGCGGGCGCGCTTCAGACAATGGTTTCTGGAGATCGAGACCAAGTACCGCGCCCTAACGCCGGTCGAACTCGACACTATCGCCGATAGCTTCAGCGCGGTCGTTGAAGGCTCCATTGTTCTCACCCGGGCGCTGAACGACCACAGACTGCTCGGGCGGCAATTGCGACTGTTCCGGGACATGGTGAAGACAGTCTACGCGGTGCGATGATTCATACGGCAATCGGCGCCTTGATCGTTGGGTGCGCCCGGTAGCCTTCAAGCTGCGCGCTTTCGGCCCAAGCCGCGCCAGCGCGGCGCCGGGGATCTGCGCTGTGCCGAGGAGTTCGCGGGGTTTCATGGCGTGCGTGATATGCCATTATCGAGGCGCTGCGCGCCAGCGCCTCGGGGACTGTCCATGATCTTTCGACGCATGCGAGAGCACGTCACATCGCACAATTGGTTTGCGGTCTGGATCGATCTTCTGATCGTGGTTGTCGGTGTCTTCCTCGGCACCCAGGTCAGCAACTGGAACGACGCGCGCGTTGATCGTGGGGTCGTCGCCGGGCACCTTTCGGAGATCAGCGCAGATCTCAGCTCGCACCTGCGCCTCCACGATGCGCTGTATGCCTCGGCTATCGGGCGCATCTCAGCCGTCGACTACATTTACGAGCAAGCCTTCGGCCGGCGATTGCCGCAACGGCTTGAGCTTTCAACAGAGTCTTGGGACGCACCGCCGGCGCCGCCGATCCCAGAGGATCGGCTCAATCATATTATGGGCTATGTCGATCTCGTGCGGGTCAATTTGGGCTCGCGGCAGGCGTACGATTCCCTGATTAGCTCCGGCCACTTGGGCATGATCGAAAACCGAGAATTGGCGCGCCACATTCAGGAATATTACAGCCGCTATGACGACGTCATCGAAGCGAGCCTGGTCTTTCGAGAATTCCGGAATGAAGGCGTTGTGAGCGGACTTGGGACGGGCGTGTCGTTGTTCGACGAGCGGCCCGCGGGGGAGATCATCGCGCTCGCGCGCCGGGACCAACGCTTCGCGGCGTATCTGCGAAGTCAGCGTGAATGGGCGATCCTCCACGCGAACTTGCTGGCGCGACTGAAGGACGAGACTGAAGCGCTCCTGCGTGAGATCGAGGCGGAAAGGGCCCGCCTTTCGTGAGCTACTTTAGACGGCGATCGGCGCTTTGATGCCCGGATGCGCGGTATAGCCCTCAAGCTTAAAATCCGCGTACTCGAACGCGAAGATGTCCTTGCGCTCTGGATTGATCAGCATGCGCGGCGCGGCGTAGGGCGTGCGCGTGAGCTGCAGACGCGCTTGGTCGAAGTGATTGTGATAGAGGTGCGCGTCGCCGAAGGTGTGCACGAATTCGCCGGGCTGTAGCCCGGTCACCTGCGCCATCATCTGCGTCAACAGCGCATAAGACGCGATGTTGAACGGCACGCCGAGAAACACGTCGGCGCTGCGCTGATAGAGCTGGCAGCTCAGCTTCCCGTCGGCGACGAAGAACTGGAACAGGCAATGGCATGGCGGCAGCGCCATCTGATCCACTTCCGCCGGATTCCAGGCGCTGACGATATGGCGGCGTGAGTTCGGATTAGTCTTGATCGAGTTCACCACATTGGCGATCTGATCGATCTCGCGCCCGTCACGGCTTTCCCAGGAGCGCCATTGCTTGCCGTAGACCGGGCCAAGCTCGCCCTCCTCGTCGGCCCACTCGTCCCAGATCGTCACGCCCTGGTTCTGCAGCCAGCGCACATTGCTGTCGCCGCGCAGGAACCAGAGCAATTCGAGGATGATGCTCTTGAGGTGCAGCTTCTTGGTGGTGAGCAGCGGGAAGCCTTGGGTGAGATCGAAGCGCAGCTGACGGCCGAACACGCCGCGCGTGCCGGTGCCGGTGCGGTCGCCCCGGTCGACGCCGTTGTTCAGGATATCGTCCAGGAGGCCGAGATAGGCGATGTCGGCCTGGGAGGGCGGCCCCGAGGGCTCGATCTTGGCGGCGGCTTCTGCGCTCATGGGGCGAATATGGGCCGACTCGGCCTCCGGTCCTACCGCCGCGGGCACCCCGCCTGCCGGCCCGACCGGCGCACATCGGCCAGCAGCGGCCCGCCGAGCCAGGCGGTGCGGGCGTTGACGTTCACCCCCGCCGCCCGCAGCGCCCGCGCCATCCAATGATTGCAGACATTGAACAGGTGAAACGAGCCGCGCGTGCGCAGAAAGGCGGAGCGGCCCACCACCTTGCCCGGGCTGGTCTGGATCGGGCGGCCCTCAGCGTCGAGCACCAGCGCGCGATCAATGAAGGCGACAAAGCCAGCCGCGCCCGCATGGCTGATGGCGATCGGCGTATTCGAGTCCGGGCTGAGATAAGCCGAAGCCGCAGGCGCATTGTAGGCCACGTGCAGCACGGTCGGGCTCGGCGGGATCAGCGCATCCAGCGCCAGCAGCATGTTACTGCCGTCCGAATAGTAGAAGCGCTCCTCACCCCAGCCGATCAGGAAGCTGCGCGCCTGCGGATAAAGCCGCCGCAACGGGTGGTCCGCCGGGAAGATGTCCGCGGGCGCTGCGATGTCGGAGTGAAAGCCGTTCGAGTAGAGGCGCAGCTCGACGCAATCGCCTGCGCTGGGGCGCGCCACGTCCGGCGCTGGGAGCGGCGCGTAGAGGTAAACGACCAAAGCGGCGAGCGCGAAAGCGAAGCCTGCGCCGGTCCGGCGCAGCCAGCGGTGCGGCTTGGGCTCGGCCATTTCCCCTCCCAGATCGGCAAACCGTAGCAGACCTGCTTTGCCTGGCGAGGCCGCCGCCCTATATTCCGACTCGTCCGGCTTGACCGGACTATGGCGATAAACGCGCGGAGATAGGCGGATCGGACCCGGGTGCGATGCCCGGCGGCTCCACCAGTTTCATCCTCGTTGGGGATGTCGAGGGGCCGAAATAGGATCGACGGACGTTGAAGGCCGAAGCTTTTGCTCGGGTGGTCCCGTTACAGGCCAAACAGCATAGTTGCCAACGACAACAACGCTGAGGAATTCGCTCTCGCTGCGTAAGCAGTGCGGGTAATTCCGACCTAAGTCCTACCGAGTAGCATCGCTAGGCGGGGCCCCCGGACGCCCGGCAACAGAAGTCCGGGACTTCTCCTGAGCGCGGGGATGACGCGGATGGATGATCTGACCATCAGAAGCGGACGCTGCCTGTGTGGGGCGGTGCGCTTTGAAACCCGCGGCGAACCGCGCTTCGTCTCCAACTGTCACTGCGAGACCTGCCGGCGGGCATCCTCGGCGCCGTCGGTCACTTGGGCGGGGTTCCCCGATGGCCAGGTGCGCTTTTCCGGCGAGACCATGATCGCCTACGCCTCCTCGCCTGGGGTGACGCGCAGTTTCTGCGGCCGCTGCGGCTCACCGCTCGCCTTCAAAGGCGACCGCTGGCCGGGCGAAATACACCTTACCGTTTGTGCTTTCGATGACGCAGCTTCGATGCCGCCGCAGAGCGATCATTTCGAAAATGAAAAGTTGCCGTGGTCCGCGTTGCTCGGCGCTGCGCACGCGGGCGCTTAACGGCAAACACTAGCTCACAGGTTATCCACACCGGCGAGGGTACAGCGCGCGCTCGAATGCGCGTCTTTTTCCCTTTTCACGCAGACGCTTGCTCAGTTCCGCGAAAGTCCTTCGCGCCGCACGCGAGCGGCGGCGTTGTCTGCGCGAACGCGCGTGCAAACGCGAGCTGCGCCGCACTTCGCCGCGTTTCGCCTTCAAACCTTATGGGCGTGAGCGATTTCGCGTCCTGTGGATCAAGAATTGACTGCCCGAAACGAGCTAGTAAGGGTGGCCTCAGCCAGGAGGGGCGACCGTGGCCGAAGACATTATCGGGTATGAGCATTTGATGCAGGACGCGCTGCGCAGCGTCGTGCG
>JAEUMR010000029.1 GCA_016791385.1 Hyphomonadaceae bacterium
GCCTGGCTCGGCATCAGCTGGGAACAACCGGTGCGGCGCCAATCGGATCACATGGCTGATTACGCAGGCGCACTGCAGAGCCTGATCGAGCGCGAGTTGGTCTATCGCTGCTTCCGCACACGGCGCGAGATCGCCGAGGCCATCGCCTCGGCCCCGCATGGCGAGACCGGCGAGCGCTTCACCGGCGGCGCGCTGCCGCCCGCGGAAGAAGCCGAACGGCTCGCTGCGGGCGAAGCGTTCGCTTGGCGCCTATCCTTGAAGAAGGCGCGCGCCGCCCTGGGCCCGGCTTATTTCACACTCGTGTTCGAGGATGAAACCGGCCTTCAGCGCGCCGAGCCGGAGCGCTACGGCGATGTCGTGCTGGCGCGCAAGGACTTCGCCGCGAGCTATCATCTGGCTTCGGTGTGGGACGATGCGCTGCAAGGCGTCACGCACGTCATCCGTGGCGAGGATTTGCGCGATGCGGCGCACTTGCACGTGCTGCTGCAGAAACTGCTCGGCTTGGCCCAGCCGGTCTACCGCCACCACCGCCTCATCCTCGGCGAGGATGGAAAGCGGTTAGCCAAGCGCGACCAAGCCGCAACGCTGCGGGCGCTACGCGAGAGCGGCAAGAGTCCGGCGGAAGTGCGGTCGCTGGTCGGGCTGTGATCCTGGACCGCCGGCGTCGGCGCATCCACATGCCCTGACATAACAAGTTGAAGCGTTGCTCGCCGGCGAGGACGCCGGCGGTCCAAGTACGCCTTAGTCCGGGTAGTGCCGCTCGCCCGGCCAACCTTCGATCGCTTCGATCGTCTCGTGCGCGCGTTCGAGCTTGTGGTCGGGCACGTTGGAAATGCGCGCCGCTTCGATCCAGCTCTTGATCGCCGTTGGCGCCAGCCGGTCGCGCCCGCACAAGAGGAAGAACGGCTCGTCCTTTGCCAGGCCCGACAGCGAGCCGAACTCAAGTTCGGCGGCGAGATATTTGTAGCCGGCGTCGCGCAGCAGCTTGGCGCACTGCAACTTCACATCGTCTGACATCGCTGCCTCCTTCAGTGCCGCGCCGGCCGGTCGCCGAACGCGCCAATCAGGCGCGTCGACCAGTCTCCGAGCGCATTCCACGATTCTTCGCCGCCGTGAAACAGGCCCAGCCGCACCATGACCAGGTCCTTTGACGGCACGACGACAATGATCTGCCCTTCATGGCCCTGCGCGGAAAACGCGTCGGCCATGCGGTTGTCGGTGATCAGCGAGCGGTCCGGACGGCCCAGGCCGCTCGCCGGCGTCAGCCACCAGCCGGCGCCATAGACATCCTCGTTCGGATCGGGCCCGCTGGTGCGGGCAAAATCGACCCAGCCTTCCGGCAGGAGGCGCTGGCCGTCCCAGACGCCGCCGCGCAGATAGAGATAGCCGAACTTGGCGTAATCGCGCGCACTCGCCCACACCAGCGAGGAGCCGTAGAACGTCCCCTGCGGATCGAACTCGACCACCGGGTTCATGCCAATTGGCGCAAACAGCGAGCTTTGCATCCAGGCGCGCATGCGGTTGCGGCGATCGATCGGATCGCGCGGATCGGTGATGATCGCACGCGTCAGCGCGTCGGAAATCAGCAGCACGCCGGCCGACGAATAATTCCAGTGCGTGCCGGGATCGTGGATCAGCGGCCGCTCCGCCGCCCAACGCACGACATCGTTGCGCCCTTCGCCGAAAAGCATGCGCGCATTGCCCGCTTGCGCGACGTTCGCGGAAGTCTCGGTGTAGTCGAGCCCATCGACCATCTGCAGCCAGTGGCGCCAGCTGATCGAGGCGCGCCGGTCGCTAGCGCGCCAGTGCGGATTGCCCATCGGCGCATCGATGGCGACGCGCCCTTGCAGCACCGCCGCGCCGACCAGCGCCTGCGTCACCGATTTCGCCATCGACCAGGAATTGAGCCGGGTGTCGGCGCCGTAGCCGTCGGCGTAACGCTCGAACACCAGCCGGCCATCCTGGATGATCACCACCGCGCGGGTCTCGCCAAGTTGGGGATGCACGCCGGCGAAAGCTTCCGTGACGGCGAGGTCGAACGCGGCGCGATCAACGTCAGGCGGCAGCGGCGCCGTCTCCCAGCCGCGCGTCGGCCACGCCAGACCCGGCGGCTGCGCCGGCAGCGGATGCAGCGCTTGCGCCGCGGCCGCGCACGAAAAAGCCAAAACTGCCGCCGCAACCAGCCCACGCAGCATGACGCGTCCCCTCGCCTTCTGTTATGCTCGGCCAAGCATAGGGGGAGGCGCTGGTGCCGCGCAAACGCTGGATTTGGCTAAGTGTGCTGCTGGTGATCGTGGGCGCGCTGGGCGTCGGCGCCTGGTCGATGCGTGATCAATTCACCTATGCCGGCATCGCCGCCGGCTACGCCGCCAAACAGACCTGCTCATGCCTGCATGTCAGCGGCCGCACGCTCGACAGCTGCATGGCCGACTTCCCCGAAGATTCCCGCGGCTTGATCAGCGTGCGCGAAGACGGCGATCGTGTGCGC
>JAEUMR010000047.1 GCA_016791385.1 Hyphomonadaceae bacterium
TGGCGCTGGTGACGCAGCGCTTGCAGCTGGCCGAGCACGTCGCCAACGCCAAGACCGCCTCTGCGGGCCTGCCGATCCGGCCGGGCCGCGAAGTGGTGCTGTTGCGGCGCCTGATCAGTGAGGCGAAGGCGCCGCTTGATCGCGAACTGGTGGTCGAACTCTGGCGCGCGCTGATCGCCGCCTCCCTGCGCCGTCAGCGCGTCATCGACGTCGTTGTCGGCGGCGGACGGGGCGACCCCACGCGGCTGTTCGACATCGCACGGCGTCATTTCGGCGCCAGAACGCGAATCAAGGATGTAGGCGAGCCGCAGAACGCGCTGCAGCGCGCCGCCGAAAACCCGGAGACCACGGTCGCGGTGACCTGGTGGCCGGCCGCCCCGCAAGTGGGGGCTTGGTGGCCGGCGCTGAGCGAGCGCCGCTTCCACTCGCTCAACATCATCGCCGCCCTGCCGCTTCTGCCGGGCACGGACGAGCCGGAGGCGGCGCTGTTCGCGGTGAGCCCGCCGGAGGAGGCGGGCGGCGACATCACCATGCTGCTCGCGTTTGACCGCCATCACCGGCTCAAGCGCGGCCTTGAAGACGCTGGCTTCGATGGCGCTGAAGTCGCGCGCGCTGAACCACGGGTTCTCGTGAAAGTCCAAGGGTTCATCGCCGCCGACGATACCCGCATCGCCGTGCTGGCGCGCACCATCTCCGATGACGTGCGCGTGCTCGGCTCATACGCGCGCATCTGATGGCCCCGGCATTCGAACGTGTGGCCGTGATCGGCGTCGGCTTGATTGGCGCTTCGATCGCGCTGGCGGCGCGGCATGACGCGAACGCGTCGGTCGCCCTCTACGACGCCGATCCGCGCGTGCGCGAACGAGCGCGCGCGCTCAAGCTTGGCGATGCGGTGTTCGATGATCCGCAAGCGGCGGTCGCGGGCGCAGACCTCGTCGTTCTCGCCGTGCCAGTCGGCGCCATGGCGGAGGCGCTCGAGGCGGCCGCGCCAGCGCTGAAGCCAGGTGTTGTGATCACCGACGTCGGCTCGGTGAAGGGCGCGGTGGTTGAAGCGCTGAGTCCACTGGCGCCGCCGCACGCATTCCTGATCCCCGGCCACCCGATCGCGGGCACGGAGCATTCCGGGCCCGACGCCGGTTTCGCCACGCTGTTCAAAGGCCGCTGGCACATCCTGACCCCGCTCGCCGATGCGCGTCCCGAATATGCTCAGGCTGTCGACAGGCTCGAAGCGTTCTGGCGCGCGCTTGGCGCCAATGTCGAGCGCATGGATGCACAGCGCCATGACGTCGTGCTCGCCGTCACCAGCCACTTGCCGCACTTGATTGCGTTCAACATCGTGGCGATGGCGGAAGATCTGGAGAGCGTCACCGAGAGCGAAGTGGTGAAGTATTCCGCCTCCGGTTTTCGTGACTTCACCCGCATCGCCGCGTCCGACCCCACCATGTGGCGTGACGTCTTCATCGCCAACAAGGACGCCGTGCTCGAAGTGCTTGGGCGCTTCTCGGAAGACTTGGCGGTGCTGCAGCGCGCGATCCGCTGGGGCGATGGCAAGACGCTTTACGAACTATTTGATCGCGCGCGGCGCATGCGCCGCGAAGTGATCGAAGCAGGGCAGGACACGCCGGCGCCGAACTGGGGCCGCGAAAACTAGGCCAGTTTGCGGTCGATCAGCACCGCCAGCAGCAGCGCCGGTCCGCCATGGGCGGTCCAAGCATGCGATGTGCCGCGCTGAATCACGATCTGGCCTGGCTTCAAACGGCGCTCCTCGTTGTCGAGGATGAGCGAAGCTTCGCCGGAGATGAGGCAGATGACATCAATCGTGTCGGTCTGGTGCATCGCCGGATGGCGGTCCTGATCGCGCAGATGATCGGCCGCGCCGAACTGGGCGAAACGCTCGCGCGCTGCGGCTTTGATCAGATCGGGCGGAGCGCCTTCGGGCGGCGGCTCGATCACGAACCAGCGCACTTTCACCTTGCCTGCGCCGGGCGACAGGATCGGCGTGGCTTCGCCGCGCTCGCGCTTGTCCTTGGGATCGAGTGTTTCGCCGAGCACTTCGTGCCAGATTTCATAGAGCCCGCCCAAGCCCGGCGCGCCGACTTCGCTTGAGGGCGGCCCGTCGATAATGACAAGCGAGCGCCCGTCTTCGCCTTCGCCGGTAATGACGCGGCGCATTGCTTCTTCAAAAGCTGGATGGCTCATGGCACGTCCCTGGTTGGCAGCGAAAGGGTGATCTCAGTCAGATCGCCATCGGCGAAATCGTAGTGCCGGCTATGGTCGCCGAAATGCAGAGACGCCATCTGCCGGACCCCGCCGCATCCCTCGAACGGCTCGAACGTCTTCGCGGTGCATCCAAGCTGATGCGCCGCCGCCACCACCGCTTCAACACTGGCGTAGGCGGGCGCGCCGATCAGCGCCGGATCGATCGGCGAGAAATTGTAGCGTGGCTTGATGTAGCAATGGATGGCGTAGATGGTCTGATTTTTGTTGAGCTGGAAAAGGAAACCAGCCGGTTCGACTTGCGCTTCGTAATAGTCGGGGATGCCATCATCCCATACGTCGATGATGTATCGGATGCGCAGCTCGTCCTCGTAACCGCGCAGAAGCTCCAACGTCGCCGGCGCCTTGAGCTTAGCGCCAAGCAGGCTGATCAGTTGCATCAGTTCGCACGTTTCGATTGGTGCGGCGATTCCAGCGCGAAGATCGGCACGTCGATGTCGAATGCTTCGCCATTGTCGAGCCGCTGCATCGAATAGGCCCCGAACATCACCCCGGACGGCGCCGCGAGCGGCGCAGCGCTCGTGTACTTGAACAGCTGGCCAGGCTCGATCACCGGCTGCTGGCCGATCACGCCTTCGCCCCGCACCTCCTGCGTGATCCCGTTCTCATCAGTGATGCGCCAGAAGCGCGACAGCAATTGCACCGTGTCGGCGCTGCGGTTCTCGATCTCGATAGTGTAGGACCAGACGAAGCGGCGGCGGTCCGGCGCGGATTGATCCGCCAGATAGTGCGGCGCCACCCGCACCACCACGCCCGCCGTTTCCTGCTCGTACATGGGCCGCACCCTAGACCAGCGCCGGGCGCTGGACAAAGCCCGCAATGCGCGCCAGCAAGGCTTCCGTTCGGGCAGGCGAGATTTTGAAGTGAGCACGACACACGGCGTTCTTTCCGACAGCGAGATCAAGCGTGCGATCCGGCAGGGCTGGATCGTCGCCGACGCGCCGTTCCTGGACGACCAGATCCAGCCGGCCAGCCTCGACCTGCGGCTGGGCGAGACGGCTTACCGTTTGCGCGCCTCGTTCCTGCCCGGCGCCGGCGCGCGCGTGCAGGACCGCCTCGACGGCGAACTGGTCATGCACAAGATCGACCTGACCGTCGGCGCCGTGCTCGAAACCGGTTGCGTCTATCTCGTCCAAGTTCAGGAAGAGCTCGCGCTGCCGGCCCACGTGCATGGCGCGGCCAATCCTAAGAGCTCCACCGGCCGCATCGATGTCTTCACGCGTCTGATCACCGATGGCGCGCAATCGTTCGACTACATTCCGATGGGCTACCACGGGCCGATGTGGGCCGAGATCAGCCCGTGCACGTTCTCAGTGCTGGTGCGCACTGGCACGCGTTTGAGTCAGGTGCGTTTGCGGCGCGGGCCGCCCCATCCCAAACGCGAGATCAATTTCTCGATGGATTTGGCGCTCGATGGCCCCGTCGGCTTTCGCGCCAAGCGCCATTCCGGCGTCGTCGACGTCGATCGTGTCGGTGGCTATGACCCGCGCGACTTCTGGGAGCCGATGGAGGCGCGGCATGGCCGCGTCGTGCTCGATCCGGGTCAGTTCTATATTTTCGCATCGAAAGAGAACGTGATCATCCCCGCCGACGAAGCAGCGGAGATGGCGCCGATCCGCCCGGAGCTTGGCGAATTCCGCGCGCATTATGCAGGCTTCTTCGATCCCGGTTTCGGTGTTGCGCCGAACGAAGGACGCGCCGTGCTGGAGGTGCGTTCGCGCGATGTGCCGTTCATCGTTGAAGACGGCCAGCCTGTCGGCAAGCTGGTGTTCGAGCCGCTGTCGGGGCCGGTGGACCGGCTCTACGGCGAGGCTGGCTCGAACTATCAGGGGCAGGGGCTCAAGCTTTCCAAGCATTTCGCGCCGTGGCGCTGAGCGAGGGGAGACCCGGTGAAGCTGACGAAGATTGTTGTTTCGGCCGCCGCCGCGCTGCTGCTCGCGACGCCTTCCGCATTCGCGCAAGAAGCGCAACGGCAAAGCCCCGCTCTGTTCGTCGCGCGTGACGCGGATTCGGCGCTCTACCTGTTCGGCACGCTGCATATCCGCCGCCCTGACGAAGCGTGGGGCGGACCTGCGGCTCAAGCGGCGTTGACGCAAGCTAGCGAGGTCTGGACTGAACTCGAAATATCGCCTGGGGGCGATGCGCAAGCGCAAACGCTGGCGCTGCAATATGGCTTGGCGCCGCCGGAGCAGCCGCTCTCGAGCTATTTCAGCGACGCAGAAAACACGCGCATCAAAGCGTTCGCGCGCGCCAATGGCGCCGATCCGCGCGTGCTGGATCGCATGCGTCCGTGGATGGCGGCGATAACGCTGTCGATCCTGCCGATGATCCGAGCCGGGTACGACCCGAATGCAGGCGCCGATCGCTTAATCGATGGCCAAGCCGACGCGGCCGGCAAGACCATGCGCTGGTTTGAAACCGCCGAAGAGCAAGTGCGCATCCTTGCCAGCATCGACGGCGAGCAAGCGCGGGAATTGGTGCTGCAGGCTATCGACGAGGCAGAAAATGGCGGCGCGCTGATGGAGCGAATGGCCGCCGCCTGGCAGCACGGCGATCTGGAGACCTTGCAGGCGCTGGTCGTGGACGACATGCGCGCGCAATATCCCGAAGCTTACGATGTACTGCTGGCGCGTCGCAATGCGGCTTGGACGCCGGTTTTGGTGCGTGAACTAGAAAGCTCGGGCGTGGATTTCGTCGCCGTCGGCGCTGCTCACTTGTTGGGCGAGGATGGCCTTGTCGCCGCCCTCAGGGCCCGCGGCTATGCCGTTGAACGGGTCGAGTAAGGGCTTGGTCCCGAGTCCGATCGGCTTCAGCATCCATTCAGGCGAACCGGATTTCAGATTTCTGGGCGCCGCCGCGCGCGTCAGGCTTGCCAGTTTGGCGGCGGCGTCGCACTTGAAGCGAGAAACGGGGCGTTCGCCATAAGGCTGCCCAGGTGTGGAGCCCACAAATTGGGCTCGAACGAAGGGACCGTGCATGAAGATCAAGATCGTAGCGGGCGTGCTTGGCGCTCTGGCTCTTACGGCATGCGCCAGCGGTTCTGGCCGGGGCACGGATACCCACGAGCCGATCCGCGCCTTGCTCTCAGCCGACGCCCTGCTGTTCGTTTCGTTCGATGCCGACGGCGATCTCAGCACCACCACGGCCGAAATGGAGGCCGGCACGGCCAGAGAATTCAGCCGCGCTGACGCAAACAGCGACGGACAATTGCAGCCGATCGAGTTTCAGAACTGGGCCAACGCCGTTCTCGGCGGCGGCCAGCTCGGCCCGTACCGTTTGGATTTCGACCGCAACGTCGACAATGTCATCACCCGCGAGGAATTCGAGACCGAAATCCGTGGCCGCATGCGCGATTACGACGAGGACGAGAGCGGCGATATCCGCCGCTCCGAACTCATCCGTCTCGTCGGGCAGGCCCGCACGCCGAGCCGGCGTCCGAACAGCCCTTCGCCGATGGGCGATCGCCCCTTCAACTGAGGTTGAAGCTCGCCTCTCAGGGGAGCGCTTCACCAAAGCTTCATCCCCGGCGCATGCGCCGGGGCGCTTACGACAAACTTGCGCAACATCTGCGTGCGAGCGCGAGCTTAGCCGCGAGAGGAAGCGTATCCTCTCCGGCGCCGGTGTGAGCCTTGCTCAAGCCGGCGCCGCAACCAGCTGAGAGGAACGCATGCTGACGCGCCCGCAACAGAAGGTGCAGGAACTCTGGTCTAGGCGGCCAGCCCTGCTACGCGGGCGCAACCTCTATCTGGTCGTTGGCGGCGGCCTTCTGATTTTGCTGCTGGCTTGGCTGTTTTTGCGCGGCGACAGTAACACAGAGCCCTATCGGAGCGCGGCCGTCGATCGCGGCGCCATCACACGCGTGGTGAGCGCCACCGGCACGCTACAGCCGCTTGTGTCCGCCAATGTTGGCTCGACGGTGTCGGGTCCGGTGACGCAGGTTTTGGTCGATTTCAACTCGCAAGTGCGCGCGAACCAGGTGCTGGCGCGCCTTGATCCGACGCCGTTCCAGCAGCGCATCGTGCAGGCGCAAGCGCAGCTTGCGCAGGCGCAGGCGCAGGCGGCGGTCGCCAACGCCGATTACGAGCGCTACGTGGCGCTGCAGCAGCGCGGCTTCGCGTCCGAGCAATTGATGGCGCAGCAGCGCGCCGCGCGAGACACCGCACGCGCGGCCGTGGCGCAGGCGCAGGCGGCGCTTGCCTCTGCGCGCACCGACCTCGATCGCAGCGTGATCCGCTCGCCGATCGATGGCGTTGTTGTCGATCGCCAGGTCAATGTCGGCCAGAGCGTCGCCGCTAGCTTCCAAGCGCCGACGCTGTTCGTGATCGCGCAGGATCTCTCGCGCCTACAGGCCAACATCACCGTCGACGAAGCCGATATCGGCGAGGTGGAAGAGGGCATGCCTGTCCGCTTCACTGTCGATGCATTTCCCGATCGTCAGTTCGAGGGGCGCGTCAGCCAAGTGCGCCAGCAGGGCGTGGCCGAGCAAGGCGTCGTCAGTTACACGGTGGTCGTTCAAGCCGACAATCCAGGCCGCCAATTGCTGCCCGGCATGACCGCCAACGCCGAAATCGTTATCGAGGAGCGTGACAACGTGCTGCGCGTGCCGAACACGGCGCTGCGTTTCCGCCCGGGTGATCCTCAACTGGCAGCGCAGGCGCAAGCGATGACGCAGGAAGGCGGCGCTGGCGCGCAAGCGCAAGGTCAAGCGGCAGGCGGCGGACAGGGCGCGCGCGGCGCGTCGCAGCTGACGCAAGCGCTCGAGCTCAACGAACAGCAACAGCAAACTGCACGCCAAGCGTTCCAGAGCGCGATGGCCTCCGCGCAGAGCGGCAACGGCGGCAATCGCCGGACGCTGATGCGCCAAGTGCGTGAACAGGTGATCCGCGAACTCGAACCAACATTGAACGCGCATCAGCGCGAATTGCTGGCGCAAATGCGCGCAAGCGCCGGCCAGCGCCGCGAAGTGCGGCAGGACGCCGTGCTGTGGGTGCTGCGCAACAACCGCCCGGCGCCTGTGCAAGTCGTGATCGGCATTGCCGACAGCAGCTACACGCTCATTCATAGCGGCCTCGCTGAGGGCGATCAGGTGATCGTTGGCGGCGGCCCGCAGGCGCCGCAGCAGCAAAATGGACCGCTCGGCGGTTCGCGCGGCGGCGCCGGCGGCGTCCGCATTCGGGGCGCGTGATGGCGCCGCCGCTGATCGAAGCGCACGATGTCGTCAAGCTCTATCAAATGGGTGAGGAGACCGTGCGCGCGCTCGACGGCGTCGACCTTTCCATCGAGCGCGGCGGCTTTTGCGCTATCATCGGCCCATCCGGCTCGGGCAAGTCGACGCTGATGAACATCATCGGCGCGCTGGATAAGCCGACATCGGGCCGCATCGTCATTGATGGCGCCGAGATCGGCGGCATGGATGACGAAGGACTGGCCGGCTTCCGCAACCGCACCATTGGCTTCGTATTTCAGAGCTTCAATCTGCTGCCGCGTCTCACCGCGCTCGAAAACGTCGAGCTGCCGATGATCTATGGCGGGATCGCACCCGCCGAACGGCGCGAACGCGCTGCAGCGCTGCTGCATCGGGTAGGCCTTGGCGATCGCGTGGCGCACAGGCCGACGCAGCTTTCGGGCGGCCAGCAGCAACGCGTCGCCGTCGCGCGCGCGCTTGCTTGCAGGCCGGCGCTGCTCCTCGCTGACGAACCCACCGGCGCGCTGGACACCAACACCGGCAAGGAAATTCTGGCGCTATTCAGCGAATTGTCACGCGAGGGCGCCACTATCGTGCTGGTGACGCACGATGCGGAAGTGGCCGCAGCGACCAAGCGCACGATCGAGATGCGCGATGGCCGCATCATCGCCGACACCAACAACGAACGGATATCGCGCCATGATGCGCACGTCTGACCTTGTTTCCAGCGCGGCGCGGGCGCTGCGCGCCAACCCGATGCGCTCGGCGCTGACGGCGCTTGGCGTCATCATCGGCGTGGCCTCCGTTGTCGCCATGGTCGCGCTCGGATCGGGCGCGCAGGCGCAGGTCGAGCGCTCGATCGCCAGTCTTGGCTCCAATCTGCTGATCGTGGTGCCCGGCTCGATGCGGGGCGGGGGCGGCGTGCGCGCTGCCGCAGGCCCCGGCGCCGGTTGGGACTCGCTTACGATCGAGGACGCGAACGCCATCCGGCAACAGGTCGAGGGCGCCGTGGTGGTTGCGCCTTCGCAGCGCAGCCGTGCGCAAGTGATCGCCGAAGGGCTCAACTGGAACACTCAGGTCGAGGGCGTGACGCCGGATTATCTGGTCGCGCGCGATTGGGAGATCGCGCAAGGCCGCTTCTTCGAAGACAGCGAAGAGCGCCAGGCGCGCCGCATCGTCGTGCTCGGCGCGACGGTGGCGAATGAACTGTTTCCTAATGTCGATCCGGTCGGCCAGACCGTGCGGATCAATGGCGGCGCCTTCGAAGTGATCGGCGTGCTGGCCTCCAAGGGCCAGTCCGGTTTCGGCATGGACCAGGACGATATCGTCCTGGCCCCGCTGACGACGGTGAAACGCCGCATTTCCGGCCGCAACCGCCGTGCTGACTCGGTCAGTCAGATATCGGTGAAGGCGGCCAATGAGGGCGAACTCAACCGCATGCAGCAGGACGTTGAAACCCTGCTGCGCCAGCGCCACCGGACCCGCGAGGGCGAAGATGACTTCACGGTGCAGAATTTGAGTTCAATCACACAGGCGGCGGCTCAAACCACGCAAGTGTTCACCTATCTATTGGGTGGGATTTCAGCCGTGTCGCTGCTGGTTGGCGGCATTGGCATCATGAACATCATGCTGGTGAGCGTAACTGAACGGACTCGCGAGATCGGCCTGCGCAAGGCGCTGGGCGCGCGTCAGTCAGATATTCTTCATCAGTTTGGGCTGGAAGCTGTTACGCTTTCCGTTGCGGGAGGAATAATTGGTCTCGTTCTGGGCGTATTGGGCGCCTGGGGCATGACATCCTTGTTTAACCTACCGTTGGTGGTGGCGCCGCAAAATGCCGCCATGGCGATTGGCTTCTCGGCCTTGGTTGGCGTCGTTTTCGGGGCATATCCCGCTTGGCGCGCTGCTCAGCTCGATCCGATCGAAGCGCTGCGGCGGGAGTGAGGAAGAAGTTCTCATGCGTAAGCTGATCGTCTCCATGGCCGCGCTGGCGGCCGCGATCGCCCCCGGGCTGGCCGCGGCCGAAACGCTGGCGGAATCCATGGTCGCAGCCCAGGAAACCAACCCCTCGCTGGCCGCGCAGCGCCAGCGCCTGCGCGCCACCCAAGAGGCGCTGCCGCAGGCGTGGGCCGCGGCGCTGCCGCAAGTCTCGCTCAGCGGGACGGCCGGCTGGTCCGACCGCGACAGCGACAATCCGCTGCTCGAAACCGGGCGCAACGAAAGCTGGTCGAGTTCGGCCAACCTCTCACAATTGCTGTTCGGCTCCGGCCGTGTTCTGGCCGGCACGCGCGCCGCGCGCGCGCAGATCGCGGGCGCGGTCTCGAATTTTGAACTCGCCCGCCAGACGCTGCTGCTCGACGTGACGCGCGCTTACGCTGACGTGCGCCAAGCGCAGGCCATCGTCGCCGCGCGCGAGACCACGGTCCACAATCTGACGCGCCTGCTCGAATACGCGCAGGCTCAGTTCGACGCCGGCGTCGTCACGCGCACCGATGTGGCGCAAGCGCAGGCTCGCTTGGCGCAAGCGCGTACGCTGCTGGTTCAGGCGCAAGGCGCTCTCGCCGCGTCGGTTCAAGCCTATCAGCGCCTCGTCGGCTATCCGCCTTCAGAGCTGGCCGCGCCGGCGCGCGCCACCGGCCTGCCCACCGACCTCAACAGCGCGCTGGAATCGGCCACGCGCCTCAGCCCCGTGCTGATCTCCGCCGAGTCCTCGGTCGAACTGGCCGATGCGAATGTCGACGTCGCGGCGGCACAGGGCCGTCTCAACGTGACGCTCGAAGCCGGCGCGGGTCTGGGCGGCAATTTCGACGACAGCTTCGACGACACCTCGATCGATTCCGTTGGCGTGCGGGTCGCGGTGCCGCTGTTCCAGGGCGGCGCCATCCGCTCGCGTACGCGCCAGCAGCGCGCGCTGCGCTCAGCCGCCAATCTCGATCTTGCCTCGGTGCAGCGCACCGTGCAGGAAACCGTCACCAACGCCTGGACCGGCCTCGCCAGTGCGCGCGCTGCGGTCGACTCAGCGCGCGAACAGGTTTCGGCCGCCGAGCTGGCCTATGAAGGCGTCACGCTCGAGCAGGAAACCGGCCTGCGCTCCACCGTCGAAGTGCTCAACCAGGAGCAGGACCTGCTCGACGCGCGGATCGCCTTGGCGCAAGCCGAGCGCAACCTCGTCGTCGCCGAGCGTCAATTGCTCGCCGCTGTCGGCACGCTCGACGTGCCTTCGGGCGGCGGCGCCATTCAAGAAAACCGCGACCAGCTGCGCGGGCGTTAAGCCTGGAGCGGGCGGGGGGAATCGAACCCCCGACATTCAGCTTGGGAAGCTGACGTTCTACCTCTGAACTACGCCCGCGAGCGGGCAGAGAGATAGCCGAAACGCTAGCTCACGCAAGAGCGCAGGGTGCGCCGGGAAGGCTTGGAAGTATATGCGCGTATGCTAATATACGCGCCAGGAGCCCCGATGCCGCCGCCGCTGAGCAAGAACAAGAAAGCGATCCGCGAACTGGAGAGCCGCGCCGGCGAGGCGGCGGAGCTGTTGAAGCTGCTCGCCAACGACCAGCGCCTGATCATCCTGTGCCGATTGAGCGATACCGAGATGTCGGTATCGGAACTCGGCGAGTATGTGAGTCTGACGCAATCGGCGCTGTCGCAGCATCTGGCCAAGCTGCGGGCGCAGGGCCTCGTCGCCACCCGGCGCGACGGGCAGAACATCTACTACAAACTCGCAAACCCGACCGCGCAGAAGCTGGTCGGGGCGCTCTGCGAACTCTACAGCAAATAGCCTATTTGAACGCTGTGCCGGGCTTCACGCCGAGGCGCTTGAAGATCATTGCCGCCGGGCAGAAGCCGGTGAACGCGGCCTGAAACATGTTGAGGCCCGCAAACACCGTGAGCGCGATCCAATAGGGGTGAACCCAGGTCGCGAGCGCCAGGCTCAAAAGCACGACGAAGCCGGCGAAGGCCAGCACAGCGCGGTCGAGTGTCATCGTTGCATCTCCGATTGTCCGAGTGAGGCGAGCGCCTGGTTAAGCCACGCCGCCAGTTGCGCTGCGCTCATGAGGCCAGCTTGGCGCGCCACTTCCTGGCCCTTGTGAAACAGGATCAGCGCCGGGATGCCGCGCACGCCCAGGCGCGCCGGCGCCTGGTTCTGATCGGCGTTGAGCTTGAGAAAGCGCACGGCCGGCTCGAACGCGCGCGCCGCTTCGGCGAAATGCGGCGCCATCATTCGGCAGGGGCCACACCACGGCGCCCAGACATCGACCAGCACCGGCATCGAACTCAGCTTCAGATGCGCCTCGAGCTGCGCATCGTCCACGTCCACCGGCGTCTGTGTGAACAGCTTTCCGCCGCAGCGGCCGCACTTGGCCGCGAGCGGATCGCCCGAGCCGATGCGATTGCCAGTGCCGCAGGAAGGGCAGACGGCTTGCTTGGTCATTGTGGCGCCTCTTTCAGTGCCGGGTTTCTTTCAGCTTGGCGATGCCTAGCACCTTGAGCGCGAGCGCTTCGTAGAAGGTCTCGCTCTGGCCGCGGCGGAGCTTGCCGAGGAAGTATTTCTCGAACTGCTCCTTGGCCAAGTGCACCCATTTGCCGTGCGCCGACCAATTGACGTTGCGCGGGGGAATTTGCGGCTGGGCGATAAAGGCGACGCCTTCGTCGCCGAAATCGGCGAGGCAGACGGCGTTCCATGTCGCTTGCTCTTCCGGCGCTTTGTCGCGCAGCAGTGCGCCGATGTTCTTGGCGGTGGCCGTGACCATGGATTCGATCATGAAGCCGGTTTTCGGCACCCCGACCGGAACCGGCGTCTTGCCAGTCGGCGGGATCGCTACCGCCACGCCGATGCCGAAGATGTTCGGATAGGCCGGGTTGCGCTGGTGCTTGTCGACGATGACGAAACCGCGCGGATTGACGAGGCCCTCAAGGCCCATGATCGCCGGCACGCCGCGGAACGCCGGCAGCATCATCGAAAACTTGAACGGCAGCTCGTGCGTGGTCTTCACCGAGCCGTCTTCGTTCAGCTCCTCGGCCATCATCTTGCCGTGCTCGATCTTGGCGATGCGCGTATTGGTGATCCACTTGATGTGGCGCTCGCGCATTTCGCTTTCGAGCAGCCCCTTGGTGTCGCCAACCCCGTCGAGGCCGAGATGGCCGACATAGGGTTCAGCGGTGACAAACGTCATCGGCACTTGGTCGCGCAGCTTGCGGCGGCGCAGCTCGGTGTCGAGGATCATGGCGAATTCGTAGGCTGGGCCGTAGCAGGACGCGCCTTGCACGGCGCCGACGACGATCGGGCCGGGCGCTTCGCAGAAGGCGTCGAAGGCGGTTGCGGCGCGTTCGGCGTGGTCGACGTGGCAGATCGATTGGGTGAAGCGTTCGGGGCCGAGCCCTTCGATCTCATCGAAGGCCAGATCCGGGCCAGTGGCGATCACCAGATAATCGTAGTTGAGCGAGGTTCCGTCATTGAGTTCGATGCGGTTCTCGCCCGGATGCAGGCGCTTGGCGCCGGCGGCGTTGAACTCGATCCCCTTGCGTTTCATCACCGGCGGCAGATTGACCTCGATGGCGTTGCGCTGGCGCCATTGAACGGCGACCCAAGGGTTCGAGGGAACAAAATGGTAGGTATCTCCCTTGGAGATCAGCACGACCTTGTCTTTTGACCGCGCCGCGGCCTTAACCTCATAAGCTGCAAGCACGCCGCCCAGGCCTGCGCCGAGAATCGCGATGGTGGCCATTGTTTTTCCTCCCAGGCGCTCGCGGCGCCATTGCGTATATATTAGCACATGCGTATATACGCAAGTAATGGAATTAATCGTATGGGCGTTACACTTGCAGGATGCGGCGCACGCGCCTTGATTTAACGCAAGGTTAAGCGTCTGGGCGCTCTGCAAGGTAGTGGGAGGAGAGTGAGATGAAACGCCTACGCGGTCTGATGGCTGTGCTGGCCTTGCTTGGCGCTTCCGCCTGCGCGCGGCAGGAAGCGCCGCGCCAGGAAGCCGCCGCCGCGCATCCCGATCAACTCGTCGTCCACCGCGCCGCCGCGCCCGACTACAAGACTGTAGCGGCGGTTCTGACCAGCCGCGATGTCGGCGATGCGCGCGCCCGCATCGGCGGCACTCTGACCCGGTTGCTGGTGCGCGAGGGCGATACTGTACGCCGCGGGCAAGTGGTGGCGATTATCAGCGACCAGCGCCTGGCGCTCGAGGCGCAAGCAGGTTCCGCCGGCATTGCGGCGGCGGAGGCGGCGGCTGAGCGCGCACGCGCTGACCAAGCGCGTTTTCAAGTTCTGTTCGAGCGCGGCTTCCTTTCGCAAGCCCGTATGGATCAGGTGAACGCGGAAACGCGCGCCGCTGAAGCCCAGCTCCGCGCCGCGCGTTCGCAAGGCGGGGCGCTTTCGGAAGCGAATGCGCAGGGGCGCGTGCTGGCGCCTGCCGACGGCCGTGTGACGCGCGCACCGATCCCGCAGGGCGCTGTGGTGATGCCGGGCGAAGTGGTGGTTGCGATCGCAACCGGCGCGCGGGTGTTGCGATTGGAACTGCCGGAAGCGCAAGCCTCGTTCCTGCATGAAGGACAGGACATCCGCATCCTCGACGCGCGCCAGGGTGAAGCGGCGCTCAGCGTGCGCGTGCGGCAAGTGTATCCCGCTATCGAAAACGGCCGCGTCATGGCCGACCTCGACGCGCGGGGCTTGGATGGCGAATTCGTCGGCGCCCGCGTGCGCGTGCTGATCCCGGCCGGTGAACGTGAAACGATCGTCGTGCCAGGGCGCTACGTGGTGACGCGTTATGGCGTCGATTATGTGCGCCTGGTTCGAAGCGGCGGCGCGGTTATCGATGCGCCGGTGCAGCGCGGCGCGCCTGTGCCGACTGATGCGGCGCCTGACGGCATCGAAATCCTCTCCGGCCTCGAAGAGGGAGACACCATCGTTCCGCCGGAGCCGCAAGCATGAAGCTCGGCATCTCTGGCGCGCTCACCAAGGCGACGATCCGCTCGCCGCTGACGCCGCTCTTCCTGCTCACGGCGCTCGCGCTCGGGCTGCTCGCGCTGTTCACCATTCCGCGTGAGGAGGAGCCGCAGATCTCGGTGCCGCTGGTCGACATCAGCGTGCGCGCCGATGGTTTGCGCGCGCCAGACGCGGTGGAGCTGATCACCAAGCCGCTTGAGACCATCGTCAAGGGTGTGGAAGGCGTCGAGCACGTCTACAGCCAGACCGAGGACGATCGCGTGCTGGTGACGGCGCGCTTCCTGGTCGGCACCGATCCGGACGACGCCATCGTCCGCATCCAGCAGGAAATCCGCGCCAATTACGACCGCATCCCGGTCGGCATTCCCGAGCCGCAGATCGTCGCGCGCGGCGTCAATGACGTGCCGATCATGGTCGTCACGCTTTCGCCAAGCGCGGCCGCGGCGGACCGTTGGGACGACAGCGCGCTCTATCGCGTCGCCGACGAGTTGCAGAGCGAATTGATGAAGGTTGAGGATGTCGGCCTCACCTTCATCGTCGGCGGACGCCCTCAGGAAATCCGCATCGCCCCGGATCCGGGCCGGCTCGCGCTCTATGGCGTGCCGCTCGGCAGCGTGATCGAGGCGGTGCGCAACGCCAACCGTTCGTTCCCAGGCGGCGATCTGCGCGGACGCGACGGCACAGCTTCCACCGCCATCGGCCAGACGCTGGACGATCCCAACCAGATTGGCCTGCTCACCGTGCAGGCCGCGGATGGGCGCACCGTCTATGTCCGCGATGTCGCCGAAGTGACGATGGGGCCGCGCGAAGATCAGGCTCGCGTCTGGCGTTTCACGCGAGAGAGCGGCCATGAGCGCATGGCGCCGGCGGTCAGCCTCGCCATCGCCAAGCGCGACGGCGCCAACGCGGTCGTGGTCGCGCAGGCGATCGAGCGGCGGCTGCAATCGCTGGAGGGCAGCCTCATCCCGCATGGCGTCGACGTCGCCATCACCCGCAATTACGGCGAGACCGCCAACGAAAAGGCGAACGAACTTCTGTTCCACCTCGGCCTCGCCACGCTCTCGATCGTGGCGCTGATCTGGTTCGCCATCGGCCGCCGCGAGGCGATGGTCACCGCCGTTGTCATTCCGACCACGATTCTGCTGACACTCTTCGCCTCGAACCTGATGGGCTACACCATCAACCGCGTCAGCCTGTTCGCCATCATTTTCTCGATCGGCATCCTCGTCGACGACGCCATCGTCATGGTCGAGAACATCGCCCGCCATTGGGGCATGCGCATGGGCAAGTCGCGCGACGAAGCGGCGGTGGAAGCCGTCGCCGAGGTCGGCAACCCGACCATCGTCGCGACGCTGACCGTCGTGGCGGCGCTGTTGCCGATGATGTTCGTGTCGGGCCTGATGGGCCCGTACATGGCGCCGATCCCAGCCAACGCTTCGGCGGCGATGCTGTTCTCGTTCTTCGTCGCCGTGATCATCGCGCCATGGCTGATGCTGAAATTCGCGCCCAAAGGCGAGGCGGCTGCAGCACACGGGCATGACGAGGAAGGTTTCTTCGGCCGTCTCTATCGCCGCGTGGCCGCGCCAGTGATCCGCTCGCGCAAGGGCGCGCGCAAGTTCCTCGTCATCGTCGGCATCGCCACCATCGCCGCCTGCGCTCTGTTCGGCACGCGTACGGTGCGGGTGAAACTGCTGCCGTTCGACAACAAGTCCGAGCTGCAAGTCGTCGTCGATTTACCCGAGGGCGCAACGCTCGAATCCACCGAGCGCGTGCTGATCGAGGCCGCCAACATCGCCGGCGCAGTGCCGGAAGTGACCTCTGTCGACGCCTATGCCGGCACGGCCGCGCCGTTCAATTTCAACGGCCTTGTGCGCCATTATTACATGCGCCAGCGCCCCGAACTGGGCGATTTGCAACTGACGCTGCGGCCGAAGGGCGAGCGCAGTCGCGCGAGCCACACCATCGCGCTCGATCTGCGTCAGCGCTTGAACGAGCTGCATGTGCCGCAAGGGACGGTCGTGCGCGTGGTCGAAGTGCCGCCGGGGCCGCCGGTGATCGCCACGCTGTTGGCTGAAGTGTACGGCCCGGACGCGCAAACGCGCCGCGAGGTCGCGAGCCAGCTGCGCGGCATCTTCCATCAGGTGCCGTACCTCGTCGACATCGACGACAGCTTCGGCGCCCAGCGTCCGCGCCTGCGCTTGATGCCCAACCGCGAGGAGATCGAGTTCTTCGGCGTGTCCGAACAGAACATGATGGACTCGATCGCCGTGGCGATGGGCGGTCAGGTGATCGGCTATTCGCATCGCGGCGAGGGGCGCAACCCGATCGAGATTTCCGTGCGGCTGCCGCAGTCAGCGCGCGCCTGGAACCAGAATCTGGCGTCGATGCCGGTGGCGGCATCGCGTGATGGCTCGCGCTTGGTCGAGCTCGGCGAGCTTGTCTCGGCCAACGAGGAGGCGGGGTCGTACCCGATCTTCCGCCGCAATGGCCGCTACGCTGAGATGGTGATGGCCGAGCTTGCAGGGGCGTACGAAGCGCCGATCTACGGCATGCTCGATGTCGAACGGCTCGTGCGCGAGCACGATTGGGGCAATCTGCCGGCGCCGCTTCTGCTGATGCACGGCCAACCCGAGAACGAGGCGACGCCGTCTATTCTCTGGGACGGCGAGTGGGAGATCACCTACGTGACCTTCCGCGACATGGGCGCTGCGTTCGCGGTGGCCATCCTCGGCATCTACATCCTGGTCGTCGCGCAATTCCGCAGTTTCAAGCTGCCGCTGGTGATCTTGACGCCGATCCCGCTCACGCTGATCGGCATCGTCATCGGCCACATGCTGTTCAACGCGCCGTTCACGGCGACGTCGATGATCGGCTTCATCGCGCTTGCCGGCATCATCGTGCGCAACTCGATCCTGCTGGTGGACTTCATTCGCCACGCCAAGACCGAAAACCGCCCGCTGAGGGCGGTGTTGCTGGAGGCAGGCGCCATCCGCTTCAAGCCGATCATGCTGACGGCGTTGGCGGCGATGATCGGCGCCGGCGTCATCCTGTTCGACCCGATCTTCCAGGGCTTGGCTATCTCGCTGCTGTTCGGCCTCGCTTCGTCGACGTTGCTGACCGTGCTGGTGATCCCGGCGATCTACGTCGTCATGCGCGATGATGGGCGTGACGAGGACGAGCCGGTACAGGCGCCGGTCCCCCGGCTCGCGGCAGAGTGAGCAGCTAGGCTGCGCGCCAGCGTACTTCTTCGTCGGCTACGACGGCGTGGCCCGAAGCGCCGACGGGCTCGGCTTGGCCATCGGTGAGGAAGCGCAGCATCGCTTCGTCCTCGCGCAGGACCTTGGCCAGGAAGCGCGCGCCCTTGGGCGTGCGGGCGACGATGGCGCCGAAGCGCGGCGCGCCATCGCGTTCGTAGAACACCGTGTAGGTCTCGATCACGGCGGGCCCGGCGTAGCTGTCCAGCAGCGCCGGCGCGGACCCGCGCGCGGAATCGGCCTCAGCCTGGAAGTCGAAACTGCGGGGTGCGGAGGTCGCGCGTGCGGGGTCGCGGCTAACGATGATGCTGTGGTTCTGCGTGGCGAAACCGCCATTGGCGAACAACAGCCCATGTTGGCCGCTAACGCGTAGCTGTTCTGTCATGCTGGCGACGGCGTGGCTCATATAGTTTCCGATCGGGCCGCCGCCGAAGGTGAGGCCGCCGAACACCGTGATCGGTTTCTCAATTGGCCAGCCGATGACGCGGCGCGCCATCTTCGGCACACACGGAAAACAGGAATAGAGCTCGGCGCAGTCGAGATTGCTCGCCGCCAGCCCGTTCAGCTCCAACGTTCGCCGCAGCGACACCTCCATGCTGACGGAGCGATCGAAGCGATCGCGCTTCAGGATATCGCCCGGCTCATCGGCAGCTGCGCCATAGCCGACATAAACCAGCCGCTCGGCAGGAATGCCCGCCGCGCGCGCCGCGCCAGCGCTGGTGACGATGAACGCGGCGCCCTGATTCACGGACGCGTTCGCCACCATCAGCTTGGTGTAGGGGAAGGCGATCGGCCTGTTGCTGTCGTTGATGGTGAGGATGTCGGCGGGGGAGAGCGGCTTGCGCAGCCATGCGTGTTCGTTGCCCGCCGCGACGCCGGACATCAACGACCACAGCGCCGCGCTTTCCGCCTGCGCCTCCGCCAAGCTTTGCTTCCAGGCCGCGCGCGTCGCGTTCTCATAGAGCGGATAGACGTCGACAGGCGCGGCAAGCCCGTAGCGTTGGCGTCCACTCGGACGTCCACGCTCGCTTGCGGCGCGCACGGCGTCCGTCCGCGCGCTAGCGTCCTTTGCGGCGGCGCGTGCGGCCGCAGTGCGCAACGCCTCGGCGCCGGCGACGAGCGCGACTTCGGCTTCGCCAGCAGCGATGCGGTTGGCGGCCTCGTTGAGGAACAGGATCGGGCTCGCGCCGCTCGGATAGACGCTCTGCGTGCAGAAGCGCGGCGCAACGCCCAGCGCCGCCGACAATTTTTCGGACGTATCGCCAAGTTCCCAAAATGAAAGCTGCGCGACCGTGGCCACGGAATCGAGCCGCTGCAGCCAGCCGCCGCCTGCATCGGCGTCGGCGCGCTGCGCCGCCTGTTGCATCAATTCGAGCGAATTGAGCCCCTCGGCTGCGTTGGCTGGCCGGTCGTTGATCTGGCCCACACCAACAATGACGGGCGCGCGCGCGTTGTTCATGGTCCACCGCTCCTGGCGGCGAGGGTGGCCGGACATGCTGTCGCGTGCAAGCAGCATGGAAGTCTGTTTCGATTGGCGCTAGGACATGCCGCAAGGGAGCCCACAATGGCGGAAATCGCACACGCGCAGCTGCGCAAATTCACCGATGATCTCTGGCGCGACGAGGTCGTGCCGACCTTGGTCGAGTACATCCGCATTCCCAACAAGTCGCCGTCGTTCGAGCCGGATTGGGCCGCGCTCGGCCACATGGACCGCGCCGTCGATCTGTTCGTCGGCTGGGCCAAAAAGAAGATCGCGGCGCTGCCTGGCGCGACGCTATCGGTGGAACGCCTGCCGGGCCGCACGCCGCTGATTTTCATCGACGTGCCGGGCTCGGCCAAAGCGGGCGATACGGTGCTGCTCTATGGCCACCTCGACAAACAGCCCGAGATGGTTGGTTGGGGCGAGGGCAAGGGCCCGTGGATCCCGGTGATCGAGGGCGACAAGCTCTATGGCCGTGGCGGCGCCGATGACGGCTATGCGATGTTCGGTGCGCTCGGCGCGCTGCTGGCGCTGAAAGAGCAGAACGTACCGCACGCGCGCTCGGTCATCGTCATCGAAGCGTCTGAAGAAAGCGGCTCTCCTGATCTCCCATTCTATATTGACGCGCTCGCACAGCGTATCGGCAATGTCTCGCTCGTAGTCTGCCTCGACAGCGGCTGCGGCGACTATGATCGCTTGTGGCTGACGACGTCGCTGCGCGGCATGGTCGGCGGCACGCTGCGTGTGGACGTGTTGGAAGAGGGCGTGCACTCCGGCGACGCCTCCGGCATCGTGCCGTCGAGCTTCCGCATCCTGCGCCAATTGCTGGCGCGGCTTGAGAATATCGAGACCGGCGAAGTTCTCGTCGAAGAACTCAACGCCCCGGTTCCGCCCGATCGCCTGGCGCAAGCGAAGGTCGCGGCCGCGGCGCTCGGCGATGCGGTCTACTCGAAATTCCCGTTCGTGCAGGGCATGCGGCCCGCCACTGGCGATCTGGTCGAACTCATCCTCAACCGCACCTGGCGTCCTGCGCTCTCCGTGACTGGTCTCGCTGGCGCGCCGGTGCCGCGCGACGCCGGCAACGTGCTGCGGCCGTTCACCGAAGCGAAGCTGTCCATGCGCGTGCCGCCCACCGGCGACGCCAAGCGCGCCAGCGCGCGCATGAAGGAAATCCTCGAACGCGATCCCCCCTACGGCGCACGTGTCTCATACGAGCCGGAAAAGGCCGGCTCCGGATGGAACGCGCCGAAGACCGCGCCTTGGCTGGACGCTGTGTTGGAGGACGCCTCGCACGCCTCGTTCGGCCAGCCCGTCGCGATGATGGGCGAAGGCGGTTCGATCCCGTTCATGGGCATGCTGGGCGAGAAATTCCCCGAGGCGCAATTCGTGGTCACCGGCGTGCTCGGACCGCATTCGAACGCGCACGGCCCCAACGAGTTCCTGCACATCCCAACCGGGAAGAAGGTGACGGAAGTGGTCGCGCGCGTGCTCGCCGCGCACGCGGTGCGCTAGCCGGCGATCTGTTTCGGCAGCGGCGTTACTGACGCAGCGGTCTGCGTCTTCTGCTCGGCAGGACGTTTGCGCGCATAGCGCATGACGGTGGCCGCCAGCTTGTCGCGATCGGCGGGTTTGACCATGTGCTCGGCAGCGCCGAGCGCCAGCGCATGGGCGCGGTCTTCGTTGACCGAGAGCACCACGACCGGAATGTCCTGTGTCTTCGGATCGTTCTTGAGGCTTTGCAGCACGCGCCAGCCGGAGCGATCGGGCAGGAAGATGTCGAGCAGCACCAAGGCGGGCGCCTTCGAGCGCGCCAGCGCGAGGCCTGCCTCGCCGCCGCCGACGCCCAGCACCGAGAAGCCCGCGCGCGTCAGCGCACGCGCCGCGAGTTCGCGCGCATCCGGCTCGTCTTCGATGACGAGGACGAGCGGGCCGTCCTCCGAGCCCTGGATGTCGTCGATCTCGGCGGCCGCGCCGCGTGCTTGGGCGGCGTCGCTGAGCTTGATCGGAACGTGCAGCGTGAAGCGGGAGCCGCCGCCTAGCGTGCTCTCGACGCTGACATCGCCGCCAAGCAATTGCGCGAGGCGGCGGGTAATGGTCAGCCCCAAGCCGGTGCCGCCATATTGCTGCGTAATCGTCGGATCGGCTTGCACGAACGGCTGGAACAGCCGCGCCAGATGCTCGGTGGACATGCCGATGCCGGTGTCGCGCACGGTAATGAACATCTGCGCGACGCCGTTGTGCATGCGCCGCTCGATCTCAACGTCGATCGCGCCATTGCGTGTGAACTTGCTCGCGTTCGAGAGCAGGTTGAGCACGCACTGGCGCAACTTGGTGGAATCGGTGTGCGCCGAGGCGATGTCGTCGTTGCGGATGATGCGCAGGCGATTGCCATTCTGTTCGGCAAGCGGGCGCACCGTCGCGATCAGGTCGTCCATCAGCTCCGTCGGGCTGAAGGGGCCTGCCACGGCCTCCATGCGTCCCGCCTCGATCTTGGACAGATCGAGAATCTCGTTGATGAGGCTGAGCAGGTGCTTTGCGGCGGCGATGATGCGGTGCAGGTCCTGTACCGCCGCCGTGTCGCCATTGTCTTCGGCGTCTTCCTGCAGCATCTCGGCGTAGCCGAGGATCGCATTGAGCGGCGTGCGCAACTCGTGGCTCATATTGGCCAGGAATTGCGATTTGGCGAGGTTGGCGCTTTCGGCCGCGTGCCGGGCATGGGCCAGCGCGTCGACGCCGCGGTCGATCACCTCGCTTTGCACCATCAGCCTGCGCGCGTGATCGGCGCCCTCCTTGTCGTCGAGGCGCGCCGCGAGCGGGGAGGAGAGTTCGTTGCTGAGCGTGCGCAGCGTCTCGGCCTGCGTCGTCAGAGCGGCGGAAAGCAGGCGCAGATCGGCGGAGATGGCGCTCTCCGGCGCTGCTTCAGCCTGAGCGCGCGAGGAGATGCAAGTCAGGCGCACAGGTGTGCCGTCGCTGGCGGTGCGCACGAAGCCCTGGTGGCGGACGTGGATCGCGTCGCCCTTGGCGTCGATCACCGCGTGTTCGAGCGCAACGCGGCGCATCGGGCCGTTCGCTGGCGTGAACACGCCGACCGCGAGTGTGCGGTCGCCGGCGCTGGCAAAACAGCCGCGCTCGACAACGTCCGCGAAGCTGACAGGCCGCCCCAGCACGCGGGCAAGGTTCTCAGCGCCGATCAGCTGGCCGCTTGCGTAATTGATTTCCCATGCCGCATCGCCCTTCTCGCCAAAACTCATATTGAGCTGGCGGAGCCATTCGACGTCCTGTTGGCGCGCATGTGAGGCTTGGTGCATGTGGTGCAGCACGGCGGCGGCAGCGAAACCCGCACAGCCGAATAGCGCCAACACGGCGCCGACGCCGCCATTGGGGGCGGCGTCAACGATGAAGCTCAGCGCGAGGAGGCCATACGGCGCACAGACGATCACCGTCCGCAGGCGGCCGAGTTTGGAATTGAGGGCGGCGTCGACGAGCAGTAGCGCCAGCATCGCCGTCGCTGCGGCAGGTCCGTAGGCGCCGCCCGCGTGCCAGGCTAGAGCCGGCGCGCCAGCAAGGCTTGCTGCGGACGTCAGGCCGAGCGCGATACGTCCCGCATCGGCTTGGACTTTGGAAACGTGCGCGAGTTGCGGCGAAAGCGCTTTGCGCGTCTCCTCAACCAGGATGGCGAGCCCGAGCCAGATCGCCGCGAGCGCAGCATCGACACTGAGCAACAGCGCCATCGCGAGCGCTGCCATGAGATACACGCGCGTGCGCGGGCCGGAGAAGGCCTCTGCCGCTGTGCGCTCCAGCGCTAGACGATTGACGAAGTGTTGCACACGCAGGCTCTTTGGCTAATTTGCCGGTAACTCTAGGCAGGCAGCGTAAAGTAAGCGTTCGCGCTGCGGCGTTTCGTGCCGTTTCAGAACGAAAAATTGCACTGGCGCGCGCTGAGATCATGTACAAAAGCTTGCTTCGTTTGGCTTATGGTGAAGAGACGATGAACTTCCGCTCCGACAACACCGCGCCGGTCGCGCCAGAAATTATGGCGGCGATGATGCGCGTCAACGAAGGCGCAAGCCTCGCTTATGGCGCGGATGATTGGTCGCGCCGGCTCGATCAGGTGATGAGCGCGCTGTTCGAGCGCGAGGTGCGGGTCTTCACCGTCGCGAGCGGCACTGCGGCGAATTCGATCGCGTTGGCGAGCGCGGTGCCTCCTTGGGGCGCGGTGCTGTGTCACCGTGAAGCGCATATTGAGAGCGACGAGTGTGGCGCGCCGGAATTCTATTCCGGCGGCGCCAAGCTCATGCTGATGGACGGCGAGGGGGCGAAGGTGACGCCGCAGGCGGTGAAGGAAGCGGTTGCGCGGCAAGCGCGGGGCATCCATTCGGTCAAGCCGGCGGCTTTGTCGGTCTCGCAGGCGACCGAGCGCGGCGCGCTGTACACGCAAGCGGAAATGATGGCTCTGGGCGAGGCAGCCAAGCGCGCAGGACTTGCTTTCCACGTCGATGGCGCACGCTTTGCCAATGCCGTTGCCGCGCTCAACTGCAAACCAGGCGATATCACCTGGCGCGCGGGTGTTGATCTGTTGTCGTTCGGCGCGACCAAGAACGGCGCCATGGCGGCGGAATCCGTGGTCGTGTTTAACCTCGACCTCGCCGAGGCGGTGGAGCGCCGGCGCAAGCGGGGTGGTCATCTCATCTGCAAAGGCCGTTATCCGGCGGCGCAATTCCTGGCTTATCTCGAGGACGGCCTTTGGCTGCGGCTGGCGGCGCGCGCAAACGCTCTGGCGCAGCGCCTTGGCGAGGCGGCGGGGAAGTGCTTGTCGCTGGCGGTGGAGAGCAATCAGGTGTTCATCCGGCCGGGCGCCGAGGCGCTGAAGCGTCTGCGTGCGGCTGGCGCGGAGTTTTACGATTGGGGCGGCGAAGCATCAGGCGAGGCGCGCCTCGTCGTGTCCTGGAGTCAGGATGAGGCGGAGGTCGAGCGGTTAGCAGGCCTGTTGCGTCAATTTGCTTGAGCGCTGCGTGGCGCGGCTTGCGCCGCGGCATCCTGCGACGGCGCTGCCGATGCCGGTGCGCCGGAACGGCGCCGTCTTGAAACGCCGTGTTGGGTCTTGGCCCAATGGTGTGGTCTGAACACCAAGCCGAGTAGCGCACGGAAGGCCGCAAGCGTCGCCAGTGGCCAGTAGGCCGGCATCGTCAGCGCTGCGCGCACGTGTGAGAGGTTGCCTGAGATCGCCGCCGCGCTCAGCGCTGAAAATACGCCAACGCAATACCCCGAGAGCGCCAGCGCGAAATCCGCCTGGCTGAGGAGGTCGTAGGGCGACAGCGCCGCGGTCAGGACGATGAACGCCAGCGGGCCATGCACGAAGGCAGCGAGAAGGCCGCCGCCGAGCACCAATTGCATCGCCCAGAAGCGCCATGCGCCCATCTCACGCGCGGTGCGGAACGGATTGCGCATTAGTACGAGCCAAGTCTGCATGTGGCCCTTGATCCAGCGTTCGCGCTGCTTCAGCCACGCGGCGAAATTTACGGGCGCTTCCTCCCATGTCGGCGGGCCAATCACGTCGCTGCGGTAGCCGTCTCGCGCCAGGCGATAGCCGAGGTCAGCATCTTCGGTAACGTTGAAAGGATCCCAGCCGCCGCAAGCGCGTAGCGCGTCGGTGCGGAAGTGGTTGCTGGAGCCGCCGAGCGGCAAGGGCGCGCCGATGCGCGCCAGCAGAGGCAGGATCTCGCCGAACAGAATCGCATATTCCGCCGCGAATTGGCGCGCGATCCAAGAGGCGTCCTGATTGTCGATCTCCAGCGGCGCTTGCACGCAGGCCAGCTTTTCATCGCTGTCCTCGAACGCTGCGAGCGCGGCGCGCAGCTGTTGCGGATGCGGCCGGTCTTCCGCGTCATAGACGACGACATATTCGCCGCGCGCGCGGGCAAGGCCTGCGTTCAAGGCCTTCGGCTTGGTGCGGGGTTTTGCGGCAGGGACGAGCACGATCTCGATGTGCGGTTCGCGTACCGCCGCTAGCGCCATCGCCAACGTATCGGCATCGTCGGCCTCGATCAGCAATTTGATGTCGAGCGCCTCGCGCGGATAATCCAAGCGATCGAGCGAAGCGACGAGGTCGAAGACGACATTAGCCTCGCGATAGAGCGGGCAGAGGATCGTGTAGGTGGGCCAGCGCGCCGGCGCGGCCAGGCGCGAGAGCACGCGCTTCAAGTGCGCAGCCGCGAACAGGCGGAGCGCAATCGCCGCTGCGAAGATGAACCAGGCCGCAGTCGTGAATACGGTCAGTGTGCGCAGGGGCGCGGCGCGCACGGCCATCACCAACCCCACGCCGAGAAGCGCGAACGCGAACAGTTGCAACCAAGTGAAGGTGCGTTTCGCCGAACGCTGTTGAAACCGCCGATGGAAGCCCAGGCGCGCTTCCTCAAGCGCAGCCGCATCAAGCGTGACGGCCGCGGGCGTCAAGCCGTCGCGGGCCGCCCCATCCATCCCCATGGGGTTGCAGCAGGCGCGGCATGCAACTTATCCGCAACCAACCGGGGGTTGAGCTTGAGGCTGACACGGCGCGCGCGGACGTGGTAGACGCGGCGCAACGGAGGGTGTTGTGAGCACAGAGTTTCGTGCGGTTCTGGATCGGATCGCAGCGCACGCGGAAGCGTTTCGCGAAGCGGCGCCATCGCGGCCGCATTCCCCGCAGCGCAGCTACGAGGAGATGCGCGCGGTGTTCGACGCGCCCACACCCGAGCGCGGCGCGCCGATGGCGGAGATCATCGGCGAGTTGATCGCCAAGGCCGAGCCGGGGCTCGCCAACATGGTCGGCCCGCGCTTCTTTGGCTGGGTGATCGGCGGCTCGGCGGAAGCGGGCGTCGCCGCCGATTGGCTGACCAGCGTGTGGGGTCAGAATACGGGCAACGCCTTCGCCACTCCAGCTGCGTGCGCCATCGAAGAGGCGTCGGCTGCATGGTTGCTCGACCTGCTCGACTTGCCGCGCACATCATCGATTGGGTTCGTCAGCGGCGCGACCATCGCCAACTTCACCTGCCTTGCCGCCGCGCGCAACGAAGTGCTGCGCCGCGCCGGCTGGGACGTCGAGGCTGACGGCTTGTTCGGCGCGCCGGAGATCAATGTCGTGCTCGGCGAGGAGGCGCATTCCACGGTCTTTTCGGGGCTGCGTTATCTCGGCCTCGGTGCCAAGCGCGTTGTCAGCGTGCCGGTCGATCAGAACGGGCGCATGCGTCCAGGCGCGTTTGCGCAGACGATTGACAAGCTCTCCGGTCCAATTATCGCCATCGCCCAGGCGGGCCACATCAATTCCGGCGCGTTCGATCCGTTCGAGGAGATCGCGGAAACCGCGCACGCGAAGGGCGCTTGGCTGCACATCGACGGCGCCTTCGGTTTGTGGGCGCGTGCGTGCCCGGATCGCGCACACCTCGCGCGCGGGCTGGAGCGCGCCGATTCCTGGGGCGTTGATGGGCACAAATGGCTGCAGACGCCGTACGACAGCGCCTACGCCATCGTACGTGACGCCGCCGCCCATCGCCGCGCCATGCTGATCGCGGCCAGCTATTTGCCTGAAGGCAGCGTGCGCCATCCGGCCGATTACACGCCGGAGCTGTCGCGCCGTGGCCGCGGCTTCGCCACCTGGGCCACCATCCGCTCGCTTGGACGCGAGGGCATCGCGCGCATGGTCAGCCGCCATTGCGAACTGGCGCGCCGCATGGCCGAGCGGCTTTCAGCTGAGCCGGATGTCGAGGTGCTGAACGATGTCGTGCTGAATCAAGTCGCCGTGCGCCTGGGCACGACGTTGGACACCGAGACCGCTGATGCGCTGACGCAGCGCACGATCGCGCGCATCCAGCAGGATGGCGTGTGCTTTGTCGGCGGCGCGCATTGGCGCGGGCATCAGATCATCCGCGTTTCGGTGATCAATGGCGCCACCAGCGAAGCTGACATCGACGCCAGCGCCGAGGCGATCCTCACCGCGTGGCGCGCCGAGCGCGGCGCCAACGCCTAAGATGTTTTCATCAGCTCGCCAGCGAGACCGCGCCGCAGCAGCTGCGCGGTCTCGCGCACGCCATAGATCGCGGCGAACTGACCAAAGCGCGGCCCGCTCTCGACCCCGAACAGCACTTCATAGAGCGCCTTGAACCAATCGCGCAGCGGCTCGAAGCCGTGTTCCTTGCCGACGGCATAGACTTCGTTCTGGATCACCTCGCCGTCCGTCGTTTCCGCAGGCAGGGCGTCGAAGCGGGCGATCAGATCTTCGAACGCGGCGCGCTCCTTGTCGGTAGCGGCGCGGAATTGCTTCGTCGGCGCGACGAAATCTTCGAAATAGCGGATCGCGTAGCCGCACAGCTTGTCGAGGAACGGATACGCCTCCGGCGTGACGCCCGGCGCATGCTTTTCGATGAAAGCCCAGAGCAAGTCCTTCGTATGCGCGTTCGAAGCGGACACCAGGTTCAGCAGCAGCGCGAACGAAATCGGCGAGGCCTTCTGCGGCGGCGCGCCGGCATGGATGTGCCAGGCCGGATTTTCCAGCCGCTCGGCCGCATTCTGCGTTTGATAAGCATCGACGTAGGAGATGTACTCATCGACCGCCTTCGGGATGACGTCGAAATAGAGTTTCTTCGCCGTCTTCGGCTTTTGAAAATTATACAGCGACAGGCTCTCCGGCGCTGCGTAGGCCAGCCATTGCTCGACGCTGATGCCGTTGCCCTTCGTCTTCGAAATCTTCTCGCCGTATTGGTCGAGGAAGAGCTCGTAGACGAAATTGATCGGCGGCTCGACGCCGAGCGCCCTGCAGATCTTCGCGTACACGGGCTGGTTCGGCAGGTGATCCTTGCCGAACATCTCAAAATCGACGCCGAGTGCGGCCCAGCGCATGCCGAAATCCGGCTTCCACTGCATCTTCGCGTGACCGCCGGTGACGGGCTGGGTCACCTCCGCGCCGTCTTCGTCGATGAACGTAATCGTGCCGGCCTTGGCATCGACGTGCTTCATCGGCACGTACAGCACGCGGCCCGTGGTCGGGCTGATCGGCAGGAACGGGCTGTAGGTTTGGCGCCGCTCTTCGCCGAGCGTGGGCAGCATGATCGCCATGATGGCGTCGTAGCGCTCCAGCGCGCGCAACAGCATCGCGTCGAACGCGCCCGACTTGTAGAGCGTCGTCGCCGAGGCGAATTCATATTCGAAGCCGAAGCTGTCGAGGAAGGCGCGCAAGCGCGCATTGTTGTGGTGGGCGAAGCTCTCGTGCGTGCCGAACGGATCGGGCACGGCGGTGAGCGGCTTCTGCAGATACTCACGCAGCATCTCGTGGTTGGGCACGTTGTCCGGGATTTTGCGCATCCCATCCATGTCGTCCGAGACGCAGATCAGCTTGGTGGCGACCTTGTCGCCGGTCAGCACGCGGAAGGCGTGGCGCACCATTGAGGTGCGCGCCACTTCGCCGAACGTGCCGATATGCGGCAGACCTGAGGGGCCGTAGCCGGTCTCGAACACCACCGTTTCTTTGGGCTGGCGCTGAAGCCGCTCGGCGATCAGCCGGGCCTGTTCGAACGGCCATGCCTTTGCGGCGGCGGCGAGGGTGACGAGATCTGTCAGGCGCTACTCCTTCGGATATGCGCGAATCCAAGCGAAGCGCCGATGTAAGCGCCCCCGCGCCCGGCTGCAAAGCGGCGGATCGGCTCGCGCACAGCCCCGTTGCGCTTTTTTCCCGCCGCGTCAGACTCTGCGCCCATGCGCACTCTGATCCTGCTCCGCCACGCCAAGGCGGTCCGTCCCGATGAAGCGGCAAGCGACAAGGTGCGCGGACTTACCGGCAGAGGCCGGCGCGAGGCTGCGCTAGCTGGCGCGGCGATGGCGGACGCGGGCCTCAAACCAGACGTGGCGCTGGTCTCCACTGCGCAGCGGACACGCGAGACTGCGCAGCATGCGTTTGCCGGTGCGGCCCCCGAGATACGCTTCGAAGAGGCGCTCTACCATGCCTCGCCCGAGAGCATTTGGGATGCGTTCACCGCCAGCGACGCAGAGCGCGTTGTCGTCGTCGGGCACAATCCGGGGCTGGGCGAACTCGTGAGCTACCTGGTGCATCAGGCTCACGACGGCTCCAGACTCGCGCGCGACTTCGCCAGCGGCTTCCCGACCTCCGCCTTCGCCGCGTTCGAGGTGAGGGGCGAATTGCTCGCCGCCGCGGGGCCGCGGCTGATCGCAGCGTGGAAGCCGGATCGCGGCTGATTACTGGCTCGCCCAGACGATGCGGGCGATCCATTCGACGTCGGCGGCAGCCAATTCGCGCGGCGCATGCGCGGGATTGAGCGATAGAAGCTCCACCGTCTGTTCGTTGCGCCGGCCCAGCACTTTCGCCATCACCTCGCCCGCGCGCGTTTTCACCACCACGCGATCGCCGCGGCGCACGGCTGAACCTGGCTGCACGATGACGACATCGCCGGCGCGATAGGTCGGCTCCATCGAGTCGCCGGCGATTTCGAGCGCATAGACCGGCTCTTCGCCGAGATTGGGAAAGCGCACCGTTTCATCGGCGCCGACGGGAAATCCATTCTCGTCGAAGAAACCATCGGCGCCCGCGCGCGCCATGCCGACGATCGGAATGGCGCGGCCAGCAGCGCCGGCACGGCCCGCCAGCAGCGCCGCGAATTCATCCCAGCTGGTTTCCGCCGCCGCCAAGGCGCGCGAAATGCTCTCGCTCGAAGGCCAGCGCGCTTTGCCATCGGCGCTCTGGCGCTTTGACTTGTTGAAGGTGGTGGGATCGAGCCCCGCCGCGCGGGCAAGGCCCGAGGCGGTCATGCTCCGCCGGGCGGCGAGGGCGTCGATGGCGCGCCAGATATCGACATGGCTCATGGGGTTGGCTTAGAGGTTCGGGTCAGGACTGACAACCCATATATAGGAATTCGGTCCGGTTGCGACCCTGTTTTCCGCGACAGCGGGCTCAGAATCGGCGAACGCAGGGCCTGTGAGCCCACACGATTTTGCCACCCAGGCGATGCGCCTTTTCGAGCCGGAGGCGGCGCACCAGGTTGCGCTACTCGGCCTGCGCTCCGGCTTTGGCCCGCGCTTCCGCGCCGACCGCTACCCGCGCCTCAAGACCACGCTGGCGGGGCTCGATCTGCCGAACCCGATCGGCATGGCGGCGGGCTTCGACAAGAACGCCGAAGCGCCCGATGCGCTGCTTGCGGCAGGCTTTGGTTTTGTCGAGTGCGGCACCGTCACGCCTTTGCCGCAGGACGGCAATCCGAAGCCGCGTCTCTTCCGCCTTGCCGAAGACCGCTCGGTGATCAATCGCCTCGGCTTCAACAACAAGGGCATCGATCCGTTCGTCGATCATCTCGCCGCGCGCGCACACAAGCGCGGCATCGTCGGCGCCAATGTCGGCGCCAACAAGGAGAGCAAGGATCGCCCGGCCGATTATGTGCTCGGCATGGGGCGGGTGTGGCGGTGCGCCTCCTACGTGACGGCGAACATCTCTTCACCGAATACGCCAGGTCTGCGTGGCCTGCAGGAGCGCGGCGCGCTTGAGGATCTGCTCGGCCGCTTGCGCGAAGCGCGCGGGCCGCTTGAGGCCGCGCATGGACACAGGCCGCTGTTCCTGAAGGTTGCGCCCGACCTCGATGAGACGGCGGTGCGCGATATCGCTGAACTGGCGATCACCTACGGCCTCGATGCGCTGATCGTCTCGAACACGACGCTGCAGCGTCCCCCGCAGCTCACCTCCGACAACGCCGACGAGCAGGGCGGCCTCTCAGGCCAGGCGCTGTTTCAAATTTCCACGCACACGCTGCGGCTGTTTTCGCAGGCGTTGGCCGGACGTTTGCCGTTGATTGGCGTGGGCGGGGTCGAAAACGGCCTGACAGCGCTGGCCAAGATCAAAGCCGGCGCCAGCGCTGTGCAGCTTTACACCGCGCTCGTTTATGGCGGGCCCGGCTTGGCCACGCGCATTCTCGATGAACTCGACGGCCTGCTCGCGGCGGAAGGATTCGACGCCGTCAGCGATGCTGTCGGCGTCGAGTTCCGTTAGCTGCGCGCCACGATGCGCTGACGCATCGCCGCGGTTTGCGTGCGCAGCGTGCTCATCAGTCCGCGGATGTCGCCATTGCTGCGGCCTAGCTGGGCCAGGAAGTCCTGCTGTTGCTGTTGCGCCAGCCAGATTTGGTTTCCTTCCGGCGCCAGGGCGACGTCGACGACCTTCCAGCCCGCGCCTGCGCGCAGCAAACGCCATTGCACCTGCATCGGCGAGCCGCCGCCGCTGCGCGGACGCATTTCGCTGTGGACGATCACGTCGCGGCCGGGATCACGCTCGACCGAGTTGGTCACGTGGATCGTCGAGCCGTTGAACGCTTGCAGCTGATCTTCGTAGATCGCGATCATGTATTCCTGGAACGTGCGGTTCCACTCGGTGCGGAGCGCCGCATCGGCGCGCAGCGAGGCGCTGTAGCGGCCGAGCACGAAATTGGCGATGCGCGGCATGTCGGCGAACTGCGCCATCAGCTGATCGAACAGCTGCCGGCGCTGCGTGGACGATATCGAGCGGTCGCCGAGCGTGCGCAGCGCGGCGGTGGCGTTTTCCTGTACATAACGCTCGACGTCGGCGTTGCGCGCCGCGAAGGCCTCAGGCGCTGTGGCGACGGCGGCGATGCTCGCGATGCCGGCCAGAAAAGCTGCGCGCGTGAAAGAGCGGGCGGTCACTCTACGTCTCCTGTCAGTTTCTCCAGCGTGAGATGCGCCAGAGTGGTGGGTTTGGATGCAGGGGAGAGTTCTGCGCTGGGCTCGCCGCCCCCCGGCGCCGGCTCTTGCTGTTCGTCTTCAGGAACAGCATCGAAATCCGGCAAGTCTTGGACGTCGTTGCGTCCGTTTTGGATCGCGCTTTGGCGCAGCAGGCCATACGAGCTGCGTATGGTCGCGTACGGATCGGCGGACGTGGTGCGGATATCGTCGACGGTATCGAGCAATTGCTCGCGCGCCGACAAACCGCTCAGCACCCCGCGGCCGATGCGCGCTTCGTCGGCGTCTTCGCCGGTCGAATAGGTCAGCGGATCGAAGCCGGCATCGACGGCTTGGCCGACGCCGTCGCGTAGCGTCGTCGGCCCGAGGATCGGCACGAAAATGTACGGTCCAGCTTCAAGGCCCCAAACACCGAGCGTCTGGCCGAAATCTTCGTCGTGCCGCTCCAAGCCCAGGCTGGTGGCCGGATCGAGCACGCCGGCGAGGCCGATCGTGGTATTGACGCCGAAGCGCGCCGCCGTCGTGCCGGCGCGGACGACCTCGCCTTGCAGTACGTCATTGATGAAGATGACGGGCGCTTTGAGATTGCGCAGGAAGTTCTGCGCGCCGGTACGCACCGGCTGGGGCGTCACCGCGCGATAGCCGCGCGCGACCGGTTCGAGCACGGCCTGATCGACCGCCTCGTGCACGGCAAACATGCGCCGGTTGAACCCCTCCCAGGGGTCGGCGACGGTTTGAGCGTGCGCAAGCGCGGGTGCGCCCAAACACGCTACAAACGTCACAACTGACACGGTCTTCCGCATGCGGCTGTCCCCTTGGCCCGGGCGAGATAGTAATCGGGTACGGTTAATCCAACTTTGCACGCCCCGGCTGTGACCGCGGGCGCGCCTCTGCGCGCCGAGGGTGCGCTCATAACCCCCTGAAAAACGCCGCCGATTTCCGGGGCGAGGCGTTTAGGTCACGCAACAAAAACCTTTTTGCGGGCGCGAACAGCGGGCCCCTTGAAGTCATGCTTTACGCCACGCCTTTTGCCGCTATCATATAAAGACATGTTTATATCTCCAAATCCTCCAGTCGCGGAGCGCCGGGATGCCGAGCGGCTGGTCGGGGCCCTGCGCGCCGCTGGCGAGCAGACCCGCCTGCGGGCGCTGGCTCTGCTGACGGAGGGGGAATTGGCGGTGGGCGAACTGGCGCAGGCGCTGGGGCAAAGCCAGCCGCGCGTCAGCCGCCATCTCAAGCTGCTGACCGAGGCGGGCTTGGTCGAGCGCGCGCCCGAGGGCGCGTGGGTGTTCTACCGTTTGCCGCGCGCGCACAGCGCCGAGCGCCATCTGGCCGAAGCGGTGTTGGCGACGCTCGATCCGGCCGATCCGCTCATCGCCCGCGATGCAGAGCGCTTGAGCGCGATCCGCAGCGCGCGCGATGAAGCCGCGTCGCAATATTTCGCGCGCAACGCCGCCGATTGGGAGCGTGTGCGCGCACTGCATCTGCCGGAAGCGGATATCGACAGCGCCATTCTCGAAGCCGCAGGCAAGGGCCCGTTCGCGTTGATGGCCGATGTTGGCGTCGGCCAAGGGCGCATGATCCAGCTGTTCGCCGATCGCGTTGCGCGCGCCGAAGGCTTCGACACCTCGCGCCAGATGCTGGCGATTGCGCGCGCTTCGCTTGGCGATCTCGCCGCCAAGGCCGGCGTGCGCTTTGGCGATGCGTATGCGCCGCCGATGGAGGCGGCGAGCGCCGATCTCGTCACCATCCATCAAGTGCTGCATTTCCTTTCCGATCCTGCACGCGCGGTGGCTGAAGCAGCGCGGCTGTTGAAGCGCGGCGGGCGGCTGGTGATCGTCGATTTCGCGCCGCATGCGCTCGAATTTCTGCGCGAGGAACACGCGCATCGCCGTCTCGGCTTCGCCGATGCCGAGATCCGCGAATGGTGCGAGGCGGCAGGCTTGCAGCGCCTCAAGATCAAGGCGCTGGCGCCGGACAAGCCCGGCGCGCTCACGGTGAAGATTTGGGCAGGGGACAAGGCATGAGCGCGAGCGCAGCGCAAAATCTGATCGTGGAGGCGTCCGAGAAGATCGGCCGCCCGCGCGTGTCGTTCGAGTTCTTTCCGCCCAAGAGCGATGCGCTTGAAACGCAATTGTGGGACTCGATCCGCAAGCTCGAGCCGTTGGCGCCGACTTTTGTTTCGGTCACCTATGGCGCTGGCGGCTCCACGCGTGACCGCACCCACCGCACCGTCGCGCGCATGGTCAAGGAAACGACGCTGAAGCCGTCTGCGCACCTCACCTGCGTCGCCGCCAGCCGAACGGAAGTGGACGCGGTGCTGCGCGGTTATTGGAGCGCGGGCGTGCGCAGCATCGTTGCATTGCGCGGCGATCCCCCGGGCGGGGTCGGCTTGCCGTACCTGCAGCATCCGCAAGGCTACGCGACCGCGGTCGATCTTGTTGAGGCGGCGAGCCGCATCGGCAGCTTCGACATCTCCGTCGCTGTGCACCCCGAGAAGCACCCATCGAGCCCGAGCTTCGAGCACGACATCGACAATTTCAAACGCAAGCTCGCCGCTGGCGCCTCGCGCGGCATTTCGCAATTCTTCTTCGACGCCGATGTGTTTCTGCGTTTCCGCGACCGCTTGGCACGCGCTGGCGTTTACGCGCCGATCCTGCCCGGCATCATGCCTGTCACCAATGTGAAGGGCTTGAAGAAAATGGCCGACGCCTGCGGCGCCAGTATTCCGCGCTGGATGCTGCACCTGTTCGAGGGGCTTGATGACGATCCCGAGACGCGCCGGCTCGTGGCGGCGGTGACGACGGCGCAATTGTGTGCGCGGCTTTCGGCCGAAGGCGTGCGCGACTTCCACTTCTACACGCTGAACCGCGCCGATTTGACTTCGGCGATCTGCCGGATTCTCGGCGTGCGCGCGAAGGAGCAAGCGGCATGAATCGCGATCAACGTCTTGCCGCGCTCAACGCCGAACTCGCCAAGCGCATCCTGACGCTCGATGGCTCGATGGGCGCATACCTGCAGGGCTTTGGCCTCACAGCGGATGATTTCCACGGCGCGCGCTTTGCCGGCCATGCGACGCCGCTCAAAGGCGACAGCGACGTGCTGACACTGACGCGCCCGGAAATCATCACCAAGGTGCATGAGGCTTATCTCGGCGCCGGCGTCGACATCATCAGCACCAACACCTTCACGGCGACGCCGATCAGCCAGGCTGAGTACGGCCTTGAAGCGCTGGCGCGCGAGATGAATGTCGACGGCGCCCGGCTGGCGCGCGCCGCCTGCGACCGCGCCGAGGCCGCCGATGGCAAGCCGCGCGCCGTCGCCGGCTCGATTGGGCCGACGACGAAGCTGCTGTCGATGTCGCCTGACGTTGGCGATCCGGGGCGGCGCGATGTCGATTTCGACACCATGGCGAAGGGCTACGAGGAGCAGGTGCTCGGCCTGATCGAGGGCGGCGCCGATCTGCTGCTGATCGAGACCATCACCGACACGTTGAATGCGAAGTCGGCGCTGTGGGGCGCCTGGGAGGCGTTCGACAAAACCGGCGTCGAGTTGCCGCTCTGGATCAGCGGCACCATCACCGATCGCTCCGGCCGCACGCTGTCGGGGCAGACGGTCGAGGCGTTCTACAATTCGCTGCGCCACGCCAAGCTTTGGGCGATCGGATTGAATTGCGCGCTCGGCCCGGCCGATATGCGTGCGTTTCTCGCCGATCTGGCGCGGGTCGCTGAGTGCGCGGTCAGCGCTTATCCGAACGCCGGTTTGCCCAACGCGATGGGCGGCTATGACGAGACCCCGCACACGATGGAAGCGCACTACGCTGAATGGGCCCGCGCGGGCCTCATCAACATCGCCGGCGGCTGTTGCGGCACCACGCCCGATCACATCGAACACATGCGTCACGCCGTCGAAGGCATCAAACCGCGCGCGATCCCGGCGCACGATGCGCGGCTGCGGCTGGCTGGTTTGGAGCCGTTCAATGCGGCGGCTTGAGCATGTGCGCAACCTCGCCCCCGTGAGGGGGAGAGGTCGTTCGAACTGTGTTCGAACGGGTGAGGGGGCGCGTTTCGGGACGTGGTGCGGCGGCGATGAAGCGCGCAGGCCTGACGCGGGGAAGAAGCAATGAGCACCGCCGCCAATCCCTTCGCCAATTTCGTCGTTGTCGGCGAGCGCACCAACGTCACTGGCTCGGCGAAATTCCGCAAGCTGATCGAGGCCGACGATTACGCCGGCGCGCTCGTCGTCGCGCGGCAGCAGGTCGAGAGCGGCGCCAATGTGCTCGACGTCAACATGGACGCGGCGCTGATCGACGGGCCGGCGGCGATGCGTCGGTTCTTGAACCTGATCGCGTCAGAACCGGACATCGCCCGCATTCCGCTGATGATCGACAGCTCGAAATGGGAGGTGATCGAAGCGGGGCTCAAGTGCGCGCAGGGCAAATCCATCGTCAATTCTATCTCGCTCAAGGAGGGGGAGGATAAATTCATCGCGCAAGCCAAGCGTGTGCGCCGCTATGGCGCCGCCGCCGTGGTGATGGCGTTCGATGAGCAGGGCCAGGCCGATACAACCAAGCGCAAGGTCGAGATCTGCACGCGCGCCTATCACGTGCTGACCGAGAAGGTCGGCTTTCCGGCCGAGGACATCATCTTCGACCCGAACATTTTCGCGGTCGCCACCGGCATCGAGGAGCATGCCGACTACGCGCTCGCCTTCTTCGAAGCGACGCGCATCATCCGCGAGACGCTGCCGCATGTGCATGTCTCGGGCGGGGTTTCGAACGTGTCGTTCTCGTTCCGCGGCAACGAGCCGGTGCGCGAGGCGATGCACGCCGTGTTTCTCTATCACGCCATCCGCGCCGGCATGGACATGGGCATCGTCAATGCCGGTTCGCTGACGCTCTATGACGATGTCGAGCCGGATCTGCGCGAGCGTGTCGAGGATGTGCTGCTCAATCGCCGCGCCGACGCGACCGAACGTCTGCTCGAATTCGCCGAGACTGTGAAGGGCGGCAAGCGCAAGGATACGGTCAAGGATCTGAGTTGGCGCGATAAGCCGGTGAAGGAGCGGCTTGCGCACGCGCTGGTGCATGGCATCAACGAGTTCATTGTCGCCGACACCGAGGAGGCGCGGCTTGAGGCCGAGCGGCCGCTGCACGTCATTGAGGGACCGCTGATGGACGGCATGTCCATCGTCGGCGATCTGTTCGGCGCTGGCAAAATGTTCCTGCCGCAGGTGGTGAAGTCGGCGCGGGTGATGAAGCAGGCGGTGGCGCACCTGATTCCGTACATGGAGGAGGAGAAGCAGCGCACCGGCATGGCCGGCAAGTCGAACGGCAAGATCGTGATGGCGACCGTGAAGGGCGACGTGCACGACATCGGCAAAAATATCGTCGGCGTGGTGCTGCAATGTAATGGCTACGAGATCGACGATCTTGGCGTCATGGTTCCATGCGATCGCATTTTGGAGCGCGCGAAGGAGATCGGCGCCGATGCGATCGGCTTGTCCGGCCTGATCACGCCGAGCCTCGATGAAATGGTGTTTGTCGCCAGCGAGATGGAGCGGCAAGGCCTGAAGCTGCCGCTGCTGATCGGCGGCGCCACCACCTCGCGCACGCATACTGCGGTGAAGATTGCGCCCGCTTATTCGGGGCCGACGCTTTATGTGGCCGACGCTTCGCGGGCGGTGCCGGTGATGCAGAAACTGCTCGGCGCTGATCGCGATGTTCTGGTGCGCGAAACGAAGGCCGAATATGATTCCGCGCGCGAGGCGTATTTCGCGGGACAGGACAAGCGTCCGCGCTTGCCGTTGGCGAAGGCGCGCGAGCGGGCGCCGCAGCTTGAGTACGCGCCGGTGAAGCCGGGCTTTCTCGGCGTGCGCGCGTTCGACAATTTCCCGCTCGCTGAGCTTGTGCCCTACATCGATTGGACGCCGTTCTTCGCCTCGTGGGACATTGTCGGGCGCTATCCGGCGGTGCTGGAGGACGACATCGTCGGCGAGGCGGCGCGCGGTCTTTATCGCGATGCGCGGGCGATGCTGGATCAGCTCGTCGCCGAGCGCTGGGTGAAGGCTTCGGGCGTTGTCGGCTTCTGGCCGGCGAGCCGCGATGGCGATGATGTCGTGCTCTGGCGCGACGAGACGCGCAGCGCCGAGCTGGCGCGGCTGCACACGTTGCGTCAGCAGATGGACAAGGGCGAGGGCAAATCGAACTTTGCACTCGCCGACTATGTCGCGCTGCAGGGAGATTATGTTGGCGCCTTCGCTGTGACGGCGGGGCTCGGCGAGGAGGATGTGGCGATCCGCTTCAAGCGCGCGAATGACGACTATTCGGCGATTCTAGCGCAGGCGTTGTGCGATCGCCTGGCCGAGGCGTTCGCCGAAGCGCTGCACGCAAAGGTGCGGCGCGAACTCTGGGGCTACGCCAAGGACGAAAGCCTCAGCGCCGACGATCTGATCGCCGAGAAATATCGCGGCATCCGCCCCGCGCCCGGCTATCCGGCGCAGCCCGATCACACCGAAAAGCGCACGCTGTTCGATCTGCTCGGCGCACGCGAGAAGTGCGGCATCGATCTCACCGAGAGTATGGCGATGACGCCGCCGTCTTCGGTGTCGGGGCTCTATTTCGCGCATCCGCAGGCGGAGTATTTTGGCGTCGGCCGCATCGACCGCGACCAGGTGGCCGATTATGCGCGGCGCAAGGGCTGGGATATGGCGACCGCGGAGCGCTGGCTTTCGCCGATCCTCGCTTACGATCCACAGCGCTAAAAGCCGGACAGCGCGCGGCGCTTCCGGGTTTGCGTTTCACTCTGCTCCGATGGGAGCGCGGGGCGCGCTCCGGCGGAGCGCTCAAAAAGTAGTAGCGTGGGGTTGTGCCGAAGCGCGCCCTCGCGCGGATTGTTGTTCGCCGGCGCGAGCCTGGGGCGTTGCGGTCATGCCGGAGGGCCATGCGTTTTGACGGACGGTTGGGTAGCTGATCGCCGCGTTGCCGCTTCGCAGTCGATCTCCGCAAACGCTGGGGGTCCGGACCATGGACTTAGCGCCGTGCTCGACGTTCCCGGTCGACGTGCGGCGGGATGCCAACAGGTGCGAACCCGTTCGTCGTTCGCACTTTTCCCGCCGGTGCTCTCGAGTTTCATCCTCCTCGAAACTGGAGTGATCGGGCGTCGCCGCTTTCACCCTCCATCACGTTCAATCCGCATCTTCTGCGCTGTTTGGCGTTGGTACCGACAACCTCCCTGCAGAAGACGCGAGCAGTATCGCGCAGCTTTGCGCGGGTCGGATAGATTTTCTGCGCGGCGTTGGCGGGATTGGGGAATTGTCGGCGCGGGTGGGGGATAGAGGCGGCGGGCGGCTAGCTCGAGGGCGTCCGGAGTAGGAAGTCCACGATCTGATCGGCCCGAACCGTGCTCCTTTTCCTCGTCACAATGGCCGTGCGCATCGGCGCCAAAGCGAGCAGCGCGTAAAACGTCTCACTTCCAATCGCCGGGTTTGCCGCCCCGGCATCGTGCAGCAGCCGCGCCACGAGCGTTGTTATGCGCTCGAACCCGTTTTGATGCAGCCGCGCCGCCAATTCGGGGAATGTGTTCGCCTCCGCGATAACGATCCGATCCATCGCAAGCGAAGCCGGGTCTGTTGCGGCGGCAAATAATGCTTTCCCAAGCCGGATAAGTTGATCGCGAACCGCGAGTTGAGGATTTATCGCCGCTTCGATTGGCGCGATCATGCGGTCGATGTGATCCGCGGCCGCCGCTTCGAACAAGGCCGCCTTGGTGGGGTAGCGCGCATAGATCGTCCGCTTGGATGATCTCGCCCGAGCAGCAATCATGTCCACAGTCGCCGCCGCGTAGCCGTGCTCAAGGAATTCTCGGCGCGCGCAATCGAGGATATGCGCGTCGAGAAGCGGCTCCTCCGATTTTGGCGGGCGTCCCTGTCTCGGTGTGCGGCGAGTAGGAGCTTTGGTCATCGGAAATACTTGCCAGAACGCCCTTCGTGCGCATATAGGTACTATAGAGTACCGTTAACGGCGCAAGGGAGATCGCGATGGAAGTGCAGGCACCCAGTCATGTTCCAGCCGAGCGAATCGTCCAATTTGACTACTTCGCCGACCCCGGCATCGCCGACGATCCGCGCGCAAACTCCCTGCGTCTGCGTGGCGGCCCCAGCCTTGTGTATACGTTGAACAATGGAGGCCATTGGATCGCGACGACGGCGGCGGTCATAAATGACATGCTCGCGCAGCCCGAGGTGTTCAGCAGTTTTCCCTACCTGATCCCGAAACAGGTCTCGAGCCCAACACCAAGGCCGTTCGCGGAGATCGACGCGCCCGATCACGGCAAGTATCGCGCGCTCCTGGCGCCCCTCACGAACCCGAAGCTCATTGCGGGGTTTGAGGCAGATGTTCGCAATCTGATGGTGGAGCTGATCGAGGGGGTCTACGCCAAGGGGGGCTGCGAGTTTCACGTCGAGATCGGACAGAAATTCCCGATCTTCATCATCATGAAGCTGCTTGGTCTGCCGCCGCAGGACCGCGACATGCTGATCGACCTCACGGACAAGGTGATCAACGCCGCTGATCCTGACGTGCGGCGCAAAGCGCGCGATCAGTCCGAGGCCTATGTGACGAGAAAGGTCGCAGAGCGGCGGGGGGGCGCTGGCGATGATTTGATCTCGGCCATCGTCAACGGTCAGATTGACGGGCGCGCCGTCACCGATGCCGAAGCCATCGCGATGGTGACCAATCTGGTGCACGGCGGGCTGGACACTGTGCGCGCCAACATGACGTTCATGGCGCATTTTCTGGCCACTCATGATGACCACCGGCGCCAATTGGCGCGCGATCCGAGTCTCATTCCGAATGCCGTTGACGAATTACTGCGATGGCTCAGCCTGCCGTCGCTTGCCCGATGCGTGAAGCGCGACATTGAGTTTCACGGGGTTCAGCTCAAGGCAGGCGACCAAATTTTGATGCCGTTCATTCTCGGAAGCTGCGATGAGGCGGTGCATCAGAATGCGCTGGCGGTGGACTTTACCAGAAAGGACACCAAGAGCCTGACGTTCAGCGGTGGCCCGCACTTCTGTCCGGGACGTGCAATTGCCCGGTTGGAGTTGCGCATCTTCATCGAGGAGTGGATGGAGCGAATTCCAGAATTCAGGCTGGCGACAGGCAGCAGAGCGGTTGGAACTGGCGGTGTAGTCGCCGGGCTGCGAAACGTTGAACTGAGGTGGGACGTCGAGCGCTGAGCGCCGCGCCGGAAAGAGCTGCCGACCGGTGCGCGTTGAGCGGCCTTGACGGCGCGCCTGTGATGACGGGAGGATCACGCGCGCATCGCTGTTGGCGCCGCACGGAGTTCCCGATCGTGAATTACGACGACGTTGTCTTGGGTCGCCGCAGCATTCGCGGTTTCCAGAAAAAGCCGGTGCCGAAGGCGCTCATTCGCGAGGTGCTGGCGCTGGCGATGCGCGCGCCGACCTCGCTCAACACACAGCCGTGGCATTTCTACGTCGTCACCGGGGCGCCGCTCGATCGCATCCGCGCGGGCAATACCGAGCGCAATCTGGCCGGCGTGCCCGACACGCGCGAGTTTCGCCGCGGGCCCGATTACGGGGGCGTGCACCGCGAGCGGCAGATCGAGATCGCCAAGCAATTGTTTGCCGCCATGGGCATTGCGCGCGAGGACAAAGAGAAGCGTCAGGACTGGGTGCTGCGCGGCTTTCGCCAGTTCGACGCGCCGGTGTCGATCGTCATCACCTATGATCGCTCCATCCATGGCGGCGACATCGCGCCATTCGATTGCGGCGGCGTGGCGAATGCGCTGGTGAACGCGGCGTGGTCGCGCGGGCTGGGCTGTGTGATCAACAGCCAGGGCATCATGCAATCGCCGGTCGTGCGCGAGCACGCGCAGATTCCGGAGGATCAAGTCATCATGACCTGCGTTGCGATGGGTTGGCCGGATGAGAATTTTCCAGCCAATGCGGTCGTGTCCCGGCGCAAATCCGTGGACGAGGCGGCGGTGTTCGTCGGCTTTGACGACTAAGCCGGAGCGCGGTGCTTGGCGGCGCGGGTGCGCCATGCCAAAGCAATGGTGACGCGCGGGCGCGTTGGGGGAAACAGAGCAATGCAGCAATTCACTTGGACGGCGCTGGTCACGCTCATTGCGCTGATCGTGTATTTCATCATGGCGGCGGCGGTTGGCCGCGCGCGGGTGAAGTACAACGTGCCGGCGCCGGCGACGGCTGGCGATCCCGTATTCGAGCGCTACTTCCGCGTGCACATGAACACGCTCGAATGGCTGCCGATTTTTCTGCCCTCGCTGTGGCTGTTCGCCGCCTATCGCGGCGATCAGCTGGCTGCAGCGATCGGCGGGGTGTGGATCGTGGGCCGGCTGCTCTACATGGCGCTTTATGTGCGCGATCCGAAACTGCGCAGCGCGGGTTTCGGTCTGCAGGCGCTGGCGGCGCTCTGGCTTCTGGTCGGCGCGCTCGTCAGTGTGGTGCAGAGCTTGGTCGCGGCCAGCGCGCTCTGACGGCCGGTTGACCATTAAGGTCTCGCGAGCCGCGTGAGCGCTGCGCCAGTCTGACATCGAACAGGCGTTTAACCATGCACTGTGTGGGGCGGCGATGGTGTAAGGTTGCGCTGCAACAGCGCTGCCGGTGAGAATGTGACTGCTAGTCTAACCATGTCGCCGGCGGCGTCTCGCCCTGCGGTTGCGCACGCGGGCGCCAAGGGCATTCGCCTCGACATTCAGGGCTTGCGCGCGATCGCCGTCGTCGCGGTGCTGATCTATCACTTCGCGCCGGCGCTGCTGCCCGGGGGCTATGCTGGCGTCGACGTGTTCTTCGTCATCTCCGGCTATCTGATCGGCGGCATCCTGCTCGGCGAGATCGACGAGGGACGTTTCTCGCTGCGGCGCTTCTACGAGCGGCGGGTGAAGCGGCTGTTTCCGGCCTTGTTCACGATGCTGGCGACGGTGCTGCTTCTCGGCGCGCTGCTGCTGTCGCCGAGTGAGTACGCCGAACTTGGGCGCACGGTCGCGTCCACCGTCTTCTTCCTGTCGAACATGACGTTTCTGGGGATGACGGGGTATTTCGAGACGGATGCGCAATACCGGCCGCTGATCCACACTTGGTCGCTGGCGGTCGAAGAGCAATTCTATCTGCTGTTTCCGCTCTTCCTGTTTGTGTGCGCGAAATTCTTGCGCAAGCGGTTGCGGCTGATCCTTGCGCTTGGCGCGCTGGCGTCGCTGGGGCTGTGCGAATTCGTTCTGCACAAGCGGCCGGACTTCGCTTTTTTCGTTGCGCCCTTGCGCGGCTACGAATTGCTGATTGGCGCGGCGATTGCGGGGCTGTCGTTCCCCGCCTGGCCGCGCTGGGTGCGCGATGCGATGTCGCTCGCCGGTCTTGCCGTGATCATCGGCTCGCTTTTCTTATTGAACGACGCGACGCTGTTTCCGGGTCTTGCCGCTGCGGTTCCGTGCCTTGGCACGGCAATGATGCTGTTTGCAGGCGCAGGGGCCGACAGCGTTGGCGGGCGCTTGATCAGCGGCCCGGTGTTCGCCCTGTTCGGCGCCATCTCCTATTCGCTTTATCTTTGGCACCAGCCTCTCTTGGTGTTCACCAAGGAAGTGCTGCTGCAAGAGCCTGAAGGGCTGGAGTTGGCCGTCTCCGCGGCTTTGTCCGTTGCTGTCGCCTATGCGTCGTGGCGCTTCATCGAACGGCCGGCGTTACAGGCCGATACAGCCCGCCTGCCGGTGCTGAGCATTGCCGCGGCGGGGATGGTGTTGCTCGCCGGCGCTGGCTGGCTGGTGTCGCGCGCGGATGGCTTCCCCGCGCGCTATTCGCCAGCCGCGCAGGCGATGCTGGAAGGGCGTGAGAATTACAGCCCGAAGCGCTGGGAGTGCCATAACTTCGTCCGGGGCGTTGAACCCTACGAAGGGACCTGCGTGTTCGGCGATGAAAACGCAACGCCGGATCTTGCAGTGTGGGCGGACTCGCATGGCGTTGAGTTCGCGTATGCCTTGGGCGAGCGCTTGCAGCCGATGCAGCGCTCGCTGCTGGCGCTCACGGCCTCGGGGTGTCCGCCTGCGAGCGGCTTCCGCAGTCCGCGCCAGCGGCTGTGCAGAGCCCAGAACGACGTCAACCTTGCCGCTCTCGCCGCCGATGCGCGGATTCATACTGTGATCCTCGTGGCGAACTATATCGAGTATCCGCGCGCGGTATGGCCCGATCTTTATCGCGGCATGGACGCTTCCATCGCCGCGCTGCGCGCAGCCGGTAAACAGGTCGTCGTGATCGGGCAGATTCCCGATCTCGATATCGATCCGCCGGGCGCGCTGGCGGCGATCGTCCAGCGCGGCGGCGATCCGCTCGCCTATGGCTTGCCGCGCGCGGACTATGAGCGCGAAAGCGCTGGCGCGCAGGCCTGGTTGCGTGAGGCAGGGCGTCAGCCGGGGGTGAGCACGTTCGAGCCCGCGCCGGCCCTGTGCGATCAGACGCTCTGTCCGGCTATGACCGCAGGCGAGCCGTCACGCTATTTCAACGCCGACCATGTGAGCATGACCGGCGCGCGGCTGCTGGTGAACGCCCTGCCGGAAGAGCTGATCGCCGCGCCCGCCCCGGCGCCGTAGCCGTTCGTCCGCCGCCGACGCGGCGCCCGTCGCATCCGGGGTGGCCCTCGGCGGCGCTAGCCCCTAGAAGCCTGCCAAGCTCCTAGGGGATCTCATGAAACGCATTCTGACCTTCTTCGCCGCCGCGTTCGCGTTGGCTGCGTGCGCTACCGCTTCTGCGCCTGTCGCCGACCAGGGCGCCCAGCAGGCGCTGCAGGTCGCGCCGCTCACCTACACCATGCGCACGCTGCCGAATGGTTTGCGCGTCTATTCGATGCCGGACGCGAACACGGCCAACGTGTCGGTGCAGGTCTGGTACGATGTCGGTTCGGTGGATGACCCTGAAGGCCGCTCGGGCTTTGCGCACCTGTTCGAACACATCATGTTCAAAGCGACGCGCAACATGCCGAGCGAAACGCTCGACCGGCTGACGGAGGATGTGGGCGGCTACAACAACGCCTCCACCTGGGACGATTTCACCAATTACTACGAAGTGGTGCCGGCCAATCATTTGCAGCGCGTGCTGTGGGCCGAAGCCGATCGCATGAGCTCGCTGGTGATCGACGAAGCGACGTTCGATTCCGAGCGCGACGTGGTGAAGGAAGAATTGCGTCAGCGCATTCTGGCATCACCGTACGGGCGCCTGTTCGGCTTCTATATGAGCCAAGCCAATTTCAGCGTGCACCCCTATGGCCGCCCGGGCATCGGCTCGATCGAAGACCTCGATGCGGCGACGGTGGAAGACGTGCGCGCCTTCCACGCCACCTATTATCGCCCCGACAACGCGGTGCTGGTCGTTTCCGGTAATTTCGATCAAGCCCAACTCGATCGCTGGATTGACCAGTATTTCGGCGACATCGCCCGCCCGAACCGGCCGATCCCGCGCGATTATCCGACCGAGCCGGCGCACACGCAGCCGCGTGCGTACACGGCGTACGCGCCGAACGTGCCGCTGCCAGCGGTGATGATCTCGTACCCGCAACCGGCGGCGACGAGCCCGGACATTCCTGCGCTGATGGTGCTCGATGCGATCATGGCGAACGGGGATTCCTCGCGCCTCTATCAATCGCTCGTGTACGAGCAGCAGGTCGCGGCGCAGGTGTTCACCAATCTGGAAGCAACGCAGGACCCGGGCGCCTATTCGCTGTTCGCGATCCTCTCCGAAGGCAAGAGCGCCGACGAAGGCGTGGCCGCGCTCACTGCGCAGATTGCGCGCATGCGCGATAATCCGGTGAGCCAAGCCGAACTCGACGAAGCCAAGAACGAGATCGTCACCGCCACGTTGCGCGGACGCGAGACCGCAGAAGGCCGCGCCGATGAGCTGGCCAATTCGGTGATCCGCTTCGGCGACGCCGCCTACGCTGACCGTCTACTCGCCGCGATCCAGGCGACGAGCGCAGCCGATGTGCAGCGCGTGGCGCGTTCGATCCTCGACGACAACCGCCGCGTCGTCGTGCGCTATTTGCCGGAAGAGGAGGGCGTGAGCGGCGATGCCATCACCACCTCGCCGACGATCCAGGCGCGCCGTCTCACCATCGCGCAATCGGAAATCCCGACCTTCGCGCTGGCGCCGGAGGCGCAGCGTGAGCGTCCGCCCGAACCAGGCGCGCCGGTTTCGCCGCGCATTCCCGCGACGGCGCAGCAGACCTTGCCGAACGGCCTTCGCGTCATCGTCGCCACCAATCAGCAATTGCCGCTGATCAGCGCCGATTTGCGCGTGGCTTCGGGCGCCAGCGCCGATCCGCAGAACCGTGCGGGGCTGGCGGGCCTGACGGCCGATCTCGTCAATAAGGGCACCGCCACGCGCAGCGCCACCGAGATCGCCCAGCAGATTGAATCGCTCGGCGCCGAACTGAGTGCAGGCGCCGGCGCCGATTCCTCGGCCGTGACGCTGCAAACGCGCTCCGACCGCGCCGATGAAGCGTTCGCGATCTACGCCGACGTGGTGCAGCATCCTGCCTTCGCCGATGAAGAGCTGGAGCGCTCGCGTCAGCAAGCGCTCGATGGCTTGCAGGTCGAACTCAGCGAACCGGGCTCGATCGCGCAGATGGCGATGGCGCGGGCGATCTATGGCGGCGGGCCGTATGGCGCGGTTGCCTCGCCGAACAGTCTCGCCGCGATCACGCGCAGCGATATCGCCGGCTTCCATCACGCGACTTGGCGCCCTGACAACGCGGTGCTCGTCATTTCCGGCGATGTGACGCCAGAGCAGGGCTTTGCCCTGGCGCAGCGCCATTTCGGCGCCTGGGCGCGTCCGAGCGAGCCGTTGCCGGCGCGTCCGGACGCGACCGCCTCAGCGCCTGCGCCGCGCACGATCGTTGTCGATCTGCCGGGCACCGGCCAAGCGGCGGTGGCGATGGGCCTGCGCGGGGTCTCGCGCACTGATCCGGACTACTTCCCGCTGATGGTCGCCAACAACGTGTTGGGCGGAGGCTATTCGGCCCGGCTCAACACCGAAATCCGCATTCGCCGCGGTCTTTCCTACGGCGCCGGTTCGAGCCTGCAGGCGCGCATGGCCCCGGGCCCGATCATCGCGTCAGCGCAGACGCGCAACGATGCGGCGGTGCAGGTGTATCAGCTGATGCGCGCCGAGATCGAACGCATCGCCAGCCAACCGGCGCCTGAGGCCGAACTCACCGCACGCAAAGCGGTGCTGATCGGCGGCTTCGGCCGCACGGTGGAGACCACCGCCGGCGTCGCTGGCCAGATCTCGACGCTGGCGCTGTACGGCCTGCCGCCGGAGCGGCTCGGGGCCTATGTGGCGGACGTCTCCGGCGTCACGCCGCAACAGGCGCAAGCGGCGGCGCACCGCTATTTCGACGCGGCGCACGCCGATGTCGTGGTGGTGGGCGATGCGCGGCATTTCTACCCGGGGCTGCGCCGGGTGCTGCGCAATGCCGAGCGCATTCCGGTGTCGGAACTAAATCTCGACAGCGAGAGCCTGCATTGAGGGATCAGGCGCCGGGTGTCGGAGGGAGCCTCTTCTGACACCCGACGCCTGACACCTGACACCCGAAGCCGACTCACGCTACGCCTTGTCCGGCTTGATCAGTCGAAATCTCATACGGGTCTGCGCGGCGGCGCTTGCGCTTTCGACGCTGTCTTTTGCTGCGGGCGTCGCGGGCGATCTTTCTGAGGTCCGCCAGCGCTCCGGCGAGCGGGTGGTGCTGCGGATTCCGCCAGAATTGCCGGCCAATACGCCGCGCGCCGGGCCGTTGCCGCCACGGACGCCCTCGGCCGCTGCGGCTGAGCGCCGTCCGGCAGAGCCGCGCGCGACCGCAGCGCCTGACCGCGAGGCGGCGCTGCAGCCGCTTTCCGTATCGGAAGCCTTCGCCATGCTGGAAGGCGGTCCGCTCGAATCACCGCAAACGCTGGACGTGATCGAAGCGCCGAAGCCGGTGATCGAATTCGTCTCGCACGAGGTAAAGCCGGCCGAGTCGCTCGCTCAGAAGCCGCAAATTGCTTAATAAGCGCGGCTTTGGCGCAACACTGCGCAGACCGCCTGCAACACGTCAAAAAAGCGCCTAGGTCGGCGCGCTCTTCTCCTCGCCCATGAGCCAATCCAGCGGGCCGAGTCTGAGTGGTCGCGGCGCGGCGGCATTAGCCGCGGCGCTGACCTTCGCGGCCCCCGGCATGGCCGAGGCGCAGCGGCAGCCGCAGCAAGCGCCGCCGCCGCCCCCGGTGCAGGGGCTCTACCAAGCCTCCGGCGCGACCCGGTATTCGACCCCCGATGGCGCGGTGCGCTTCGTGCTCGACCGCTCAGGCGGGCGCGCGGCGCTGGTGCAGTTCGAGGGCGATCCCGAGGTGCATGTGCTGCGCCCGGCGCTGGCCGCGGGCGGGGGCGAAATCTACCGCACCGAGGATGGCGGGGTGATGCTGCGCATCACGCCGCACGGCGGCATCATCGTGTACACGCGCGCGATGCGCACCGGCTCGCCCGCATCCGAAGAAGCGCGCGTTGCGCCGCTGACGCCGGAGGCGGTGGCGTTTGCCGAGATGCAATCGCGCTTTCGCCAATTGCAGGCGGCGGCGCGCCGCAGTGTCGGACAGACCGTGACCTTCGCGGTGCCGGCGCAGATGAGCGCGCGCGAAGCGGGCGTGGTGGTCGACGCCGCCGAACGCGCCGCCGAAGGCCTGGCCGCCGCGCCGCTGACGAACGTGCGCCGCGTCGCCATCGTCATTGGCCCGAGCCCCGCTGCCGTGCTGCGCGGCGATACGCTGATCGTGCAAGTGGCGCCGCAATTCGGCTACGCCGGCCGCCCCTCATCGAACGCGATCCGCAACGTCGTCACAGGCGCCGTGCAGGGGCCGGAGCAATAGGCGCGAGCAGTGCGCTGCGTAGTCAGAAATGAATCGTCCGTTCGCGCAGAACCTCTTTGAACGCGAGGCGACCGCCGCCCATCTCAAAGCCCTGATACGTTGCCCGCATCAAGGACAACTGCAAAATGGGACTGGCCTCCGAACCTTCGGGCGCGGATCGTACCGAAATGGAGAACTCAACATGTCGCTCGTGCACATCATAGGGCGCGGTGACGTCATGGTTGGCGCGGAAGGTGGCGCAGAACGTCCGAAGGTCATCGACAAATTCCGATATCTCAGCCTTGCCAAGCGGCGGAGGGAGGGGAAGCGCGACGAAGGTTCGGATCAGGTCAGCTGATACCCCCTCCAAAGTTCTCTTATCGTAGCGGAATCGGTCCTCGGCCGCGTGCTCGAGCTGTATCTTCCAGCCAACAAAAACCTGTCGATAGTACTCCCATGGAGTCAAGGGTGGCGGGGGCAATGGAGGGGCGGAAACCGCATCCCGCCTACGCAGCAATTGGCTGATAGACTGGATTATGCGGGCTAGGGTTGAACCAAGCATCCGCCCAATGTCGGCCACGAATTTGGTGGCGGCGGCGCTCAAGTTAGCATGGTCTGTGCTCAGTTCGGTCGCGGCAGCCTTCGCAATATCGATTTGAGCGGCGATGAATTCGACGTCCACTTCCGGAGCCTTAGCTGCTACCCGGGCGAGCGTCAGGCGGGCGCCGACCTCATCGATAGAGGCTTGCGCCGGGATGCGCGCATCAGGGGGCGCAGTGGGAATGCGCTGAGCCATGGCTCGCAGTGTGTCTTCCGCAGATCGAATGTCATCTTGCGCCGCAGCCAATTCTGCTCCGAGCAATGCAGCTGGACTCAATAGGGGCGCGTTCGCCGCTAGTTGATCTTGCTGATCCTGCGTGGCGAGCAACTTGAGGCGCGAAACAACTTCTCCCACTGCGTCGAATTGCTCCTCAAATCGTTGCATCCGCATTTGTATTCGCTCAAGGGTTCGCGCGGCGCGCCCCAGCGTTTCTCGGGTCGATGGGCCTCTGACCATGAGCGCGGCTGCGGCCGCTTCAACAATATCAGTGGCCTCTTGCCGCCCCACAGGACCCAACGGAAAGGAAGACGCGTCGAACAGCTTGGCGAGACGCTGCAATTTGTCCTGCGCGCTGACCCGAGCGGCGCGCTCGGATTCTGCGTCCCAGGGTGTCTGTGTTGTGAAGCGCACGCACGCCTCCCTGACATCGTGTGCGACTGCATCCAGCCAACCTGATTGTAGCAAGGTCTTGAAGCCTGCCCGACCGGGTGGGGTGCAGTGACTTTGCGAGAGAAACGCCGTTCTCGCGTCGGTGTCGATCACGGTCACAACATCGTCGACAATCACTGGAATAATCCAGGCGGCGCCGTTCCACCAGCGCTCAGCCGCGACCCTAAATTCCGTTCGCCACATGAAAGATTCACAGTCTGCAGCGCTATGTAACGACACTATTGGAAGATAGATGTCGGCGCTGTGGAGTTCTTGTCGGAGTATCGGCTCCCAGGCATCTCCCGCTCGCAGCCTTTGCTGATCGACAAATAGCTCTGCAATCGGACTTGGTCCGCAGAGGTCCTCTGATAAGCGTTTGGTCAGTAGATTGACGACTTGTCGATCGGCCGGTCCGTGACGGTACGAAAGAAAGACACGCGGCAGGTCTCCGGACCATTCCATTGCCTGCCCTCGTCGCGCTGGTCATGCCCATTCAATCATAGCTTGCATGATCCGGGCTCTCAAGGCGGTGTCGAAGGTGAACTCAAACCGAGGTAGTGAGTTCAGCCTTTGAACCCATCCTTGCGCCGCCGCACTTCGGCGAAGGCTTCCCAATCTTGCGCGCCGGGCATGCCGAGCGCTGCTTTCAGCAGCGGTGCGCGTAGGAAGGGGTTGGTGGCGCGTTCTTGGGCGAGCGTCATCGGCACGGTGGCTTTGCCTTCGCTGCGCAGCCGGTCGATCTCCGCCACGCGCGCCGCGAGCGCGGCGTTGGCTGCATCGACCGTCACGGCGAAGCGCGCGTTCGATTGGGTGTATTCGTGCGCGCAATAGAGCGTGGTTTGCTCCGGCAGCGCCGCAAGCTTGGACAGGCTCTCCCACATCTGCTCCGGCGTGCCCTCGAACAGGCGCCCGCAACCCAATGCGAACAGCGCGTCGCCGACAAAGGCGATGTTCTCAGCGTCGAACACGAAGGCGACGTGGCCGAGCGTGTGGCCGCCAACATCGAGCACGCGGGCCTTGGTTTTCCCAAGTTGAACCACATCGCCCTCGCCGACGATGCGGTCCGCGGCTGTGCCAATTCGCTCCACTTCGGCCGGGCCGGTCACGACAGCGCCGGTGGCGGCCTTGATCGCGGCGTTGCCGCCGGCATGGTCGGGGTGCCAGTGCGTGTTCCAGACATCGGTGATGCGCCAGCCTTTGGCCGCGGCTTGGCGCAGGATTTCTTCGGCGTCGGGGGTGTCGATCGCCGCCGTCGCGCCGCTCTCAGGCTCGTGTACGAGCAGACCGTAATTGTCGCTGAGGCACGGGAATTGATGGATTTGAAGCATATCCTAGCTTAGCGCTTCTTTCGCATGCGCGTCGATGTCCTTGCCCTGCAGCGCTTCTACGCTTCGCCCCTGGGCGAGGCGGTGCGGCGCGCGGCGGCGCGGCGGCTGTTTGCGCTTTGGCCGCATGCGGACGGGCTCGACGTGCTCGGGCTTGGCTATCCGGTTCCGTATCTCGACGGTTATCGCGGCCACGCCCGGCGCGCGATCGCGATGATGCCGAGCGCGCAGGGGGCCGAGCCTTGGCCGGAAGCAGCGCCAGTGCTGACGGCGCTGGGCGAAGAAGCGCGGCTGCCGTTCATGGACGCGATCTTCGATCGCGTGCTGATCGTGCATGGCCTGGAAGAAGCGGCCGAGCCGAATGCATTGTTGCGCGAGATCTGGCGCGTGATGGCGCCGGAGGGGCGCCTCGTCATCATCACCGCCAATCGCTGGAGTTTGTGGGCGCAGTCCGGCGACACCCCGTTCGGACACGGGCGTCCGTTTTCGCGCACGCAGCTGGCAACGCTGCTCGCCGATTCGATGTTCGAGCCGGTGGTGTCGGCGCGGGCGCTTTATGCGCCGCCTTCGCCGTGGACGCCGTTCGTGCGTGCTGCAGATGCGTTCGAACGCGTCGGCGAGATGGTCTGGCCGGCCCAAGGCGGGCTGGTGCTGATGGAGGCCGTGAAACGGCTTTATGCGTCGACCTCCCGCTCCGAGCGCCGGGTGCTGCTGGCGAAAGCGCCTTCGCGGACGCGGCAAGAGGTCCCCGGCGGCGCTCCCGAGCGCGGCGCGACCAGTGACGTTCGTCGCACCCCCTCGTGCGAGGAGAGCGGGTTGGGCTAGACTGGCCCGAAGCTTTCATTGGTGAGGGAATTTAAAAATGCAGATTTCTCGGCGTGGCCTTCTCGGCGCGACGGCGGCTGGGCTCGTTCTGGCCGCGTGCCAGCGGGGCGCCAGTAATGGCGACCTCAACGCAATCCTCGATCAGATCTCGACCGACATGCTGCGCGAGTCGCCGGAATACGCGACCAGCCTCGCGGTGTCCGAAGAGCAAGCGGGTGGACGCTACATCGACCGTCTGAGCGATGTGTCGAAAGCGGGCTTCCTGCGCCAGCGCGAATTGACGCAAACCGCCATCACTCGCCTGCAAGGGCTTAATCGCGAGCAGCTGCCTGCGGCCGATCAAGTCAGCTATGACGTCGTGCTGACGGCGCTGCAGAACAATCTGGCGACGCAGCAATTCGAGTTCGGCGGCGGTGCGGGCGCGCCCTATGTGGTGACGCAGCTGACCGGTTCGTACACCGGCATCCCGGACTTCCTCGCCAGCCAACACCCGATCACCAACCGCGAGCAGACCGACGCGTATCTGACGCGCTTGTCCGCCTACAAGACGATGCTCGACCAGGAAACGGCGCGCATCGGCGAAGACGCGGGCGCGGGCGTCATTGCCCCGGACTTCGCCATCGACGGGGCGCTGCGCCAGCTCAATGCATTCGCCAACACGGCGGCGGCGCAGACGGTGCTCGTCACCTCGCTGCAATCGCGCCTCGCTGGCGTGGCCGAGATTGCCGACGCGGACAAAACAGCGCTGGTGCAACGCGCCACGCAGATCATGAGCGATGAAGTGCTGCCGGCCTATCGCCGTCAGATCGAAGCGCTGACGCAAGTGCGCGCGCGTGCGACGCATGATGCGGGCATTTGGAAGCTCCCGCGCGGGGCGGAAATGTACGCAGCAGCGCTGCAGTCGAGCACGACGACGTCGATGACGCCGGACGAAATCCACCAGATGGGCCTCGATCTGATCGCCTCGCTGCACGGCGAAATGGATACGATTCTCAAGGCGCAAGGCATGACGCGCGGCAGCGTGGCCGAACGCGTGCAGGCGCTGGGACGGCGCCCCGATCAGCTCTACCCAAATACCGATGCCGGCCGCGAGCAATTGCTGGCCGATCTCAATCGGCAAGTCGAAGCGATCCGCGCGCGCATGCCGGAAGTGTGCGGCACGCTTGCGCGTGCGGCGCTGCAGATCAAGCGCGTGCCGGAATACACTCAGGACGGCGCGCCGGGCGGCTATTATCAGGGCGCGGCGCTCGATGGCTCGCGCCCGGGCGCCTACTACATCAATCTGCGCGACACCGCCGAGTGGCCGAAGTTCACGCTGCCGACGCTGACCTATCACGAAGGCATTCCCGGCCACCATTGGCAGATTGCGATCGCACAAGAGGCGCAGGGCCTGCCCTTCATCCGCAGCGCGCTGCTGGGCTTCAACGCCTATCAGGAAGGCTGGGGGCTCTACGCCGAACAACTGGCCGACGAGATGGGCGTCTATGCGTCCGATCCGTTCGGCAAGGTCGGTTATCTGCAATCGGCCGCGTTCCGCGCTTCGCGCCTGGTTTGCGACACTGGCATCCACGCCAAGCGCTGGACGCGCGAGCAGGCGATCGACTCGATGGTGGAAGCGACCGGCGATCAGCGATCGAGCGTCACCACTGAGATCGAACGCTATTGCGTGTGGCCGGGGCAGGCGTGCGGTTACATGGTCGGCCGCCAAGCCATCAACCGCATGCGCGACGGCGCCCGCCAGACGCTGGGCGAACGCTTCGACATCAAGGGCTTCCACGATACGCTGCTGACCAACGGCGCGATGCCGCTTTCGGTTGCGGAAACCCTGGTGAACCAGTGGGTGCAAGGCCAGCACGCCTAACCTCGGCTTCAACGGCAAGAGGCGGCGGCGCGAGCAATCGCGCCGCCGTTTTCGTTTGTCCGGCTTGGCCTCCAGCGCCACTCGGCAGTAGAACCCGGCCATGACACGCATCGGCACGCCGCTTTCGCCCTCCGCTTTCAAGGTCATGTTCCTGGGCGGGGGCGAGCTTGGCAAAGAGGTCGTGATCGAACTGCAGCGGCTCGGGGTCGAGACCATCGTTGTCGACCGCTACGAGAACGCGCCGGCGCAGCAAGTGGCGCATCGCGCGCACGTGATCGACATGACCGACGCCAAGGCGCTGCGCGCGCTGGTCGAACTGGAGCGCCCGCAGCTGATCGTGCCGGAGATCGAAGCGATCGCCACGGACGAATTGGTGCGCATTGAGGCTGACGGGCTTGCGCGCGTGATCCCAACCGCGAACGCTGCGCACATCACCATGAACCGCGAACGCATCCGCGTGCTGGCGGCCGAGGCGCTGAAGCTGCCAACCTCGCCCTACGCGTTCGCGTCCTCGCTGGAGGAGATGCAGGCGGCGATCGACAAGATCGGTTTTCCCTGTTTCGTGAAGCCGGTGATGTCGTCTTCCGGCAAGGGCCAGAGCCGGCTGAAAGCGCAGGCCGATGTCGCGCCGGCCTGGGATTACGCCATGAGCGCGGGGCGGGTGAAGCAGCCGCGCGTGATCGTCGAAGGGCAGGTGATGTTCGATTTCGAAATCACACTGCTGACGGTGCGCGCCACCTCAGGCACGCACTTCTGCGAACCGATCGGGCATGTGCAGGTCGATGGCGATTACGTCGAGAGCTGGCAGCCGCAGGCGATGAGCGCCAAGGCGCTTGAGCGTGCGCGCGACATCGCCGGAAAAGTCACTGCCGCGCTGGGCGGGCAAGGCATTTTCGGCGTCGAGCTGTTCGTCAAGGGCGATGACGTGTGGTTCTCCGAAGTGAGCCCGCGCCCGCATGACACTGGCCTAGTGACGCTCGTTTCGCAGAATCAAAGCGAGTTCGCGTTGCATGCGCGTGCGATCCTTGGCTTGCCGGTCGACACCGATCTGCGTGCGCCGGGCGCCAGCGCGGTCGTGTATGGCGGCATGGAAGCCAAGGGCATTGCATTCGAGGGCGTCGCCGAAGCGCTTGCTGTGCCGGAGAGCGAAGTGCGTCTGTTCGGCAAGCCCGAGAGTTTCAAGAGGCGGCGCATGGGCGTAGCGCTCGCGCGTGGGACTGATACGGATCAAGCGCGCGCGCGGGCGAAACAGGCGGCTGGCGCGGTGAGGCCGGTCCAAGCCTGAAACGCAACAGCGCCCGGATCGTCAGACCCGGGCGCTGCGCTGTACTGCTGTTTCGGTGCGATCAGAAATGCCAGTTCGCGCCGACGCGGATGGCGCTGGTGTTTGGCGTCAGACCTTCATCATAGTTGTTGATCGGGAACGAGAAGCGCTCTTGATCCATTTCGTCGGTGCGCCATTCGAGCGTGGCGCTCCAAGTGTCGTTGAACGCCCACTCGCCGCCGACGCCATAGGTCCAGCCAGTGATGGTCTCGCTCGGAGTTTCACCGCCCGGCGCTGACGCCTCAACGTCCATCGAAACATAGCCGGCTGTGCCGTAGAGCAGGATCGTCGGCGTGATCAGATAGCCAGCCCGGCCGCGCAGCGACCATTCGGTACCGATGTCGACGCCATTGACGTCGCCGCCCGAGCCGCCGTCGTCGCCTTCGCGGTCGCCCCAAGTGGCTTGCAGTTCGCCGCCGAGCACCCACGAGCCGCCGACAGTCCAATTATAGCCGCCTTGGATGCCGTAGATCCAACCATCGACTTCCGGCGAATTTTGCGGGCTGGTCAGCGCGCCGCCTACGAGGCCCCACGGCTGATCGACATCGCCCGAACCGTAGCCGGTGTGTGCGCCGACATAGGGGCCGTTCCAGGTGTCGGCTGCTGCAGGCGCAGCGTTCGCAGCCAAAGCGGCGACCGCAGCCGCAATCATCGAGATGCGCTTTTTCATATTCCCTCCGCTAATTGTCCCCTGCGCGGCGACGGTAATTTCCTCGCCGCAAGGCCGCAATCGCAAAGTGGGTGCGTTGGCGCGGTCGTGCGCCGATCCGGCGCTAACGTGTTGATAGTCTAAGAACGAAATCTTTGCGGCTGGCCAAGCGTGGGAAGCGCGTCTAGTTTTTCCACAGAGGGGAAACGCATCATGGCGACAGAACAAAAGCCGATTGATTCCGGCTATGGCATGCGCACCGAAGCGCGAGAGGCGCTGGGCGGACGCAGGCTCGACGGTAAAGTCGCCATCGTCACCGGCGGCTATTCTGGTCTCGGCCTCGAAACGACGCGCGCGCTGGCGGAGGCGGGCGCGATCGTCGTCGTGCCTGCGCGCACGCTCGACAAAGCGCAAAAGGCGCTGGCCGGCATTGCCAATGTCGAGCAGGCGGCGCTTGATCTGGCTGACCCGCGCAGCATCGATGCGTTCGCGAGCGGCTTTCTCTCGCGCACCAAGAAGCTCGACATCCTGATCAACAACGCCGCCATCATGGCCTCACCGCTGATGCGCGATGCGCGCGGGTACGAAGCGCAATTCGCCACCAACCACCTGGGTCACTTCCAGCTCACAGCGCGGCTCTGGCCGGCGCTGAAGGCGGGGGGCGGCGCGCGGGTGGTGTCGCTTTCCTCGATCGGCCATCGCATCAGCCCGCCCGATCTCGACGATCCGAATTTCGAGCGCACCGAGTACAACAAATGGGTGGCGTATGGCCGCGCCAAGTCGGCGAATGCGCTGTTCGCCATCGGTCTCGACAAGCGCGGGCAGCAGCACGGCGTGCGCGCGTTCGCCGTCCATCCCGGCGGCATCATGACCGACCTGCAGCGCTACATGCCCGAAGAAGAAAAGCGGGCGATGGGCTGGATCGACGAGCACGGCAACGTCAACGAACGCTTCAAGACGCCGAGCCAAGGCGCGGCGACGAGCGTCTGGTGCGCGACCAATGCACAGCTCGACGGTAAGGGCGGCGTCTATTGCGAGGATTGCGACATCGCCGTCGCCGTGCCTGCCGACGACAAAGGCTTCTCCGGCGTTCGGCCATGGGCGATCGACCAGGCGCTGGCCGACAAGCTTTGGGCGCTCAGCGAGCGCATGACGGGCGTGAGCTTCGCCGCAGACTAGCCAGGCGGGGGCTAGAAGCGGTTCTTCAGCGCCATCACTTCGGCGACCTTGGAGACGCCGTCGTGATCGATCTTCAGTTCGAGGATCAAAGCATTGAGGAAATCCGCTTCGTCGATGGTCAATTCGCCGTCGGCGAGGACGAGATCGAGCGCGTGCGCGAAGACGGAGAGGCGCATCTCCTGGGGCAGCGCCGCGCACGCATCAGCAAGCGCGGTCTCTTCCTCGCGCAGGCGTGTGAGAATCTTGGTATTGATGCCGGCTAATTGCTCGGTGCTCAGCGTCTTCAGTGCGCGCGAGCGGTGTACCAGCGCCAGCAATTCCTCGTACTCGACGGTGGCGATTTCGCCATCGCAGGTGACGGCTGCGAACAGGATGGCGATGAACGCTTCCGGGATCGTCCATCCCTGCGGCGTGCGCGGCGCTTCCGGGGCGAGCAGGCTTGACCAGGAGAGCGGGTTGTCAGACTGCGCGGCAGCTGCGCCGCGGCGCGGGGCGAGGGTGGAGGCGAAAAAATCGGCCATCAGATGCGCTCCTGTTTCAGGCATGTTCCATCGCACACGCGGCTGGGCCTTGACCACAATCAATAGCGACGGATCAATATCATTCGCCGCGTTCAATGTGCATGAACATCACACGACGCCTTCTTCTCACCGGCGCTGCATGCGCGGCGGCGAGCACCGCTTTTGCCCAGACCCGCGATTACGCCGCCGCCGCGGACTATTCGGCTGCGCGCCGCGGCGTGTCGCTATTGGTGATGCGGCGCGGCGAGATCGTGTTCGAGGACTATCCGAATGATGGCGGCGCCGAGCGCGGCTGGGAGCTGGCCAGCGGCACGAAGAGCTTCACCGGCGTAATGGGCGCGGCGGCGATCCGCGACGGCCTCATCCGATCCTGGGACGAGCGCGCCGCTGACACGCTGGAAGAATGGCGCGGCGACGAACGCCGCCGCATCACAGTGCGGCAGCTGCTGTCGCTGACCAGCGGCATCAGCGGCGGGCCCATAGCGCGTCCGCCAAATTACGCGGATGCGATCGCGCAGCGCGCAGAGGCGGCGCCTGGCGAGCGCTTTGCCTATGGGCCGACGCCGTTTCAGATTTTCGGCGAGATCATGCGCCGCAAAACTGGCGGCGATCCGCTCGCTTATCTGCAGCGGCGCGTGTTCGATCCGATCGGCATTGCCCCGGAGCATTGGCGGCGCGGCGCGGACGGCAATCCGCACATGCCCTCCGGCGCAGGGTTCACCGCGCGCGCCTGGGCGCGGTTCGGCTGGTTCGTCATGCGCGAGGGCGAAGGCCAGCTGGGCCGTGACGCGCTGGCGCAGTGCTTTGAGGGCACGCGCGCCAATCCCGGCTACGGCATCTCCTGGTGGCTGTTGCGCGAAGGCCTCGTGCCGCCCGGGCGCGCGGCGGGCATCGAACTCGACCCATCGCTCACCGCGCGCGCCGGTCCGATCGTGATGGCGGCGGGCGCGGGCGATCAACGGCTCTATCTGATCCCCGAGCGCGGCCTGGTGATTGCGCGCCAAGCCACGGGCATCCTGCAAGCGTTGATGCGCCGGCGGCAGGGGCCGGCTTGGTCGGACGCCGAGTTCCTGCGGCTCGCGCTCGCAGCTTAGACCAGCCGGATCTCGCGCAGGCGTTCGAACAGGAAATCCTGCGCGGTGATCGGCTGCGGGTAGCGGTTGGGATTGTCGGCGCTGATGCAGCCGGGCAGCGTCTCGATCAGATAGTCCGGCGCGAAGTGCAGGAAGAACGGGATCGAGTAGCGTGGCAGGTGCGCGCGCTCCGGCGCGGGATTGATCACGCGGTGCGGCGTTGACGGCAGCACGTGATTGGTCAGCCGCTGCAGCATGTCGCCGATGTTCACCACCAGCGCGCCTTCGGGCGGGTTGATGTCGATCCAGCGTCCATCGCGGGTTTTCAGCTGCAGGCCCGCTTCTTCGGCGCCGAGCAGCAGCGTGATGACGTTGATGTCTTCGTGCGCTTCGGCGCGTACGCCTTCCGGGTTCGGCGGCGTTGGCGGATAGTGCAGCAGGCGCAGCACCGAATTGCCGTCGCGCACGGTCGGATTGAAGAAATCCTTCGGCAACTTCAGAAACAGCGCGATCGATTGCAGCAGTTCAAGGCCCATCGCGTCGAGCGCTTCGTAGAGGCCATAGACGTCACGGCGGAAGGTGGAGACTTCCTCCGGCCAGACATTGGGCGGCATCTGCGCGCGGTAAGGATGGCCTTCGGGCAATTCGCGGCCGACGTGCCAGAATTCCTTGAGATCGACCTTCGCCGCGCCCTTCGCCGCTTCGACGCCGAACGGCACATAGCCGCGCTGACCGGCGCCGCCGGCGATATGATAGCGCCGCTTCACATCTTCTGGCAGCGCGAAGAAATCCTTCGTCGCCTTGAGCGCGCGCTCGATCAAAGCTTTGTCGAGGCCGTGATCGCGCACGATGGCGAAGCCGAAGCGGGCGTAGCTGTCGCCCATTGCGGCGGCGAAACCTTGCGGATCGCCGCGGCGATCGCGCATCGACAGGGCGGGCAAGGCGTTGAGCGGCATCGAGTCGGAAGATCGCGCTGCCCCGGTTCAGACGCAATGTCTTAACGGCGCATTTACGATTCGGGGCCGAGCGTCCGCCCGCAATTTGAGCGGAGCAGCTCCCATGTTCTTTTTCGGTGCGCATTCCTGGCGTGGCGCAAGCGGGCGCCGTTATCGCTTCAAGTGTGTGCTGACCAAGCATGGGCTGCCGCCCGAAGGCGTCGGCGGCATCTATGTGTTCGTCCGCCGCCGCTGGGCGTTCTTCCTGGAGCCGCTCTATGTCGGCAAAGCGCATGACCTGCGCTCGAGGCTGATGGGCCACGAGAAGTGGGGCCGCGCCTTTTGGTATTACGGCGCAACCGAGCGCTACGTGATGGGGCCGATCCGCGACGAGATCGACCGCCGCCGGGTCGAAGCGGACCTGATCAAGGGGCTGAAGCCGCGCATGAACGACATGGAAATCCCTCAGGCCGAGGAGGCCAAGCCGAAGCGCAATGCGGCGGCGACGCACGCCTTCAGCCTGGGCGCGCTGCTGGGCCGGCGGCCACAGGGCGCGAGCTAATCCGCCTGGACTAGGCCGGTTTCGGCCAGCGGCGCTTGACCGGCCCGCGCCGCCGCGCCAGAGCCGGGCCAATGAACGAGCCCGCTCCGCCCGAGAGCACGCCCCCGCCGTCCGGTCCGCTCGCGAAGCTCACTGAGTTCGTGAACAATATGGACGCCCGCGCCTGGCGCGCCGTTGGCGTTTCCCTTGGCTTGCTGGCCGTCGTCGGCGTGATGCTGGTGATTGGGCGGCTCTATTACGGCGCTCAGATCGAGACCTTCATCGACGAGACGCTCGGCCAGGCCGAGCGCGCCCATCTTGGCCTCATCGCCACGATTTTCGTTTTCACCGCAACCGCTTATGTCGGCGCGCCGCAATTCGTGCTGATCACGGCGTGCGTGGTCGCGTTCGGGCCTGAGAAGGGGTTCTGGTATTCCTGGTTGGCGACGATCGTGTCCGGCGCGGTGACTTACTATACCGGTCGGCTTTCTTCGGCGGAGACGCAGAAGCGTTTCGGCGGCGCCACCGGCGGGCGCTTCACCCGCTTCATGGGCCGCAACGTCTTTCTCGCCAGCCTGATCGTGCGCTTTGTGCCGACGGCGCCGTTCGTAGTCGTGAACATGGCGTTCGGCGCCGCACGTGCGAACGTTTGGGGCTTTCTTGCCGGACTGACGCTCGGCGTTTTGCCAAAGACGGCCATCGTCGCCTTCGCGGGCGATGGCATCATGGACGCGCTCGAAGGCAAGCTTGGTTCGGCGGCGATTATGGGCGGGATCGCCATCGCTTTGTGGATAATCGTTGTTTACGTTGTGCGCCGCTGGGTCCGCCCGTCGAGCGGGGGCTAATTGCCGTTCGTGGACGCGACGCAGTAACCTATCTGGGCTAGCGTTGACGGCATGAAGAAGATCCTGTTGGCGGCGGCGGTCCTTCTGGCCGCTTGCGGCGGGCGTTCACCGCCGCCCGAGAGCGGCTATGGCGCCGAACCCGAATTGCCGGCGCCGGAGCGCACGTTGCTGCCCACGGTGAATCCAGCGCCGGCCACGGTGTGGCCCGCGGGCGCTGCGCCGCACGCGCCCGAGGGCTTCACCGTGACGCGCTTTGCTGAGGGCCTGCAGCATCCGCGCTGGGTCTATGTGCTGCCGAACGGGGATGTGCTGGTCGCCGAGAGTTCAACCAAACCCTCGCAAGGCGGCATTACCGCGTGGATCGCCAACCAAGTGCAACGCCGCGCTGGCGCGCTGTCGCCCAGCGCCGACCGCATCACGCTGCTGCGTGACAATAACGGCGACGGCGCGGTCGATGAACGGCACGTGTTCGCGGAAAATCTCAATCAGCCCTTCGGCATGGCGCTGGTGGGCGGCTATTTCTTCGTAGGCAACACCGACGCAGTGGTGCGCTTTGCCTACACGCCGGGCGCGCTGCGCGCCGGCAATATCGGCGAAACCGTGCTGCGCCTGCCGTATCGCGCCGGCGACAATGGCCATTGGACGCGCAATCTGATCGCGCGGCCGGACGGGTCGAAGATCTATGTCTCCGTTGGATCGTCCTCGAACATTGCCGATAACGGCATGGAGGCCGAGGAGGGCCGCGCTGCCATTTGGGAATTCGATCCGGACGGATCGAACGCGCGCACGTTCGCGTCGGGTCTGCGCAACCCTGTCGGCATGGCGTGGAATCCGCAGACGGGCGCGCTGTGGACCGTCGTCAATGAGCGCGACATGCTCGGCGACAATCTGGTGCCCGATTACATGACCAGCGTGCGTGACGGCGCCTTCTATGGCTGGCCCTTCTTTTATTGGGGTGATCACCGCGACGAGCGCGTGCCGCTCCCCGCCAACGCGCGCTTGCAGGCGCCCACCGCGCCGGACTTCGCCCTCGGTGCGCACACCGCTTCGCTCGGCCTCATGTTCTACACGGGGACGGCGCTGCCGGAGCGCTATCGCAATGGCGCGTTCGTGGGGCAGCATGGCTCTTGGAACCGGCGCGAGCGTGTGGGCTACAAGGTCGCGTTTGTGCCGTTCGAGAACGGACAGCCCGCGGGGCAGGTCGAGGATTTCTTGACCGGCTTCCTCAATGAACGCGGCGAAGCGCAGGGCCGTCCTGTCGGCGTCGCCATGGACCAGACCGGCGCGATCCTAGTGGCCGACGATGTCGGCAACATCATCTGGCGCGTGGCGCCAACGAGTTCGGACCACTAGCCCGTTTTCTCACAGCGCCAGATCAGGCGCTGGCGCGGATCGCCTTGGGCGAAGCGCATCAGCGTTTGGTTGCGGCGCGATACCGCTTCGCTGGCGCCTTCGCCCTCGCAGCCGCGGCCGGCGCCCGTCTCCGAAACCGCCTGGTTCGCCGCGGCGAACGCGGTGTCGTCGAGCGGATAGCGCTCGCGGCGGAATTCGCCGCTCTGCGGATCGATCGTCAGCACATCGAGCGCGCGCGCTTCGCCGAGCACGATCACGCGCCGGAAGCGTGCGCCATTGTCGATCGGCGCATAGAGCGTGCGCTGGTTGACGCAGAGCGCGCCGGAGGCGCTGAAACTCATGTCGGCGACGCCCTCGGCGCCGCTGGAGGCTTCTCGGTCGAGGCGGCAGGTGATCGAGCCGTTGAAGTCGGCGGCGGCGGCGTGTTGCGCCGGGCCGCTCTCGCCCCGGACACGCAGCAGCGCGATGCTGACCGCGACGATCAGGATCGCGGCGATGGCGGCGCCGCCGACGATGGTCATGACGCCGACGCGCCGGCGCGGCGCCTCGAACGGCTCATGCGCGGGGTGGGGCTGTGGCGCTGGCGCGTGCGTGGTCACGTGGACGTGGCCATTGTTGCGCCGGCGCGACAGCACGATCGCGCCGAGCACGCAGACCGCCACGAACAGCGCCAGGGTGCCGCCGATCAGGATGACGATGGCGACGCGGGTTAGCCGATCCGCGGTTTCGAGCTTCGACGCCAGTTCCTGGTTTTGCGCCCGCAGCGCATCGATCGTGGCGGTGCGCTCCGCTTCGATACGCTCGGCGAAGGAGAGGCAGCGCTCATCGCTGAGCGTCGGGCTAACGCCGGCTTCGTCGAGGAATTGCAGCAGCTGCGAGGCGCGCAGGGCTACGCCCCGGGTTTCGCGCGTGTCGGCGCCTGAGACGTGCCAGGAATTGACGCCGATCACCCGCCCGCACTGGTCGACCAGCGGGCCGCCGGACGAGCCGGAGGAAATCACCGCCTGGTGGTTGATGGTGGGCAGCACATCGCCGGTGGGCGCGCGGTCGCGCAGCGAGGCGATCTCGCCGGAGGTGCGCGAAGCCGGGGTGGGGCGCAGCAGGTCCGCGCCGGTGGCGCCTTGGTAGTCGACGTCTGGGTAGCCGAGCGCGACGACGCCGTCGCCCGGGTGCGGCTCGACTGTGGATATCGTCAGCGGCGGCATCTGCGGGCCGCCGCTATATTCGAGCAGGGCCAGTTCGGTCAGCGGCGAGTAGCGGACGATGGTGGCGGGCAACAGCCCGTCGCCCTCGGGCGGGACGATGGCGATGCCGTATTGGGCGTTCTGGCGGGCCGGGGCGACCACGTGGGCGTTGGTGACCACAAGGTTCGGCGCCACCACGAAACCCGAGCCGGAGCCGTACAGCATCCGCCCTTCGCTGGTTTGCAGGATGACGACGACGCGCACGATGCCGCGCTCGGCCTCGTCGACGGTGGTTTGCGCCGCCGCCGTGGTCACGAACGCGAGCGCGAACGCGGCCGCCAAGAACCTTAACGCTTTGACGATCAAGCGCCTTACCCCACCGGAACGGGTTGCCCCGCCGAAATAATCGGGCGCCGCAGCCGCCTCGGCAAGCGCAGCCCCCAGTCTTCCGCCGTTATGTGTCTTCCAGAACAAAAGCGGCGATGCTGCGGCCAAACGCGGCCCGGCCCTTGCATCGGCTTAAACATCGCGGCAAGTCCAATCCGTCGGCGACGGGGGCGGTCGGCGGCTTGACGCGCGGGGCGAAGGTTCCGCGTTTGCACGCCCCATCGCCTTCTTTCGGCCTAGAAACACCCTCTAGGCCGCCGCCGTCTGAGGATTGTTAAGCTTGCCGCATTAAGTCCATGTCAGGACTGATTCGGCGGTCTCCAGCGGCAAGGGTTTACAAGGCATGCTCGGCAATATGTTCGGTCTCGTTGCGCCGGATCTGGCCATCGACCTCGGGACTGCGAACACGCTGATCCACGTGAAGGGACGCGGCATCGTCTTGGACGAGCCGTCGGTTGTCGCTTACGTGAACGAAGGCGGCCGAAAGGTCGTTTATGCGGTTGGCGCCGAAGCCAAGACGATGCTTGGCAAGACCCACCGCAACATGGAGGTCATCCGCCCGCTGCGCGACGGCGTCATCGCCGATTTCGACGTGGCCGAGGAGATGATCAAGCAATTCATTCGCAAGGTGCTGCCGCGCCCGGCGCTGATCAGCCCGCGCATCGTCATCTGCGTGCCGACGGGCGCGACCCCGGTTGAGCGCCGCACCATTCTGGAAAGCGCGCAGGCGTCCGGCGCCCGCCAAGTGAAGCTGATCGAAGAACCGGTTGCAGCCGCGCTCGGCGCGGGCCTGCAGATCGACGATCCGTCAGGCTGCATGGTCGTCGATATCGGCGGCGGCACCACCGAAATCGCCGTGCTCTCGCTCGGCGGCCTGGTCTGGTCGCGCAGCTTGCGCGAAGCCGGCGACAAGATGGATGAAGCCATCATCCAGTACCTGCGCCGCCAGGAAAACCTGATGATCGGCGATTCCACCGCCGAGCGGATCAAGAAGGAAATCGGCACCGCCAAGGCCCCCGATCACGGCCAGGGCATGTCGCTGGCGATCAAGGGCCGCGACAACCTTTCGGGCGTGCCGAAGGAAATCGTCGTCACCGAAGCGATGGTCGCCGATGCGCTGTCCGAGCCGGTCACCCGCATCGTCGATGCGGTACGCCAGGCGTTCGAGCAGATGCCGCCGGAACTCGCGGCCGACATCTACGACCACGGCCTGATGATGACGGGCGGCGGGGCGCTGCTGCGCAATCTCGACACCGTGCTGCAAGAGCGGATTTCGATTCGCGTTTCGGTGGCGGATGATCCGCTGCGGTGTGTGGTGAAGGGCTGCGGAATCGCGCTCGACACCATAAACTCGTCCGAAGCGCGCCGCCTGCTCACGGAAGAAGTCTAATCGGCGCTGCGCGCGAACGAGAGGCGGCATAAGTGGCCAGGCGCAGGAGCGTTGTGCGGCGTGCGGGCGCGGGGCGGCGGATCCCCGCCGGCGTCGTTTTGGGCATCGTGCTGGTCATCGGCGCGCTGGCGCTGATCATCGCCCGCGTCAGCAATTCCGGCGGCTCCGACGCAGCGCTGCAGACCGGCGATGACGCCGCCGCCGTCGCTGGCCGTGTCGCCACCGGCCCCGCGCGCGCCAGCGAGAGCTTCTTTCAGCGCATCGGCCGGATGTGGAATGCATCCGACCGCATCGATCAGCTTGAGCGCGAGAACCGCGAGTTGCAGGCTTGGCGCGATCTGGCCGAGCGGCTGGCTGAGCGCAATGCGCGCTATGAAGCGCTGCTGCGCATGCCGCCGGATGCGTTCGGCGAGGGCGCCGATGTAGAGCATTCGATCGCCGCGCAATTGGTGCTGGATTCGGGCGGGCCGTTCACGCGTACGCTGGTGGCCAATGCCGGCGCCGATCACGGTGTCCGCGTCGGCTTCATCGCGGTGAACGAGAACGGCCTGGTCGGACGCGTTGTGTCTGTCGGCCACCGCTCCTCGCGCATCCTGATGCTCGACGATTACAATTCGCGCATTCCGGTGATGGGCGAGGCCTCGCGCGTGCGCGCGGTGCTGGCGGGGCAGGCGACGCGCCCGCCCGAGCTGATCACGCACCCTTATCAGATCCAGTCGCCGCGGCTCGATTTCATCGTCGGCGCGCAGAACCTGCGCGAAGGCGAACGCGTTATCACCTCCGGTGATGGCGGGCTGTTCCCGCGCGGCATTCCTGTCGGCGTCGCTCGCCGTCAGGGCGACGGCTCCTGGCGCGTGGCGCTGTCGGCGGCGCAGCGGCCGATCGATTTCGTGCGCATCCTCCCGTACATGGGCGTCGAACGGCCAGAGGGCGATCCGGTCGAAAGCGAAGGACCGCCCGCGAGCTCGTCTTCGTCGGTTGCGGCCATTGGCCGAGAAACCATGGCGCCGCCGCCACGCGCCGCTGCGCCAACCCCGCCGCCGTCAACGCAGACCGCAGCGCAAACGCCGCGGCCGCGTCCCGCGCCCCCACAAACGCCGGCTGCGACGCCGCCGTCGCCAGCCGAACCTGCGCCTGCCGCGCAAACTGCGCCGGCGCCGGCGGAGCCGCAGGAATGACGAGCTTCTTCTCGGCCGCGCCGAGCCGGCGCACGCTGCGCCTCTGGGGCCTCGTCCTCGCCGTCGCCAGCGTGATCCTGCCGGCGCTGCCGCTTGGGCCGCTGTTCGCGCAGCCGCCAATGCCGCTTGCTGTGTTGTGGGCCGCGTATGGCTGGGCTGCGGAAGATGAGAGCGGTTGGCGCGCGCCGGTGGCGCTGGCGCTGCTCGGGCTGCTGCACGATCAGCTTGCGGGCGGGCCTTATGGGCTGTTCGTACTTATCTATCTCTCGGCTTACCTGATTGGCCGTGTCGCCGCTGTGCTCATGTCTGCGCCTAACCTTCTTTCGCTCTGGGGCGGGTTCATCGCCACCGCGCTGCTGACGGTGGTGATCGTCACTATCGTCGAGCGCGTGCTGCTGCCGATCGCCGTGGGCCCGTACGCGGAAGCGGCGGCGATTACGGCGCTGCTGTTTCCGTTCGTGCGCCCGCTCTACATGAGCGGGGCACCGTCAGCCTGGTCACAGGGGGCGCGGCGATGAGCAAGCCGAAACGCGTCGGCTCGACGCTGCCCAAGCGCGACGCGACGGTGATTTTCAATCGCCGCGCGGCGCTGCTTTCGTTCATTGGCGCGGGCGTGCTGGGCGCGATCCTGTTCCGCATGGGCCAGCTGCAGGCCACCAACCTGATCAGCCGCGAATATACCGCGGCGGCGGACGACAACCGCTTCGACACCCGCATCATCGCCCCGCCGCGCGGGGTGATTTACGACCGCTTCGGCGTCGTGCTGGCGCAGACCAGCAAGGATTATCAGGTCGCGGTCGTGCAGGAGGATGTCGGGGGCAATCTCGAAGACGTCGTGCGCCGCGTCGGCGCCATTCTCGGCCTCGACGCCGAATGGGCGCGCCGCGCCACGATCCGCGTGCGCGGCGGTTCGCGCTACGAGCCCCAGCCGCTGAAAGAAGGGCTGACCTGGGACGAGTTCAACGCCATCAATGTGCGCCTGCCGGAATTGCCAGGCATCGTGGCGATGTCGGCTGACGTGCGCGCCTATCCGTTCGACGTCGTCTACGCCCACCCGATCGGCTACGTGCAGAAGCCGACGCAGCGCGACATCGAGCGCGCGCTCCAAGATCCCGATCAGGGCGAAGCGCGGGCGATGTATCTGCGCAATCCGCACGTGCGCGTCGGCAAAGCGGGGCTCGAGGCGTCGATGGAACAGGCGCTGCACGGCGAAGCGGGCTGGCGCAAGATCATCGTCAATGCACGCGGCGTCGAGCAGGGCGAAGACGAGAGCGAGCGGCGCGAGCCGGTGCGCGGCTCCGGCGTCGTGCTCACCATCGATCACGAATTGCAGCGCACGGCGATGCAGAGCTTCGGCGATCAGGCCGGCTCGGCGGTGGTGATGGACATCTTCACCGGCGACATCCTGGTGATGGCGTCGGCGCCGACCTTCGATCCGAACCTGTTCGTCAACGGCATCGCTTCCGAGCCGTTCAGAGTGCTGAACGAGGATGAGAAGAAGCCGCTGTTCAACAAGGCGATCTCGGGCGGCTATCCGCCGGGCTCGACCTTCAAGCTCACTGTCGGCATCGCCGCCAAGCAGGCCGGCGTCGAAGACGATTGGCATGTGAACTGCCCGGGCTATTTCCCGTTCGGCGGACGCAACTTCCATTGCTGGAAGCGCGGCGGGCACGGCTCGATCAACATGCACCGCGCCATCCGCGAAAGCTGCGACGTCTACTTCTATCAGGCGGCGCTGCGCGCGGGGCCTGAACGCATTGCCGCGACGGCGCGCGAGCTTGGCTTCGGCGTCGCGCATGATGTCTCGTTGCCCAACGTGCAGCGTGGACTGGTGCCCGACCCCGATTGGTGGTTCGCCAACCGGCACGAGCGCTGGACCGCGGGCCTCACCGTCAATTACGGCATCGGCCAGGGCTCGCTGATCGTGACGCCGCTGCAACTCGCCACCATGGCGGCGCGCATCGCCAACAATGGCCGCGCCGTGGTGCCGCGCTTGGTGCGCGAAGCGCCGGGCGTGCGCGATCCCGCAGCGCCGCCGGTGCTGCCTGATCTTTCGTCCGAGCACTTGGCCGCGATCCGCCTCGGCATGTTCGGCGTCGCCAACGAGGGCGGCGGCACCGCCACGCGTGCGGGCAACATGATCGGCCTGATGCGCCGGCCTGACGGCGTCATCGTCGAAGCGGCCGCTGCGCCGCCGGGGTCGACGCCGGTGCAGATCGCCGGCAAGACCGGCACGGCGCAATCGCGCATTATCACCGCCGCGGAGCGCGCGCGGGGGGTCATGCGCGACGCCGATCTGCCGTGGCGGCTGCGTGACCACGCGCTGTTCGTGTCGTTCGGCCCGTACGACAATCCACGCTATGCGGCGGCGGTGGTGATGGAGCACGGCGGCCACATCAATCCTCAACTCGACGCGGCGCCGATCTCGGCGATGATCATGCGCCAAGCGTTCCTGCGCGATCCGTCGAACCGGCAAGGCGCGCGCCTGGCTGAACTCGAAGCGGGTGTGCGCGCATGACCATGGCTTTGAGCTCCGGCCCGAACACGCTGTTCGACCGCTTCAGCAAGCTCAATTGGGGCATCATCACGATCCTCTGCGCGCTCGCGTTCGTCGGCGTGCTGATGCACTTCTCGGTTTCGTCCGGCGCCTGGACCGACATGCCGCTGACGCACGGCCTGCGCTTTGCCGGCATGATGGCGATCGTGCTCGTTGCCGCTGCGTTCCTCGATGCACGTTTCTGGCTCGCAATCGCTTACCCGCTCTACGCAATGGCGCTGCTGTTGCTTGTCGGCGTCGAGGTCGCGGGCGAAACGCGGATGGGCGCGACGCGCTGGCTCGATCTGGGGCCGCTCTCGCTGCAGCCCTCCGAGATCATGAAGATCGGCATCGTGCTGGCGCTGGCGCGCTATTATCACCAGCTCGATCCGCGCAAGACCGGCACCGTGCTGTGGGTTATTCCGCCGTTCCTGATGATCGTCGCGCCGGTTGCGCTGGTGATGCACCAGCCCGACCTCGGCACCTCGCTGATGATCCTGTTCGCGGGCGTGTGCATCATGTTCCTGGGCGGCTTGCTCTGGCGCATCATCGCCGCGGGCGCGATCGTCGCCGTCGGCGGGGCGGTGTTCGCCTACACCAGCGTGCTGCACGATTATCAGCGCGACCGTGTCAACGTCTTCCTCGGCATCACCGACGATCCGCTCGGCGCGGGCTATCACGTGCTGCAATCGAAGATCGCCATCGGCTCGGCCGGCTTGTTCGGTCGCGGCTATCTGCAGGGTACGCAGAGCCAGCTCGACTTCCTGCCGGAAAAGCACACCGACTTCATTTTCACGATGATCGTCGAAGAATTCGGCTTGCTGGGCGGGGCGCTGGTGCTTGGGCTGTTCGGCGCGCTTATGGCGCTCACGATGCAGGTGGCGCTGCGCGCGCGTTCGCTGTTCGGCAAGCTGGCCGCGGGCGGCGTGGCGGCGACGCTGGCGTGCTACGTCTTCATCAACACGGCGATGGTGATCGGGTTGGTGCCCGTGGTCGGCATTCCGCTGCCGATGATCTCGTTCGGCGGCACGGCCATGTTCACACTGCTGGTCGGCTACGCCATCGTGCTCAGCATCGACCTGCACCGCGACCAGCATGGCGCGCGTGGGTGGCTGTGGTAGCTACCAACTCGCCTTATCCGCCATCCAATCGGTGGCGCGGATAAGGGCGTCGACGATGCCGGGCTCGAGGCTGGAATGGCCGGCGTCGTGGATGATTTCCAGTTCGGCTTCCGGCCAGCGTTGCTTCAAATCCCAGGCGTTGGAGAGCGGCGTGCACATGTCGTAGCGGCCGTGCGCGATGCGGCAGGGGATCTGGCGCATGCGCGGGACTTGGTCGAGCAGCCAACCGTCCTGTTCGAAGAAGCCGTTATTGACGAAATAATGGTTCTCGATGCGCGCGAAGGCTTCGACGAAGCGGTCTTCGTTGAAGCGTGAAGGAAGCGCGTTCGGGCCGGCGATCGAAATGGTCTCGCCCTCCCAGCGCGACCAGGCGCGCGCGGCGGCCAGGCGCGTGGCCCAATCGGGCGAGGTCAGACGCTTGTTGAAGGCGGCGAGAAAATCGCCGCGCTCATCTTCGGGGATGACGCTGGCATAGCGGGCGAAGGCATCCGGGAAAATGTGGCTGGCGCCGTGCTGGTAGAACCAATTGATCTCGCTTTTGCGCAACAGGAAGATGCCGCGTAGCACCAAGCCGGCAACGCGCTCGGGGTGCTTGGCGGCGTAGGCCAGCGCCAGCGTCGAGCCCCATGAGCCGCCGAACACCAGCCACTTGTCGATGCCGTAGCGCTCACGCACGCGTTCGATGTCGGCGACCAGATCCCAGGTGGTGTTTTCGCGCAACTCCGCATGCGGGGTGGAGCGGCCGCAGCCGCGCTGGTCCATCATCACGACCAGATAGCGGGCCGGATCGAAGAAGCGGCGCATCTCCGGCGAAAGCCCTCCGCCCGGGCCGCCGTGCAGGGCCACCGCCGGCAGGCCCTTCGGGTTGCCGCTGCGCTCAACGTAGAGCGTGTGCAGCGCCGAAACCGGCAGCATCTCGCTATGGAAGGCTTCAAGAGCCGGGTAGAGGTCGCGCCGGCGCGGGGATGTTTGACCGTACATGCGATCCTGGTTAGGCGCGCTGGGCGGCGCCCGCAAGGCGATGGCTGAGGAGGGGACGGAAATCTCGTGGCGATAAAGGACATCCTCTCCTCCCGCGCAGCGCGCGTGACGGCGGTGATGTCGGCTTTGTTCGGCACGACCGGCGTCATCATGGTGTTTCTGCCGCGCTGGCTCGAGGTCGAGCGCGGGCTAACGGACTCGCAGATCGGCGTGGTGCTGTCGCTGGCGCAGCTGGCGCGCATCTTCACAGGCCCCGCCATCGCTTTCTGGGCCGATGGCGCAGCCGATCGCACGACGCCGCTAAAGATGGTCTCGATCGCCGCCGTTACGGCGTACGCAGTGTTCTTCTTCGCCGCGCAAGGGTTTTGGCCGCTGCTGGCGTGCGGTTTCCTCGCCTTGTCGATGACACAGGCGATGACGCCGCTGATCGAGGCGGCGACGCTGCGCGCGACGGCGCAGGGCAAGATGCCCTACGGCGTCGCCCGCGGCATCGGCTCGATCGCCTTCATCTTCGCCAACGTCGCCGGGGGCGCCGTGGTCGCGCAGTTCGGGCTGAATGCCGTTGTCGTCTGGGTGGTGAGTGGGCTTTCGCTCACAGTCGCGACCGCTTGGCTCGGCTTGCCGCGCGAGCCAGGCTTCAAGCAGACGCGCGCGGCCCGCGCCGGCGCCTTCGGCGAACTCCTGCGCAATCGGCGGTTCCTCATCCTTATCTTCGCGTGCGGGCTCATTCAGAGCGGACACGCCTTCTATTACGGCTTCTCGACCATCACCTGGCGCGCGCAGGGGCTGGCGCCCGAGACGGTTGGCCTGCTCTGGGGCTTTGGCGTCAGCGTTGAAGTGGCGTTCCTGTGGAGCCTGCCGTTCTTCGAGCGCAGGCTGTCGCCCGAAACGCTGATCCTGCTCGGGGCCGGCGGGGGCGTGCTGCGCTGGCTGGTGATGGGCTTTGCCCCACCGCTCTGGGCGCTTTGGCCGCTACAGGGCATGCACGCGATGAGCTTTGCCGCCGCCCATGTCGGGGCCATGCGGCTGATCTACCGGGAAGCGCCCGAGCACAGCCAGGCGATGGCGCAGACCCTCTACGCCGCACTCTCCGGCGGCATTCTGATCGGGGCTGCGACTATGCTGTCGGGGGCGCTGTCCGACCAAGTCGGCGCCCGCGGTTATTGGGCCATGGCGGTGATCGCGGCTGCGGGCGGGACGCTGGCGCTGCTGCTGCTGCGGCCGCCGGTGCGGGTTCCGAAAGCAGCAGATCATTAACATTTCGCGCCCGGCGGGAGCCCTCGCCCTGAAAGCGCCTTCGGCATCTTTGCCTTATCTTTTCTGTTAGCCGTTATCGGTTTGGGACCGGAGAAGCCGGTTTCGCGTGAGGGATGCTGTTTGGAATGGCCGCTGCGGCGACATTCGCGTTCCGGGAGGAAGAGCCCGCGCCAGTGCTCGCGCTGCGCGGCGACTGGACCGTCGACACCATCGCCGGCCTGGAGGCGGATCTGCATGCGGTGGCGCGCCAGCTGAAGCCGGGCGCGGTGGTCGATGTCAGCGAACTTGGCCGTTTCGATGTCGCCGGCGCCTATCTGGTCGACCGCACCTTCCGCGAGAGCCCCGCCGGAGGGGAAACCCGCGTCGCCATCCGCGGCAAGCACGAGAATGCGCTGAACCTGCTTGGCGCAGCGCGCAAGGCGGCCAGCGCGCCTGCGGAGAAGCCGCACGGGCCGCGCGGCATCGCGGGCTTCTTCGACACAGTTGGCCGCATGATGGCCGCGCTGGGCGAAGAGATCATCGAGACGGTCGGCCTCTTGGGCGAGACGCTGGTCATCTTCGTGAACATGCTCGCCAACCCGCGCCGCATCCGCTGGGTGTCGATCGTGCACGTGATGGAGGTCGCCGGCCTCAACGCGCTGCCGATCGTGGTCATCCTGTCGTTCTTCCTCGGCATGGTCGTCGCCTATCTCGGCGCGCGCATCCTGTCCGACTTCGGCGCCTCGGTGTTCACAGTCGATCTCGTCGCCTTTTCGGTGCTGCGCGAGTTCGCGGTGCTGGTGACGGCGATCTTGCTTGCGGGCCGTTCCGGCAGCGCCTTCACCGCCGAGATCGGCGCAATGAAGATGCGTCAGGAAATCGACGCGATGCGCGTGATCGGCATCAATCCGATGGACGCGCTGGTCGTGCCGCGCGTGATCGCGATGCTGGTCATGACCCCGATCCTGACCTTCGCGGCGATGATGACGGGCCTGTGCGGCGGCATCATCGTTTCGTGGGGCGCGCTTGGCATCAGCCCGGCCATGTTCATCGGCCGCATGGCCGAAGTGGTGCCCGAGCAGCATTTCTGGGTCGGCATGTCGAAAGCCCCGGCCTTCGCCGTCGCCGTTGCGGTGATCGCCTGTAAGCAGGGGCTTTCGGTTGGCGATGACGTCGCCTCGCTCGGCAACCGCGTGACCAGCTCGGTGGTGCAGGCGATCTTCATGGTCATCCTGATGGATGCGCTGTTCGCACTCTGGTTCCTGGAGATGGACTGGTGAGCGAAGACATCGCCATCCGCGTCCGGGGCCTCAAGACCCAATTCGGCCGCCAGGTCGTGCACGAGAATCTCGATCTCGATGTGCGGCGCGGCGAAATTCTGGGCGTTGTCGGTCCGTCCGGGTGCGGCAAGTCCGTGCTGCTGCGCGAGATCGTCGGCCTGCAGACGCCGACGGCCGGGGAGATCACCTTTCCGTATTTCGAAGCCGAGCACCGCGAACCGCGCCTCGGCGTCATGTTCCAGGACGGCGCGCTGTTCTCAAACCTCACCGTGCTTGAGAACGTCGAAGCGCCGCTGCGCGAGCACACGCAGATCTCGGCCAAACTACGCAGCGAAATCGCTGCGTTGAAACTCTCGATGGCGGGGCTTGGCGCGGACGCGCATCACAAGAAGCCGGCGCAGATTTCCGGCGGCATGCGCAAGCGCGCCGCCGTCGCGCGTGCACTGGCGCTCGATCCCGAGCTGTTGTTTCTGGATGAGCCGACGGCGGGTCTCGATCCGATTGCGGCGGAAAATTTCGATCGCATGACGCAGAATCTGGCGCATTCGCTGGGGCTCACCGTGTTCCTGGTCACGCACGACCTCGACACGCTGCACGCGATCTGCGACCGCGTCGCCGTGCTTTACGGCGGCAAGGTCGCCGCGCTCGGCACGATCGAAGAGATCGCCGCCGGCGCAAAAGGTTGGGTGAAGGATTATTTCTCTGGACCGCGGGGCCGCGCCGCCGGGCGCGCCGCGGGAGGTTGAGCAGATGGAAACGAAGGCCAATTACGTTCTCATAGGCGCAGCCACCGTGATCGGCGCCGTGCTGATGATGCTGTTCGCGATGTGGATGGCGACCGGCGATCTGCGGCGCGGCTTCAACCAGTTCGACGTCGTGTTCGCCGATCCCGTGCGCGGCCTCACCGAAGGCGGGGAAGTGCGCTTCAACGGCATCAAGGTCGGCGAAGTGGACGATCTGCGCATCGATGCCGAAAACAGCAATCGCGTTATCGCCCGCATTCGCGTCTCCGCTGATGTGCCGGTGCGCACCGATAGCGAAGCGCAGCTTGAGCCGATTGGCCTTACTGGCGTGACTCTGATCCAGCTTTCCTCCGGCTCGCCGGATTCGCCGCTGCTGCGCAGCTCCGGCTTTGGCCCGCCGCCGCGCCTGCAAGGCCGCGGCAGTCAGATCGACATCCTGGTTGCGCGTTCCGAAGACATTGCATTGCGCGCCAGTGAAGCGATGGCGGCGGTGCGCGATCTGATCACGGAAGAAAATATCGCCCGCGTCACCCGTATTCTGAACAACCTCGAAACGGTGTCGACGCAGCTGGCCGACCGCCGTTCGGTTGTCTACACATCGGGTGAGGCGGCGCAGGAAATCGCCGATCTCGCGCGGCAGATGCGCACCCAGACCGCCGAACTTGATCAGGTGATGACCAACCTCAATCGAGCGACGGCGGCCGCCTCGGGCGAAACGCTGCCGGAGCTGACCTCCGCCGCCGAAGAGATCCGCCGCGCCGCGGCCTCGATCTCACGCGTCGCCAACAATCTCGAAGATAATCCTTCCGTCCTGACGCCGCGCTCGCCGCGTCCGACCGTGGAGCTCCGCCCATGATGCGTGTTCTTCTGCTCAGCTCCACGCTGGCGCTCAGCGGCTGCATTTCGCTGCTGCCCGAGCCGCCGCCGCCGCCGCGCACCTTCGTGCTGGAGGCGCAGGACGTGGCGCGCGCGCAAGGGGCGCCGGTGGACGCCGTGATCGCGGTGGCGGTTCCGCTTGGCGAACGGGCGCTGCTCGGCAGCGATCTCATTTGGCGGACCGGCGATCAGATCGCCTATGTCGACCAGACCCAATGGTCGAACCGCGCGGCGGATTCGCTGCAGCAGATGCTGACCGAAACGCTGGTGCGCCAGGGCCGCTTCCGCGCCGCGGCGCGTTCGGGTGAAGCCAACGCCGAGTACGAGTTGCGCTGGGAAGTGCTCGATTTCGAAGTACGCGAGGAAGATATGAGCGCGCGCTTCTCCGCCGACGTGCGCCTGGTGGCGCGAGGCCGGCAGATCGTGGCCTCGCAGATCATCTCGGCGCAGGCGCCGGTCTTGGAGCGCTCTTCCAGCGCCGCCGCCCAAGCACTTGCGCGCGCCGCCCGGGAAGGCAGCGCGCGCATTGGGGAGTTTGCGGCTGATCATGCGGCGGAAGCCTCCGCCGCGCGCTGAGGATTACGCCAGCGCAGCGTCGATCAAGAGATAAGCACGAACCAGTTCCGAGCCTTCGCCCTTGCTATCGCTCTTGGCGAGGTCGGGGCGAGCGCGGAATTGGCGCGCCAGCGTCTGCAGGCGCTCATCGCGCTTGATGAGACGCGAGATGCGCATCACTGCGCCCGGCGCTGAGTCGATCACGGCGTTGCGGCGAGCCGCAGCGCCATCGCGCGAGGAGCGGGCGATACGCTCGAGGTCGGCGGCTTGCAGCACGTCCTCGATATCGACGCCGGCAGTGGCGACCAGATCAAGCGCGTTGGCCTTCAGGTCCGTATCGGCGTTGCGCACAGGGGCCTTCGGTTCGAAGTGCACGAGATCGTCGGCGGCTTCGTTGGCGGCGACCGGCGGGGTTTCGCGCGCCGGCATGAAATTGCCCCAGCTGCCGAAGCCCTTGAACACGCCGCGCGGCTGCGGCGCCGCTTCAATGCGCGTCTCGACACGGCCGTGGCCGCGCGAAACCGCAGCAGACGCCGCCGCGTGCAGGCTCGTCACGTCTTCCAGTTCGTTGGCGACAACGACCGGCTCGGGCTTGCGCTCGACCGGGCGCGGGGCCGCCACCTTCTTAACGCCGGCAACCGCGGCGAGGGCGCCGAGGCGCTTCTCGATCGAGGCGGAATGACGGTCGGCGGCGGCTTGGCTTTCTTCCGAAGCCGCGCGCGCGGCGTTCGCAGCTTCCTGCAGCTTGGCCAGCGTATCGTTGGCAGCTTCCTGCATCGCTTGCGTTTCGGCGCGGATCAGTTGCGCGGCGCGCTTGGCTTCGAACACGGCGCTGCGCGTGGTTTCACGCACGGCGCTGGCAGTTTCGTTGGCCGCGAGCACGGCTTGCTCGGTCGACTTCTTGGCCGTTTCCGTCAGGCGCGTAGCTTCGCTGAGGCCGTCGAGCATTTCGCTCATCGAGCCGTTGAGCGAGTGGGCGGCGGCGGAGGCGTTGTCGGCGGCCTGGTGGAACGCCACCGTGCGTTCGCCCATGACCGTCGCAGTGGCCGTGAACGAGGCGAGGTGGTTTTCCAGCGATTCTTCGGCCGAAGTGATTTCGGTCTTCACCAGCTTGGAGGCTTCGCGCATCAGACGGATCTGACGGCCGATCGAATTGGCGATCGTGTCGGTTTGGCTGTGCAGATCGCCGTTCAGCGCCGCGAGCGCTTCACGTTCGGTGCGGAGGGCTTCCGAAAGGGCGGCGGTGTTTTCGCGCGACGCGCTGACGACATCGCCGAACAGCGCCGCGTTGCGCTGCGCCGATTGTTCGAGTTCGGCGAGACGGTTCATGGCCGCCGCGACCGCGTCGTTCAGCGATTCAATTTCGCTCTTGACGGTGTGGGTGAGGCGTTGCGCGTCGGCTTGGCTGGCCTCGAACGGCGTCTTCGCCTCATGGGCAATGCGCGTCAGCTCGACAGCGAGGCGGCGCGCCTTCAGCGCTTCGCCGGCGGCCGAAGCCGAAACCCAGAACAACAGCGCCGGGCCGAACGCCAGCGCCAGGATGCCGACCTGCAGGGCCGGGTCCATCGCCATCACGCGTTCAACGCCGAAATAGGTGAGCGGACCGCCGATCGCGCCGGCGATCCAGACGAGGGCGGCAAGGCCGCCGGCAAAGCCGGCCCAAGAGAAGCCCGCCTTTACCGTGACGGGTTTCTTCGGCTCGATCACCGCCGTCGCCTGCTCGGCGCTGGCGGTATTAAGCTCTTCAGTGATGTAGGTGTCGTTCTCAACGCTCTCATTCGCCGGTTCGGGCTCGCCGAACAGGTCGAACGGATCGCGTTCTTCCTCGTGATCGAAATACATGACGCAAACTCCCGGCGCCCACGGTTTGCGGGCGTTAACGCGCCGGGCTGCAACGGCCATGCCAGATAGGGGAAAGGCGCTCGCGCGCCGGGCGTGCGCCGATTTGGTGCAAAAACGACGCCGCGCACGCGCCTTGCGCGGGACGGTAAGGTTGATGTGCGTTCATTTTGGCGAATGGCGATGCGTGCGAACGCGTGCGCGGAGGCGGTCTACGAGGCGTCGCCCTTCGACAAGCTCAGGGTGACGCTGCAAGTGCGCGTTACACGCTCGCTTCATCCAGAGCCTATCGAAGGCGCCGTGTGCCGCGCTTAACCCACCGCGGCGTCGATCAGCAGAAACGCGCGCGTCGCTTCCGCGTTCATCGAGGCGCGGCCGCGGGCGATGAGTTCGGCGATGCGCACGCCGTCATTGTGCAGGAAGTGCAGCGCTTCTTGGTTAGCGACGGTGTCATGCGCAAGATAGTCCGCCAGCTTCTGCGTCGCTTCGGCGGCGGCGTCGTAGACGGCGCGGCGGCGCACTTGCGTGCCGGAACGCGCGCGTTGGGCAATGCGCTCCAGCGCTGAGGGCGAGAAGACATCGTCAAGCTTAATGCCGGCATGCTCGATCGTGTCGAGCACGGGCAAGCCCGCGCCTTGCCGGCGCGGCTCGGAGATTTGCCGGCGCAGGCTGGCAACCGGATCTTCGGCCGGTTCGCGGCGCGTGGCCGGAGGTGTTGCTTGCCGCTGTTGCTGGCCGTCCTGATCGACGGAGGAGAGCAATTCGCGCCAGGTCCAGTCGTTTGAGGCGGCCGGGCGTTCGCGCCGGTCTTCGAAATCGGGCCCCTCGCGGCTGACGCGGCGCGGCGGCTCTTCGCGACGATTGCGCACCGGCGAGGGCTCCTCACGCGGGGCGCGGGGGCGTTGGCTCTCAAGCGGATCAGGCTCGTCGCGCCAGGAGGCGTCGTATTGATCCTCGCGCGGGGGATTGCCCGAGCGGCGGCGCATCCGCGGCTGCGGCTCGGGCGCGTTGTCCTCGACGGCGGTGCGCGCGCCGACGGCTGCATCGCGCGCGGCGTCAGCCGCATCGCGCAGGCGCTCCAGAGCGATGGCCGCTTCGCGTTCGACATTAACCGCTTCGTTGCGGATGACGTCGGCCGCGCGCTTGGCATCCTCGACGGCGCGATAGGTGGTGTCGCGCACCGCGCCAGCGGTCGAGTTGGCCGCCAGCGAGGCCGCCTCGGCTGATTGGCGCGCAGCGTCGGTAAGGTTGGTCGCTTTCGCCAGCACGTCGAGCGCGTTCGACAGCGCTTGCTCAAGCCGGAGCGCGGAATCGGCGCTGGCTTGCGCGGCGGTGGAAAGGCCGTGCGTGCGGTCACTGATCAGAGCCGCAGCGGCGCCGAACGAGGTGAGGCGATGATCCAGCGCCTGATCGGCGGCGCGCACTTCGGCCTCGGCGACCTTGGCGGCTTCGCTGATGGAATGAGTGTGGCGCGAGATGGAATCGCCGATCGTCTGCGCTTGCGAAGTCAGCTCGCGCGAAATGCGCAGCAATTCTTCGCGCTCGCGCTCCATGCCGGAGATCATCTGATTGGCGCCGGACTTGGCTTGCTCGGCGATGCTGTCGACGGTGTGCGCCTGGCGGGCGATCTGGCCTTCCACTTCCTGCAGCCGCGCCAGCGTCTGCTCGAGCGCTCGATCGAGCGTGCTGATCTCGCCGCGGACCGTGAGTGCAAGCTGCCGGGCCGCTCCTTCGGCGCTGCGTTCGGGGTTCAACAGCCGGTCGGCCGCATCGGCGAGGCGGCTTGCTTCGGCGCGGGCGCGGGCGCTGTCGCGCGCGGCCAAGCCGGAGAACCAAGCCATCAGCGCCGGCAGTACGGCGGCGGCGGCCAGGGCCGCCCATTCGACGCCGTTTAGGGCCGCCATCCGCTCCGGGCCGAGCAGGGCAAAGGCGGCGGCGGCGGCGCCCAGCATCCAAAGCACGCCGACAATCAGGGCCAGCGTGCCGATCATCGCGCCGGGGTCGCGGGCGCTCTTGGCGTCGGCGGTGGTCGGCGTCGTCATCTGGAAACCTCGCAGCGTGCGCAAGCGCGCAGAAACTGCTTAAGGCAAACGAAAGAAGTTGGGCAGTTTCAAGGGCGCACGCCAGCGCCGTGCGCGAAATCGCTTAATGCTGCTGGGTTTCGCAGCGCTCTCCGGCGCAGCTGGCATCGTGCTGCTGCGGCAGACGCTCAAGCGTCACCCCGACCCAAGCCAGGGCCGCAGCCAACAGAAAATCGCGGATGGTGATCAGAACGGACAGCATCGCCCTCTACCTCAATGCGCCTGGCGGGTATCTGCGCCTATTCCCCCGCGAGAACAAGGCGCGCGAACATGAATTCGGCGCGAAGGGATTTTTGCCGTTGACCCGCGCCCCGGGGGCGCTACTTTCCGGCTGATGTTACAACATAACACGGCAAAGGCGGGGCAGCGCGCGCATGCAGCGCACGCAGCGGTTGTAGCGCTGCATGCGCTCTGCTGCGGCTTGCCGATCGTGGCGCTGATGGCGACCGCCGTTTCGGGTGCAACTTCGGGTGTAGTGTTATTGGCGCAGCGGTTCGCGCCGATCCACCGCTTCCTGCATGCGCACGAGCTTTGGATACTCGCCGTATCGGCGGCGCTGGTCGTCAGCGGCGGGGCGTTCGAGGTATTGTCGCGCCGCGGCGGCCATCAGCACGGCTTTCCGCTGATGTTCGCAATCTCGGTGTGCTGCTTCTTCGCCAACGCGGCGATCATCGCCATCCACCGCGGCTAACGTTTCGGCTTCAAAACCAAAAGCGCCAGCGCGCGGAAGCGCCGGACTGCGGCGTTCATGTCTTCCTCGGTCCAGAGCGCACGGCGCAGCGCCAAGCCTTCCAGGCCCGCGAGCAGCGCTTCAGCTGCGTCTTCCGCTGTGAGCGCCGGGTAGACCCCGCCCGCCCGCTGGGCGCGGCTGATGGCGCCGGCCAGCTTTGCCGCGGCGATGGCGTCGCGCGCCTTGAGCGCCTTGGCGAGAACCGGATCGCGCGCGGCTTCGGCCCATATGTCGGGCAAGAGCGCGCGGTCGCCCTCGGCGCTGAACGCTTGCAGGAACGTGCGCGCAAGGTCCGCAAGCGCATCAAGCAGCGCCTCGCTCTCGTTAAGCTGTTCGAAAGCACTCTCCGCGCTGGCGCGCGCATCAAGCGCGATGGCGGCGACGATATCGGCCTTCGAACCAAAATACCGGTAGAGCATGCCAGGGCTGATGCGGGCCTCGGCGCAGATTTCCTCGATGGTCGTCTCGCGAAAGCCGCGCTCGCGAAAGCAATTGCGCGCTGCGTCCAGGATTTGGCCGCGGCGGCGTTCGGGCAGGGCGGGGTCGGCCAGGCGAGGCATGGAATCGCCCCGGAGCATAGCCGATGCGCGCGCCAGTTTAGTCTATCTTCACCCTGTCCTGGCAGCGTCGGTCCGCCTTTTTGTACGGCGGAGACCGCCTCGCATGCCGCAAACGCCAGCCCCATCGCTTGCGAGCGCCGCCGAAACCCGGCGCCGGGAGATGCCGGCCTCGATCGCGCTGGTCATGCTCACCGGTGGCTTGGCGGCGGCGATCATGGGCGGGGGCGGGGGCGCGGTCGGCTGGGCGGCGATCATGGCGCTGCTGCTGATCTTCGACACCGAGCTTTATCGCCGTCTCGATGCGCACGACGCCAAACTCGAAGGCGCAACGCTTGCCGGCCTGGCTGTATGGTCGTTTGCGAACTCGGCTTTCTATGCCGTGCTTCCCGCTGCGCTTTGGCTGCATGGCGAAGCGCCGGCTGCGGCTGCGGCGATGGTGCTCTGGGTGGCGGGCGTGGTGCGCCATTTCAGTCCCGGCGCTTCAGGCGCGCTGCCGATTGCGATCGCCGGCGCCGCGCCGCCTGCGCTATCGTTGCTTGTTTCGCCGATCGTGATGGCTTCGCTTTCGCATCAGCCGGATTGGGATCTCGCCATCATCGCTGCGATCGGCGGCGGCGCGCTGATGGCTTATGTCACGCAGGCGCGCGTCAGCGCTGCGGAAGCGGAGCGTGCGCTACGGGAAAACGCAACGCAGCGTGATCTGCAGCAGACGATGGCGCAGCTGATCTTCGAGCGCGGCCCCTTGGCGGCGACGCTGGTGGACGCGCAGGGACATATCCTGGCGATGAGCAAGGATATGCGCGACGGCCTTCGCGTTGATGAAAGCTCTCTCGGCCGGAAGCTTGAGGACATTCTGCCGTGGTCGCCGGAGCGTTGGCGCGACGCCCACAGCCGAGCGATGCAGGGCGAGCACGTGCGCTACGACGAAGACGAAGTCTACACCGCAAACGGTCCGCGCTGGTTTGCCTGGGAGGCGATGCCTTGGCGCGACGAACACGGCGAGGTCAGAGGCGTGCTCTGCCATGGCCGCGACATCAGCTCGTTGGTGCAAGTGCGTGCGGCGGCTGCGGCGAATGAGAAGCGCCTCAGCATGGCGCTGGCGATGTGCAACAGCGTGGTCTGGGAAGTCGATTTCAAAAAACGCGTGATCAATTGGTACGGCGATGCGCGCCCGGTGTACGGCGCGGACATGAGCTTCGACCAATTCATGCACCAGGATACGGGCTTTATCCACGCTGAAGATTACCCCGTGCTCGACGCATATTTCAAAGCCGTCGGAGCGGGTAAGAACGTCGGCGCGGTCGAGCACCGGGTGCTGACCGCTGGTGGCGAAGTGCGCTGGGTCGAAGGCTGGGCGCGGCGTGTGCTCGGGCGCAGCGGCGGCGTGCGCAAGCTGATCGTTATTTCGCGCGACATCACAGATCGCAAGCGCCAGGAAGCATCATTCATCGCCGCGATGCACCGGGCCGAGGAATCGCTGAAGAGCAAGCGGGCGCTGTTTGGCGATGAGGGCGTCGGCGCGGCGGACGCGCTCGACGAGGCGGCGGTCAATGTCGCCGAGATGTACGAGCGGCTCGACAGTCTGATCGTTGAGATGGATGCGCGCGATGCGATGCTGGCGGAAACGCTGGTCTCGCTGCGTAGCGCACGTGAGGCGGCGGAAGCGGCGAACATCTCGAAATCGCAATTCCTGGCCAATATGAGCCATGAGCTTCGTACCCCGCTCAACGCCATTATCGGCTACACGGAAATTCTCCAGGAAGAAGCTGAAGCAGATGGCCGCGATCGCGACTTGGCCGATATCGATCGCGTGCTGACCGCGGCGCGGCAATTGCTGCATCTGATCAATGGCATTCTCGATCTGTCGAAGATCGAAGCGGGCAAGATGGATGTGGTCGCGTCCTCGTTCTTCTTGGCCGACGTCATCAGCGAAGCGGCGGCGACCGTGCGTCCGACTGTGGAGAAGGGCGGCAACACGCTGCGCGTGGAGATGGCCGGCGACCTTGGCGGAGCGGTGACGGACGCCTTCAAGCTCAACCAGTGTCTGCTCAATCTGCTCTCGAACGCGAGCAAGTTTACCGAGCAAGGCGAAATCCTGGTGCGGGCGCGGCGCGAGCATGTGGGCGGCGCCGACTGGATCGAGATCACGGTCAGCGACACCGGCATCGGCATGAGCGCTGAACAGGTGTCGCGTCTGTTCGGCGATTTCATGCAGGCCGACGCAACCACCTCGCGCCGCTATGGCGGCACTGGTTTGGGGCTCGCCATCACGCGCAAGACCATGAATCTTATCGGTGGTGACGTTCACGTCGCCAGCGCTTTGGGCGAAGGCACGGCGTTCACGCTGCGCTTCCCGGCGCTGCTGAGCACGTCCGCCGAGCGGGCCGCCCGTCCTGCGCAGGCGATCCTGGGCGGCGGCGCCGAACGTCTTGTTCTGCTTATCGATGACGAAGACAGCGCGCGCGATTTGACGACACGCGCGTTGTCGCGCCTGGGCTTTGTGGTGCGTAGCGCCACAACCGGCGAGGCGGGATTGAAGTTGGCCCATGAGCTGCGGCCGAGTCTCATCGTTGTCGACATCAACCTGCCCGACATCAGCGGCTGGACGGTGATCGAGCGCCTGCGCGCGGGGCCTGATTGCGCCCCCATCGTGGTGCATTCGGTGGATGACAACCGCCAGCGCGCGATGGGGCTGGGCGCCTGCGATGCGCTGGTGAAGCCCGCTGACCGCGACGTGCTTGCTGCCTGCGCCCTGCGCTTCGCGCGCGGCGGCGCTTCCGCAATTCAACCCACGACCCAGACGGCCCCCGCCTACAAGAGTGCATAAAAGGAAAGCCCATGCGCATCCTCATTGCTGAAGATCATCCCGACAACCGCGAAATGCTGACGCGCCGGCTTGAGCGCCGCGGCTATGAGGTGCACTGCGCTGAGAACGGCGCCGAGGCGGTGGAGAAGGCCAAAGCGTGTGCGCCCGATCTCATCCTGATGGACATCTCGATGCCGGTGATGTCGGGCATCGAGGCGACCAAGGTGCTGCGTCAGACGCCGGACGTGAGCGGCGTGAAGATCGTCGCGCTTACCGCGCACGCGATGGAAAGTGCGCGCCGCGAATGCATGGAGGCGGGCTGCGATGATTTCGCGACCAAGCCGGTCGATTTCGCCGGCCTCGTTGCGCTGATTGAGAAGTACGCGGCTTGATCTGGTGAATGCGCAGTAGGGTTAGCCATTCATTGACGCTTTTTTCGTTGCGACCTAAGCGCGAATTAGCGCGGCTCTAACCCTTCCTCCCGTATTGTCATGGCTGGTATGGTGATTAGCTGCAGGGGGGCGAATGTCCTCGGCGCAAGGCGATGACGGCGCGTCCGCTTCGACGCGCCTTGGGCGTATTCTGCTGGTCGACGACCAGGCGCAGAACCGCGATATGCTGGGCCGCAGGTTGGAGCGGCGCGGCTATGAAGTCGTGTTGCGCGAAACGGCTGTCGGTATCGAAGACGTAATCGTCGCTCAGAAAATCGAACTCGTCCTGCTCGACTGGATGATGCCGGAACGTTCGGGCGCGGACGCGCTCGCCGGCATCCGCGCACGCTTCGACGCCGAGCACGTGCCGGTGATCGTTGTTACGGCGCTTGACGATGGCGACATCGTCTCCACCGCGCTTGAAGCGGGCGCCAACGACTATATTCCAAAGCCGATCGATCTGCGCGTTCTGACCGCGCGGGTGAAGGCGCAACTCGACCGCCGCCAGGCCGTGCTCGAACTCGACGCCATTCGCGACAATCTCGAGCGCACGGTGCAGCAACGCACCCAGGATCTGGTCGCTGCGAACGAAACGCTTTCCGCCGAGATCAGCGAGCGCGAAGCGGCCGAAGCGCGGGCGCAATCGCTGGCGCGCCACGATCCGCTGACGGGCCTGGCCAACCGCCGCCACTTCCTCGAAGAACTGGAGCGCCGGCTTTCACTGGTTGGCGACGAAAAGAGCGCCTTCGCGCTGATGTTCATCGACCTCGATCGCTTCAAGCCGATCAATGACGTGCATGGTCACGCCATCGGCGACCAATTGCTGCAAGTGATCGGCACCCGTCTCACCTCCTGCATCCGCGACGACAGCTTTGCGGCGCGCCTTGGCGGTGACGAGTTTGCCGTGCTGCTGGAAGGCCCCGACGGCCGTGATGGCGTCGCGGCGGCGGCGCGGCGCGTGCTGCACGAGCTTTCCGCGCCTATTCTCGTCAACGGCCTGAAGCTCACGGTCGGCGCTTCGATCGGTGTCTCGCTGTGCCCGGAAGACGGTCACAACGCAGCCGACCTGCTGCAACGTGGCGACGCCGCGATGCTGCGCGCGAAGGAAGATCGCGGCGCCTTCAAGTTCTTCGATTCCTCGATCGATGAAGAGCTGAAATCGAAAGCCGCGCTTGAAAACGAACTGCGCACGGCGATCCCGAACGGTGACATCGTGCCGTACTTCCAGCCGGTGATCGAACTCGACACGGGCGCGCTCGTTGGCTTTGAAGTGCTCGCGCGCTGGCCCCATGGCGACCGCGGCATGGTGCCTCCGACTTCATTCATCCCGGTGGCGGAAGAGGCGGGGCTGGTCGACGCCATGTTCTGGGCGCTGCTGGCTCAGGCTTGCCGCAAGGCGCTTGACGCGCCGGGCGATTTTATCCTCGCGGTCAACATCTCGCCGAGCCAGGTGCGCGATCAATGGTTCCCGGAAAAGGTGCTGCGCACGCTGCGCGAAACCGGTTTCCCGGCGCAACGGCTTGAGATTGAAGTGACAGAAAGCGCGATGATCGGCGATGTGGCGCGGGCAAAGTCGTCGCTATTGTCGCTGAAGAACCAGGGCGTGCGCATCGCGCTCGACGATTTCGGCACCGGCTATTCGTCGCTCTTCCTTCTGCGCGAGCTGCCGATCGACAAACTGAAGATCGACCGCTCCTTTGTGGCGACCGTTACGGCCGACCGCGAAAACGCGACCATCGTCGGCGCGCTTGTCGGGCTCGGCAAAGCGCTAGGTTTGCAGGTCACCGCCGAAGGCGTGGAAGACGAAGCGACCGCCGACGCGTTGCGGGCGATGGGCTGTGGCTACGCGCAGGGCTTTCTCTACGGCGCCGCCGCGCCGCTTCCGGCGTACAATCCTCTGCCGCTTCGCGCGGCAGTCTAGGCGGCGTAAGCGAACCAGACGTTCGGCTCGACATAGCGGCCGACGCCTTGATCCAGATCCATGTGCACAGGCACAAGACCGCCTTCGACCGCGTACTCGCCGCTCTGTTCGAACGAGCGGCCGGTCCACATCTCCCAAAAGCCCACCGGCTCTTCGACCACCATCGAGCGGCGCGCCGGCTTGATCATCTTGCCGCCGGCGGCGGAGTGGCTGCGCAGCCACGGATCGTAGAGCCGGCCTTTTTCGTCGGCCCAGGCGATGTAGTCATCGATCGAGGTGAAGGGATGGCGATGCTTCTCTGAGGGGCGTACCGGTGCGATCACGCCATCGAAGCCCTTGCGCTCGGCCAGCGCGCGGAATTCTTCGATCAGGCGGCGGGCGACGCCCTTGCCGCGGTGGATGTTGGGCACGGAGATCGCCAGCGCGCCGATCGCGTTGCGTTGCTTGCCCCCGTTCTGCGCCGCGCTTTCGACAATCCAGTCCCAGCCCTCAGGCGGGAGGTTGTTGAAATCGCAGGCCAGCGGCACGCAATTGCCGACCGCGACCGGATAGCCGGTCTCCTCATCGACCAGGCACAATTGGCAGTCCGAGTGCTCCTCCAGCAACTGCTGGTAGAACTCGAAATGCGCGCGCGTGTAATTGAGAAAGCCAAGCGAGCTCCAAGCGGCCTGTTCGATCGCCATTGCCGCACGGCGCAATTCAGGACTATCGGCGCGCGTCTTGACGACGAACCGGCTCATGTACCACCCAAGCAACGTTAACCAATTTACTTCTGCGCGCTGCCTGTCTTCTTGGACATCCCGCCCTTTTGCTGTTCTGCAGGCGCGTTTCCCTAATAAAGCGTAAAAGGAACTTAGGCAATCCCTAAGTTGTATTTACCTTTATTAACAACGGAGCGTGGGGCCGCAGCGACCAGGGTCGGCTTGGTTACTCAAGTATTGCTGCAAGAAGATCTCTTCATTTTGCTGTCGTAAACGCAATATTCGCAGTGCGCAGAGTATTTATGGAATGTTGGACCCGTGCGTCCGCCATTCAATTTGGCTTAACCATGTCGCTGACTTCCGCCAATACTGCGCACTACAAGAACGATCTGCGCCGCATGACGGCCCTGATTGGCATCGCGCTTGTCGTATTCGGGATCCTGCTGGTCGCGACCGTCGCCTATGCCGGGTGGTCGGCGAACCGCACCGCGGTGGTCCGTGAGCGGCAGCTGGTCGAAAACGCGCTGGACCAGAGTGTGAGCCGGGTGCTGGACCAGCAGAAGGCGATCGCCTTCTGGGACGACGCGGTGGAGCACGCCCAGCGGCGGCCCGTCGACGTCGAGTGGCTTGAGACCAATATCGGCGTCTACTTCTTCGAGACCTACGGGCATGACGAGGTCATCGTCGTTGATGGCCAGAACAGACCTGTCTACGCCAATATTGGCGGCGAACTGACCAACGCACGCGCAGCTTACGCCGCGCGCCATGCGGTGCTCGACCGGATCGTGGCGGAGGCGCGCAACGGCGCCGATGGAGCGTTGCGCCAGCGCGACGCCGCGTTTGCCGAAAGTCAGGGCAATTACAACGCACTGCTCGGCGCCCGCTTCGGCCGCTGGGCCGGCCACATCATGAGCGTCGACGGCGAACCGGCGGTGGTCGCCGCGCTCAGTATCGTTCCGAACCTCGACGCCGGCTTGCTGCACGGTGAACCGCACCTGTTGCTCAGCGTCGTCAAGATCGACAACGCGTTCATGAGCGAAGTCGGCAGCTCGCTGCTGATGAGCGATCTCACCATCACGGCGACGCCGAACACGAGCCCAGGCGTCATCAACGAGCCATTCCGCGCCGATGACGGCACGCAGGTCGGCTATATCTCGTGGACGCCCAAGCGTCCCGGCCAGACGCTGCTGCTGTTCATTCTGCCGCTCGTTGCCTTGGGCGTGCTAGGGGCGGGCATGCTCACCTGGATCATGATGGTGCGCCTGAAGAAGGCGTCGGGCGAGTTGGCGGACCGCGAAGAGCGCTCGCGCCACGAGGCGCTGCACGACTCACTTTCAGGACTGCCTAACCGGTCGCACTTCGTGGGCCGGCTGCAGGAGGCGCTCGATCGGCTGATCGAGTCGCGCAACAACGGCCGCGTCGTCGTCGCCTACATAGATGTCGACCGCTTCAAGGACATCAATGACACCATGGGTCACGCCGCCGGCGATGCGCTGATCATGGCGGTGTCCAAGCGCTTGCGCGCGGCGATGGGGCCGCAGGATTTCCTCGCGCGCTTCGGCGGCGACGAGTTCGCGGTGCTGCGGCAAGCGACTTCGGCTGCCGCCGCCGATGAATTGGCGCAACGGCTGCGCACCGCGTTCGAAGAGAGCTTTGACGTTTACGGCCAACACATCCGCATGACCGCCTCGGTGGGCCTCTCGCTCGCCCCCGATCACGGCGTTTCGCCCGCCGAACTGATGCGCAATGCCGACATCGCGCTCTACCAGGGCAAGAACCAGGGCCGGGACAAGGCGATGTTCTTCTGCGCCGAGATGGCCGCGGAGGTGGAGCAGCGCCGCGAAACCGAACTCGAGTTGCAGGCGGCGATCGCCGAAGGCGTGCTCGATCTGCATTACCAGCCGCTGGTGTCGTGCCGCGACGGCCGCGTCACCGGGCTCGAGGCGCTGCTGCGCTGGAAGCACCCGACCAAGGGCTATATCTCGCCGGGCGCTTTCGTGCCGATCGCGGAAGAAGCGGGGCTGATGCCGTCGCTGGGCGCCTATGTGCTTGAGCGCGCGTTCGCCGAAGCCAAGCGCTGGCCCGATCTCGACGTCGCCATCAACCTTTCACCAGTGCAGTTCCGGCACGTCGACCTGGTCGAACTGCTCGAACAATTGCTGGCCAAGCACGCCATTGATCCCCGCCGCATCGTGCTGGAGGTCACCGAAGGCGTGCTGATGGAATCCACCGAGCGCAATCGCCAGATCCTCGAGACCGTGCGCGGTATGGGATTCAAGATCGCGCTGGACGATTTCGGCACCGGCTATTCGTCGCTGCGCTATCTCTGCGACTTCCGCTTCGACAAGATCAAGATCGACCGCGCTTTCGTCACCGGCATTCACGAGCGCAAGCGGGCGATGACCATCATCCAGTCAGTCGTGACGCTCGGCCGCGGCCTCGGCATGGATATCGTTGCCGAAGGGGTCGAGACCGAAGCGGAGGCGTCGGTGATGCGCCTTGTCGGCGTCACCGAGCTGCAGGGCTTCTTCTTCTCGAAAGCGGTTCCGGCAAGCGACGTGCAGGCGCTGATCCAGAAGCTGCCGCACACACAAACCGAAACGGTCGCTGAGGCAGAACGCACCGATCTGCGTGCGCAGCGCCGCTCGTGATCACAATCTAGAGACCACTCGTCGCCAAGTGCGTGCGTGGCGTGTGTCGCGCCCTGGACAAAGCCAAACGGACCCGGCATGCCACCCCTAAGGCGCGGCCCCGCCTTAGGGGCGCCCGGCGGGGTGGAGTGAGACCACGGCGCTATGCGCCGGTTCTCGCGTATGAGCTTCCCCGCCTCGTGACGGTAGGGGACCTTAAGCACGATGCGACTCAGAAGAATCCAACTTGTCGGTTTGGCTGCGGCGGTGCTTGGCGCGACGGCGAATGGCGCCAGCGCCGAAGACGTCACCATCAGCACGGCGACGACGACGCCGGTCTCCACTTCAGACCCCAATGCGGCCGCGCCGGTCGCCGCTGGCGATGTGACGGTGGCGAACGGTGGCTCGATCACCGTGACGGCCGGCCAGACGGCGGTGACGGTCGATTCCAGCAACGACGTGACCGTGGCCTCGGGCGGCTCGCTCGCCTCGACCGGCGCGAACGGCACGACTGGCATCCTCATTCTCGGCGGCGCCACGGGCAACATATCCAATGCTGGTACGATCTCGCTGCTCGAAGATTACACGCGCACTGACAGCGATAGTGACGGCGACCCGGACGGCGCATTCGCGCAAGGTTCGAGCCGCTTTGGCATCGTGCTGCAAAGCGGCGCGCTGACGGGCGATATCTCCAACTCGGGCACGATTAGCGTCGAAGGCAATGGGTCTGGCGGCATCGCCCTGAATGGCCTGCTGACCGGCAATTTCTCGCATACAGGCTCGATCGCCGTTACGGGCGACAATTCCACCGGCGTCCTGATCGGCGGCGGCGCTGCTGGCGGCGTCACCGGCAACGTCATTTCGCGCGGCACGATCAACGTGGTCGGCGTTGGCTCGCGCGGTCTTGTCGTCAACGGCGAAATCGACGGCGCGCTGCGTATCAACGGCGCCATCTCCACGACCGGATTCTCGTTTACCGCGCCGCCGGCCGACACGAGCCATCTCGACGGCGATGATCTCGGCCTCGGCGGCAGCGCGATCGAAATCCACTACAACGTCGCCAACGGCGTGATCATCGAAGGCATCGGCGTCGAAGACGATGTCGACGATGACGGCGACGGCGTTACAGAAGCGGCGGGCGACACTGACGACGATGCGAGCGCGGCGATTGTCAGCCGTGGCTCGGCGCCAGCGTTGCTGATTCAGGCCGATCCCTCCGCCGACCTGACCTTGGGTCCGATCGCAACCGGCGTTGCCGCCGGATACGGATTGCACGTGCGCGGTTCGGTGACCGCGGCCGGTCTTTATGACGGGGTCAATTCTACCGCCATCCGCATCCAGGGCGCCGGCGGCAGGACCGTGGATACATCGAACGGCATCGCACTCGACAATACCGTGCGCGCCACGGCAGTTGAAGCGAATGCGCAAGCCGTCGTGATCGGCGCTGACGCGACCGTCCCGACCGTGCTGGTGCGCAAAGATGTGACCGTGTCGATCGGGTCGGACAGCGCGCCGCACGACGCAACGGCAATCCTGTTCGCCAGCGGCGCCAATGGCGGCGCGATCGTGAACTCGGGGCTCATTTTCGCGCAGGCGGTGGGCGAGGACAACAACGCGATCGCCATCCGCGATCTGTCGGACAGCGTCAGCACCATCACCAATTCCGGCGCCATCCGCGCGCAGGTCATTCCCACCGATGACGACACCACCGACAACATTCCCGCCCCACCGGTTGCCGGCGATCAGATTGCGATCGATCTTTCCGCTTCGACGATTGACGTCACGCTGACGCAGCAAGCCGATGTCGTGTTCAATGACGATGACACGGTGGACGGGGACGCCGCGACACGCCCGGCTATAGCTATCGAGGGCGACATCCTGTTCGGCGCCGGCGCCGACACGTTCAACTTGCTGGCGGGAACGGCGACCGGCGATCTCTCCTTCGGCGGCGGCGCCGACATCTTCAACATCAACAATGGCGCGACCTTCACGGGTCGTCTCAGCGACAGCAACGGCGCGCTGGCCATCAACGTCACCGACGGCACGCTGGCGCATGCGGGCGGGCAGACCAACATCACCTCGGCCACGTTCGGCGCCGATTCCATTCTGCGCGTGCACCTCTCGACCAACCCGGCCGAGACGACCTTCATCAACGCCTCCGGCACGGTGACGTTCGCCGCTGGCGCGCAACTGATCCCGGTGGTGCCGGTGGGCCTGCCCAATTCAGGCTCGCAAACCATCCTCACCGCCGGCACGCTGGTGGGCGGCGCCAATGTCGAGCAAGTGCTGTCGGGCGCGGGTATTCCGTACCTTTACAACATCTCGATCGACGCGGTCGGCAACTCGATCAACGCCATCTATCAGATGAAGACGACGACCGAGCTTGGCCTCACCGCCAACCAGACGGCGGCGTTCACGCCACTGATCACCGCGCTGCAGAGCGATGACGACGCGGCTGCCGCGTTTGCGGGGCTGGATACGCAAGGCGAGTTCCTCACGTCCTACACCAACCTGATGCCGAGTTATGCGTCGGCGGCGACTGAGCTTGCCGCCACCGCCATCCAGCAGATGCAGAGCGCCACCACCAACCGGATGGCGAACACGCGTCTGCAGGGGCTCAATGAAGTGTCCGTATGGGCGCAGGAGATCGGCTACGGCCTCGAGCGCACGCCGCCGAACGCGAACGGACAGGAATTCCGCGGCACCGGCTTCGGCTTCGCCGTGGGCATCGATGGCCCGCTCGACAATGGCGCACTGTTCGGCTTGTCGGCTTCGTTCCTTGCCTCGCAAGCGGAAGAGCCGGTGCGCCCCGACGGCGAAATCTCGTCTTGGTTCGGCCAAGCCAACGCCTATCTCGGCACGGCGATGGGCCCGGTCGATCTCGACTTTGTCGTCGGCGCCGGCGGCGGCAAGATGAGTTCGCGCCGCTTCATTGAGGTCGGCAGCTTCAACGCGCTGAGCGAAGCCGATTGGTGGGGCTATGAAGGCCATGGCGCGGCGCGCGCATCAGTGCCGCTTTCGCTGTCCGAGCACTTCATCGTCACGCCGCGCGCGGCGTTGACCTACGTCTTCCTCGGCGAACAGGGCTACGAAGAAAGCGGGGCAGGTTCGCTCGACATCGAAGCCGATGATGCGACCTCGCAGCGCCTGTGGGGCGATCTTGGCGTCGACTTCGCGGCTCGCTGGAGCACGCGCAACGGCGGCTCGATGTCGCCGCACATCTATCTCGGCTATCGCGCCAACGTGATCGACGAGGGGGCCGAGCGCACGTTCCGTTACGTCGGTGGCTCGGACTTCACCCTGACCGACGAGCCGCTGGGCGACGGCGGCCCGCTGGCCGGTCTGGGCTTCGACTTCAGCAACGGATTCTCGACCATCTCGATCGGCTACGAGGGCGAGTTCGGCGATCAGATCGACCGCCACAGCCTCAACGCGGCGGTGCGCGTCCGCTTCTGATCCGGCCTGGAGCGCCTCCGGGCACAACCGGCGGCGCTCCAGCGGCTTTCCCGCCGCAAACGCTAGACGGACGGGCCGGATGGCCCTACATGCAGGGCCTTCGCGATTCCGGCGTGTTTCGTGATCGGGTGATTAGCTCAGTTGGTAGAGCAGCTGACTCTTAATCGCCGAGCAAGGTGCATTAGGCCACTGATTTGGCTGACTAATGTGCGACTTGATCGGCTAGATTCGACCCGAGCAATTTCAATGACTTGCAAGCGCGGTCGCACGCTCACCTAATCCTCGATATCGCCCATCAGGGGATAATCGCGCTTTCTAATGTGGCTCGCACTGTGGCTGGCAATCGCCCCTCGACGCAGCAAAGCGCTGTCAGTATGGCGCAGCGCCAGGAGGACGAGGCGGCTCTACGGGCATTTAGGTCGTGACGCTCGATCAACGCCCTCAGGGTGCCGAGCGAAAGAGTCACCTGCGCTTCGTTCGGGCGTTCGCTGTTCGCGAGCATTCTGGCGATTGCTAGTCCTAGGTGCTCATCTGACATGCGGGTGCTCGCCGGCTTGAAAGGACCCGAGCTTCGGTATCGCGATGACTTTCCCGACGGTTGCAGTTCCTTCCGTGGTGATCCAGTCATCGTGTGTGGTCTCTAGGCGCTCTTCGACCAGCCAGGAACGACCATCGCGAATTCTATAGCGTCGAAGGTGGGCACCGTTGCCAAACGCAAAAACACCAATATCCCAGTCGCTGAGGGTCTTCTGACAATAGTCAATCACGATCACCGAACCTGTGGGCAGCGTTCGTTCCAGGGAGGCGTCGGCAACCTCAAACGCGACCAGTGTATCGGAGCCCATGTCTGGAACGATGATGTGGTCGCGGCCACGCATCATCCGCGACTTCTCGCCCCCCATCGCAAACAATCCCGCCGCGAACCAAGGGAGAAGCGGCGCGGTAGCGACCCGCGCATCCAGCAGTCCCACACGCGTCAGGAGTTCTAAATCCGGAACCCCAAGCCTTGCGGCTACGATGGGGGTCATCCACGGCTGCCACGGCTGCTCGCCATTCACAATTCGACTTATAGAGGCCCGGTCGCGGCCCAGGTCTCTCGCTAGTGACGCGATGCTCGACCCGCTTTCAGTCAGCTTGCTCTGTATCCACTTTGTGTCGATCTTGGGCGCGCCCATTGCCTGTTCCTTCTCTCCTGGTGCGCGAGTTTCGCTCACGCATCGGGCGAAATTTGGACACGCTTGTCGCGCGCTTAGCGAGCGCTACTTATGCTTAGCGGGTTCAATTGAGTCCTTGCATGATCGGCGACCTTCGTTAGAACGCGAGTCGCACGGTCGGGTCGCACAGTGAGTCGCACGGTCTCACTTCGTTCTGCGTGCAACGCCTTTAAAATCAAAGGCTTGGGTGATTAGCTCAGTTGGTAGAGCAGCTGACTCTTAATCAGCGGGTCACAGGTTCGAATCCTGTATCACCCACCATCTTCTCCTAGGTCGGTCTCGAGTGTGCGCCCGCTTGCGCGCGCTGCCGCTTTGGCCCAAGCCAAGCGGGAGCGGGGTGTGCGATGAACACTTTCACCTGGGCGCTGGTGGGCTTCGTGCTCATCCATGTCGGGGTCTCGGCGACGGGGCTGCGTGCGGCGCTGGTGCGGCGCATCGGCGAGGGGCCGTATCGGGGTGTTTTCTCCCTGGCGTCGCTGGCGCTGTTGGTCTGGATGATCAGCGGCTATCGCCAGATGCGCGCCGATCCGTTCGATCCGTTCAACAACGCCATGTGGGCGCCGCCGCCATGGCTGCATTGGCCCGCGCTCGTGCTGGTGCTGTTTGGCGTGACGCTTGCGGTAGCCGGTCTGCTGACGCCTGGGCCGACGCTGGCCGGCTTCGAAAAGCGTGCGCTGGCGCAGGCCGAGCCCGCGCGCGGAGTTCTACGCATTACGCGCAACCCGTTCTTGTGGGGCGTGTCGTTCTGGGCGGCGGGGCACTTGCTGGCCAATGGCGAGCGCTTCGCGGTGATGCTGTTCGGGGCCTTGGGGCTGATGGTGCTGATCGGCGCCCGTTCGATCGACCGCAAGGGCCGCGCGCGCGATCCCGAGGCGTGGGCGCGCTTCGAGGAGACCACGTCGAACTTCCCGTTCGCGGCGATCGCGCAAGGGCGCAACACGCTGCGCATCGGCGAAATCTGGTGGCGTGTCCTTATCGGCCTGCTGGCCGCCGCCGCAATCGCCATGTTCCACCAGAGCCTTTTTGGCGTCTCCGCATTGTCTGCGCCGCCCTGAACGGCGCGCGTCTAGGGTTCGATCATGCATGTGTTCGACCGCGTTCATTTCGACGCCATGACCGCAGGCGACCGGGCGCTGCAGATCGAAGTGCTCGGCCTATTCCGCGACACCGTGAGCAGCGTGCGCGCTGCGTTCAGCGACGATGCGCGCTGGCGCGACGCCGTGCATACGCTGAAAGGCTCGGCGCGCGGCATCGGCCTCTCAGAGCTGGCAGAGGCGTGCGAGCAGGCTGAGGCAGGGGGCGAAGCCGATCGCGCGGCGGCGCTGGCGCGTGTCGAGGCCCGCCTGGACGAGGCGCTTGCCGCGGTGGAGCAATTCATCGCTGCCGCGCCTTGAGCTGATCGGCTAAGCTCGCGGGCGTGAGTGAGATATTCATCCAGCGCTTTCCGGTCGACGCCGCCGACATCGACGAACTCGGCCACGTCAACAACATCGTCTATCTACGCTACGCGCAGGACATCGCCATCGCCCACTGGCGCAGCCGCGCGGCGCCGGAGATGCTGTCGGCCTATGTCTGGGTGGTGGCGCGCCACGAGGTGGACTACCGCGCACAGCTGACGCTCGGCGATCAGGTCGAAGTGCGCACCTATGTCGATGACGCCGCGCACGGCGCCACCTGGGCGCGTTTCGTCGACATTTATAAGGAGGGCGCGGCCAAGCCCTCCGCGCAGATCAAGTCGAACTGGTGCCTGCTCGATGCGCAGACGCGCCGGCTCAAGCGGGTGCCGCCTGAAATTGTCGCCCGCTTCGCGATTCAGAATGCGGGATAGTTCGGATCGGGCGGCGCAGGCTGTCCGGCGGCGATGCGCATCAGGTCGCGCACTTCGCCCATGCGCTGGTAGGTCAAGAACGCGAGCATGAAGAGCTCGCAGACGAAGCGCCAATAGACAAAGCCGACGGCGCCAACCGCGGGCGCGGCCAGCAATTGCATGGCGCCCGCGCCAAGATTGCCGCCGAGGATCGAGAACAAGCCGGTAAAGAGCGTGCCCAGGATGAACAGCACGATCATCGCCGCGCCGAAATAATAGACGATCTTCACCAGCGCGGGGCCGATCAGGCGATCAAATCCGAGCAGGCGGCGCAGCACATCCATCATGGTTGGACCCTCGCGAATCTCGCCGCGATCCGATCACAGCGTATGGCCGCCGTCCACGACAAGCGTGGCGCCGGAGGCGCTGCTTTCGTCTGAGAGCAGCGTCACGATCAGCCGCACCGCTTCGCCCGCCGCCGCATGACGCGCGACCGGCGTCGGCGCCGTGCCGAGACGGTCGAGCGCGGCGCGGTCGCCGCCGAGTTCGCGGGCGATGTCGCTCAGCCAAGGCAGGTTCCGCCACATCGGCGATTCAGCGCCGCCGGGCGCAACCGCATTGACGCGGATATTGTTGGCCGCGCCTTCCTTTGCGGCGATGCGGATCAGTTGCAGCAGGCTGCGCTTGCCATTGCCGAACAGGCCGCTGTTCTCCGGCTTCACCACGGCCGCCGGCATGGCGACGACGACGGCGCCGCCCTGGCTGTTCTTGCGGATCAGGCTCATGGTGAAGTCGAGCGTCAGGAAGGCGCGGTTGAGATCGGCGCTCTTCCAGTCGACCAGATCGCTCTTGTTCTCGGTGATGCTCGAGGCCACGACCCAATCGAGGCGGCCGTATTGGGCTTCGATGAATTCCCCCGCTTGACGCCAGCGCGCTTCATCGCCGGCGTCGAAGGCGAGGGTGGACACGCGCTCGGGCGCGAGGTTCTTCAACTCAAGATCGTCGGCCAGCGCCGTGAGGGCGTCCTCGTCGTCGTCCACCAGCAACAGCCCGCCGGTTGAGCGGCGGGCCAGTTCGCGCGCGCAGGCTGCGCCGATGCCGGACCCAGCGCCAGTGATCAGCGTGACGGGGTTCAGGCGGGCAAGGCTCATGCCGGGCATGAGGCCACGCGGCCAAGTCCGTTTCAAGCATGGTCAGCCCCCACGGCCGGAGCTATATGGCGCTCGATGACGCGCTTTGCCCTTCAGTTCGGCCAGACGCAGCCGGGCCTTACCTATCAGGAACGCGTGAGCGTTTATGGCATTTGCGGCCGCGGCGAGGCCTCCATCGCCGTTGTGCAGATCGGCAAGACGGCCCCGTACGAGTACGACCTGCCGGGCGGGGGCGTCGAGATCGATGAAGACGAGGCCGCGGCGCTGATGCGCGAGTTCTCGGAAGAGACCGGATTGACGATTTGGCCCAATGCGGTGATCGGCAGGGCGGGGCAATTCTGGATCAACAAGGGCGAGCCGCGCAATTCGCTGTCGACATTCTATGAAGTCGAGCTCTCAGCCGACGACGGCGATCCGACCGAACCGGATCACAAGCTGTGCTGGATGAATCCCAACGAGGCGATGTTCAAGATGCGCCACGAAGCGCACGCTTGGGCGATCATGCATTGGCTGCGCAAACGGCGCGGCGCCTGATCAATTATCGCCCGTGCTTTGATCGTCACGCAGCGGATTGAGCGAGCGCAGCCGATCAAGCAGCGTGGGTTCTGGCAAATCCGCCAGCGCAAGGTCCGGCGTTTCCATCAAGTCCGGCAAGTCCGTGTGCGCAATCGGTGTGAAGTGCGGATTGGCGATCGGGTGCACGGCGAGGTCTTCCACCGACGCGGGCTCGATCGCGGTAAGCGGACCGCCGACGCCAGCGTCCGCGGAAATTTCCGATAGCTCCGGTTCGAGCGCGGCGAATTGCGGCGTCTGCGCTTCCTGGTGCGAGCGCCACACCAGCGTGACGGCGCCGATCAGCGCGAACGCGCCCGCGCCGGCGCCGGCAAGCGCGCGCTTCGGCAGCGGCTGCGGCGGATCGTAGGGACGCGAAACGGCGCGCAGGCGTTCGACCAGCGCGTTCCACGCGCGCGCCCCGCGCACGCCCTTCCAGCTGGCGAAGTCGATCACCGGCGCGTCGCGCTCGATGCGCGGCCAGCCGGACGCGGTGGCGATTTCAACACGGCGCGCCGGATCGATCTGGCGGGCCCATTCGTGCATGTAGAGTTGGCCTGGCGCATCCGGCGACCAGATCAGCAACACTGCTTCGCGCGCGGTCTTCGCCGCTTCCAGCTGAGCGCCGGCCTGCCGCCCATACACAAGACGCACCACGTGCTGCTCGGCTTCGAGCAAACGCATCAGCGTCTCGGCGAGCTTCACCGCGTCATGCGTGCAGACAATGCGAATGTCGATCATGGCGGGGGGAAAACCAAGCTAACGAGCCCTGGTCTAACACGGGCTTCACCTCGCGCTAGCCAGAGAGGCGACAATCGCTTGTGTATAAGTGAGGTGCAAGCGCACGCATTGAGCGAGTGACGCTTTCGGGAGACGCTTTGCGGGCGCTTGAGGCGCGCATGACGATCCTCGTGCGCGAGTCAGAGACGTGTCTGCATTACCGGCTCGCAATCTTCGTTGTGAAATCCACAGGACGACCTATTCTGGCCGCGCGTTATGACCGCGCGGCTGCGAGCCGGCGCGGGTGCGCGAGGGGAGGAACCACATGGATCTGGCTACGATCTTGCCATACGTCGTGCAGGCAGTTGGCGGCGCGGTGGGCGGCAACATTCTCGGCGTGCTGTTGCGTGGCGGCGGCGGGCTTCCTGGTCGCACGCTCATCGGCGCCCTTGGCGGCGTCGCGCTTGGCTATCTGACGTCGGCCGATGGCGCCAATGTCGAGGCCATTCGCAATGTCACGCAAAACTGGGCCAATTTGATGCCGGACGATCAGGCCCTGTCCGCGCACATCGCCAATGCGATCACCGGCGCTGCCGGCGGCGGCGCGGTTGGACTGATCAGCGGACTGCTGATCCGCTCCCGCAACAGCTAAGCCTCAGTAGAGATCGCGGAAGATCAGCGTGAGAAACTGCGCGTCCGACCAGGGCGCGCGGTCATCGTGGCTGAGCGACTGGCGTACGACGACAAGACCTGTCGTCGGGCTGAGATAGAGACGCTGGCCGCCCGCGCCTGCGGCCATGGCCAAGTCCGGCGGCGCCGGCGAGCGGCCGCTCCAAAGGTCGGTGTCCACATCGAGCGCGCCGCCGCGGCCCGGTGCGGCGAGCCAAAGACCGAAACCTGCGCGCGCTTCCGCGAACGAACCGAGCAACGCTTCCTGCAACGCGCGCTCGTTGGCCAAGCGCTGGGCGCGCCAGACCCCCTGACGTCGGATCAGTTCGCCCGCTTGCGCCCAGCTGCGGGCGGAAATCTCCACGCCATCGTCGAGGCGCGTGCCTTCCGCTGTGCGGCCCCAGCCGATCGGCACGGCGCCGATCGGCGCCAGCGTGCGGTCGGTCAAATAGCGGGCGGGGTCGGGGCTGCGGCCGGACGCTTCGAGTTTGCGCCGCACGATTTCGCTGAAGATCAGATAGGCCGCAGGATCGCTGCTGAAGCGCTCCCCGGGCGCTGCGCCGGGGTCCATCGTGATGGCGTTGGCGAGCGTGCGCTCCATGCGCGGGGGAAAGAACACGCCGCTGGTGCCGTTGAGCAGGGCGCGGATGGAAATCGTCTGCTTGAGCGGATGCGCGCCCCAATCGCCGATCGTCAGCGCCACCGGCTCGTCCAGCGACAGCAGGCGGTCGTCGATCAAGGAAGCGGCCATCAAAGGTGCAAACATGCGCGTGCCAGCGCCGATGGGCAGGCGTGCGCTCGGCGTACTGCCCGGGTAATCCTCGGCCAGGATGACGCCATGGCGGGCGACCAGGAAGGACGCACCGTTGCGCCCGGCGCTGAAGGCGGCGGCCTCGCCAAACCGGTGCGGCGGTTGCTGAGCTTGAGCCTCGTAATGCGCCGAGGCGCTAACCAGGCTGCTCGCGGCGGCGGCTGTGAGGAAGGCGCGTCGATGCATTAGAATCCCAGGGTGATCATCGTGCAGAGGAACCAAAGCGACAAGGCGCGCGTACTAAAGGCCATGCGTTACCTTTTGCCCCTTCTTGCCACCCTTGCGGTCGCCGCCTGCGCCGGCCAGCCGGTCTATCGCCAGAGCGCCGCACCGCTGCCTGTCGCCAGCATCGACCAAGCCCGATACCTCGGCCGCTGGTACGAACAGGCACGGCTGCCGAACCGGTTCGAGCAGGGCTGCCAAACCGCTGCCGCCGAGTACGGCCGCCGCCCCGACGGGCTGATCTCCGTACGCAACAGCTGTGTAGGCGTCACGGGCAGAACGCAGGTCGCCAACGGACGTGCGCGTGCGGCCGGCGGCCCTGGCGAGGGCAAGCTCAAGGTGAGCTTCTTCGGCCCGTTCTGGGCCGATTACTGGGTGCTTGAGCGGGCCGAGGATTATTCCTGGAGCATCGTCGGCGAGCCCAGCGGGCGCTATCTCTGGCTGCTCACCCGCGTCGAGACGATCACGCCTGCACAACGCGCGGAGTTCGAGCGCCGCATCAGCGCGCTTGGCTATCGGCCAGCAGACTTAGTCTGGCGCGGCTGATCATTTCCGCGGCGCGGTCTCGTTGGTGGCGATGTCTTCGATCGGCACCGCGACTTGAATCTGCTGCTGTTGGCGCTCCACCGTCAGATTGACATTGGCGCCGACGCCGAGCCGGTCGAGCGTACTGGTGAGATCTGCCAGGCGGCGCACGGGCTGGCCTTCGGCCGCCACGATCACGTCGCCCACCACGCCGCGTTGCGGATCAGTGCCGCGCAGGCCCGCGCGCGCGGCGGGGGAGCCGTCGACCGTCTGCCACACGAGCACGCCTTCCACGCCAAGCCGCGCGGCGATGGATTGGTCGGCGGCGAGAATACCGATGCCGGCGATCGGCGCGCGCCCTTCGGCAATCAATTGCGGCACCACGCGTGCGACCGTGTCGATCGGTACGGCGAAGCCGACGCCCGCATAGGCGCCCGAGGGCGAAAAGATCGCCGTGGTGACGCCGATCACGCGCCCCGCCGAATCCAGCAGCGGCCCGCCGGAATTGCCGGGATTGATGGCCGCGTCGGTCTGGATCACGCCGGCGATTTCGCGGCCGCTATCGGTCGGCAATTGCCGGCCCAGCGCGCTGACGATGCCCGAGGTGATGGTCTGGTCAAAGCCGAACGGATTGCCGATCGCGAACGTCGTTTGACCGACGCGCAGATCATGCGAGGCGCCCAACGCCAGCGGTGGCGCATTCGGCGGCCGGCGCGCCAGCTGCAGCACGGCGATATCGTATTGCGGCGCCCGGCCGATGACGCGGGCGGGGATGTCATCGCCGTGCGGCATGCGCACGATGATTTCCGGCGCTTGCACGACGTGGTTGTTGGTGACGACATGGCCTTCTTCGTCCCAAATGAAGCCGGTGCCGGCGCCCAGTTCGACCGTGTTGACGCCCGAGAGGTCACGCGCACCGCTGATCACCAGCACGACCGAGGGGGAGGCGGACTCGAAGATGGCGATGGTGGCTTGTTCGCTTTCGGCCAGCGTCCCGCGGGCCTGGACAACGCGCGGATCGACGGAGCGGCCTTTGCTCTGAATCTGGTCGCAACCGGCCAGCGAGAGCGCCGCGAGGAGGGCAAAGAGCAGGGGTTTTGGGCTCAGCATCCCCGGCAATTTAGAGCGCGAGCGGGCGTCTCACAACGCAGGGCGGCGTGGTCTACTCGTCGGTGGCGATCTGCTGCAGGGCGCTGCGATCGAGAATGAGCAGCCGGCCTTGCGCCAGTTCGATGATGCGGCGCCGGCGCAGGGCCACGAGCGTGCGGTTCACGTGCGCCGGGGTCAGGCCCAACGCTGCGCTGAGGTCATCCTGGCGGGGCGGAAACTCGAAGCTGTCGCTTTCGATCATGCCGCGTTCGCGCAAGCGGGCTTCAAGTTCGAGGATCAGCTGCGCGATGCGGCCGATGGCGCGGCGCTGGCCCAGATCGGCGAGGCGGCGGTTCATTTGCCCCATGATCCGCAACAGCGAGCGACGTAGGTGGCGGAGCTGGGTTTCGTTGCTGGCGACGATGTCGCGCATGTCGGTCGCTTTGAATGCGCACACAGTCAGATCATTGAGCGCGCGCACGCTGAATTGAAGCGGCAGGTCGTCGGCCAGCAGGGCTTCGAACGGAAGCGGGTCGCCGGGAAGCAGAAAGGACAGGATTTGCCGGCGCCCGTCCGGGAACGTGACGGCGCAAACGGCCCAGCCCGAATAGATCGTGTAGACGTGTTCAACTTGGGCGCCGGCTCGATAGATGAGCTGGTGCGGCTTGAAGCGGAGCATGCCTTGTCTGCACGCCCTAATTGTGTCAGAACAAGCATCGCGTGTGGGGGCGTAGATTGCCGCTGCGCCAGGGGCGCAGTTTGAGCAATCCGCAAGCTCTGGTTGGCTCACGCTCTGTGGCCCCTGAAAGTCGTACAAGATTTTCAGCACCAATAAACGGCGACGCGACTCAATCAAGCCTCACAGGCCCTCGCCACACTGACCTGAAGCAATGACTTAGATCAAGCGATTAGGGCGCGGCGTCCGGCGCGAGTCAATTAACCTTGAGTGACGCAATGACGCAGTGAGGGGCTCACATGGCGCGCTCGGACCGTGACGCAACCGACAACGCCTTTTCGCCAAGTGCGGAGGATCGGAACGTCATCGCGTTCCACCGTCCCTTGCTGGAGCAGGCGCTCAAGAACTCTATCTCCGAATTTTATGACATGGTCGGGGAGGGGTCGGGGCACGAGCAGATGTTCATTGCCCCGGGAAGCATGACGCGGGCGCGGGTCGCAGTACGAGCATTGGCGCGCGATGATGCGCAGCGATTTTGGCGCCGACCACTTGATGCGCGCCAAGCGGATCGGTCTGGCCCACGCTCGTATCGGCCTCAGCCTCGAAGACTATATCGGCGGAACCTCAGCGGTGCTCGCTGGCGTTGTACGCGAGCTGGCCCGCATGGATCCGGAGGAGGCCTCCGTCGATCTGGATATGTTGCTGCCGGCGCTGACGCGGTGCGTGATGCGCGATATGGCGATGGTGGTCTCAGCTTACCTCGACGCTTCGGAAGCGGCGAGTGTGGCCAAATCGCGTTTCCTCGCAAACATGAGCCACGAACTCAGGACCCCGCTCAACGCCATCATCGGCTACGCAGAATTATTGCGCGACGAGACGACTGGCCAAGCGGCGAGCGATGTGGAGCACATCTTAAGCGCAGGCAATCGTCTGCTGTCGCTGATCAACGGCCTGTTGGATCTTGCGCGTATCGGTTCGGGCGCAGTCGAGCTGAGCAGCGACCGCGTCGATATTGTCGCGCTTGCCCGTCAAGCTATCGAGAGTACGCAGGCGGTGGCGCTAAGTCGTGGTAATTCCATAACTTTGGCCGCAGATACGCAGACGATGTTCGCTGTCGGCGATAGTGAGCGCTTGGAGCAATGCCTTGTGCAGGTCCTCGATAATGCCGCCAAGTTCACCGAGAATGGAAAGATCGAGGTGAAGATTGCCCATCGCTGGGAGAGCGGCCGTGCGTTGGTCGACGTTACCGTGCGCGACACCGGCATCGGCATGTCCCAGCGCCAAGTTGAGCGCGCCTTCCACGCGCTGGAGCAGGGCGACGAAACTTACACCAAGCGATTTGAAGGCGTAGGCATGGGGCTGGCGCTCACATCCCGCCTGGTCGCGTTGATGGGCGCGCGCATCAAGGTGGAGAGCGAGGAGGCACGCGGCACTACGGTCACGCTGAGCCTGCCCAGCTCGGCGCCGGCTTCAGCGGCTGAGTTCCCGCATCGCGCCGTCCAGGCCTTCAATCGTTAGCGGAAACATGCGCTGATCGCCGACGATCTCGCGGATGAGCTGGGTTGACGGCGTGTGGTCCCAATGCGCCCGCGGCGTCGGATTGAGCCAGACCACCCGCTCATAGATTTGCGTCACGCGCTGCAGCCAGAGCGCGCCGGCTTCTTCGTTCCAGTGCTCGACTGAGCCGCCGGGATAAGTGATCTCGTACGGGCTCATGCTGGCGTCGCCGACAAAGACGACGCGATAGTCGCTCGGATATTTGTGCAGCACGTCCCAGGTCGCCGTCTTTTCGTCGTGACGGCGCCGGTTGTCCTTCCACACGCTCTCGTAGAGGCAATTGTGGAAGTAGAAGAAATCCATGTGCTTGAATTCGGCGCGGGCGGCGCTGAACAGCTCCTCGCAGAGCTTGATATGGCTATCCATCGACCCGCCGATATCGAAGAACAGCAGCACCTTGATGGTGTTACGACGCTCCGGCCGGAGGACGATGTCGAGATAGCCCTGGCGGGCGCTCTCCTTGATCGTGTTGTCGAGGTCGAGTTCTTCCGGGGCGCCGTCGCGGGCGAATTTGCGCAGCCGGCGCAGCGCCACCTTGATGTTGCGCACGCCGAGTTCGACTGAATCGTCGAGGTTCTTGTATTCGCGCTTGTCCCACACCTTCACAGCGCGGCGCTGGCCGCCCTCACCGCCGATGCGCACGCCTTCGGGATTGTAGCCGCCATTGCCGTAGGGGCTGGTCCCGCCAGTGCCGATCCACTTGTTGCCGCCCTGGTGGCGTTCTTTCTGTTCCTTGAGGCGCTCTTGCAGCGTCTCCATCAACTTGTCCCAGCCGCCCAGCGCTTCGATCTGCGCTTTCTCTTCGTCGGTCAGGAATTTCTCGGTGAGCGCGCGCAGCCATTCGGCCGGGATCTGCGCCTCGACTGCCTCGGCGGTGTTTTCGATCCCCTTGAACACCTGACCGAAAACTCGGTCGAACTTGTCGAGGTGGCGCTCGTCTTTCACCAACGCGGCGCGCGAGAGGTAGTAGAAGTCCTCCACCCGCGGCGGGATGGCGTCCTTCTCCAACGCCTCGACCAGCATCAGATATTCTTTGAGCGTGACCGGCACGCGGGCGGCGCGGAGTTCGGTGAAAAAGCGCTGAAACACGCGCCGATGATAGCGTCACCCGATGCGCCGTCCAGCGCTGCGCTGGTTCAGAGGCTGCTTGACGCCGCGGGCGCCTCGATCAGCGCGCGAGCGAGGTGGCTTGGACGGTGGTTGTGTCGCCCGGCATGCGGCGCGCGCCTTGTTCGGCCAGCGCGGTCAGAAACGCGGTCGGGTCACGCACGCCGGCCGGCTGCGGGGCGCCGTTGGGCCACGAGGAGGAATGCTGCGTGCCCGCTTGGTAGGTCTCGAAGTGGAGCTGCGCAGTATCGCTGATCGTGGCGATCGGTTGGCCAGCGCTGATGCGGTCGCCGATAGCGAGGCCGTGCGCCGTCAGCGAGTTTTGGCGGACTTCGCCATAATTGGCGACGTAGGCGCCGTGATCGACCAGGAGAGCGTAGCTCATCTCGCCGGTGGCGGCGCGCAGGAACGGGTAGAAGCCGAGGACGCGGCCATCGTCCACGGCGATCACCGTGTCGCCGGGCGCAGCGAACAGATCGACGCCGACATGGCGGCGGGTGGGATTATCCGCATGCACCGCGGGCCTTGGCGCGTTGAAGCGGCGCAGCGGACGTGAGGTGTGATCGTTCGAGATTTCGAGCGCCTGCGCGAGCCCGGTGACCACCGGCCAATAGCGCACTGGCGTTGGCGCCGGCGACGCGGCGGGCGGCTGAGCCGTCGCGGCATCCGCCGTGAACGAGGTCTCCGCCCGCGCGGTCACCGCCGCAGCGAGCGCAATAAACGTGAGAGACAGAGCCAGCCGCCGCACCATGGCCGTAGCGCTTGCCGCGAGAACACGGCGGGAGTGGGGCAGGCGCTGTATTAACCGCCCCGTTGTTCGCGGCGCGCCAGGAAGGCGAGGCGTTCGAACAGCTGTACGTCGGCCTCGTTTTTCAAGAGCGCGCCGTGCAGTGGCGGGATCAGCTTGGACGGGTCGCGCTGCTTCAGTGTTTCCGGATCGACATCGTCAGTGAGAAGCAGTTTCAACCAGTCCAGCAATTCGCTGGTGCTGGGCTTCTTCTTCAGGCCCGGCACTTTGCGCATGTCGTAGAAGATCTTCAGCGCCTCGTTGACGAGGCGGGTCTTCACGCCCGGATAGTGCGACTCCACGATCGCGCGCATCGTCTCTTCGTCGGGAAAGCGGATGTAGTGGAAGAAGCAGCGGCGCAGGAACGCGTCCGGCAATTCCTTCTCGTTGTTAGAGGTGATGATGATGATCGGGCGCTGCGCCGCTTTGATCGTCTTGTTGAGTTCGTAGACGTAGAATTCCATCCGATCGAGTTCCTGCAGGAGGTCGTTCGGAAATTCGATGTCGGCCTTGTCGATCTCGTCGATCAAGAGGATCGGGCGGACCGGGCTTTCGAACGCATCCCAAAGCTTGCCGCGTTTGATGTAGTTGGAGATGTCGGCCGCGCGCGCGTCGCCGAGCTGGCTGTCGCGCAGGCGCATGACGGCGTCATATTCGTAAAGGCCCTGGACCGCCTTGGTGGTCGACTTGACGTGCCACTCGATTAGCGGCGCGCCGGTCGCTTTGGCGACCTCGATCGCCAGCATCGTCTTGCCGGTGCCAGGCTCGCCTTTGACCAGGAGCGGGCGCTCCAGCGTGATCGCCGCGTTGACGGCGACCTTCAGGTCTTCCGTAGCGACATAGTCTTGTGTGCCTTCGAACCGCATCGGCGCTCCTGATGTTCCGTTTGAGCAATAGGGCGATGCGGGCTGCCGATGCAACATCCCGTTAACCTTAGTTGGCGACGTTAACTGCTGATTGACTCCCAGAATCGGGAGGGGGCCTCATGCCGCTGAAGTTGTCTTTGCGTCCCGGCGAGAAGTTCGTCGTCAACGGCGCTGTCGTCCAGAATGGCGACCGCCGCGCCGCCCTGGTCTTGCAGAACAAGGCCTCGGTGCTGCGCGAGAAGGACATCATGCAGCCCGACGAGGCCGACACGCCGGCCAAGCGGATCTATTTCCCGATCATGCTCATGTATCTCGATGAGCAGGGGCGGGATAAAGCTTACGGGGAGTTTGCCTCGCGCTTGACGGAATTCATGGGCGCTGTGCGCGATCCGGCCGTGCTGGCCGAATGCATCGGCGTTTCCAAAGAAGTAATCGCGGGCGAATATTACCGTGCGCTGATCCGGTGCCGGAAGCTCATCGCCTACGAGGCCGAGCGCCTCGGGTTGGGGGACCATGTCGATCAAAGCCTACCAGCGCGCGGCCACGCAGGCTGAAGCCCCTCGCGATCTTGAGTATCGCGCCTTTGGCCAAGTGACGGCAGGTTTGGTGCGCGCCCAGGAGCAGGGACTGACCAGCGGCGCGCTGGCGGAAGTGATCGACGCCAATCGCCGCCTTTGGAACTTGCTCTCGGCCGATTGCTCTTCTCCGCAAAACGGTTTGCCGCTTGCGTTGCGCGGGCAGATCATCTCGCTGGCGCTTTGGGTGGCGCGCTATTCGAGCGAAGTGCTGCGTAACGGCGCCGACCTTGAGCCTCTCATCGACATCAATCGTTCGATGATGGAAGGCTTAAGCGCGCGTTAATTGTGGAATTTTGCGGTCGAATCGTTTCGGCGCTGACCACTCGTTAACCTCTCATCCCTAAAACCAGTCACAGCGCAAAGTGCCTCGTTCAGAAGAGCGGGGTGCGATCGCATCACGGGCAAAACGCCCAGCCGGCCAAAACGGCCGGTCCACTTATGTCCAGAAGGACCTTTGACTGATGACTAGCGTCAACACGAATTACGGCGCGCTCGTCGCGCTCCAATCGCTGACCCAAACCACCCGCGAACTTTCCGAAGTCCAAAACCGCGTCAACACCGGCCTCAAGGTCGCGTCGGCGAAGGACAACGGCGCCGTGTTCGCGATCGCCGAAGGCCAGCGCGCTCGCGTTGCTTCGCTGAGCGCCGTGACGGACGGTATCGACCGCGCCACCTCGGTGATCGACGTCGGCCTGTCGGCCGGTGAAGCGGTCGGCGACATCCTGAAGCAGCTGAAGGACAAGGCGGTCGCCGCGCAAGCGAACGACCTCAGCCAAGATCAGCGCGACGCTCTGCAAGCCGACTTCAACGCGCTGCGTAACCAGATCGACCAGATCGCCAACGCCGCGACGTTCAACGGCTCGAACCTCGTCAACGGCACCAACCTGACGGGCGGCGCTTCGGCCTTCTCCGTGCTCACGTCGGACATCGGCGGCACGGCTGGCGCCTACGAACTCGACGGCGTTGCCTTCGCCACGCTGTACTCGCCGAGCGCTACGGTCGAAACGGCCAACGGCGCGCTCACGGTCGGCGCCAACGACGTCATCTCGTTCACGATCACCAGCGGCAACGAAACGACGACCTTCACGGTCGACGTCGACGCCACCGACACGATCCAGCAATTCGTCGACAGCGTCGGCACCAATTCTGGCGGCCGCGTCACGGCGACCTACGACGACACCACCGGCAAAATTACGTACCATTCGTCGGAAGACTTCACGGTCACCTACGAAGACGGCGCTGGCGCCGGCGTGGACGACGACGGCTTCTTCGACGGCACCAACGGCACCACCGGCACCTCGTTCACGCAAGTCGTGGCGCCGGGCACTGGCAACAACCAGCTGACCGTCTCTGGCTTCGACTTCCGTCTTGGCACCGCCGGCCAAGCTCTCGCCGGCCTGACCTCGTCGCTCGACATCTCGACCGCCAACGGCGCCGCCACGGCCTCGGACGCGATCGACACCGCGCTGACGAACCTCAACAAGGACCTCGCGACGCTCGGCGCCCAATCGAAGGCGCTCGACGTGCAGAAGAAGTTCTTGGGCAAGCTGTCTGACTCGATCGAAGCCGGTATCGGCAACCTGGTCGACGCGGACCTCGCGAAGGAATCGGCTCGCCTGCAAGCTCTGCAAGTCAAGCAGCAGCTGGGCGCGCAAGCACTCTCGATCGCCAACCAGGCGCCGTCGATCGTGCTGTCGTTCTTCCGCTAAGCGGAAACACGGAACGGCGGGGGGCTCGGGCTCCCCGCCGCTTTCCGGCAGAGGTGAGGCATGGATCGCATCGCTCCATCAGCCCCGCCGCCCGAGCTGCAACTACGAGCGCCGCAACTCGAGGCGGACGGAGGAAGGGCCGCGGAAGCGGCCAAACGGCGTTTGGCCGAACACCAAGCGGCCATGGCGGACGCTGTCATGCCGAATGCGCTGAGCGTTCGGCTCGACGAAAGCTCACAGCGTTTCGTCCAGACCTTGACCGACGCAAACACGCAGGAGACGTTGCGCCGCTATCCGAGCGAAGCGCAGCTCGCCTATTCGCGCGCGGTCATGGCCTATCTGCGGACGCTCGCCGCAAAGTAAACAAGACGTAAATAAATCCGTTTCGTCGGCGTTATTGTTAACGTTTCATTAACGAATCTGGTGTTGCTTCGCGCGCAAGGCGAAAATCGCCGCGCGCATTCTTTAGCTTCATGCGCGCGATCCCGAAGGAGCGGCGCATATGGTCACGAGCATCGTCCCAGGAGCGGCGGGCGCGAACGCGTTTGCCGTTGAAAACCGTTTTGCGCGTCCGAACGGGCAGAGCGCCCAGACACGCGAAGGTGCGGCGGGCGATCGCGTGGAACTGAGCGGCGCTTCGCTTTCACTCTCTCGCCAAAGCGTGGAGCGTGGCCTGGCCGAACTGCAGGAAACGCTAGCGCTGGGCCGCGATGCGCAGGCCTTGCTCGTCAAAGCGCAAGAGCTGGCGCAGAGCGGCGGTTCGCAGGCCGACCTCGATGCCCTGCTTCAAGCCTACCAGCAGCGCATCGATGCTGCGAACGCGCAGGGAATGAAGCTGGCCAATGGCGATGCCATCTCCGTGCAAGCCGAGCCGGGTGCTGCGGGCGTGACCATCGCTGGCGCCGATCTCCGCTTGGGCGGCGGCATCGTCGGCATCGAGGAAGGCGCACAAGTGTCGGATCCAGACCTGGCCCCCACGGCGCAGCGTTCACTTGAGGCGCTGCAAGATGCGATGACGCGCTTGTCCGAGAGCGCCCGTGCGCTTGAAGCGCACAAGGGCTTCCTTGGCGCGATGGAGAAGGTGAGCGGCGTGCGCACCGACCTCGATGCGGACGGCGCGCGGCTTATGGCGCTGCAGGTGCGTCAGGGGCTGGAACAATCGGGCGGGCTCGCCATCGCCAACGCCGAACCGCAAGCTGTGCTCTCGCTCTTCCGCGCCTGAGGCGCGGTTAGAGCGGGCGCCAATTGCTGCCGCTGATCTCAACCAATTCGCTGCCGGCGTAATCATCGTCGTCGCGCCAGCGCCGCCACAGCGCGTGTGCGCCCTGGAACAGCTTCATCAGCACGATGAGGATGAGGCCCGCGAGCGCCGCGCCAGCGGTGACGAGCGCCGCCATCAGATCCTGGTTCATCGTCAATTGGCCGCGCGCGGCGTCGATCAGGCGCCCGTCGCGCGGCAGGCGCTTGGCCGCTGCTGCGACGCGGTCGCCCGCGGCCTGTGCGAGCAATTGCAGCCGGGGCAGGTCACGCAATGAGGTTGCGTGTGTCAGCAGCAGTGCGGCGGTGCCGCGTGATGTGACCTCGCTGATGGCGCCGATCTGGTCGAGCATGGTGCGCACCTGCTGCACCTTCGTTGCAACGAGGGTTGAGCGGAACGCGACCGCGGCGCGTTCGTAGGTGAGCGGGCCTTCCTGCGCCTGCGCGGCGGCGGCGAAGGTGTTGATCGGGGCGCTGTCGCGCAGCAGCCGCAGCACCTGCGCTGCGAGTTCGTCCGGATAATCCTCGCGCCGGCTTGCATCGAGCAGCGCCAGCACGCCGGCATGCATGCGCGGCGAGAGATCGCCGGCAAGGCCGAGGCTATAGCCGGTGAGCAGGAATTGCAGTGGGTCGCTTTCGGGCTCGCTGATCAAGGCGCGCGCTAGCATCAGGAAATCATCGGGCGTGCCGAGCGGGGAGGTATCGGGTGCGGCCGCTGTTTGTTGAGCGGCGACGCGCTCGTAGCGCTCGCGCGTGCTGGGCGTCAGCAATTCGAGCGCGGCGGCCTCGATCTCGCTGTCGCTGGCGTCCTCTTGCGTGAGCACGCTGCCGGCACGCGAGCGCAGCATGCCTGCGCCGGACAGCAGGAAGCCGCGCGCGGCGTGAAAGTCGTTGCCGCGCAATTCGAGCGCGACCAGGGCGTCCCACTGGTTCTGGCGGTCGAAATCGAGCTGGATCAGTTCACCATTAAGATCGGCTACGCGTGCGGCGATCCGGCGGGCGCCGCTCTCGCTGTAAGCGTAGGCGTAAAGATGGTCGCGGCTCACCACCAGCAGAGCGGTGGCGGCGGCCAGCGGCAACAGAATGAGGCAGAGATTGAACGCAAGCGCGCTCATGACGCCAGCGAACCGGCGACCCCCACCGTGGTGCGCCCGTTCATGGGCGCGCCAATTATAAGAGACTTGCGCGTGCTTCATCCTCGCCCACGTCCGCCGCCGCTCCACAAACGGCATGGACGGACGAAGGGCAAGATAAATTGCAGGAAAGGCGAGTTTGTCGCCGGATCAGGGTGTATCCGCGGCGGATCAGGCGCTGCGGTCGATCAAGGTGGGCGTTGGCTGCGAGGGGGTGTCGATCACACCCTGGGGCGTGTAACCCCCAGCGCCGCCGCGCTGGCGCGAGACTTCCTCGGCCATCGCCTGAACCAAGCCCTCGGTGATGATCTTGACGGCGTTAAGGGCGATCTCGTGCTTGGCAAGCGCTGCATGCAGCGCTTCGGTCTCTTGCCGCAGGCGATGCATGAGGGCGGACGGCGCGCCCTCGATCATCGATGGCTCTTGCTTAATGCGCGCCAGTTCCAGCCGGTAGGCGTTGCTCAGCCGGTTCTTCTCGTCGGCCTCGGCGCCGTCGAGCGGGGGCTCGCGCGCATCGATGCGGCGGGTCTCTTCAAGCACGATGGCGGTGAGGCGCTGTGTCAGCAGCACCAATTGCTGCGCCCGTTCGGCGGAATCGTCAGCCTTGAGGGCCATTGCTCGCATCCTCCGGCTGGATCGCCGTCTGCAGGCGCATCAGTTCGCGGATGACGCTGTCGGCGATGCCGATGCCGCCATGCTGGGTGATGGCGCTGGCGTATTGCTCGATCAGCATCGGCCGGAAGGTCTCTTCGCCAAGCCCGCCGCCGCCGAGGCCGTCCGTGTCGATGCCTTCGAACATCGGCGCCAGCATTTCGGAGAGGAAGACGGATTCGAATTCCTGCGCGGTGCGGCGAATTTCGTCCGGAACGTGCTGCTCGGTGCGGGCAGGCTGCGGCGTGAGCGGCAGAGGCGCGCCAGCGAGGGCGATCGGATCGGCCATCACATCACCTCGATTTCCGCCTGGATCGCGCCGGCGGCTTTGAGCGCTTGCAGGATCGAGATCATGTCGCGCGGCGTCACACCCAGCGCGTTGAGGCCGTTCACCAATTGCCGCAGCTGCACGCCGCCCGGCACGACGACGAGGCCGCCTTGGTCTTCTTGCACCTGGATGTTGCTCGACGGCACTACCTGCGTCGTGCCGCGGCTCAGCGGCGCGGGTTGACTGACGAAGGGATCTTCCTGGATCGAGATGGTGAGGTTGCCTTGCGCAATCGCGACGGTGGAGACCTTCACGTTCTCGCCCATGACGACGATGCCGGAGCTTTCATCGATGACGATGCGGGCTGGTGAATCGACTTCGACTTGTAGGTTCTCGATCTGCCCGACCAGGGAAACCATGTCGCCGGCATAGCCGTCGGGGCGGTGCAGCGCGACCGCGCCGGGATTGGTTGCGCGCGCCGCTTCCGCGCCGATCGAGGCGTTGATGGCGGCGGCGATGCGCTGGGCGGTGGTGAAATCGGGATTGCGCAGCGACAGCCGCAATTCCTGCTGCGCGGCGATGTCGAAATGCAATTCGCGTTCGACCAGCGCGCCGGAGGCGATGCGGCCCGCCGTGGGCACGCCGCGCGTGACCGATGAACCGGATTGGCCGGACGCGGCGAAGCCGCCGATCGCGAGCGGTCCTTGCGCGACCGCATAGACTTGCTGGTCCGCGCCCATCAGCGGCGTCACCAGCAATTGGCCCCCGGCCAGGCTGCGCGCATCGCCGAGTGCGGAAACGGTGACATCGATGCGCGATCCCTGCGCCGCGAACGCGGGCAGGTTTGCGGTCACCATCACGGCGGCGACGTTGCGGGTGTTGAGATTGCCGTTCTGCGCGTTGACGCCCAGCCGCTCGAGCATGGCGGCGAGGCTTTGCCGGGTGAACGGCGAATTGCGCAGGCTGTCGCCGGTGCCGGCAAGGCCGACAACGAGGCCGTAGCCGACCAATTGGTTCTCGCGCACGCCTTCGAAATCGGCGATGTCCTTAATGCGCGGGCCCGCCCAGGCCTCGGGCGCGGCGAGCGGCGCGGTGAGGGCCGCGAGCGAAGCGACGGCGAGCAGCGCCGAACGCGCCACGCGGGACATCTGAACCATGGCGGCAGTTACGCCGCTGTTTCGGTTAATGAGCAGTCAAGACTCGCCGCCGTTAAGCAGCTGGAAAGAGGCGCAGCAAACAGTCCGCGCCCATGAAGATCGAAAATGGCCGCGGTGTCTCTTCTGCGGGCGGTGTCCGCCGCAGCGGCGGGGCGCGCGCGGCTGCGTCTGGTTTTGCGCCGGCGGGCGTGGACGAGCCGCAGCGTGTGGCGGGAACAGCGCCGGCGTCGGCGATCACGCCGCTCGACGCCATTTTGGCCCTGCAGGGGGACGAGCGCGGACAGCGTCGGGCGCGGCAGGCGCGGCGCGGCCGCGACGCCCTCGACGCCCTGGATAAACTGGCTCAGGCCATGTTGATGGGGATAGCCCCGGCCTCGCTCCGGGCCGACCTTGATGCACTGCAGCGCGGCGCCGAACAGACCGGGGAGCCCGGTTTGGACGACGTTCTTCAAGAAATTGACATCCGGCTGGCGGTGGAGGCGGCCAAGCTGGACCGCATGCTGGGGCGGGCCTGAACCTGCTTATTCCGCTGGCCTTTGGCGCGGTCCTTGCTGCATGGACGCCTCACTGACCTGACGTTATAAGGCGGCGCCTTTTCGGGGGCGTAGGGAGCAGCGAACCATGGGCACTTCCAAAACTAAGGAGTATCGCCCGAGCGACGACGAGCCGTTCATGAACGAGCGGCAGCGCGAGTATTTCCGCGCCAAGCTGCTGGCCTGGAAAGACGAGATCCTCGAAGAGTCCCGCTCAACGATCGCCTCGCTGCAGCAAGATACGGTTGCCGAGCCCGATCTCGCCGACCGGGCCACCAGCGAAACCGATCGCGCGCTCGAACTGCGCACCCGTGATCGTCAGCGCAAGCTGATCGCCAAGATCGACGAAGCACTGCGCCGGATCGAAGACGGCAGCTACGGCTATTGCGAAGAAACCGGCGAGCCGATCTCGCTCTCGCGCCTCGAAGCGCGGCCGATCGCGACGCTGTCCCTCGAAGCGCAAGAGCGCCACGAGCGCCGCGAGCGCGTCCACCGCGACGACTGAGCCCGGCGATGCTGCTGCACGACGCAGGCCTTGCCTATCTCCATTTTGTCCTTGCCTTCGTGCTGGTCGGCGCTCTGGTCGCTGAGGCTTTCATCTTGCGCTTGCCGGTCGATGGCCGAGTCGCCCGGCTGCTGCTGCGGGTGGACCTGTTCTACGGCGTCAGCGCGTTTCTGCTGATCTTGGCTGGCGTCTCGCGTGTGATCTGGGGCGCGAAGGGCTGGGACTATTATCAGAGCCAGCCCTTCTTCTGGGCCAAGATCGCAACCTTCGCCGCGATCGGCCTCATCTCCATTGCGCCCACGCGCGCCTTCCTCCGCTGGAACAAGGCCGCGGGCGCCGATCCGGCCTTTGCCGCAACGGAAGTCGAGCAACGCAAGGTAAGGCGGGCAGTGGTGTTCGAGACGCACCTGATCGCCTTGCTGTTGCTGTTCGCCTCGCTGATGGCGCGCGGGATCGGCGCTTAAGCGCCTGCAGGCTAATGCATCCAATAGCTCGCCAAGTCCGGCGGTTGGGCTAAGCTCGCGGAAAAAATACCGCGGGAGGAATGCCGATGGCCGCAGCGCTGAAGCCGGAAGAGTTCGACCACATGCCCACGCTTGCCGACGTGCCGCGCCATCATGGCCGCGTCCGGTCGGACAAGATTGCGCTGAGTTTCGAGGGGCGCCTCACTAGCTACGCCGAACTCGACCGCCACACCAACCAAGTGGCGAATGCGCTGATCGCAGCCGGTGTGAAGCGCGGCGAAGCGATCGCTTATCTGGGCAAGAACAGCGATCATTATTTTGAGCTGGTGCTGGGCGCGATGAAGGCGGGCGCCATCATGGCGCCGATTGGCTGGCGTCTTGCGCCCAATGAGGTCGCCTACATCGTCGACGATGCCGAAGCCAAGCTGCTGTTCGTCGGACCCGAATGCATCGACAGCGCGCAAGCGGCGCTGAAGGAAGCAACGCACAAGCCGCTCCTGATCGCGATGGAGCCAGGCGAGCATGGACTGCAAACTTATGAGGCTTGGCGCGACGGACAGAGCGCGACTGACCCGGCGCTGCCGATTTCGCCGCAAGACACAGCGCTCTTGCTTTACACCTCCGGCACCACGGGCCGCCCAAAGGGCGTGATGCTGACGCATGCGAACTTGCTGCGCTCGCGCCGCGCTCTCTCTGAATCGGCCATGGGCTGGAACGAGTGGCAGGAGGACGAAGTCAGCCTCGTGGCGATGCCGGCGGCGCATATTGGCGGCACCGGCTGGGGCTTGGTGGGGCTCATCAACGGCGCGAAGGACCTCATCACGCGTGAGTTCAATCCGATGGACGTGCTCGAATACATCGAGCGCGAACGCATCGCCAAGATGTTCATGGTGCCGGCGGCGCTGCAATTCGTGATCCGCACGCCGCGCGCGCGAGAGATCGATTACTCAAGCCTCACGCACATTCTCTATGGCGCGTCGCCAATGCCAGTAGCGCTGTTGCAGGAATGCATGGACGTGTTCGGCTGCCAGTTCGTGCAGCAATATGGCATGACCGAGACAACGGGCACGATCGTCTATCTGCCGCCGCAGGATCACGACCCGAAGGGCAACAAGCGCATGCGTTCGGCGGGGCTGCCGATGCCGGGCGTGGAGATCTGCATCCTCGATGCCGCGGGTAATCGGCTCGGTCCCAACGAAGTGGGCGAGATCGCGACCCGCAGCCAAGCCAACATGAAAGGCTATTGGAAAAAGCCTGACGCTACGGCTTCAACCATCGCCGACGATGGTTGGCTGCGCACCGGAGATGCAGGCTATCTCGACGAGGACGGCTATCTCTACATCCAGGACCGCATCAAGGACATGATCTGCTCAGGCGCAGAGAACATCTATCCCGCCGAGGTGGAGAACGCGATCCACGGCCATCCTGATGTCGGCGAAGTCGCCGTGATCGGCGTGCCGGATGAGAAATGGGGCGAAGCGGTGAAGGCGATCGTGGTGCCAAAGCCGGGCGCGGCGCACGACGCCGAAAGCATTATCGCCTATGCGCGCGACCGCATCGCGCATTACAAGGCGCCCAAGAGCGTCGACTTCCGCGATGCGCCGCTGCCGCGCAATCCGTCAGGCAAAATCCTGCGCCGCGAATTGCGCGAGCCCTATTGGGCTGGGCGCGAACGGCGCGTGAATTAGGGCGTCACCAGGGCGTGATCGCGTCGCCGATGCGCTGACCCCAGTTCGGGCGCTGCACGGCGCTGATCTGGCCGCGGCCGCCATAGGAAATGCGCGCTTCGGCGATCTGGGTGTGATTGATGGTGTTGTTGGCGGTCACGTCTTCGGGCCGGATGATGCCGCTGACGGTCAGCTCGCGCAGTTCTCCATTGATGCGCACTTCCTGGCGCCCCGCGATGACGAGATTGCCGTTGGGCAAGCGATCCACGATCACCGCAGCTACGGTGAGCTCGATTTTCTCCTCGCGATTGATCGCCCCCGTGCCCGAATGATCGGACGAGGAATCGGCTTCGATCATGGTGCTCGGATCGAACCCGCCCGGCAGCACGCGGCCCAGCGTGTTCTCAAGCCCGAAGAAGTGGCTGACGCCGGCTGACGTCGACGCCTCGCGCGTTCGATTGGAGGAATTGCTGAGTTCGGCCTTATCGTCGATCTCGATGTCGACAGTGATGATGTCGCCGATGCGCGTGGCGCGCTGATCGTTGAAGAAGCTGCGCGAGCCGGCGCGCCACAATGAATTGGCCCGCGGCGCTTCATACGAAACCTGTTCAGGCTGCGGCATGCTTTGTTGCTCGCCGCCCGTCAGCGGCGCCGGATTGCCGACCGGATGCAGCTGCGGCGGCCCCATCGAGCGGCGCGCCGCGTCGTAGGCGACGCCAGGCGCGGCCATCGCATCCTGTGCGAAGGACTGAGTGTCGACGCTGGCGCAGCCGGTGGCGCCGGCAGCGAGGGCGAGCAGGGCGAGCGCGCGCATGGGCGTGTCTTTGGTCATGGATTAGCCTCTGCTGCGCCGGGGCCGGTGGCGACCGCGTCGATGGTTCGGTTGGACGAGGTGTTGAGAAGACGAACCGGCTGGCCGACAGCGGCGTCTTCCAGCGCGCGGGTGCGCATCGTCAGCGACATGCCGGGCGCGGTGTAGACGAGCGTTACCGCTTCACCGCGCCGGATCGCAGCGTCGGCGACCATGCGACCGCCGCCGCTGGCGTTGCTCGGCGGCGCCAGCGTCGCGCGCATGCCGCCGGGGCGGACCACCTGAACCGTGTTGACGCCCGCCGGCGGCGTGAAATCGAGGCCGGCTGCGGAAGCAGCGGCGGCGAGCACCGGCATCGACAGCGTGCCCAATTGGCCGGGCGGGGGAGACGGCGCGATCGCGCGCGCAGCGACTTCCGCCGGCGCGCCGTCGAACACATCGCCCATAGTGACGGCGGGTCCGGAGGCCTCGATGCGCGTGCGCAGCGTGACCGTTTCGGCGCTCGCAAAGCCCGCAGCGGCTAGCAGGTAAAGGCACGCGGCCAAGCACAGCCAACGCAACATACTCACACTCCTCAGCGCAATTGCGACGTGGCTTGCAGCATTTCGTCTGCAGCCGTGATCACGCGTGCGTTCATTTCGTACGCCCGCTGCGCCACGATAAGAGCGGAGATTTCTTCTACCGCGTTAACGTTCGAGAGTTCGAGGTAGCCTTGCATGATGGTGCCAAGACCGGGCGAGCCGGGAGTCGCCGTGTTGGCAGCGCCCGATGCTGGCGTTTCCAAATAGAGATTGTCGCCAATCGCTTCGAGACCGGCTGGATTGATGAAGCTGGCGATTTCCAGCTGACCGATCTGCTGGGGATTGGTTTGGCCCGCCAGCGTCACTTCAACCACGCCGTCGCGCGAAACTTGGATCGCGGTCGCTTCCTGCGGCACCGTGATCGAAGGCTCGACCTGATAGCCATCGGCGGTGACGAGTGTGCCGTCGGCGTTGACGGCGAAATTGCCGGCGCGGGTGTAGCCGGTCTGCCCAGACGGCAGCGTAACCTGAAAGAAGCCGCGGCCATTGATGGCGAAATCGTAGGGGTTCTCGGTGGCGCTGATGCCGCCTTGTTCGGTCACGCGGCCGACAGCATCGGCGCGCACGCCGACGCCGAGCTGAATGCCGAGCGGCACGATCGCGCCGGAGGCCGACGAAGTTGAGCCGGGGCGCTCCATGTTCTGATAGAGCATGTCCTGGAATTCGGCCCGCTGACGCTTGTAGGCCGTCGTGTTCATGTTCGCGAGGTTGTGCGAAATGACGTCGACGTTCAGCTGTTGGGCCTGCATGCCGCTGGCGGCGATCGAAAGTGCGCGCATGTGGGACTAACTCCTAGCGGCCGAGCCGCTCGATCGCGCTCTGACGCAGTTCGTCGGCGCCCGAAACGATTCGGGCGGCGGACTGGTAAGCGCGCGATATTTCAATGAGCCTTGTGAGCTCGATAACCGGGCGGACGTTCGATCCTTCCAGCGCGCCTTGCACGACGACGCCTTCGAACGGTCCCGGCGCTTGACCTTGCGCGTCCCAAAGGTTGTCCCCGACCTTTGAGAGCGCGCCGGGCGCGGCGAACCGCGCCACGCCGATGCGGCCGGCTTCGATGCCGGCCACGCGTATTGCGCCGTCGCGGCCGATCGAAGGGCTTTCGCCCTGCGGATCGATCACGATCGGCGCCCCCCCGGAGTCAAGCACGGCGCGGCCATCGCTGGTCACGAGCCGTCCTTCCCCCGTTAAACTGAACGCGCCATCGCGCGTGTACATGGTCCGCCCACCCGGGCCCTGGACCATGAAGAAGCCATCGCCTTCGAGTGCGACGTCGAGCGCGTTGCCCGTCATCGCGATCGGGCCTTGGCTCATGTCGCGGGTGAGGCCGACGTCACGCACGAAACGGATCTCGGTTGGATCTTCGCTGGCGTGTGCGGCGGTGCGTTCGGCCTCATCGAGAACCACGCCATCGGCCTTGAAGCCGCTGGTGGACAGGTTGGCGAGATTGTTCGCGGCGATATCCATACGCCGTTGCAAGACGCGTTGCGTCTGCAGGCCGAGCATCAGCGCGTTATCCATCGCGATTAACTATGCAAGGCGCGGGCCAATGCCTAACGCGTTGATTTTCCTGAGCGCGCCGCGCCGCTCATGGTGAATGCGCCGCCTTTTCTGCCGGGTCAGGCGGCAAGTTTTGCCGGGGCGCTACCAATCCTTAACCAGCCCTTGCGACGAAGGATGCGGGTTAACGCGCAGGCGATTCCATGTTCGGGTTAGGCAAGAAGAAGAAAAAGGGCGACGCGCCGGAGGCCGAAGAGGCCGAGGGTGCGGCGCCGCCAGCTGAAGGGGAAGGCGCCGAGGGTGAAGGCGCAGCCAAGAAGAAGATGTCGGGCAAGAAGCTCGTCCTCTTCATCATTCTCCCTGCGGTGTTGGTGCTTGGCGGCGGCGGCACGGCGGCGTTCCTGCTTCTGTCGAAGGGGGGCGAGCAGCACGCGGAGGCCGAGGCCGGCGGCCACGAAAAGGCGAAGGGCGGCGGGCACGGCGAGGGCGGCGAGGCTGGCGAGGCGATACCGGGCCCGAACGGCACCACCATCAGCTACGGCGAGAACGTCGTCTTCGTGCAATTGCCGGAGATGCTGGTCAACATCAACGGCCCCGACGGCCGGCCAGCGTACCTCAAGCTTAAGCTAACGCTTGAAGTGCCGGACGAAGCGACCGTGGCGACGCTGGGCGAGCACATCCCGCGCATCAGTGATCAGTTCAACGGTTTCCTGCGCGAATTACGCACCGATGACCTTGCCGGTTCGGCGGGCGCTTATCGCTTGCGGCTTGAATTGCTGCGGCGCGCAAACCTCGTGATCGCGCCCGCGCAGGTCAACGCCGTGCTGATCGAAGAAATGCTGGTGCAATAATGAGCGGAGACGCCGCCGAAGCCCCGGCCCCCGATGAGAATTGGGAAGCCGCCGCCAACGACACTGGCGGCGACGCGCCGGAGCGCATCCTCAATCAGGATGAGATCGACAGCCTGTTGGGCTTCGGGCTGGGCGACGATGAAAACGCCGGACGCACCGGCGTGCGCGCCATCATCAACTCGACGCTCGTTTCCTACGAGCGTCTGCCGATGCTCGAAATCGTGTTCGATCGCCTAGTGCGGCTGATGACGACGAGCTTGCGCAACTTCACCTCCGATAATGTCGAAGTCAGCCTCGACCAGATCAGTTCGGTCCGGTTCGGCGATTACCTCAACTCGATCCCGTTGCCGGCGATTATCGCCGTGTACCGCGCTGAGCAGCTCGATAATTTTGGTCTCGCCACGGTCGATTCAAATCTGATCTACTCGGTTGTCGACGTGCTGCTAGGCGGACGCCGTGGCGGAGCGGCGACGCGCGTGGAGGGGCGTCCGTACACCACGATCGAGCGCATGCTGGTCACCCGCATGCTCGAAGTCGTGCTGCAGGACGCCAAGCAGGCGTTTGCGCCGCTGACCGAAGTGGAATTCCGGCTCGACCGCATCGAGACGAACCCGCGTTTCGCCGCCATTGCCCGACCGCCGAACGCGGCCATCGTGGTCAAGCTGCGCATTGATATGGAAGATCGCGGCGGCCGGCTCGAGCTCTTGTTGCCGTACGCGACGCTCGAACCGATCCGGAAGATGCTGCTGCAGCAATTCATGGGTGAGAAGTTCGGCCGCGACAACATCTGGGAAGGCCACCTCGCCAGCGAATTGTGGGCCACTGCGTTGCAGGTGCGTGCGGTGCTTGATGAGACCAAGCAGCCGCTGCGCAAGGTCCTCGATCTCAAGGTTGGCGACACGTTGATGTTGGACGCATCGCCCGATGGTCCGGTCACGCTCAAATGCGGCCTAGTCGATCTCTCGACCGGCCGGGTCGGCCGCATGGGGCAAAATCTTGCGGTGCGCGTCGAGCGGCCGCTTTCGAGCGCCGCGCAAAGCGCATTGGTAAAACGAGGAGGCGGCTCATGAGCCCAATCACGCTGGTAATCGAAGCTGTGCTGGCGCTGATGCTCGGCGCGTGTCTGTTCTATTTCTGGCGCCTCGATCAGAGGCTCGCGGCGCTGCGTTCGGGACAAGACGGCGTGCTGCGCGCAGCGGCGGAATTGGCGCAGGCGACGGCGCAGGCGGAAGCGGCGGTGCGGTCGTTGCGCGCGACGGCGCAAGAGGCGGGGCGCGATCTGCAATCGCGCATCAATGATGCGCGCGCGACGGCCGATCGCCTCGGTCTCGGCGCTGGGCGCATCCGCTCCAGCGCTGATGTCGGCGCCATGCGTGGACGCATGTGATGCTGCAATTGCCGAAGTTCGCGCTAAGGCCCCGCAAAGCCAAAGCCAATGCTGGCCAGCGCGGCGTGCGGCTGATGCCGGCGGTGATGGCGACGGTGGCGGTCGTGCTCGGCCTTAAAGCCGTGGCGATGGCCGAGGTTGTGGCCGAGACGGCAGGCGAAACGCACACAAGCGCCGATCCCGCGGCGTCCGGCGAAGCTGTGCAGCAACAGGTGCAGCAGACGCCGGCGAACCAGTGCGCCGCGCCGACGCTGGCGGAGATGGCCGGGCTCAGCGCCTCCGAGGTGCAGGTTCTGCAAGCGCTGTCTGCGCGTAGGCAGACGCTCGATCAGCGTGCAGAGCAGGTGGAGACGCAGGACCAGCTGATGGTGGCGGCCGAGCGCCGCCTTGATGAGCGTCTGGCCGAGCTGCGGCAGCTCGAAACCCACGTCAACGACTTGCTGGGACAGCTTGATGAAGCGCAGGCGCAGCGCATCGCCAATCTGGTTGACGTGTACACGCGCATGCGTGCGAAGGACGCCGCGACCGTTTTCGACGGCCTGGATGACGGCGTGCTGGTCGAAGTGGCGAGCCGCATGCGTCAGGCCAATCTCGCCGAGGTCATGGGACGGATGGATCCGGAACGCGCGCGGCATTTGACGGAATTGTTGGCGGATCGGGCGCGGCCGCCGACCGCCGGCGGCAATCTTTTGGCTCATTCGCGGGATGCGGCGGCGCCTGCGGCCGCGGTTGCGCAAAATGGCGGCCGCTAAACCGCCGCTTAACGAGAAGGCGTGACAGGTGGAGAGCACGCGAGTCGGATGAAATCGAAGCGCTCCCCGTTGGCGATCGCCGCGGCGGCCGTGATGGCCGTCCCGCCGGCATCGGCGCAGCCCATGCAGCTGACGCCGCCAGCGGAGACGCAACCGCGCGCCAGCACGGCTGAGCCTGCCGCAACATCGCCTGCCGCGGCGCCTTCAACCGCGCTGCCGCGCGATCTTTCCCCCGACGCGCCGCGTTCACCGCCGCCGGCGCCGCCTCCGCCGCCGGTCGCAGCGGCCGCGCCCACCCCGGCGCCCGCCGCGCCGGCTTCGCCGCCACCGCCGCCGCGCATGGCGTCCGCGCCGAGCGCGACGGTCACTGTCGGCGTGCAAGAAGAATACACGCGCTTGGCGTTCCGGTTTGAATCGCCCACGTCCGTAACGCCGTCGCTGCAGAACAACCGGCTTGAGCTGCGTTTCTCGCGCGCTGCCGATATCGACATCGCCGAGCTGCGGGCGACGCCGCCGCGCTATGTACGCGAAGTGCGCCGCGTCAGCGCTGCTGGCGCGCCGGTTCGCCTTGCACTGACGCTCGATCCTGGCGTGCGCCAGCGCCACTTCACCGATGGCAATCGTGTTGTCATCGATCTGTTGGCGCCAGACGAAGCTGCGCGCGAGGTCGCAGCCGCTGCGGCTGCAAGCGGACAGGAGGCGCCGCCTGTGCCCGGCCGGCCAGTCAGCGGCGCAGCGCGCGTGCAATTGATTGAAGAAGCAAACACGACGCGCGTCGAGGTGACGTGGAATGCGCCAGCGCGTGCGGCGGCGTTCCGGCGCGGCGAGGCGATTTGGCTCGTGTTCGACGGCAGCGGCAACATCGATCTGCGCGGCGTCGCCCGTGCTGGCCGCCGCCACCGGGATATGGAGGTCGTACGCGGCGAGGGCGTCGTCGGCCTGCGCATTCCCGCACCCCCGGACATCGTTGTATCGGCCGCAGCGCGAGACAATTCCTGGACGTTCACGCTTGGCTCGCGCGCGAGCAACAACAGCCCCGCTGCGCTTGAGCGGATCACGGATCCGAGCGGCCAGTCGCGCCTTGTCGCCCATTTCGGCCGCGAAGGCGTCGTGCGTTGGATCAACGACCCGGAGATCGGCGACCGCATCGCCGTCGCCTTGCTTGGCGGCCCCGCACGCGGCATCGATACGCGGCGCGCAACGGTTGAAGCCGCGATCCTGCCTGCTGCACATGGCGCAGTGATCGAACCGCGCGCCGACGGCGTCGCCGCTGCATTCCAAAATGGCGATCTCACCGTCACCCGCGGCAACGGACTCATTTCCGCAGCCGCGCAGCCTGCGCCGGCTGCGGCCGGTCCCAATGCCGCCGCGCTTGAAGCCGCGCTCGCGACGGGCGGCGAGGCGCCTGCGGCGGCTACGCCCGGCATGACGTTGGCGCAAGTGCGTGAGCGCATCGACGAACTCACGCGCCGCGCTGCGCAAGAAGGGGTGCAGGAGGGCGCGCCGATCGAAGCGCGCATGGAGCTGGCGCGCTTCCTGCTGCAGAACGAATTCGCCGCAGAGGCGCTCGGCGCGCTGCGGATTGTCGCCATCAATCAGGGCGACATCGTTGAAACCGATGCCGAATACCGGCTGATGCGCGGCGCCGCCAGTGTCATGATGGGCCGCGCGAGCGCGGGCCTTGCAGATCTCAACGCCTCGGCGCTGATGAACAATCCTTCGGCGGCGCTCTGGCGCGGCTACGCGGCATCGCTGCGTCAGGAATGGGCCGATGCCCGCCGCGAGCTGGAGCGCGGCGCGCCGGCGATGGAAGAACATCCCCCGGCTTGGCGCGCGCGCTTTCAGCTCGCGCTGGCGAACGCGGCGCTTGAACTCAACGATCACGCCGCCGCCGAGGCCGCCGCCAGCGCAGCGCTCGGCCAGGCGACCGATCAGCACTTGCGGCTGGAAGCGCAGCTGGTGCAGGCCCGCGTCGCCGAGGAACGAGGCGAAGCGCCACGGGCGCTGCAATTGTTCGATGCGCTTGCTTCAGCGCGCGATGAAGAAGTGGCCGTGCGGGCGACGCTGGAGGCGATCCGTCTGCGCCGCGCCACGGGCGTGATGCAGGCTGTTAACGTCGTCGAGCCGCTTGAGGCGCTGCGCTTCCGTTGGCGCGGCGATGCGCTCGAACTCGCGATCGTCGGCGAATTGGGGCAGGCCTATTCCGAACTCAACCGCTGGCGCGATGCGCTGGCGACCATGCGCGTTGCCGCGGATCGCTTCCCGTCCGACGTCGCCGCGCGCCAATTGCGCGCCGACATGACGACGCTGTTCGAGCGCCTATTCCTCGATGGTGAGGCCGATCAGCTCGAACCGATCCAGGCGCTGGGGCTGTTCTACGAGTTCAGCGATTTGACGCCCGTCGGCCCCAATGGCGACCGCATCGTGCGTCTGCTTGCGGGCCGTCTGGTGAACGTCGATCTCTTGGAGCAGGCGGCGCAATTGCTGCAGCATCAGGTCGACGAACGCCTGCAGGGCATGAGCAAGGCGCAAGTCGCCGCCGATCTCGCCGCCATCTATTTGATGGACCACAAGGCTGATCAGGCGCTGGTCGCGCTGTCGTCGACGCGGCTGCCGAACATGCCGCAAGCTTTGTTGGCTGATCGCCGCATTCTCGAAGCACGCGCTTTGCTCGATCTCGGCCGCCTCGACGGCGCCGTCGAGCTGGTAGAGCGCGACCGCAGCGAGGAAGCGCAGAGCGTGCGCGCCGAGGCCGCATGGCGTGCGCGTGACTGGGATCGCGCCTCGACGGAATTGCGGACGCTGATCGGCATGCGCAATCGCGCGCAACCGCTTGATGCGCACGGGCGCCAAGTCGTGCTGCGCGCTGCTATAGCCATGACGCTCGCCGGCAACGAAGACGGCGTGCGCGCGCTCTACCGCGAGCACGCCGGCGATATGGCCAACACCAGCGACGCCGATGCGTTCGAAGTCGTCGCCTCCGGCGTGCAGGCGGAAGGGGCGGCCATTCGCGACGTGGCGCGGTCTGTCGCCCGCACCGATCTGCTCGATCGTTTCATGCAGCGCTTGCGCGAGAATATGACCGCCGAGGCAAATCGCCCGGCAGCCGTTGCGGCGCAAGCTGGCCAAACGCCGGCGCAGCCGAGCGTCGCTCGCCAACCGCCGGCTGCTGCAGCGCCCCAGCGTCCAGCGGCTGGCGCCTAGCGCCCTCTGGGCGTGCTTAACGCAAATTGTTGAAGCGGCGCAGGCGCCATCGGCTATAACGCGCCGGCATGATTTCCATCGTGATCCCGACGCTCAACGCCGCCGCGCATTTGCCGCGCGCACTGACGCCGCTTGTCGATGGCGTCGCGCGCGGACTGGTGAAACAGGTGATCATCGCCGACGGCGGCTCGCAGGACGAGACATTGGAGATCGCCGACGCCGCCGGTTGCGACATCGTCAGCGCGCCGCAAGGGCGGGCCAAGCAATTGCGCGCCGGCGCCGATGCGGCGCGGGGCAAGTGGCTGCTGTTTCTGCACGCGGACACGACGTTGTGTCCGGGCTGGATCGAAGAATGCGAGCGCTTCATGGCCTCGCCGCACGCGCGAATGCACGCAGCTGCCTTCCGCTTGGCGTTCGACGATCCATCGCCGGAAGCGAAGAAGGTGGTGTTCTGGGCCCGGCTGCGCGCACAGCTGCTGAAGCTGCCCTATGGCGATCAGGGATTGCTGATCTCGCGTTTGTTGTACGACGGACTCGGCGGCTATCCCGACATTCCGCTGATGGAAGATGTCGAGCTGGTGCGCCGCATCGGCCGCCGCCGCTTAGTCTTGTTCAACACCGAAGCGGTGACGAGCGCGGAGAAGTATCGCCGCGACGGTTATCGCAAACGCGCGTGGCGCAATGTTGGCCTCATGGCGCGCTACCTGATGGGGGCTGATCCCGCAGAGCTCGCCAAAGCCTATGATTGAGCGGCCAACGCTCATCATCATGGCGAAGGCGCCGCGGCTGGGGCACGGCAAGAGCCGGCTCGCGAGAGATATTGGCCGCGTCGAAGCGTGGCGCGTCAACCGGCGGCTCAATGCGCACACGCTGCGCGCCGCAGCCGATCTGCGTTGGCGCAGCGTTTTGTGTGTCGCGCCCGATCAGGCGCTGGCTCTTGATTTGCCCGGCGTGTGGCCGCGCGCACAGCCGCGCATCGCGCAGGGGCGTGGCGACCTTGGCGCGCGTATGGCGCGCGCGCTCAGGCGGCATCGCCTGGTGGCGATGATCGGAACCGATTGTCCCGGACTTTCGCGCCGTCACATCGCCGCGGCGTTCGAGGCGCTGCGGCGCAAGCCGTTTGCGCTTGGGCCCACGTCGGACGGCGGCTTCTGGATCATCGCGGCGCGGCGCGGCGCCGAGGCGGCGCGGGCGATGTCTGGCGTGCGCTGGTCAACCCGACATGCAGCGCGGGACGTGATTGCCAATCTCGGCCGTGAGCGGGTCGCTCTTGTTGCAGCACTGCAGGATGTAGACAGCGCTGCGGATCTAGCCGCGTTCAGCGCGAAGCGTTGACGCCGTCGATCCGGCCCGCGCTCATCTGATCGAGTGGGGTGTAGAGCGCCGGTTGCCCCGAAGCCAGGCGATCAAGTTCGGGCGTTGGTTGGCCGTAGCGCTTGCGGCAAAGCGCCATGTGCGACAGCGCGCGCTCGGCGTAGTCGCGGCTCTCGGCGCGCGGCAGCAATTCGAGCAGCAACAGCGGGTCCATATCGGCCGGTTGCGTCTGCAGCCAGCGCGCAAGCCAGCCGGGGCCGCCATTGTAGGCGGCGAACACGCGGGCGAGGTCGCCGTCATTGTGGAACTCGTCCATCAGCCAGCGCAGATAGTCCTGGCCAAGACGCATGTTGAGGCCCGGTTCGAACAGCGCGGCCGGCTGGCGGCGATAATTCGTCGAGCGATCCATGTCGCGCGCGGTTGACGGCAACAGCTGCATCAAGCCGCGCGCGTTGGAAACGCTGACCGCCTTCGGATTGAAATAGCTCTCTTGCCGCACGATTGCGTAGAGCACGGCGCGGTCGAGCGTGAAGCCGTCTTCCGGCTCGAACGAGGTGCTGGGGCAAAAGCCGGCGGCGACGTCGGGGCCGCCATACTCAGCTGCGCGCAGTTGCGCCGAAGGCGCTTGTAGCGCGATCGCGAGGGCGAGATAGGTGCGGTCGTCTTGCGAAGCGAGATCGCCATGCAGGCGGCGCAGCTCGCTCTCGACTTCGGAGAGGCGGCCAAGCTGGCCGAGTGCAGCTGCGCGGCGCGCTGCGGGGTGGCTCTCGACGAAGCGCTCGACCACCGCGTTGTCGACTTGCGGCGGCTCGAAGGAGAGGCTGCTCTCGCGGCCAAGCTGGGCTTCGGCGAGCTGGCCGTAGAAGGTCCAGGGCCGGCGCGCGGCTTCTTCGAGGTGATACATCACGCCGTTGGTTTCGCCCGCGGCGAGACGCGAGCGTGCGGCCCAATAATGCGCAGCGGCCATAGCCCAGCCGCCGTGATGGGGCCATTGCGACGCGGCTTCGAACTCGCGCACGGCTTCGGCGTAGTCATGTTGCTGATAGGCGATGAGCCCGAGCTGCCAGTGTGCCTGGCCCGAGCGCGGTCCGTCGGCTTGCGCGTAGGCGAGCGCCCGGGCGCCGTCAGCGTCTCCGGCGGCGATGCGCTGGACGATCTGTTCGATGCCGGCGCGGGCCGAGGCGGTATCGCCCGGGATCGGCGGCGGCGTCCCCGGTAGCGTGCGGCGCCCGCTCCCATCTGGCGACGGCGCTTGCACGCCGCGGCGGCTGGCACGGCGCGAACGGGAATCCATGGCGCGGTCATAAACCGCTGAGGCCATGCCGTACTCGCCATAATGGTTGAGCCAGCTGGTGTACTCGTTCCAGCTGGCGCGATAGGCGGGCGAGAGCAGCATGCGGCCGCGCACCGCGCCGACCAGAATGTCGTCATCGACGCGCGCCAAAGCGGTGCTGACACCGCGCCAATTGTGCGCCTCGATCGCAGAGAAGGCGTCGCGATACGCCGCCTCGTCATGCTCAGACAGCGCAACGATGCGTTGCGCGAACGCCGGCGTGGCGATGCTGGCGAAAGCGGCGCACAGAGCGGCGAGGGCGGAGCGCAACGTCATCGGAGCTCGTTCTGAAACGTTAACAAACTAGGACTGCGGAGCCCGATCCACACCTAACTCCCGGAGCCAGGCATCGACGAGCAGAAGATCATTCCAGGCTAGCCGCTTCTGCTGCGGCTGCCTCAATAGGTATGCGGGATGAAGCATGACCATCGCGTTGATGGGCGCTTCCAGGCCCTCCCGGCTATGGGTGAGCCGCCGGCCACGCAGCTTCATCACCCCGTCCTCGCGCTTCAGCACGGTGTGCGCCGCAGCCTTGCCGGTGAGGATGAGGAGCTTGGGCCGGGATAATTCGATCAGGCGCTCCACGAACGGCAGACAAGCGACAATCTCGCCTTGGGTCGGGTCGCGGTTGCCCGGTGGGCGCCAATAAATTGTATTGGAAATCAAGACATTAGATTTCCGATCGAGGCCAATCGTGGCGAGCATCCGGTCGAGCAGCTGGCCCGAACGGCCAACAAACGGCTTGCCTTGCTCGTCCTCGTCCTTGCCCGGGGCCTCGCCGATGATGAGCACCGGGGCCCCCTCGACGCCGTCTGAAAACACCGTGTTCCTGGCCGTGGCCTTGAGGGCGCAGCCTTCGAACGCGCTGACGGCTGTTCTCAGTTCGGCGATGGTGCTGGCCGCCTGCGCCAGCGCACGGGCGCCATCGACGGGCGATTCGGCGGCGCGCCGCAGCCGGGGGGCAGCGACCGGAGGGGCGCTGGGGCGCTCCAGCGGCGGCTTGTGCTGCGGGGCCGCGGCGGCCGTCTTCGCTGGCGCCGCCGCGTAAATTGCTTCCGCCTCGTCCATGTCGACCCCGGCGCTGCGCCAGAAGGCGAGCAGCGCGCGGGCGGCGGCTTGGTCGAGGGACGGGATCATCGGTCCCATTGTGCAGGGACTCGAACGAAACGACAAAGCGCTCCGAACAGCTTGCACTGCACCCTGACCGCTTTGATAAACGCGGCGGGCAAACCGGGAAGGATGGAAATGGCCGACGAAGAGATCGCACGCGACTCGATGGAGTATGACGTCGTGATCGTCGGGGCGGGGCCTGCGGGCCTTTCCGCCGCCATTCGTCTCAAACAGCTCGCGGCTGCGGCGGGCGGCGAGATTTCCGTCGCCGTGCTGGAGAAGGGCGCCGAGGTCGGCGCGCACATTCTCTCAGGCGCGGTGATCGATCCGATCAGCCTCAACGAACTTATCCCGGACTGGAAGGAAAAGGGCGCGCCGCTGACGACGCCCGTCACCAAGGACGAGTTCAAGATCCTGGGGCCGGCCGGATCAAGTTCGCTGCCGACCTTCCTGATGCCGCCGCTGATGAACAATCACGGCAATTATATCGGCTCGCTCTCGAACCTGACCAAATGGCTCGGCGGCGAGGCGGAAGCTTTGGGCGTCGAGATATATCCGGGCATGGCCGCGTCGGATGCGGTGTTCGATGACAACGGCGCGCTCAAGGGCGTGATCGCCGGCGTGTTCGGCGTCGCCAAGGATGGCACGCGCAAGCCGGACTACCAGCCGGGCATGGAATTGCACGGCAAATACGTGCTCATCGCTGAAGGCGCGCGCGGCTCGCTGGCGAAGGTGCTGCAGCAGCGCTTCGATCTTTGCGATAAGAGCGATCCGCAGAAATACGGCATCGGCATCAAGGAATTGTGGGAAGTCCCGGCCGAGCAACATAAGCCTGGCCTCGTGCTGCACACGGTCGGTTGGCCGCTCGATGACAAGTCAGGCGGCGGTTCGTTCTTGTACCATTGGGGCGAGCGTTACGTCTCCGTCGGCTTCGTCGTTCACCTCAATTACAAGAACCCCTACCTCTCGCCGTTCGACGAGTTCCAACGTCACAAGCTGCATCCGGAGATCAGCCACCACATCGAAGGCGGTAAGCGCGTCGCGTACGGCGCGCGTGCAATCACCGAGGGCGGTCTGCAATCGGTGCCGAAGCTCGTCTTCCCGGGCGGCGCTTTGATCGGTTGCTCGGCGGGCTTCGTGAACGTGCCGCGCATTAAGGGCAGTCACAACGCGATGAAGACCGGCATGATGGCGGCTGAGGCCGCGTTCGCCGCCATCAGCGCGGGCCGTCAGCGCGATATGCTCGACGAGTATCAGGACGCCTACCGGCAGAGCCGCGTGTTCAAGGACCTCAACCTTGTCCGCAACGCCAAACCGCTGCTGTCCAAGCTCGGCACCTTCTGGGGCGGCGTCGTCGGCATGGCCGACATGTGGACGACCACGCTGCTCGGCGGCTTCTCGTTCCTCGGCACGCTCAGCCACGGCAAGTCGGACGCGGCTTCGACTGAGGCGGCGAAGAAGCACAAGCCGATCGCTTACCCTAAGCCTGACGGCGTGCTCACCTTCGATAAGCCGAGTTCGGTTTATCTCTCGAACACCAATCACGACGAGGACCAGCCCTCGCACCTGAAGCTCAAGGACGCCTCGATCCCAATCGCGGTGAACTTGCCCGAATACGCCGAACCGGCGCAGCGTTATTGCCCGGCCGGGGTCTATGAGGTGCTTTACGACGAGTCCGGCAAGAACCCGCGTTTCCAGATCAACGCGCAAAACTGCGTTCACTGCAAAACTTGCGACATCAAAGATCCGAGCCAGAATATAGTCTGGACCACCCCGGAAGGCGGCGGCGGCCCCAACTACGCCAATCTTTAGGCGTGAGACTGGCCGCCCGGCCCGCACTCTCGCGGGAGAAAGGACGAATGATGCGTTGGGCACTCTTGGCGGCGGCGCTGGCGGCAGTCGGTTCCGCAGACATCGCGCATGCACAGAACAAGCCTGGTGAGCAGGGCGCCGAGACGGCAGCCCTGCAGCCAGCAGCACTCCAGGACGAGCGCGTCCCGCAAGAGCAGCTGCGGCGCACGTCACCGCCGGGCGCGGCGGCCGATCGCACTTACGAAGCGCCAGGCGATGCGCTGCTGCAGGCCGATATCGACTATCTGATCCGTGAAGGGCGCCGCGAGATCGCGCGCGGGGAAAGCAGCGCGCTTTGGACCGCGCTCGTCTTCGCTGACGACATGGCCTCGAACAATACGCGCGAAGCGCGCGAGACATTGCGTGCGGCGCCCGGCGGCATCAACGGCGCGATCGCCGGCATGCTCGAGCCGTTTCTGCTCGCTGCGGAGGGGCATGTCGACCGCGGCGTCGAGCGGGTCGAAGCAAGCTCCGACAATTTGCCGGCGCCGTTGCCGGAAGTGGCGCGCGGACTAGTGTTCGAAAGCGCCGGCCGGCTCAATGAAGCGGCGGCAGTCTATGCGCAGATGGTGGCGACGCTCGACACCACGCCTCCGGGCGATGCTGAGCCGACGACGCCAGAGGAATTCAACCGCGCGCTCAATGCAGCGCGCACCACCAATGCTGTCTATCGCGCCGCGCTGGTGGCGCATCGTCTGGGCCGCCGCGATGAGGCGCGCCGTTATTACGAGATCGTCTCCCGCTTTGCGCCACGCTCTGCCGATGTGATCGCGAACCAGGCGCGGCTCGAAGCGGGCCAGCCTCCATTCGAAGCGCCGCTCGACGCTAAGAGCGCCGTGGGCCGCTGGATGCTGTTTGTGTCCGAGTATTTGACGCAAACGGAATCGCTCGCGGCCATGATCGCGCAGCGCGAGCCGGAGCCCGGTCTTGCTTCACCTTCCGGGTCAGCGCTGCTGCAGGTCGGCGTGCTGCTGGCGCCCGATGCGAACGACTGGCGCCTCTATGCGGCGCAGCAGGTGCTGAGCGCCGGCGGCGTCGACGGCGCTCAGCGGATCATCGACATGGTGCCGACCGACAGCGTTTTCGCGGCCGACGCCGATATCGTGCGCGCCTCGATCGCCATTGAACGTCACGACGATGCCGCCGCGATCGCCGCCGCCGAGCGCGCATCGGCCGCCGCGGGCGATCGCTGGTCGATCCTCTCCTCGGTCGGCGATATCTATCGCCGCCTCGGTCATGCGGATCGCGCCATTCCCGCGTTCGACCGCGCCCTCTCTCTGGTGACCGATCCCAAGGATCGCGCCGATGTGCTCGGCTATCGCGCCTATGCGCGCCGCTTTGCCGGCGACGTCACCGGCGCAACCGCTGACATGCGCGCTGCATACGAGATCGATCAGAGTGTCGATACACGGCTGCTCTATGTGTCGATCCTGATGGACGATCCGGGCGCGTGGCAGGACGGCATCCGCGTTGCGCGGGCGCTGTTCGCCGAGCAACCGGATTCGGTGCTGCGCCTCAACGCTTTGGGCTACGCGCTGATCCAACGGCCGGAAGGGCTGGAAGAGGGCTACCGCCTGCTGTGGCGCGGCTTCAATAACGGCCAGATGGATTACGCCGTCATCGATAGTCTGGGCTGGGCTTATTACCAGTACGGGCACTTCGATCAGGCGCGGGCGCTGATCGAGCGCGCGAACGACCTGTCGCGCTCCGATCCGAACTACGAAGTGCTCGATCACTTGGGCGACATCTACTGGCGTCTCAACCGCCGTGATGATGCGCGCACCGCGTGGCGCCAAGCGCTCGATGCGCGTCCGGACGCGATCCGCCGCCGCAGCCTTGAGCAAAAGCTCGCGCGCGGCATGAGCTCGCCCGCGCCACGTCAGCGTGAACTGCCGCAAGTCAGCCTCCCGCAAGGCCCGTCGCAGCGGGAAGAGCTTTGATGCGCAGCGCCGCAGCCGCTCTCGTTGCGGCGCTGTTTCTCACGGCATGCGCAACGCCCATGCCGCCGGCTGACGATTCGCGCGCTTATGCCGATTACCTGATCGGCCGCCTGGCCAATTCGCGCGACGATTATGAAGCGGCGGCGCAGCGTTATTTCGCGGCGCTCGCACGCGCGCCGCACGACGAAACGCTGCTCAACGGGGCGGTGGTGTCATCACTGGCGTCGGGTGATGCGGCGGGCGCGCGCCGTGCCGCAGGCATGGCGGCGCGGCGCGGGGCGCCGGCCTACGCGCATCTTGTGCGCGCGAGCGATGCGCTTGTCGCGCGCCGCTGGCGCAACGCCGACGCTGAGCTCAGCGCCATCGAAGGCGCTGCAGCCGAAGAATTGCTCGGCCGCATCCTGCTGGTATGGACGCGCGCCGCCGAAGGCCGGCTTGACGAGGTCACGGTCGAACTCGCGCCTTTGAGCGCGATCCGGCCCTATGGCGGTTTGTTTGCCTACCAGCAGGCAATGGCGCTCGACCTTGCCGGGCGCCAGGAGGAAGCCGTCACAGCCTATGCGCACGCCGAAGAAGGCGGTTTGTGGCTGCCGCCCGCCATCGAGCGCCGCGCAGATTTGCTTGCGCGCATGGGACGCCGCGAGGAGGCCGAGCGCCTGCTCGATACCGAGACCAACCGCGCCAACCCTTCGCTTGCCGCTTCGCTGCAACGGCTGCGCGCTGGCGAGCCGGTGTCGAGCGATCCGCTGACGCCTGCGCGCGGCGCAGCGGTTGGCCTCTATGGCCTCTCCGCCATCTATTTGCAGGAGGGCGGCACAACCGACGGCTTGGCCGCGCTGCAATTGGCGCTGATGCTTGACCCCCACTATGACGGCGCGCGCATCGCCTTTGCGCAGCAGCAATCGCAACTGGGCCGCTACGATATCGCGCGGCGTACGCTGGCCGGCGTTGCACCGGACTCGCCTTATGCTAGCGCTGCACGCGTGACGGACGCTGCTGTGCTGCTCGATAGCGGCGAGGCCGGCCAAGCGCTCGCATTGGCGCGCGCCAATGCTGAGGGCGGTGATGCGCGCGCGCGCCGGGCGTTGGCCGACATGTACCGTTCGCTCGACCGCCACGCCGAGGCCGAGCCGATCTATACCGAGCTGTTGCAGGCGGCGCCGAACGATTGGCGGCTGTATTTCGCGCGCGGCGCTGCGCGCGAGCGCTTAGGACGCTTCGCGGAAGCCGAAACCGACTTGCAGCATGCGCTGGAATTGCGGCCCGATCAGCCCGACGTATTGAACTATCTCGGTTACCTCTGGGTCGATCGCGGCGAGCGTCTGCAGGAGGGCATGGACCTCATCAGCCGCGCCGCCGAGTTGCGGCCAAGCTCTGGCGCGATCATCGACAGCTTGGGCTGGGCGTATTACCGGATGGGCGATTATGGCGCGGCGCTCGATCATCTGGAGCGCGCGGTGGAGCTGGAGCCGGCCGATCCCACACTCAACGATCACCTGGGCGATGTGTATTGGCGGCTCAACCGGCGCATCGAGGCGCGTTTTCAGTGGCAGCGCGCACTGACGCTTGAGCCGGACGATGCAGCCGCCATCCAGGCCAAGCTCGAGCACGGCCTGCCGCCCGCGCCGCCATCGCGGTCGGCCAATCGATGAGCGTGCGCGTTTTCGCGCCCGCCAAGATCAATCTGACGCTGCGCGTTGGCCGCCCGCGCGCCGATGGCTTGCATCCGCTGCAAAGCGTCGTCGCGTTCGCCGCTGACGCGGGCGATTACGTCGAGGCCACACCTGCTGAGCATCTGTCGCTGCGGATTACCGGCACGTTCGCCGAAGGTCTTGCGGCAGACGAAAGCAATCTGGTGCTGCGCGCGGCGCGCACCTTAGCGGACGCGGCTGGAAAACCGGCAAAGGCGGCGATTACGCTGGAGAAAAATCTGCCGGTGGCGTCCGGGATCGGCGGTGGCTCAGCCGACGCCGCTGCAACGCTGCAAGCGCTCAATCAAGTGTGGGGCATTGGCTGGAGTGCGCCGCAACTTGCCGCGCTCGGCGCGCAATTGGGCGCTGACGTACCGGTGTTCTTTTCCTCGCAGCGCGCAGCGCTGATGACGGGGATTGGCGAAATCTGCGAGCCGTTCGAGGCGCCGGAGTTCGATGCGGTCTTGGTCAATCCGCTCACGCACTTGCCGACGCCAGAGGTTTACCGCCGTTTCGATCAGATGCAGCTCGGCAGCGTGCTTGCCGGGGTTGAGCGCAACTGGACGACAAGAGAGGCTGCGCTGAACGCGATCGCCGCCGCCGGCAACGATCTGTTTGCCCCCGCGCGCGTGCTGGCGCCTGTGCTGGATGAGATGGCGTCCTTGCTGCGCGCTCGGCCACAGGTGCAATACGTTGGACTCTCCGGCAGCGGCGCAACGATGTTTGGACTCTGCAACGATCGCGCCGGCGCCGAATCGGCCGCTAACGAAATGAAACGCCTGCGCCCCGCTTGGTGGGTGCAGCCCGCGCGCCTGGGCGGCGCTTGACCCACGCACGCCGCGCGCGTAGCGGAAGCCTGGGCGAGGTGGCATGTGATCCCTGCTTTGTTGGGCGGAGCTGCGGTCGCGGCGTTGATCAGCGCAGGCGTATGCCGCGTGCAAATGATCAAAGGCCCGCTCGACGCCGCCGATGAGGAGCACAAGACTCACGAGCGCGCCACGCCGACCAGCGGCGGCATCGGCATCGCTGCCGGCTATGCGATCGCGCTCACCATGCTGGCGCGCATCCCCGCGCTCGCTCTGCTGGACCGGCAAGCCTCGGCGCTGGTGTCGCTGCTCTCCATTTTCACCTTTGTGTTCCTGCTGATCGGCTTCATCGACGACACCCGCCGCCTCGGCCCGCGGTTCAAGCTGCTGCTGTTCACGGCGCTGGCGATCGGATCGGCGATTACGATGGGCATCGTCGACACGCTGCCGCTGGGCGGCGGGCAGATGATCAAGCTCGGCCTTTCGATTGGCTTGTTCGGCACCGCGCTTTGGGTGTTCACGCTGGTGAATTGCGTGAACTTCATGGACGGCGCGAACGGGCTCTCGCTCGGCTCGATGCTGTTCGGCCTGCTGACGCTCGGCGCCATCGGCGTCGCCGAAGGCTCAACCGCAGCGGCGGGACTGGGCTTCTGCACGGCGGGCGCAATCGTCGGCTTTCTGTTCTGGAACTTTCCGCGCGGCGCCATCTTCGCAGGTGATGCAGGGGCGTTGTTCACCGGCTCGGTGGCGGCCTTGACTTCGCTCATCTTGATCGCGCGCTTCGACCTCTCGCCGTTCATTCCGCCCTTGCTGTTCCTGCCGCTGCTCGCCGACGCGCTGTTGACGCTGGCGTGGCGGGTTTCGCGCCGCCAGCCGCTATTGGTCGGCCACCAGGAACACGCCTATCAGATCGCCATCCGCGCCGGTTTGCCCGCCTTGCAGGTGACGCTGATCTACTGGGCGCTGATGGCGGTGCTAGGGCTGCTGGGCTTTTATCTGTCGCGCCTGCATGACAGCAGCGCGCCGTGGATCGTCTTCAGCCTGATCGCACTCGCGTTCCTCGCCGGTTACGTGGCCGTACGCCGCTTCGCTAAGGCGCGCGGTTACGATGAAGCGGCTGTTGCGTGAGCTAGTAGGCGCGTTCGACAACGAATTCCGGCAGCGCTTCGAGCGCTTCACGATAGGCATTGGCCGGCAGCGTCAGCAGCGCGGCGCTGGCATTGGCCGCGTGTGCGCGCGCCGCGTCCAGCGTTTTGGCTATGGCGTTGTGGCGCTTCAGTAGCGCCACGGCGCGATGGAAGTCGTCTTCGCTGCGTTCGCCGCCCATGGCGCGGCGCCAGAAAGTGCGCTCGGCATCGTCGCCCGCTTCGCGCGCGAACACGACCGGCAGCGTCACCTTGCCTTCGCGGAAGTCGTCGCCTGCGTTCTTGCCCATGGTGGCGGTGAGGCCGCCATAATCGAGCGCGTCGTCGACAAGCTGGAAGGCAAGGCCCAGTTCGCGGCCGAAGGTTTCGAGCGCGCTCGCTTCCGCGCCCGGCCGGCCGGCCGCCACGGCGCCGGCCTTCGCCGCCGCCGCGAACAGCGCCGCGGTCTTGGCGGCGATGATTTGCATGTAGCGCTCGCGCGTGGTGTCGGCGTCGTTCGCCGCGGCGAGCTGCATCACTTCGCCTTCGGCGATGACGCTGGCGGCGCGGGCGAGAATGTCGAGCACTTGAATGTCGCCGGTCTCTACCATCAGATTGAACGAGCGCGCGAACAGGAAGTCGCCCACCAACACGCTGGCCGAATTGCCCCACACCACGTTGGCGCTCTTCTTGCCGCGCCGCATCGAGGAGACATCGACGACATCGTCGTGCAGCAGCGTGGCGGAATGGATGAACTCGACCGCGGCCGCGAGCTTGCGCGGGCCATCGCCGCCCCCGCCCAACAGGCGCGCCGCGGCGAGGGTAATGAGCGGGCGGATACGTTTGCCGCCCGCGTCGATCAGGTGCGCGGCCAGGTTCGGGATCACCCCGACTGGGCTGGTCATATACTGGTGGATGATGGCGTCGACGGCGGTCAGGTCTTCAGCCAATAGCAGGGCCAGCCGGTCCACCGCATGCGGCGCACCCGGCGCGTGCTTGGCTGGTCCAACCGCCGGTCCCAAAGGGCCTCCGCTTGCCTTCATCTTGCGGCGAAACGATGCTCAGGCGCGCGCGGCGGGTCAAGCTCGGTTCCTCCGGTCGCGCTTAAGGGTCGCATCCTTTCTTTATGGAACAAGAACTTACCGAAGACACGCTGCTGGGCGGACGCCTTCGCATCCGCCAGCCAAAGCACGGCTATCGCGTCAACGTCGATACTCTGCTCCTTGCCGCCGCCGTCGAGGCCATGCCCGGCTCGCGTTTGCTCGAGGCCGGATGCGGCGTCGGCGCAGCTTTGCTTGCGGTGGCGGCACGCACTGAGAACGCATCGTTCGTCGGAGTCGAACGCGATGCGAACATGGCTGCAATCGCACGCGAAAATCTCGCCATGAACGGGATGTCCACAAGAGCGGAAATCGTGACAGGCGATGTGCTTGGACGCGACGCGAATCATCCACCTTTCGACGGCGTTTTCTGCAATCCGCCGTTTGATGCGGAAGGCGATGGCCGGGCGCCGTCGCAGGCGCGGCGCCATGCGTACATTACAGAACAGACAATAGAGCGATGGGTGATCGCACTCGCTGACCGTCTGAAAGGCGGCGCGGCGCTGACGCTGATCCATCGGGCGCACAAATTGCCGGAGATTCTTGCCGCGCTTGAAGGCCGGCTGGGCGGGGTGCAGGTGCTGCCGGTGCGCCCATCCGCCGATGCGCCTGCCAAACGTGTGCTTGTGCAGGCGCGAAAGGGTTCGCGCGCGCCGCTGAAGCTGCTCAGGGGGCTCGATCTGCATGACGCATCGGGCGCCAAGTACACCCCCGAGGCCGAGGCTTTGCTGCGGGGTGATCAAGTCCTGACCTGGGCAGATTGACTCTGGCGGGCCGCCCGACCAGTTTCCGCCGCAACGGAGCGCCCCGACGCGAGTCGGCGCCCCTCCGGCCAGACAAGCGAACCCCGTGGGAGAGAGCGGCCAAAGATGCCGCCCCCGAAGGAGCAACCGCCCCGGAAACTCTCAGGGAACCGGACCGCGGGGGGATGAACACGCTGGAAAGCGCGGCTCAAGGGTAGAGCCGCCGCCGACGGAGTAAGCGGGCGCTTGGGTCCCGTGAATCTCTCAGGCGCCAGGACAGCGGGGGTCGCATGCCATGAGGCATGCGCCGCGCATCCTGGGACACGTTATGGCCGATACCGAACCGAAAAAGCTGCCGCTCGACGCGCTCTGGCGCGCGCGCACCTCCAAGTTCGGCGACTTCGCCGGCTACGACATGCCGCTGCAATTCGAAGGGCTCATTCCCGAGCACAATTGGACGCGCGCGCATGCGGGGCTGTTCGACGTCAGCCACATGGGTCCGTCCTTCTTCGCGCTGCCGAAGGGACACGGGCTGGAAGGCGATGACGCCCACAAGAAGGTGGCGGCGCTGATCGAGCGCCTCGTGCCTGCGGACATTCAGGGCCTTAAGCCGGGCCAAGTCCGCTACACCATGATCACCAACGATGATGGCGGCGTGCTCGACGATCTGATGATCGCGCGCCCCGCCGAACCCGCCGCGGCAGGCGATCTCTACATCGTCGTCAATGCGGGCTGTAAGCACCAGGATTGGGCGCTGATCGAAGCCGCGACCAAGGGCGAAGCCAATCTCGTGCGTGCCGATGATCGCTGCCTGCTCGCGCTGCAAGGGCCGACTGCGCACCAAGCCGCCGCCGCCGTGATTGATCCAGCGCTCGCTGAGATGAGCTTCATGACGGTGAAGCGCTTTGACGCTTTCGGCCGCATCACCGTGACGCGCTCGGGCTATACGGGTGAAGACGGCTACGAAATCCTGGTGCGCGCCGAACACGCCGCCGATCTCGCCAGCGCGCTGCTCGCACATCCGGAGGTGAAGCCGATCGGCCTCGGCGCGCGTGACTCGCTGCGCTTGGAAGCTGGCCTTTGCCTCTACGGCCACGATCTCGACCCGACCACCTCGCCGATCGAGGCTGATCTGGCCTGGACCATTCAGAAGCGCCGCCGCGAGGCGAAGGATTTTCCCGGCGCCAAGCGTATTCTGCGCGAATACGAACTGGGCGCTACGCGCAAGCGCGTCGGCATCCGCCCGAACGATCGCGCCCCAGCCCGCGAGGGCGTCGAAATCTACAAGGACGGCAAGCAGATCGGGGTTGTCACCTCCGGCGGCTTCTCGCCGACGCTGAACGGTCCGATCTCGATGGGCTATGTCGACGCTGCGCACGCCGAGCCGGGCCATGTCGTCGATCTGATGATCCGCGGCACGCCGCGCGCGGCGACGATCGTGCCGCTGCCGTTCGTTCCACACCGCTACGTTCGCCAGAAGAAGTCCGCTTAAGGGGAAAGCTCATGACCACGCGCTACACCAAGGATCACGAATGGGTTCGCCTTGAGGGCGATGTCGCCATCGTCGGCATTACGCAATACGCCGCCGAGCAATTGGGCGATGTGGTCTATGCCGAGCTTCCCGACGCCGGCAAAAGCTTCGCCCAGGGCGACGACATGGCCGTCGTCGAAAGCGCCAAGACGGCCTCTGACGTCTATGCGCCGATCTCCGGCGAAGTGGTCGAAGCCAATGGCGAGATCAAGAACGAGAACTGGCAGATCATCAACGACGCCCCGCAAGCCGGCGGCTGGTTCGTGAAGCTGAAGCCATCGAACAAGGCCGAGATCGACGCGCTGATGGATGAAGCCGCCTATGCCGATTACGTGAAGGGTCTTTGATGCGTTATCTCCCGCTCACCGACGCCGACCGCCAGCAAATGCTGGGCGTCATCGGCGCCAAGAATGTCGATGAGCTGTTCGTCGACGTGCCGAAAGCGGCGGTGCTCAAAGGGCTCGTCGATCTGCCCAAGGCGCAAGGCGAGCTTGAAGTGCATCGCCACATGCAGCGTCTGGCGGAGAAAAACACGCCTGCGGGGCGCACCGCGTTCTTTCTCGGCGCCGGCGCCTATCGCCACCACGTGCCGGCCAGCGTCGATCATTTGATCCAGCGCAGCGAATTCCTCACCGCCTACACGCCGTACCAGCCGGAAATCGCCCAGGGCACGCTGCAGGCGCTGTACGAATTTCAGAGCCAAGTCGCGCAATTGCTCGACATGGAGGTCGCCAACGCCTCGATGTACGACGGCTCCACCGCAACCGCCGAAGCGGCGATGATGGCTGCGCGCGTCACCAAGCGGAAGAAGATCGTCTTCTCCGGCGGCGTGCATCCGCACTACGTCGACACCGCCCGCACTGCCTGCGAAGCGCTCGGCCTCGAAGTCGTCGCGCTGCCGGCGGCGATCGACGATGAAGCGGCGGTGACCAAGCAACTCGGCGCAGACGTGGCCGCCGTGATCGTGCAATCGCCGAACGTGTTCGGCACGATTACCGATCTCACCAAGATCGGCGAAGCCGCACGCGGCGCCGGCGCGCTGATGGTGGCGACCTTCACCGAATGCGTCTCCTTCGGCTTGATCGAACCAGCCGGCGCGTATGGCGCCGATATCGTCTGCGGCGAAGGTCAGTCGATCGGCAATGCGCTGAATTTCGGCGGCCCGTTCGTCGGTCTCTTTGCCGTGAAAGAGAAATACATCCGCCAGATGCCCGGACGCGTCGCTGGCGAGACCATCGACGCCGACGGCAAGCGCGGTTTCGTGCTGACACTCTCCACGCGCGAGCAGCATATCCGTCGCGAGAAGGCGACCAGCAATATCTGCACCAATTCTGGCCTCTGCCAGCTCGCCTGGACCATCCACATGACGTTGCTCGGCGAGCAGGGCCTGCGCCAGTTGGCGACGCTGAATCACGAGAAGGCGATCGAACTCGCCGATGCGCTCGCCAAGGTGAAGGGCGTCGAGGTGCTGACGCAGCGCTTCTTCAACGAGATCGCCATTCGCGTGCCGGGCAACGCGCAAAAGGCGGTCGATGCCTTGGCGGAAATGGGCGTTGTCGGCGGCGTCGCCATGAGCCGCCTCAATCCAAAGGCCGGCATGGATGATGTGCTCATCACCTGCGCCACCGAAATGAACACCGACGAAGATATCAAAGCGTACGCCGATGCGCTGAAGCAGGCGCTGTCAGTGTGACCTCACAAGATGCCACCGGTCTGACGGAGGCCGTTCGGGTTAGGGCGCTCCGGTTTGCCTTGGCTTTGGCGGTCGTGGCGGCTGCGTGGTTTGCGCTTGATGCGGTGATCGACTCCAGTGTCTCGCGCGGTTACGGCCAGGGGCTCTTCGGTCTCGGCTTCCTGTTTCTTGTCCCCTTCGCAATCGGTCTTGTGCTTGGTGTCGCAATTCAACGGATATGGCCCTCGACGCGTGGGGTGCGGATCGGTGTTGCGGCATCTGGCATATTCTTCGTGCTATCTTTTCTGACCGGGCCTGGCGTGATTTGCGTTGTGATGGCTGCTCCATTGTGGTTTCCGAGCCTTGTTCTCGGAAGCTGGGCGTCCAATTGGATCGTCTTGAGGTCGCCGCTGTTGCAGGTTGCGGCGGTCGCATTGGTGTTGGTTCTGGCATGTGGAGTGTGGTCGTTCGAAGACACAAGCCGGTATCCGGCCCAAGAGTTCACTGTTGAGCGGATGGTCACGATTTCAGCCGCGCCTGAGACGGTTTGGCCCCATCTACTTCGGCTAGATGCGCTGTCGTCCCAAGAAGGAATCCGCACAGCTTCTCACGACATTCTAGGGGTGCCACGCCCAGTCGAGGCAATCGTATCCGGTGAAGGCGTCGGGGCAGTGCGAACGGGTCGTTGGAGTGGCGGCGTTTGGTTTGAAGAGCACATCGTCGCTTGGTCAAAAGAGAAGCGGCTCGACTGGGTGTTTGTCTTTCCAGAAGGTTCGACCTTCGCGAGTATCGACCAGCACATTGATCCGCGCGGGCCAAATGTCGTCATTCGGAGTGGGGGGTATCAACTTGATGAGGCGGCGAACGGCTCGACGCGTTTGCGCTTGTACACAACATATTCGCTCAATACCGCTGTGAATGGCTACGCGGAACGTTGGGCGGAACTCATCTTGGGTGATGTGCAAAACAATATCCTGGAAATCGTAAGGGAGCGTGCTGAGGCGAACTCAGTAACGCAGGGCTTGGTTCTAGCTGCCGAGACCGGAGCAAACGAATGATCACCGAAACCACTTCCGGCAATCGCGGCCTGCTGCAAGCCGAGCCGCTCATCTTCGAAACGGGCCACGCCACCAGCATGGGCGTTGATCTGCCGGCGCCGAAAGGCACGGCGAACAAGCTCGGCGGCCTCACGCGTAAGGCGCCGCTCGATCTTCCTGGTCTCTCAGAGCCGGAAACGATGCGCCATTTCGTGCGCCTCAGCCAAAAAAACTACGCCATCGACCTTGGCCTGTTCCCGCTCGGCTCGTGCACGATGAAGCACAATCCGCGCCTCAATGAGCGCGCGGCGCGCTTCGAGGGCTTCGCCGATCTGCATCCGCTGCAGCCGGTTTCGACCGTGCAAGGCGCGCTCGAACTGATGGACGAACTGGCGCATTGGCTTTGCACGCTGACCGGCATGCCCGCCGTCGCGCTGTCGCCGAAAGCCGGCGCGCATGGCGAAATGTGCGGCATGCTGGCGATCAAGGCTGCGCTCGCGGCGCGGGGCGAGGGCGAGACGCGCAAGCGCGTGCTGGTGCCGAGCTCCGCGCACGGCACCAATCCGGCCACCGCTGCTGCGGCTGGCTTCACAGTGGACGAAATCCCGGCGCGCGATGACGGCCGGGTCCATCTCGACGACGTGAAGGCCAAGCTCGGCCCCGACGTCGCCGCCATCATGATCACCAACCCGAACACCTGCGGTCTGTTCGAGCCGGAGATCAAGAACATCGCCGACGCCATCCATGCGGCGGGCGCGTACTTCTATTGTGACGGCGCCAATTACAACGCCATCGTCGGCAAGGTGCGGCCGGGCGATCTTGGCGTCGATGCGATGCACATCAATCTGCACAAGACCTTCTCCACCCCGCACGGCGGCGGCGGTCCGGGCGCTGGCCCGACCGTGCTCTCCGCCGCGCTGGCGCCGTTTGCGCCGGTGCCGCACATCGTCCTGAAGGGCGGTAAGCGCGAGCTGCGCGAGCACAGCGAAGGCACGCAAGCATTCGGCCGCATGTGCGCCTTCCATGGCCAGATGGGCATGTTCACGCGCGCGCTGACCTACATGCTGAGCCACGGTTCGGACGGTTTGCGCCAAGTCGCGGAAGACGCGGTGCTGAACGCGAACTACCTGCTTGCGCGCCTGAAGCCCCATTTCGCCGCCCCGTTTGGAGATCGCCCGTGCATGCACGAAGTGCTGCTGGACGATTCATCGATCAAGCCGAAGGGCGTCGAAACCATCGACATGGCCAAGGCGCTGCTGGACGAAGGCTATCACCCGTTCACCACCTACTTCCCGCTGGTGGTGCATGGGGCGATGCTGATCGAGCCGACCGAGACCGTGCCCAAGCGCGAACTCGTCCGCTTCGCCGACGTGATGATCGCGCTCGCCGAGCGGGTGAACGCGGGCGATGTGCAATTCTTCAAGCAAGCGCCGAAGCTCACGCCGATGCGCCGCCTCGACGATACGCGCGCTGCGCGGCAGCCGAAGCTGCGGTGGCGCAGGGGCAGCAACGAAGCGCCGGCGCAGGCGGCGGAATAAGGCTTAGGTCTTCTGCACGAAGATGGCGCCGACCGAGTAGCCAGCGCCGAACGAGCAGATGAGGCCGCGGTCGCCGGACTTGAGATCGCTTGAGTGCAGATGGAAAGCGATGATCGAGCCGGCGCCGGCCGTGTTGCCGTATTCGTCGAGCACGGTAGGCGCTTCGTCCTGGCTGGCCTCATGGCCGAGCACGCGCTCGGCGATCAGCCGGTTCATGTTGGAATTGGCTTGGTGCAGCCACATCCGGCGCAGGTCTGAGGGCTTCAGCTTCAGCTCGGCCAGCTGCTGCAGGACGATCTCGGAGACCATCGGCACCACTTCCTTGAACACCTTGCGGCCTTGCTGCGTGATCAGCTTGTCCGGCATGTCGCGGAACTGCTCGTCGCCACGGTTGAGGAAGCCGAAATTGTTGCGGATGTTGTTGGAGAAGCGCGTCTGCAGCTTGGTGCCGAGGATTTTCCAGGCGCCCTTGGGCGCCACCTCGGCGTTCTCGATTAAGATTGCGACGGCGGCGTCGCCGAAAATGAAGTGGGTTTCCCGGTCGCGGAAATTGAGGTGGCCGGTGGTGAGTTCGGGGTTCACCACCAGCACCGAGCGTGCATGGCCCGCGCGCACGATGTCGGTGGCGTTCTGGATCGCAAACGTCGCCGACGAGCAGGCGACGTTCATGTCGTAGCCGAAGCCGCCCGCGCCGAGCGCGTTCTGCACCTCGATCGCCAGCGCCGGATATGGCCGTTGCAGCGACGAGCACGAGCAGATGACGGCGTCGACGTCCTGTGCATCGCGCCCTGCCTGCTCCAGCGCCTGCTTGGCCGCCGTCACTGAGACTTCCGCCATCAGCGACAGCTGTTCGTTCGGCCTTTCCGGTATGCGCGGGACCATGCGCTCGACGTCGAGCGAGCCTTTCTTGTCGAGCACGTAGCGGTGCTTGATGCCTGAGGCTTTGACGATGAACTCGGCGCTCGAAGGCTGCAGCGGCTCAAGCACGCCCGCGGCGATGTCGGCGGCGTGCTCGGCGTTGTAGCGCTCAACATAGGCGTTGAACGAGGCGACGAGTTCGTCGTTGGTGATGGAGTCGGACGGCCGCCAAAGGCCGGTACCGGAGATGACGGCGGTCAAGCTCGAAAGTCCCCAAGCTATCAAGGCGGCCGCTCAGCCGGCGGTCTGGCCCTTCGCGGTTAGACCTTGGGAACCGGGGGCGTCAATCAGGCTCGCCAGATGGCGGCCAACCAATGCTGCAAGGCGGCGCCTTACTCCCCGGCAGGTTCGGGCAGGATCAGCCACGAGGGCGGATCGAGGCGCATTTGCCGCCCCTCAGCGGTCAGCGGCGCGTCTGCCGCCAACGCCCGGTCGAGCCGCACCAACGCGAGGGCGCGGCCCTCGCCGCCGCTGCGGATGCTGCCCACCTCAGCTGCGCCCGCCATCAAAGGGGTCCCGTAGGCGGGCGGCGGCCCTTCGAATGTGACAGGGCAGAATTTCTTGCGCGTCGTCGCGCGCCGCTTCATGCGGCTGACGTTCTCCTGGCCGACGAAGCAGCCCTTCTTGAAGTCGACGCCGTGGAGTTCCTCCAGCACGGCTTCGAGCGCGAACACTTCATCGGGCGCGGCGTCGCGAACGAGATCGGGAATGCCAAGTGCAAGGCGCCGGGTTTCGAGCCACGCCGCGCCATCGGCGGCCTGTGCAGGGGCCGCTAACGCGCGCCAGCCCAGTTCTCCGTTGGGAAAGCGGGGATCGGGGCGGGCTGCCTGGAACGGAGCGTCATTGACCAGGACACAGAGGCGATCACTGACATCTTCGATCGCCGCGTTGGCGCGCAACTTGTACATGCCGAGTCGGCGCAGCAGGTCGGGGCCGCGGGCGGGGTCAGCGTCGATAATGACTGCGCCTTCCGGCTCGGCCCACAAAATCATGTCGGCGGCGATCTTGCCTTGGGGGCTGAGCAGCGCGCCGTACTGCACCCTCGTCTGATCCAGGCGGTCGAGATCTTGCGTCAGCAATCCCTGCAGCAGGCTCCGCGCATCGGGTCCGCTGATCCGGATCAGGGTGCGGTCGAGGCGGGAGGGTCCGGTCATGGGCCCCACTTGGCCTTCTCCGCCACGCACCGCAAGCCTCCGCGGGCGGTCTCATGACGCGCTGTTGACTTCGCCTTTACCCGCTCCGCGCCTAAAGCCTCGGCCAGTAATGTCATCTGTTCTCTTCATCGCGCCCGCCGACCTTGGCGAGGCGGTCCTGGCGACGGGCGCGCTGGATCACGCGCTGCGCGCGGGCGACGCGCTCACCGTCGTCTGCGCCCCGGCCGCCGCGCCGCTGTTCCGCGCCGCGCCGGGGCTCAAGGAGTTGCGGGCGGCGGCGCCTGTGGCGGCGTTGTGGCTCGATCTCGTGCGCAGACCGTTCGACCTCGTTCTCGATGGCGGGGGATTGTTGGGCTGCGGCTTGCTTGCACGCCGGCGTGTCGCGCTGAAGCGCGCGCGGGTGCTGCGGCACAGAACCGATGAATGGGCTGAAGCCCTGGGGGCTGAACGCGCGCTGGCGCCGAAGATATGGCTCGACGATGCGGCGCGCGCGGCGGCTGCAGCGGCAGCGCCGGGAGGGCCATTGTTGGTGCTGGCGCCGGGCGGGGCGGAAGAGGCCAAGCGCTGGCCGCGCGAGCGCTTCGCCGCAGTCGCGCGCCGGTTGACGACAGGCGTCCTCGCCAATGCCAGCGTTGTGGTGCTCGGCGCCGGCGAACGCGATGGCGTCATCACCAACGCCGTTGCGCGCAGCCTCGACGCTGATGGCGTCGCCGCGCGTGACCTCGGCGCTGAACTCGACCTCTTGGGCGCGGCGGCCTTGCTGGAGCGGGCGACGCTCTGCATTGGCAACGATAATGTGCTGACGCATATGGCCGCCGCTGTCGGTGCGCCGACCTTGGCGCTGTTCGGCCCAACGGACGAACGGGTGCGCGCCCCGTTTGGGCCGCGCGCGCAGGTGCTGCGCGCGGTCGGTTACGAGGAATTGGCCTCGCGCCGCCTGCTGGACGATGCGGCCGCGATGGAGCATGTCAGCATCGACATGACGGAGGCTGCGGCGCTCGACCTGCTGCAAGCCGGAGGATTGAGATGAGTGCTTTCGACCTGATCGTGCGCGGCGGGACGGTGGTCAATCACGCGGGCGAAGGCCAGGCCGATATCGGCGTCGCCGGCGGCAAGTTCGCGGCGATCGGCAATCTCTCGGGCTTTGCCGCAGAGGTCGAAATCGACGCGCGCGGCCTGCACGTGCTGCCGGGCGTGATCGACACGCAGGTGCACTTCCGCGAGCCCGGCAACGAGCACAAGGAAGATCTGGAGACGGGCACACGCGCGGCGGCGTTGGGCGGGGTCACCGCCGTGTTCGAAATGCCTAACACCGCGCCGCCGACGACGACGGCCGAGGCGCTGAACGACAAGCTCCGCCGCGCCAAGGGCCGCGCGCACGTCGATCATGCGTTCTATGTCGGCGCGACGGCCGAGAACGCCGATCAGCTTGGCGAGCTGGAGCGGCTGCCAGGGTGCTGCGGCATCAAGACCTTCATGGGCTCATCGACCGGCTCGCTGCTGGTCGGCGATGACGAAGGTCTCGACCGGGTGCTGAAGAACATCAATCGCCGCGGCGCTTTTCACGCCGAGGACGAGGCGCGGCTCAACGAGCGCAAGAAGCTTGCGCGCGAGGGCGATTGGACCTCGCATCCGGAAGTGCGCGATGACCAAACCGCGCTCAAGGCTGTGCAACGGCTAGTCGAAAGCGCGCGCCGTCACGGCAAACGCGTGCACATCCTGCACGTCTCCTCGGCGATCGAGATGGAATATCTGGCGACGGCGAAGGATGTCGCCACTGTGGAGACGCTGCCGCAATTCCTCACCTTCGCCGGCCCGCAGATTTACGAGAAGCTGCACGCCTTCGCGCAGATGAATCCGCCGATCCGCTACGCGGCTGACTTGGCGACGCTCTGGGCCATCGGTATCGATCAAGGCGTGGTCGACATCATCGCCACCGACCACGCGCCGCACACACGTGAAGAGAAGGCCCAGCCCTATCCGAAGTCGCCCTCCGGCATGCCCGGCGTGCAGACGTTGGTGCCGGTAATGCTGACGCATGTGAACGAGGGGCGGCTGTCGCTGCAGCGCTTTGTTGACCTATCCAGCGCCGGGCCGCAGCGCGTGTTCGGCATCGAGGGTAAGGGCCGCATCGCACTCGGCTATGACGCCGACCTGACGCTGGTCGACATGAAGGCGCGCCGCGTGATCCGCGCGGAGGATCAAGCCACGCGCGTCGGCTGGACCCCGTTCGACGGCTTCGAGGCCAAAGGCTGGCCGCTCGCGACGATCATTCGCGGCGAACTGGTGATGAGCGATGGCGAGTTGGTGGCGCCGTCGCTCGGCGAGCCGATCCGCTTCCTCGAAACGATGCAGCCTCGCTAATCGCCCGCGAGGCCGGCGCGGTAAAGTTCTGCGTCGGCTTCGCTGGCACAGCAGAAGACGATGCGCGCGATGTTCGGCGCTTTCTCGAGCGCTTGCTCGCACGCGGCGATGGCGATGGCACAGGCAAAGCCCCGCGGCCAGCCATAAGCGCCTGTCCCCAGGCACGGAAACGCGATCGCGCTGAAGCCATGCTCGTTGGCGAGCGCGATGGACGCCATGTAGCAGCGGGCCAGCGCGGCCACTTTGGCGCCTTCTTCGCCCGGCGTGTTCCAGCGCGGCGCGGCGGTATGAATGATGGCGCGCGCGGGCAAGTTGAAGCCCGGCGTCAGCACCGCTTGCCCATCTTCGATGGGCGGCAGCGTATCGGTGTGCTGCGTCAGGCCGGACCCGGCCGCGGCGCGCAGGGCCGCATCGACTCCGCTCCCCGGTTTGAGGTCGCGGTTGGCGGCGTTCACCACGACATCAACCGCGAGCGCTTCGATCGGGCCAACGATGACCTCAAGAGCGGCTGCCATGAGCCGAATGTACGCGATTTCACGCAAAAAGTCGCGACGGCTTTTCCGCTGGCGGCCGTTTCAAGATGGCGAGGACATTGATCGGCAGAGGGACGTCATGACTCTGAAACAACGTTACACGGCCATCGCGGCCGTCATGATTACCGTGTTTGCGTTAGGCGCGTCGTTCAACGCCGCCGATGCGCGCGGGCGGCGCGGCCAGGCAAGCGTAGAGACACAGCGCGGGACCGCGACCGCGCGGTCGGAAGTGCGCCGCAGTCGCGGCACGCGCACCCGCGACGCCGCCGTCACCGGCGCTAATGGCCGCCAGCGCAGCGTCCACGATGAGCGCAGCGTCGACCGCGCCAACGACAGCTATACGCATGACCGCGTCACCACCTACAATGATGGCTCTCAGCGCAGTGTCGAGGTCGACGTTCTGCACACCGGCGAGGGGCAATACTCCGCCTCGCGCGAAGTCACTGGCCGCAACGGCGAGACGCGCGTGCAAACAGGGGATTTCACGCGGACGCAAACCGAGAACGGGCATAGTCTGAGCGGCGACACCAACACCTCGAACCGCGGTCAGATCGACTATCAGCGCGACGTTACGCACGCCGATGGCGCGCGCTCGGTGAATTCTTCGGCGACGTTCGAGGACGGCACGGCGATCACGCGCGCATCAAGCGGCTCTTGCGCCAATGGCTCGTGCACGTCGAGCGGCGTCGTCACCGGCCGCAATGGCGATCAAACGAGCTGGGATCAGACCCGCACCCGCACCGAAAACGGCGCTGAGCTGTCACGAGAGGTGACCTATGCCGACGGCACGACGCGCTCGGTCGATCGTGAACGCACCGGCAATGGCGATGGCACGGGAACCATCACCCGGACCGTCACCGGCCGCGACGGCGAGACGCGCACCCAAACCGGCGAATACGAGGTCGAGCACACGCCGTAATCCCGCACTTTCCTCCCAATCTCCCTTAGCCTCATGCGGCCCGGTCCATCCTGCCGGGCCGCTCTTTTTTGCGCGGCAGGCTGGGGGCATATTGATGCGATGGAAGGCGCACAGCGTGAGATGGGCGATTGGCGCCGCCGGGCTTTGACGGCCGGCGAGATCGCCTTGGCGCGCCCCATCTTCGGCGACGAGATTGACTGGCGGCGCGTGCGCATCCTGCAGGCGCCGCGCGCGTTCGGTTTCGGGGCCATGGTGCCGTTCGGGCGCACCATCGTGTTTTCGCGCTGGCGGGCGGTGAACGATTTCTCGCAGGCGCCGCCGGTCGATCAGGGCTGGTTCGTGCATGAGTTGATGCATGTCTGGCAGGCGGCGCGCGGCATCGTTTTGGCGAGCGCCAAGCTCAATGCGCTGGGCAAGCAGGCCTACATCTACACGCCGAGCGCAGGGGCGCGCCTTAGAGACTACAATATCGAGCGCCAGGCCGAGATCGCGCGCCACCTGCATCTGGCGCGCATCGGCGCGTACGAGGCCGGCATGCCGGAGCGCGCTTGGCTCGAAGCGATCTGGGCGACGCGCTGACTATTCCGGCTTGAGCGTGAACTCGCCGTTGCGCGCGCGTTCCGGCAAGGTGGCGCAGAACTCGGCCACCGCTTCTTCGCCGTAGCGATCGACCATGTCCGCCAACGCAGCGTAGATCGCGACCGAGGCGATCACTTCTGGTTCGACGTCCTCTGCGAGCGCCTTGTCCCAGGCGTCGAGGATGAGTTCGAGCGCGCGGCCTTTGCGCTCGGGATCGTTGTCATTGGGCATAACGGGCGCTCAAGGCTTGGGCGACGCGAAGGCCGCGCGCGCGCAGCTCCGCTTCGGTTTGACGGGCGGTTTCATCGCAGGACGGAAAGCGCGCTTCTTCATTGCGGTAGCCGCGGTTGAAGCCCTCGACGAGTTGGGCGTTGTAGTCCGGCTCGCGTTCGATCACGCCGCGCATGTAATTGCGCCAACGCTGATCGCCGCGGCCTTCGCACAGGATGCGCAGATAGTGCGCCCCGCCCAGCACTTCGGAAAGTTCCACCAGCTGCCCGCGATACCAGTCCTCGCCCCTGAGCTGGGGCATGTCCGGTTCATCCGGCTGCTGCTCGGGTTGCGCCGCGGCTGGCGCGATGGCCAGCGCGGCGAACGCCAAAGCTGCAATGACCGGACGAAGCGTCATGTCCAAAGCGGTTACTGCCTAAAGCGGGCGGGAGTATGGACCCGCGATTCAGGCCGCGCTCACCTGCGGCCTGCGCGACGCCCAAGGCTGCGCCTGTTCGAGTTCATACGCCAGTTCCAGCAGGCGCCGCTCCTGGCCCTTGGCTGAGGAGAAGTGCGCCCCGATTGGCAGCCCCGCACTGGACCAGCCCAGCGGCAAGCTCATCGCCGGCGCGCCGGCGATGTTCTGCAGCGGCGTGTAGCCAACATATTCGGGCAGCGTATCGAAGGTGGCGATGCCGCGCGCCGGGTTGAACTCACCCAGTTGCACCGGTGGACGGCCGAGCACGGGCGTGAGGTATATATCGGCCGTCTCGAACATGGAGGCGAACTGCGCCTCGACTTGCCGGAGCCGATTGAAGGCAGCCTGCAGCGTCTCCGGGCTCTGCGCGCGAAAATGCGCTGACAAGTCCAGCGTCAGCTTTTCGAACAGGCGGTCAAGCGGGGCGCCAGGGTGCTGGGCTTCGACCATGCCAACGACATCAGACGCACCTTCCGCCCACAGCAGAATGAAGTCGGAGGAGAATTGCGGGCCATCGACTGGAGAGCGGCCTTCGCGCACTTCGTGACCCAGTGAGCGGCATAGCTCCGCCGCCGCTTCGGTCGCCGCGCGAACTTCGGGGTCGGGTTCGTGGCCGAGTGCGTTGCGCACATCGAGCACGATGCGCAGGCGCCGCCGGCTCGGGCCGGTGACCATGCCGGCAGGCGGGAACACCGCGCTCGTATCGCTTCGTTCGGTGATGGAGAGCCAGGCTGCGGTGTCGCGCACGCTGCGGCTGACGCAGCCATTGACCGAAAAGTCCAGGGGCCCTTCCGGCCTGCCGCCGGACACGCTGCGGCCGCGCGAGATCTTGAGCCCGACCAGTCCGTTGCAGGACGCCGGAATGCGGATCGAGCCGCCGCCGTCGCTCGCATGCGCGATCGGCACGACGCGCGATGCAACCGCGACCGCCGCGCCGCCGGAAGAGCCGCCGCTGGAGCGGGTGGGATCCCAGGGATTATGCGTGTCTCCAGTAAGCGCGGACTCCGTCGTTGCCGTCAGGCCGAATTCGGGCGTCGTCGATTTGCCGAATGGCACCAAGCCCGCGGCGAGCAGCGCATCCATGTAGGGCGGCTGTTCGGCCGGCACGTAAGTGGCGAAGGCGCGGCTGCCGAACTTGGTCGGCTGGCCGGTCATCGGCATCAGGTCTTTAATCAGGGTCGGCACGCCCGCGAATGGCCCGCTGAGCTGCGTTGCCGCGCGCTGGCGGCCGTAATCGTAGAGCGGCGTTGCGATGAAATTGAGCTGCGGGTTGACCCGCTCGGCACGCGCGATCGCTGCTTCCAGCGCCTCGCCCGCATTGATCCCGCGATTGCGGATGCGCGCGGCGACGCCAGTTGCGTCGAGATCGCCAAGCGCGTCAGAGGGGGCCGAGGACGCCGGCGCCGTCTGGCATGCAGCAAGTGCGCTGAGCGCCGCCGCGTTGGCCAACAGCGCGCGCCGCGAAACCGAATATCCCATTGAGCGTCCCTCCAGCTCTTGTTTTGTGAACGCGAGACTTGCGCGCGGGCGTGCCCCTCGCAAGCGGAAAGTCTTGCCTCAAGGGCAGCCACGCGCGACAGAGCCGCCATCATGCCCCGCATGCGCGCCGACCTTCTCTTAGTCGCCCGCGGCCTCGCAGAGAGCCGCGCCAAAGCGCGCGCTCTCATTGAAGCGGGTGGCATGCGTGCGAACGGTGTGCCTGTGGAAAAACCGGCGGATATGATCGCCGAGGATGCCCTTCTCGATGTGACGGCGCCCCATCCTTGGGTTTCGCGCGGAGGCGTGAAGCTTGCCGCAGCGCTCGACGCTTTCGGCGTCGATCCGGCCGGGCGGGTGTGCCTCGACGTTGGCGCTTCGACGGGCGGCTTCACCCACGTGCTGCTGACGCGCGGGGCGGCGCGGGTTTATGCCGTCGATGTCGGCACGGACCAATTGCATGCCTCGCTGCGCGCTGATCCGCGCGTCATCAAGCTTGAGCGCACCGACGCGCGCACGCTCACCCGCGCGCTAATCGCTGACGCGCCCAGCCTCATCGTCTGTGATGCGAGTTTCATCGGCGCGGCGAAAGTGTTGGCGACGCCGCTCTCGCTCGCTGCTCCGCACGCTGAGTTGGTTGCGTTGATCAAGCCGCAGTTCGAAGCCGGTCCCGGCAAGGGCGGCGTGCTGCGGGAAGGCGATGCACGCGCCGCGGCTGAGCAGGCGATCGCAGCGCTGGATGGCCTGGAGGGCTTTCGCATCGACGCACAGATCGACTCGCCGATCCGCGGCGGCGACGGCAATCTCGAATTGCTCATCCACGCGCGCCGCTAAAGAAAACGCCCCGGCTTGGGGCCGGGGCGAGGTACGTTGCTTAGGAGGCTTCAGAAAAATTTCGTCAGGCTGGGCGCCACGAGCCGTCGGGAGCGCGGCACAGCCAAGCGTCTTCGCGCTGTTCCCGGCCATAGCGGTCGCGTGTCACGATCTCGCCCATGCGGCAGTCGCGGCCGTAACGGTCATCGCCGCGATAACCGGACTGTTCGTACGGACCACCATAGAGGTCGTCGTCAGAGCCGCGATTGTACCCATCTTGGTAGGGGCGGCCGTAATAGGGGTCGTAGCTGCCTTGCGGGACTTCGTTGCAGCGCGCCGTGCTGCGCCCGATGGCGCCGCCTGCCGTCGCACCCACAACCGCGCCGAGCGCCGTACCGTCGCCGCGATGGCCATTGGCCGCGACATTGCTGCCGAGCACCGCGCCGAGGATGCCGCCGATCACAGCGCCGCCCACGGTGCGGTTATTGCGCGAAGCCTGACATTGCTGCTGCGTCGCCACATGCTCGTCGTGGTAAGAACGGTAATTCTGGGCCGCGGCCGGCTGGGCCAAGCCCGTCAGGGCGGCGGCCAGAGCGCCGGCGGCGAGGAAAGCTTGACGTCGCATGATCTGCTCCTGTCTGTCGGGCCTGAGAAAAGCAAAACCGGCCTGAACGGCACATGAAGCGTCCGCACAGATTTTCCCGCCCCTCCGCCGCCCCTCAACGGAGGCCAAAACCAGCCGCCGCCCCCGAGCTGCGCGAGCTTGAGGTGACGGCCATGGGCGCGCGCGGCGACGCCGTGGCCGCCGGCCCACAGGGGCCGATCTACGCCCCCTATGCGCTGCAGGGAGAACGAATCCGGGGCCGGATCACCGATGGCCGGGCCGAGCTGATTGAGCTGCTGCAGGCCAGCCCGGAGCGGCAGGAGCCGGCCTGCCGGCACTTTGGCCGCTGCGGCGGCTGCCAGTTGCAGCATTGGCAGGAGGCGCCCTACCTGGCCTGGAAGCGGCTTCAGGTCGTCGAAGCGTTGCAGAAGCGCGGCCTGGGCGGCGCCGAAGTGGCGGCTGCGATTCCAGCCTGGGGCGCGGGCCGCCGCCGCGCCGCCTTTCATGCCGCGCGGCAGAACGGCCAGGTGCGGATCGGCTTCATCGAGCGCGGCGGGGCCAAGCTCACGGCGCTCACGCAATGCCCGGTGCTTGTGCCGCAACTCGAAGCGCTGGCGCTGAAGCTGGCGCCGCTTGCCGAAGCGGTGTTGCCGCAGCGCGGCGAGATCACGCTGCACGCGCTGATGACGGATGCCGGCGTCGATCTCGCCATCAAGGGCGCGGGCCGCGCCGCGTTCCTGCATCGCGCGGCGCTGGAGAATCTCAGTGCGCTGGCGACGCAGCTCGACCTCGCGCGTCTCTCCATCGACGGCGAGCCGATCGTCGAGCGGGCCAAGCCGCGCCTGAGCATGGGCCGCGCGATCGTTGCGCCTCCGCCTGGCGCGTTCCTGCAGCCGACGGCGCTGGGCGAGGAGACGCTGGCGCGGCTCGCGCTGGAGGCGCTGAAGGGCGCCGAGCGGGTGATCGATCTGTTCTCCGGCATCGGCACGTTTGCGCTGCGCGCGGCCGAACAGGCCGAAGTGCTGGCGGCGGAGGCCGACGATGAAATGCTGCGCGCGCTTAAGCAGGCCGCGGACGGCGCCGGCGGCGCCTTGAAGCAGGTGACGACGCTACGCCGCGATCTGTTGCGCACGCCAATCTCAAGCTTGGAAATGAAGAAGTTCGACGGCGCCGTGATCGATCCGCCGCGCTCGGGCGCGCGGCTGCAAGCAGAGCAGATCGCCCGTGCGCCGGTGCGCAGACTCGCTTACGTGTCGTGCGATCCGGCGAGCTTTGCCCGCGACCTCAAGGTGCTGGTCGAGCACGGCTTCACGGTGACGAAAATCACGCCAGTGGATCAGTTCCGCTGGTCGCCGCACGTTGAAGTGGTGGGAGCGCTTGAGCGATGAAGAAGACGACATTGCTCGACCGCCGCACGCCGAAGGACAGCGATCTCCCGTTCTGGAAAACCAAGACGCTGGCCGAGATGAACCCGGCCGAGTGGGAGAGTTTGTGCGACCGGTGCGGCCGTTGCTGCGTGATCAGCATCGAAGACGCCGATACTGGCGCGCTGGCTTGGACCGACGTCACCTGCAAGCTGTTCGACACAAACGCCTGCGGCTGCAGCGACTATCCGAACCGGAAGAAGAAGGTGCCGGACTGCGTGAAGCTGACGCCGAAGAACGTGCCGAAGCTCGACTGGCTGCCGCCGACCTGCGCCTACCGGCTCGTATCTGAAGGACGCGATCTCTTTTGGTGGCACCCGCTGATCTCGGGCAGCTTTGAAACCGTGCATGTGGCCAAGGCCTCCGTGCGCGGCCAGACGCGCACCGAGGGACGGTTGAAAATCCCCGGCCTTTTGAAGCGCCTGACACGCTGGCCCGAGCCGCTGGCGGAACCCCCGCGCGCCTGGGCCAAGCAGAAGCGAGGCAAATCACCGTCTCGACCCAAGCAGCGGACGGATTAGTATCGGCGGCGATGAGCCTTCGCCGAGACATCGGCCGCGCCCGCTACGCCGCCGCCCAGGGTGCGCGCGTCGCCTGGTATATGGGTCAATATCTGCTGGCGCGGCGCATATCGGGGCCGTTCAACCGGCCCGGCGAGCCGCAATTTCAGCCGCAAGCCGCGGAAGGCGATCCTCAGCGCGTGCGTGCGGCGTTTCTTGAGCTTTTCGCGAAGGATCGCGCCAATATCGAAGCGGGGCTCTATCCCGCGCCGAGCGATCTGCGCGTGGAGCGGGCGCTCTCGGCGCTGCGCAACTCGGCGCGTTTCTTTCGCGATCTGCCGCGCGTCGATCGCCGCCGCCTGCAGCGCAGTGGTGTTGAGGTGCGCGAGAAAGCGCGTGAGGGCGGTGAGCGGTATCCCACCTATTATCTGCAGAACTTCCACTATCAGACCGATGGCTGGCTCTCGGAGGAGAGTGCGCAGCTCTACGACACGCAGGTCGAAATCCTGTTCGGCGGCGCAGCCGATGCAATGCGCCGCATCGCGCTCGGCGAACTCGCGCGCGCGGTGCGCGGCGTCGATCAGCGCAAGGTGAAGCTTGTCGATCTGGCCTGCGGCAATGGCCGCTTTCTGAGCCAAGTGCTGCAGGCCTTCCCGCGCATGCCCGTGACGGGGCTCGATCTATCGCCCGCCTATTGCGCCGAAGCGCGCGAACGTTTGGCGGAATGGACCCAAGCCGAGATCGTCACCGGCGCCGTCGAGCAGGCGCCCTTTGAGGACAGGGCGTTCGATGCGGCGACGTGCGTTTACCTCTTCCACGAACTGCCGCCGCGCGTGCGGCGCGAAGCGGCGCGCGAGATCGGCCGCATCGTCAAGCCGGGCGGGGCGTTCGTGTTGGCGGATTCGGTGCAAACCGGCGATACGCCGGACCTTGACCGGATGCTCGAATATTTCCCGGTCGGCTTTCACGAGCCGTATTTCGCTTCTTATTTGAAGGAAGACATCCCGGCGCTGTTCGCGAGCGCTGGATTGGAGCTGGTGCACAGTGAGGCGGCGTTCCTCACCAGAGTTTGGCGCTTCCGCAAACTGTGAGCGCTTCAGCGCCCGGTTTGTCCGCGCTGACGCAGCATCGCATCCGCCAGCACGCACGCGACCATCGCTTCGGCGACGGGCGCTGCGCGGATGCCCACGCAGGGATCGTGCCGGCCGGTGGTCGAGACGTCAGCGTTCTCCCCGTCCTTGGTGACCGTCCGCCGCGGCGTCAGGATTGAAGACGTCGGCTTGATGGCGATGCGTGCGACGACGGGCTGGCCTGTCGAAATGCCGCCAAGCACGCCGCCGGCCATGTTGGAGAGGAAGTGCGGGCGCCCGTCATTGCCGGCGCGCATTTCGTCGGCGTTTTCCACGCCGGTCAGCGCAGCGGCGGCAAAGCCCGCGCCGATCTCGACGCCCTTCACCGCATTGATGCTCATCAGCGCTGAAGCGAGTTCAGCGTCGAGCTTACCATAGATCGGCGCGCCCCAGCCGGCGGGAACACCGGTTGCCTCCACTTCGACAATGGCGCCGACGGAGTTTCCATCCTTGCGCGTCTCATCGAGCAGCGCTTCCCATTGCTTCGCCGCTTCCGCATCGGGCGACCAGAGCGGGTTGTTCTCCACCTCTGTCCAATCCCAGCGCGCGCGGTCTATCGCGATTTTGCCGATCTGCACCACCGCGGCGCGGATGCTCACGCCTTCGCCGAGTACGCGCCGCGCGACAGCACCCGCTGCAACGCGCGCCGCCGTCTCACGCGCCGAAGAGCGGCCGCCGCCGCGATAATCGCGCACGCCGTATTTGGCGTCATAGACGTAGTCGGCGTGGCCGGGCCGGTAGAGATCGCGGATTTCGGCATAATCCTTCGAGCGCTGATCGACGTTGTCGATAATGAGCGAAATCGGCGTGCCGGTGGTCACCGGCCCGCCGGTGCGGTCGTCTTCAAACACGCCGGAGAGGATTCTCACCTCGTCTGGCTCGCGCCGCTGCGTGACGAAGCGGCTGGTGCCGGGCTTGCGCCGGTTGAGCCAGAATTGGATATCCGCCTCCGTCAGCGGCAAGCCGGGCGGGCAGCCATCGACAACGCAGCCGATCGCCGGCCCGTGGCTTTCGCCCCAGGTGGTGACGCGGAAGAGATGGCCGAACGTGTTGTGCGACATGGCGCTTCGTCAGTGACACAAGCCCCTGGGGCCGGCAACGCCGTTCGCCGAAGGCGAAGCTGCGGCCTGCTGGCGTTCGAACTCTGTGTTCGGCCGTGCTACACGAGGCGGCGTTGGAGAGCCCATGTCAGGCGACGAACTGATCCCGCCGTCCCCGAAATACGATCCTGCGGCCACGCCGCCGCCGGACGATCATGCCTTGTTCGCAGAGAACGAGCCCTTCGCCCTGTTTGAACACTGGTTCAAAGAGGCGAAGGAAAAGGAGCCCAACGATCCGAACGCGATGGCGCTGGCGACCGCAGACAAGACCGGCCTGCCTGACGTGCGCATGGTGCTGATGAAGGGCTTCGACGCGCACGGCTTTGCTTTCTACACCAATGGCGATAGCGCCAAGGGACGCCAGATCGCCGAGAACGCGCAGGCCGCCGCGTGCTTCCACTGGAAATCGCTGCGCCGGCAGGTGCGCATCCGCGGCGCAGTGGAATGGGTGTCCGAGGCTGAAAGCGACGCTTATTTCCGCACCCGCGATCGCGGCGCGCGGCTCGGCGCCTGGGCCAGCCTGCAATCGACGCCGTTGCCGGACCGTTTGGCGCTCGAAAAGCGCATCGCCGAGGCGGCGCTGAAATATGGCCTCGGCGAGGTGCCGCGGCCGCCGCACTGGCACGGCTACCGCATCATTCCGAGTTCGTTCGAGTTCTGGCGCGACCGCCCCTTCAGGTTGCACGATCGGCTGGTGTTCTCGCGTGAAACGCCAGCCGGCGCCTGGGTGAAGAGCCGCCTCTACCCTTAACCTTTGCTTGGCCGGAATCGTGGAACGGCTCGCCTGAGAGGTGGGCGTCTTGCGCGCGTTCGACATAGCATTGGCCGCACTGGCGCTCCGGACCGCCTCAACCCGGCCTCCGCGGTTCGAGCGGCGGATCGTCCCAGCCCAGGACGAGCCCGGGGCTGCGCTGCTCGACCGGCAAGCTCTGCCGCACCAGCGGGCGGCCTTGATCGCCTCGCTGTGGCCGGAACCGACCCGCCAATGCGCGGCTGCGCCGGTCTATCTGATGCTGCCGGCGCCGGCGGCGTTCGGGCGCGTGACCCTGTTCACCTGGACAGCGCCGAGAGGCGGTGTGAAGGGACTCCAGCACCGCCTCGCCGAGGCGTTTGCAGCGCCCGCTGCAGCCGATTTCGCCGATCACGCCCGGGCTGCCTGACGGGGCCGTTTACAAGCGCCCTGATCAGCCGCTTAAATACCACTGCAGAAAAGAGAAAATCGGGAGGCAGCGGATGCTCGGGCTGATGCAGGATTGGCAATTGACGGTCGACAAGATCCTCGACCATGCCAATGCCAGCTTTCCGAGGCGGGAGGTGGTGACGCGCAGCGTCGAGGGCCCGATCTCCCGCACCACCTACGGCAACATCTATCGCCGGGCCAAGCAGGTCAGCAACGCGCTACGCGAGCGCGGCATCAAACCGGGCGATCGCGTCGCGACGCTGGCCTGGAACACCGAGCGTCACTTGGAAGCTTGGTATGGCGCCATGGGCATGGGCGCGGTGCTGCACACGGTGAACCCGCGCCTGTTTCCCGATCAGATCGCCTGGATCATCAACCACGCCGAGGACAAGATACTGTTCTTCGACACCACCTTCGCGCCGATCATTGAGAAGATCGCGCCGCAGCTGAAGACGGTGACGACCTATGTTGCGCTGACCGACCGCGATCATCTGCCCAAAGGAACGGTGCCGCACTTCGTCGCCTACGAGGATTTCATCCACGGCCACGCCCAGGACGCACAATGGGGCGGGTTCGACGAAAACACGGCGTGCGGACTCTGCTACACGTCGGGAACGACGGGCGATCCCAAGGGCGTGCTCTATTCGCACCGCTCGAACCTGCTGCAGGCGATGGCGGCCAACCAGTCCGACGTGTTCGGCTGCGGCGCCAACGACACTGTCCTGCCCGTGGTGCCGATGTTCCACGCCAATGCGTGGGCGATCGCGTTCGTGGCGCCGATGTGCGGGGCCAAGTTGGTGATGCCGGGCGCCAAGCTGGACGGACCGAGCGTCTATGAATTGCTCGAGACCGAGAAAGTCACATTCACGGCGGCGGTGCCGACAGTGTGGCTGATGCTGCTCAACCATTTGCGTGAAACCAACAGCAAGCTGACGACGCTGAAGCGTGTGGCCATCGGCGGTTCGGCTGTGCCGGAGGCGGTGTTGCGGGCGTTCGAGGATGATTACGGCGTCGAAGTTATCCATGCCTGGGGCATGACCGAGATGAGCCCGATCGGCACGATCGGGAAGATGCTGCCGGAGAGCTACGCCGCCGACCGCGAAACGCAGATCAAGACCAAGCTGAAGCAAGGCCGGGCCATGTTCACGGTCGAGATGAAGATCATCGACGACGCGGGCGTGGAGAAGCCGCACGACGGCAAGGCGTTCGGCCGGCTTGTGGTCAAAGGTCCATCGGTCGCGCGCGCCTATTTCAAGAATGCCGGCGCCCGTAACGAAAAAGGCGAGTGCCTGGAGGCGGATGGCTATTTCGACACCGGCGATGTCGCCACCATCGATCCGCTCGGCTACATGCAGATCACCGACCGCGCCAAGGACGTGATCAAATCCGGCGGTGAATGGATCAGCTCGATCGATATCGAGAATTTCGCTGTCGGCGCCGAGGGCGTGGCGTGCGCCGCCGTGATCGGGGTCGCGCATCCGAAATGGGACGAGCGGCCGTTGCTGATCATCGAGCCCAAGCCCGGCGCACAGCCGACGCGCGATCAAGTGCTCAAATACCTCGATGGCAAGATCGCCAAGTGGTGGATGCCCGATGATGTCGTGCTGGTGGAGAAGATCCCGCTCGGCGCGACCGGCAAGATCAACAAGCTGGCGCTGCGCGAGCAATTCAAGGATTACACGCTGCCGAGCGCGCAGGCGGCGGAATAGGCCTGAGTCCAAAGGGAGGGCGGCATGGCGAAGCTGCGTGATGTGTGGGTGCGCGCGGCGTTGATCGTGTCGCTGCTGGTGGTGGTCTATTTTCTGACAGCGGCTCTCGGCACAAAGTTCGGCCTGCTGGATTGGACCGTCGGCTTTGTCGCCATGACGTTGACATGGGGCGTTCCGGTTCTGCTCGGCGCGGGGGTGTTCGCGCTTCTCGCCGTGTTGCTGGCGCTGTTTGTCGGGCCCCGCCGCGGCATTGTTTCAGCGCTCGTCGCGCTCGCCATTCCTGCCGCTGCGCTTGGCTATGGAATCTATGTGCGCCAGGCAGCGGCGGGCATTCCGCCGATCCATGACATCTCAACCGATCTGACCGATCCGCCCGGCTTCTCCGAAGACGTGGTGCAGGCGCGCGCCCTCATCACCAATGGCAACGATCTTGAGCTGTTGAATGCGCACACGCCCGACGGCGCCTCCGTCATCGACTTGCAGCGCGCACACTACGCCGACATCCAGCCGCTGATCACGCCGCTCGATCCCACGCGCACGTTCGACATCGCGCTCGATCTGGCGCGCGAGCAAGGCTGGACCATCACCCACGCCGATTCCGCCTCGGGCAGGATCGAAGCGATCGCCGAGAGCTTCTGGTTCGGGTTCAAGGACGACATCGCCATTCGCATCCGCCCCGAAGGCGACGGCGCGCGCGTCGACATGCGTTCGGTCAGCCGCGTCGGCCGCTCTGACCTTGGCGCCAACGCTGCGCGGATACGGCCCTATCTGGCGACGCTGGCCGATCGGACGCACGAGGCGCGGCAAAGCTGAAGCAGCGTAGCTGTCGAGGCCAACGATCCACTAAGCCGAGCGCTTCAGCCAATATTCGTTGTCAACGCAGGGCGGGCCGTCGCAGCCAGCGCGGCCGAGTTCGACCAGCCTGACCATGTGCGCCAGTACGGAATGGCACGCCGCTGGGTGCAGGCGCTTGTCGACATCGGCATACATCTCAACCACCATGTCCTTGATCAGGCGCTTGCCGCTTTCGAGCTGTGCGAGCACTTGCGCCTCGCGGTCGAGACGATGGTCGAGATAGGCCTGCACGAACGGGCGCACCTCGCGCACCGGCGGGCCATGGGTGGGCCACAGCGTTACGAAATCGCGATCGCGCACTTTGGCGAGGCTGGCGAGATACTCGCTCATGTCGCCGTCAGGGGGCCCGATGATCGTCGTCGACCAACCCATGATGTGATCGCCTGGAAACAGCGCGTTCTCTTCCAGCAGCGCGTAGGCCATGTGGTTGGCGGTGTGGCCAGGCGTGCCGACCGCCTCCAGCGTCCAGCCGGGGCCGCTGAAACGATCGCCGTCCTTCACATCGAGGTCTGGTTGGAAGACGTGATCGTCGCCCGCTTCGAGCCTCAGTTCATCGCATGCGCTGGGCTTGGGCGGGATCATGCTGGCATAGACCTTCGCGCCGGTGAGCTTCGCCAAGGGATGGGCCGCAGGTGAGTGATCGTTGTGCCGGTGCGTGACGAAGATGTGGGTCACGCGCTCGCCCGCGACGGCGCGCAACAGCGCATCAAGATGCTCTTGCGTGTTCGGGCCGGGATCGATGATCGCGACTTCGCCGCGCCCGATGATGTAAACACCCGTGCCCTTATAGGTGAACGGGCCAGGATTGTTCGCAACCAGCCGCCGGATCAGCGGGCTGACTTGCTGGGCTTCCTCGTAGGTGAAGTCCATGTCGCGAACGAACGGAATCTTCGCAGCCATTTGCTAACTCGATGGTTCAGCCACAAGCGAAAGCGCGGAACGCATCGCGTAGCAGATAGGTTGCTTTGACCTTGTCGGGCAGATTGAGGCCGATCGGGGGGCCCATGTCCGTCTTGTTTGCGTCGACGATGTAGAGATGCCCGTCATTACGGTCCCGCAGCACATCGACACCGCCCCAGTCCAAACCGATTTCGCGTGTGAACGCGCTGATCTGCTGCAGCTCCGCCGGAGAAAAGACTTCTTCGGGTGACCGCAACAGCACTTCGGTGTTCGTATTGAGGAAGCGTTTGGTTACGGGCCTGCGCTTCAAGAACACCAGCACGGGTTTGCCGCCCACCGTGCAGGTGCGCAGGTCCTCCACCGTTTCGAGGTCTGATGGCATGCGGTTGTCGACCACGCGCTGATAGACGCGCCCCGGTGTGGGGTTGGTCGGGCACTGCACGATGTGGCCGTCATGGGCGGCGTTGATCTCGGATTTCTCGACGGCTTGACCGGTGAAGGTCTGCGGGTCGACCGCGAGCGGGGCGCCGAAGGCGGCGGCGCAGGCGCGCGCAACGTTCGTCTTGGACACGTCGCGGCAAGCAAAGTTTATGAGCCGCGCGCCGCGCTTCAGCTTAGCGGGCGCATCGTTGGGGCTATAGGTGGCGTCCTCGAAATGCATCACGACGTCGGCTTGCGACGCGTCCTTAATGAGTCTTCCGCCTGCCGCGCGGGCGACGGCCCAGATCAGGTACCAGGGGCGCGCGCGCTCCGGTGTGAAGGCAATGGTGAAGCTCGGCCGTAGCGGCTCGATTGCGCTGGCGGCGAAGAAGTAGCGGAACCAAGCCGTCACTTGCGCCAGCACGGATGGTGAATAGGGCACGCGCGCGCCGGTCTTGCGCACGGTAAGGCCAGTCAGCCCGAACTCGAAATCCTTGAGCCAGACTGATCCGGATGTCTGAAAGACGCGGGGCGTGGCGTCCGTCACGAGGCGAAAGCCTTGTGCGGCCCGGTGCTTGCTTCAGCGGCGGTTATGAACGCAGCCTTCAGCATCTGCCTGTTTGCCTTGGATCGCGTGCGCACGGTGCTGCTCGCCCTGTCCTTTATTGTGCTGCTGAAAATCGTCTGGGTGCTCGCCGCTCAGGGTTAAGTGCGCGGCGCCAACGTCTCAAGCGCCGGCCGGGCGCTCTCCAGGTCGTATCCAGCCTTTCCCGCCAATTCGATCAATTCGGCCGGGCTCCGCGCGCCGGTGAGCGCCTGAGCCATGGCCCAGGCCATAATTGAGCGGCGCCCGGTTCGGCAATAGGCCAGGACAGGCCCCTGCGCCGCCTCCAGAAGTTCAGCCGTTTCCGCAACGACCGCTGGCGGGGGCGGGCCAGTGAAGGGCAAGGCGTGGAATTTGAGCCCCGCGGCCTGGGCTGCCGCGGCGATTTCTGCATGGCTCGGCTGGCCCGGATCCTCATTTTCGGGGCGGTTTACGATTAGAGTCCGGTAACCTTCGGCCGCGGCGCGGCGGACGTCCTCAAGGTTTATTTGGCCCGCCACGGCGAAATTAGGATCAGCCTTACGAAACTCTGTCATTGCAGGGGCCAAGTTGACACACGTTGCCGGGGAAGCAAGGTTTCGCGCCTGCCGCTCCGGCGCCTTCGGGAACTCGGGATGCTCGCTCAAGCTGCACGGCGCTTCCTGCTCGCGATTCCCACGCTCCTGATCATCGTCGCCTCCGTCTTCGTGCTGATGCACGCAGCGCCTGGGGGGCCGTTTACGAAGGAGCGGCAGATGCCGCCCGAGATCGAGCGGCGCCTGCTGGAAAAGTACCACCTCGATCAGCCCGTCGGTCAGCAGCTGCTGACCTATATCGGTGATCTGGTGCAGGGCGATCTCGGCCCGTCCATGACCTACAAGGACAAGGACGTTCTCGACATCATCGTCGAAGGGGCGCCCACCAGCGCAATCCTGGGGTTGAGCGCGATGCTGCTGGCGCTCTTCATCGGCGGCGGCCTCGGCGTGATGGCCGCGCTGCGTCAGAACCGGGCGCAGGATTACGTCGTCATGGCGCTTGCGATCGTCGGCGTCTGTCTGCCGCCGCTTGTCGTTGGGCCGCTGGCGCAACTCGTGTTCGGTGTGGAATTGCACTGGTTGCCGACCGGCGGCCTGCGCCGCGACGAATTCGACGCGCTTCATTTGCTGCTCCCCATCGTCACGCTCTCGCTGCCGCTGATCGCCGTGATCTCACGTCTGATGCGCGCATCGATGATCGAAACGCTTCGCTCCAACGCCATCCGCACCGCGCGCGCCAAGGGCTTGCCGGAAGCGCAGGTGATCTGGCGTCACGCTTTGCCGATCGCGATGCTGCCGGTGGTTTCCTATGCCGGCCCGGCGCTGGCTGGCGTCATGGCTGGTTCGTTCGTGATCGAGACGGTGTTTCAGCTTCCCGGCATTGGTAAGCAATTTGTGATCGCCGCCACGCAGCGCGACTACACCGTCGTGATGGGAGTCGTGCTCGTCTACTCGGTCCTCATCATCTTCTTCAACTTGGCCTCCGATCTGACCTATCGGCTGCTCGATCCAAGGACGCGCGCCGCATGAGCGACCTGTTGATGGAAGAGGCGCTGCCGCCGGCGGCAGCCCGGGGGCGGTCGCTGTGGGAGGACGCCTGGCGGCGGCTCATCCGCAATCCGGCGGCGATTGTCAGCCTCTATGCCGTCGCCATTCTGACGCTGATGGCGGCGTTCGGGCCGATGCTGTGGGTGCATCCTTACGATGCGATCTTCCGCGACAAGGTCGCGATCGCGCCGACATTGCAGGATCTGCATCTGCTCGGCACCGACACCGAAGGGCGCGATCTGGTTGCGCGCACCTTGCTCGGCCTGCGCATTTCACTGCTGGTCGGCATCGCCGCGACTGCGGTTGCGCTGACGATCGGCGTGCTCTGGGGCGCTGTCGCTGGCTTTATCGGCGGCTGGGTCGATGATTTGATGATGCGCGCCGTCGACGTGCTTTATTCGATCCCGTTCATCTTCTTCGTCATCGTGCTGATGACCGTGGTGCAGACCAATAGTCCGATTGCCAATTTGCTGCTCGTGTTCATGGCCATCGGCGCGGTGGAATGGCTGACCATGGCCCGCATCGTGCGCGGGCAGACCATCGCGCTCCGGCAAAAGGAATTCGTCGAAGCCGCGCGCGCGGCGGGGGCCAGCCAGCTGCAGATCATTCTGCGCCACATCGTGCCGAACGTGCTCGGCCCCGTCGTCGTGTTCGCGACGCTGAACGTTCCGGTGATCATCTTGGCGGAGAGCTTTCTCTCCTTCATTGGCCTTGGCGTGCAGGAGCCGCTGAGTTCGCTGGGCAGCCTCTTGGCTGACGGCACCGAGCAGATGCAGGCGCCATGGATGCTGATCACGCCGGCGGTGATGATGCTGATCACGCTGCTCGCGCTCAACTTCCTGGGCGACGGCCTGCGCGATGCGCTCGACCCGAAGGAGCGTTAGATGCCGCCGTTCTGGACAAGCCGCCGATCTCTGCTTGCTGGCGCTGGAGGGCTGACAGCCGCCGCCTCGCTGGCGGGTTGCGCCAATTCACGCATCATTGGCCTCGATAAGGCTCGCCGCTCGCTCGACATCTGCAATCAGGGCGAGCCGCTTTCGCTCGATCCGCACAAGGCCTCGGGCACTTGGGAAAACAACATCATCGGCAACATGTTTGTCGGCCTCACCACCGAGGATGCGCACGCGCGCGCCGTGCCGGGCATGGCCGAGCGCTGGGAGACCAGCGAGGACGGACGCACCTGGACGTTCTTTTTGCGCCGGGCCCAATGGTCGGACGGCGAAGCCTGCGACGCGCATGATTTCGAGTTCGCGTTCAAGCGCATCCTCGATCCGGCCAACCTCGCCGAATACGCGGCCATTCTCTATCCGATCATGAACGCACAGGCGGTCAATAGCGGACAGATGCCGCCCGATAATGTCGGCGTGCGTGCGCTCGACGATCTGACACTTGAGATTCAGTTGGAGCACCCAGCGCCGTATCTGCCGCAATTGCTGCGCCACTACACCGCTTATCCGGTTCCGAAGCACAAGGTCGAGCAATACGGCGACGACTGGATTCATCCCGACAATGTCGTCGTCAACGGCCCGTACATTCTGGTTAAATGGTGGTCAAACTACATCGTCCACCTGCAGCGCAATCCTGGCTTCTGGGATGCCGACAGCCTCACGCTTGAGCATCTCTATTTCTATCCGACCACGGACGTGCAGGCCGCCACGCGCAAAGTGCTGAGCGGCGAGGCGGGGTGGTCGACACGCTTTCCGTCAAATCAGGTTGACGAGCTGCGCCGTGCGCTCCCCGGTTACGCCCACGTCGCGCCCTTCCTTAGCTGCAACTATTTCTCGTTCAATTGCACGCGGCCGCCATTCAATGACGTGCGCGTGCGCCAAGCCTTCGCCATGGCGTACGACAGAGACTTCGTCGCGCAGCAAATCTACCGCACGGGTGAGCATCCAGCATATTCATTCGTGCCGCCGGGCATCAGCGATTACCCGGGAACGTCACGTTTCGCGTGGGCTGAGGCGCCCATCGCCGAGCGCAAGCAGGAAGCTGAGCGTCTGCTGCGGGCCGCAGGCTACGGCCCCAACAACCCGATCAGCTTCGAGTTCTCGCACCGCAACACCAGCGACAACCCGCGCGTCGCCGTCGTCGTACAGAACGATTGGCGTTCGATCGCGCCCTGGGTGACGGTGGAATTGCGCGGCGTCGAAGCGCAAGTGCACTACGCCAATCTGCGCGCCAAGAACTACGACGTGGGCGACGGCGCGTGGGTGGCTGACTTCAACGACGCGAAGAACTACCTGTTCCTGATGGAGACGCGTACGGGCTGGCAGAATTATTCCGGCTATTCCAATCCCGCATACGATCAGCTGATGGAAGCGAGCGACTTTGAGGCCGATGCAGCCCGGCGCGCGGCGATCATGGTGCGGGCCGAGCAGATCATGCTCAATGACGCGCCGATCTGTCCGAGCGTGTTCATGAACTCGACCAATCTCGTGCACCCCGATCTGACCGGCTATGAGGATAATGCCGAGGACATCCACCGCGCGCGCTGGTTTGGCATACGCGCTTGAGCCTCAAAACGGCCCGCCCGCTTCAGCCGCGCCAATAGCCTTGATCGCAAAGGCGTAATCGTGCGCCAGTTCGCGCAGGAATTCGAACCGGCCCGCCGAGCCTGCGTGGCCTGCGCCCATGTTCATCTTCATCAGCACTGGCCGCGCGCTGGTCGTGTGCGGACGTAGCTTCGCCACCCACTTCGCCGGCTCCCAATAGGTGACGCGCGGATCGGTGAGGCCGCCAGTGGCCAGCACCGCCGGATACGCTTTGCGCTCGATGTTGGTGTAGGGGCAGTAGGAGGCGATGTAGTCGTACGCGTCCGCGCTTTCGAGCGGATTGCCCCATTCGGGCCATTCCGGCGGCGTCAGCGGCAGGCTGTCATCACTCATCGTGTTGAGCACATCCACGAACGGCACCCCGCCGGTGACGCCGGCCCACAAATCCGGGCGCATGTTGGTGATGGCGCCCATCAATAGGCCGCCAGCGGAACGGCCTTCGCAGACGATGGCGCCGGCGCGGCCAAATCCGCGCGCGATCAGCTCCTCAGCGCAGGCGATGAAGTCGGTGAAGCTGTTCTTCTTGGCAAAGCGCCGCCCGTCCTCGAACCAGCCGAAGCCCATTTCTGAGCCGCCGCGAACATGCGCCATGGCGTAAATCCAGCCGCGATCGACCAGGCTGAAGCGGCGGATGGAGAAATCTGCGTCGAGTGAGATGCCGTAGGAGCCGTAGCCATACAGAAACAGCGGCGCTGAGCCATCGAGTTCGGTTCCGCGCAACATCAGCACGGTGATGGGGATTTTCTTGCCGTCCGGCGCGGTGGCGAACAGCCGGCGCGCTTCGTATTTGGACGGATCGTGCCCGGACGGAATTTCCTGTGTCTTGCGCAAGACGCGCGTGCGCGCGCCCATGTCGTAATCGAACCACTGCATCGGCGTGGTGGGCGAATCGTAGACATAGCGCTGGACGCTAGTGTCGTATTCGTAGCCGCCGGCGAGTTCGAGATTGAACGCTTCTTCATCGAGCGCGATCGCGTGCTCTTCGCCCCCGGCATGGCGGATGACGATGCGCGGCAGCGCGTTGGAGCGCTCGGTCCGCACCAGATAATCCCTGGTCGCGTGCAGACCCAGCAGGAAGCGTCCCGGCATATGCGGCAGGAAATCCCGCCAGTGCGCGCGCACAGTCGCTTCCGGATCGCAAGACATGACTTTGAAATCTGTCGCGCCGTCGGCGTTGGTGAGGATGTACCAGCGCCCGTTCCAATGCGTCGGCGTGTAGAGCACGTCTTCTTCGCGCCCATGGAAGAGACTGGGCGCTGCGGTTGGATCGTGCGCGGGGATGATATGCGTCTCCGAGGAAGCATGATGGCCAGCATGAATGACGATGAACGCGCGGCTCTCGGTCGTGTGCACGCTGAGGAAGAAGCCGTCGTCCGGCTCATCGTAGACCAGCGTGTCCTCGCCCCCGCGCGCCGGGCGGCGATAGACTTTGGCGGGGCGGCCATTGTCGTCCCTGAAGGTCCAGAACAGGAAACGCGAATCCGGAGACCAGCAGAAATCGCCGGTGCAGTTTTGCACGGGCCCCGGCAGCGTCTCGCCGCTGGCCAGGTCCTTCATGTGGACCGTGTAGATTTCCGAGCCTTGTTCATCGACCGCGTACGCGAACAGGCGATGGTCGGGTGAGTGTTCGGCGGAAACCACTTTGTAGAAGGTCTTGCCGCGCGCCTGTTCATCGACATTGATCAGGACCTCTTCCGGCCCCTCGGCGCCGCGCGGGCGGCGGGCGTAGATCGGATGCTGCGCTCCGGTCTCGAAGCGCCGGTAATATTCCCACGGCCCGTCAGGTGACGGGACGGTGCTGTCGTCCTCTTTCACGCGCCCGCGCATCTCTTGATAAATGTGCTCCTGCAATTCGAGCGTCGGCGCCATCATCGCTTCGCGATAGGCGTTCTCCGCTTCGATGTACTCGCGCACGTCCGCCCGCAGCAGCGAGGGATCGCGCATCACGTTCTGCCAATTGTCGTCCTTCAGCCAGGAATACTCGTCGACGCGCACGCGCCCTAATTGTTCGATGCGCTTTGGTTCAATGCGGGCGATGGGGGGCTGAGGCGAGGTCATGAGCGGCTTTGTGAAGCCGCACGGCGCCAGCGGTCAACTCAGGTTAGGCGCAGCAGCATGGCAGTGGCGTCGTCGCTGGCCTTGAAGCGGGGGTGCAAGGTGCCGCCCGCGTCGGCGGTCTCGATCGCCCGTAGCTCGCGGCCGAGCTCTTGCAGGCCCTTGTCGAGCGCCGCCTGGACCAAACCGCCAGCGTCATAGGCGCGGTAGCGGTCCACCAGCGCCGAAAATCCGTCCGTCATCAGCAGCAGGTGCGCCGGGCGGGTGAGCTTGAAACGCCACGCGCGCGCGTGATCAGCGCAAGCGGGATCGATGCCGAAGGTCCAACTCGCGCCCTCGCGGTTGAGCTCGGCGCGCATGCGGCGCAGCATCTCGATGGTCGAGGTCCGCCGCAGCAATGGCTTGTGCGCGTCGGTCTGCTGTGCCGCGAGCTTGCTTTCCGCGTCCGCGGCCTCTTCCGGACCGCCTGCAACATGCGCCGCGCCGTCAGCGTCGAGCGCGAAGGCGCGGCTGTCGCCAAGGTCGAGCCCGCTTGCGCCGTCCGGCGTTTCTTCCGCGATCAGCAGGGAGGAGATCGGCGATTGCCAGCGTTCATAGGAGCGCCCGCCCAGCAGCTGCCGAAACGCTTCGGCGGCGGCTGCGCTCGCCCCGCGAACTACCGCGCGCAGATCGCCGGGCGCCGCATGCAGATAGGCATTGCCGGCCTGAGCGATCCAGCTGGCGTCCGAGGCCGCACCGCTGAGCGGCGCCTCGTGCAGGTCGGTCGCGCCATCGAGCACCCAGGCGCGCGCGCCGGCGAGGCCAAACGTATCGTCGTTCTGCTTGCCGCGGTCGCCTGCAAGCGAGATCGATTCAACCAGCGTCAGCACGGCCCGCCTAAGCGGGGTAGATCAGCGAAACGATCTCGGCCACGCAGGCCGGCCGCGCCTCGTTTTCGATCTCGATGGTGCATTCGTTGACGACCTGATAGCCGCCCCCGCGGGCTTCGCAGGAGAGCATCTTGGTGCGCATGCGCAGGCGCGAGCCGACCGGCACCATGTTGGTGAAGCGCACTTTGTTGCAGCCATAATTGATGCCGCGCGAGACGCCCTTGTAGCTGATGATGTTCTTAGACAAAAACGGGATCAGCGACAGCACCAGATAGCCGTGCGCGATCGGCGAGCCGAGTTCCTTGGTGGCCCGCTCGACGTCGACGTGGATCCACTGGTGGTCCCCGGTTGCATCAGCGAAACGGTTGATGCGGTCCTGCGTGACTTCCAGCCAATCGGACACGCCGAGTTCCTGGCCCACCAGGGTTTGGATTTCGGACAGGGGAATTTCGCGCATGGATCGTCTCCTCGGCTCAGCACCGAGGTAAAACGGCGGCGGCGGCTTGTCGAGTTGGCGTAGGGGCGAATACGGTCCTTGCATGCTCAGCGACGCTGCACGCGATGCCCTGCTGGAAGCGGCCCGGGCGGCTGCGCACGGCGCCTATGCGCCGTACTCCGGCGTCTGCGTCGGCGCCGCCGTATTGCTGGCGGATGGCGGCATCGTCGCCGGCGCCAACATCGAAAATGCGGCTCAGAACCTCAATTGTTGCGCTGAGCGGACCGCCATCTACGCCGCGCTCGCCCGTTTCGGCGTCCAGCGCATCCAGGCGCTCGCTGTCAGCATGTTGCGGGAGGGGGAGGGGGCCGCCCACGGCCCGATTTCGCCCTGCGGTCCCTGCCGGCAGGTGATGGCCGAGTTCATGGATGCGGACGCGCCGGTGCTCGTCGACGGCGGCGTTACCCGCGCGGTAGGCGAATTGCTGCCCGATCCGTACCGCCCCAGCGGATCGCCATGCTGACGCAGCGCCGGTCCGGAGATTGCCCCTGAGGGCGACACAGGCTAACGCCTCGCCCCATGTCCCTAGACCCGCTCGCGCCAGGAACCCTCGCGCTCGCCGAAGAATTCGGCCTGTCCAAAGACGAATACGGCCTCGTCTTGAAGAAGCTCGGCCGCACCCCCAACGTGACCGAACTGGGCGTCTTCTCAGTGATGTGGTCGGAGCACTGCTCCTACAAGTCGAGCCGGGTGCATCTGGCCAAATTCCCGACCAAGGCGCCGCACGTGATCTACGGCCCCGGCGAGAACGCGGGGGCCATCGACATCGGCGAGGGGCTGGCCGCCATCTTCAAGATGGAAAGCCACAACCACCCGAGCTTCATCGAACCGTTCCAGGGCGCGGCCACCGGCGTCGGCGGTATCCTGCGCGACGTCTTCACGATGGGCGCGCGGCCCGTCGCCATCATGAATGCGCTGCGGTTCGGCGAGCCCGAGCACCCCAAGACGCGCAAGCTGGTCGACGGCGTCGTCAGCGGCATCAGCTTTTATGGCAATTGCGTCGGCGTGCCGACGGTGGGCGGCGAGACCAATTTCGACGCCCGCTACAACGGCAACATCCTGGTCAACGTGTTCTGTCTCGGCGTTGCCGACAAGAACAAGATTTTCACCGCCGCCGCCAAGGGTGCGAACAATCCGGTGGTCTATGTCGGCGCGAAGACCGGCCGCGACGGCATTCACGGCGCGACCATGGCCTCGGCCGAGTTCGACGATAATGCCGAAGCGCAACGCCCGACCGTGCAGGTCGGCGATCCGTTCCTGGAAAAGCTGCTGATCGAAGCCTGCCTCGAACTGATGGCGACGGACGCTATCATCGGCATTCAGGACATGGGCGCGGCGGGCCTGACATCTTCGTCGGTCGAAATGGCCTCGAAGGGCGAAGCCGGCATCGAGCTTGATCTCGATAAGGTGCCCGCGCGCGAAGAGGGCATGACGCCCTACGAATTCATGCTCAGCGAAAGCCAGGAGCGTATGCTCATGGTGCTGAAGCCGGGCCGTGAAGGCGAGGCTCAGCGCATCTTCGAAAAGTGGGGCCTCGACGCTGCTGTCATCGGCACGACCACCGACACCAATCGTCTGACCCTGCGCTGGCACGGCGAGGTCGTCTGCGACATCCCGCTGGGGCCGCTCGCCGACGAAGCGCCGAAATACGAGCGCCCGTACGTGCAACCGCTGAAGGCGATCCCGCTCACGGATGCAGAGCAGAAGCGGCTGATCGATGAGTATCCAGGCTTCGCCCAATCACTGACGGCGCTGCTGGCGATGCCCGACCAAGCCTCCAAGCGCTGGATCTGGGAGCAATACGACCGCCACGTCATGGGTGACACGCTGGCCGATAGCGGCAGCGATGCGGCCATCGTGCGCCTCTACGGCTCGCAGCGCGCGCTGGCGATGACGTGCGATGTGACGCCGCGCTATGTCGAAGCCGACGCCTATGAAGGCGGCAAGCAAGCCGTCGCCGAAGCGTGGCGCAATCTCACCGTTACCGGCGCGCGCCCGCTCGCGGTGACCGACAATCTCAATTTCGGCAATCCGCAGCGCCCGGAAATCATGGGCCAGATCGTCTACGCCATCGAAGGCATGGCCGAAGCCTGCCGCGAACTGGCGTTCCCGGTCATCAGCGGCAACGTTTCGCTCTATAACGAGACCAATGGCCAAGCCATTCTGCCCACGCCCGCCATCGGCGGCGTCGGCATCATCGACAACCTTGAACGCCGCGCGACGGCGGACAAGCTAAGGCAAGGCGATACGCTGGTGCTGATCGGCGAGACGGGCGGCCATCTCGGGCAGTCAGTCTATGCGCGCGATCTGTTCAAACTCGGCGGCGCGGCGCCGAAGGTCGATCTCGCGCTCGAAAAGAAGAATGGCGACTTCGTGCGTGCGCTGATCACCGACGGCCTCGTGCGCGCGGCGCACGACATCAGCGATGGCGGTTTGGCGATCGCCGCTGCCGAGATGGCCTTGGGCTCGAACATCGGCATTGCGCTTGGCTATCAGGGCGATGGGGCGGACGCTGAGTTCCTCTACGGCGAGGATCAGGCGCGGTATCTCGTCTCGATTTCAGCCGACAAGATGGACGAACTCGACCGGCGCGCGCAGGCGGCGGGCGTGTACTTCCTGAATGTTGGCGAGGTCGGCGGCTCCGAACTCTCGTATGTAGGCGCCTCCGGCGCCCGCGAGCGGGTGGCGCTGGACGATCTGCGCACGGCTCACGAAAACTGGCTGCCGTCCTATATGAAGAAGGCGCACTAGATTCTCATCCCCCGCTCCGCGGGGAGATTTCCGGCGGAGTGAAGGTATGGCGGACCAGTACCCCAACTCTGCTCATGCGCTTCTCGATCGAGATATCCAGCGCGTTCATAAGCTTGCGCAAAACGCAACGGCTGAGGGTGACGTTCGATTCGTTCGGATGGCCGGGTGGCTAATTGCCGGAAACGCAGGCGCATTGCTTCTGTGTTTCAACGCTTTGCTCGATCACAAAATCTGCGATTGGGACGCGTTCAATCCACTCGTGCTTATTTTTGTCGCTGGTCTGACCAGCGCTTTTGCTTCGGCGCTATTCGACTGGTTCGCTCTCTTACTTCAAGCGGATCATTTGCGGAAAATTGCGCGAACCGGAGAATGGATGCAGCTTGCTTGGGTTGAACGCGACGGTTTGCGTGAAAGATTCCACGACGTCAGTGAGACTGAACGCAAAGCGGTTGAAAATCGCCTGCTGGACATCGAAAAGGAGGTTGCATCTCAAATCTCTAGTGCGGCGGATCTGAAGACGCGGGTTTGGAGGCATTCTGCTGTCATATTTTGCGCGACGGCCGCCGTAGGATTGTCCGCGGGCTTGTTGGCCTTGGGCGTCTACAAATCAGTGTCCGATCCAAGGTACTTGATGGCCGTTTGCGGTTCTACGGAGCCAAGCCAATGAAATCAGATGGCGTTTGAATGCCCCAATACGACTACGATCTCTTCGTCATCGGCGCGGGCTCGGGCGGGGTGCGGGCGGCGCGGCTGGCGGCGAAGGCTGGCGCGAAAGTAGCTGTCGCTGAACAGGTTCAGGTGGGCGGCACCTGCGTGCTGCGTGGCTGCGTGCCGAAAAAGCTGCTCGTCTATGCGAGCGAGTATTCGCAAGCCTTCCGCGACGCCAAAGGCTTTGGCTGGACCGTCGACTGGGCGCGCTTCGATTGGCCAACGCTGCGCGAGGCCGTGCAGGCGGAAGTGAACCGGCTCTCCGGGCTCTACATCAAGAACCTCAACGCCGCCGGCGTCGGCATCATCGAAGACCGCGCCGTGCTGGTCGATGCGCACACGTTGCGGCTCGAACGGCAGGGCAAGCTCGTCACTGCCGAGCGCATTCTGATCGCCACGGGCGGACACACCTACAGGCCGGTCGACACCCCCGGCCAGGAACTCGGCATCACCTCGACTGACGCCTTCCTGCTCAACGCGCTTCCCTCCAGCATTGTCATTGCCGGCGGGGGCTATATCGCGCTTGAGTTCGCCACCATCTTCTCCGGACTTGGTGTCGATACGACGGTGGTCTATCGCGGCGAGCGCGTGCTGCGCGGCTTCGACCACGACATCCGCGCGCACGTGCAGGCGGAACTACAGCGCACCGGCGTCAACATCATTTGCGGCTCGGTGATCGACGAAGTCGCGCCGCTGCCGGATGGACGCAAGCTGATCACGCTGTCCAATTCCATGCGCCTCGAAGCCGATCAGCTGATGTGGGCGGTGGGCCGCGAACCGAACACGCGCGGGCTTGGCCTGGAAGCCGCCGGCGTGCGGCTCACCGAGCGCGGCGCGGTCGTGGTCGATGCGCATTCGCGCACCAGCGTGCCGTCGATCTGGGCGGTCGGCGATGTCACCGACCGCATCAACCTGACGCCGGTGGCGATCCGCGAAGCGGTGGCTTTCGCCGAGACCGAGTTCATGCGCCGGCCGATGGCGTTCGATCACGCCGACGTCGCCTCCGCCGTGTTTTGCCGCCCGCCCGTGGGCGTGGTGGGCCTCACCGAAGAGCAGGCGCGCGAGAAGTGCAAGGTGCGCATCTTCCGCACCAGCTTCCGGCCGATGAAGAACATCATCGCCGGCAACGAGCAGAAGACGCTGATGAAGCTGGTCGTGAACGCTGAGAGCGACCGCATGCTCGGCGTGCACATCGCCGGCCCCGAGGCGCCGGAACTGGTCCAGATGGCCGCCATCGCCGTCAAGGCCGGGCTGACCAAGGCGCAATGGGACGCCACCTGCGCCGTGCACCCCACCGCCGCCGAAGAATTGGTGCTGATGGGCGAGCCGATCGCGCACGACCCGGAAGGGCCGGCCTGAAGCCGCTGCCGCCGGTGGAAAGCGGGCGGAAATTTACCTTTGATTAACCGCTCCGGCGCGACCGTCTCCGGCTCATATTTTGGGTGAAAGGGGCCGCGAACATGGCCGCACGTCTGGTTTCGGTGATCAACATGAAGGGCGGCGTCGGCAAGTCGACGACGACCGTTTCGCTGGCCGAAACACTGGCGCTGCACCAGCGCCGGCGCGTGCTGATCGTCGACCTCGATCCGCAGACCAACGCCTCCATCATGGTGGCGGGGCCGGAGAAGTGGAACAGCCTGCGCGAAGCCGAGCGCACGCTCGATTTCTATTTCGAGAGCTACATCATTCAGCAGAAAGCCAAGCCGTTCAAAGCGCTGATTGAGAAGGGCGTCAGCGATCTGAAGGGCAAACCGGATGTGGCGCTGTGCGCCTCGGCGCCGGAATTCCGCATTGTCGAGCGCGACATGATCGAAAGCTTCGTCAAGCGCGGCTTCCAGATCGACATGATCCAGAAATGGATCTGCGAGCGTTTCGCCAACGGCATCAAGAACGTCGTCAACGAATACGATTACATCTTGATCGATTGCCCCCCGGGCATCTCGCTGTTCGCGGAAGCTGCGCTGATCGCCGCCGATGCGATCCTGGTGCCGTCAATCCCGGACTATGTCTCGCGTCTCGGCCTCATCACCTTCCGCAAGCGTGCGCTGCGTCTCATCAATGAGCGCCGCGGCGGGCCTTCGCAGCTGATGGTGCTGGCGACCAAGTACGAAGAGGGCTTCTCGCTGCACCGCTCGGAAGCGCAGCTGCTGAAAGACAATCTCGGCGATGCGATGTTCGATGTGCGCATCCCTCAGCACGTCGATATCGCCAAGGCGGCGGAATGGTCTGAGACCCAGCGCACGTTTGAGCAGAAGTACGGCGCGATGGCCAAGATCGTGAAATCGCTCGGCGAGGAATTCCAATCGAAGGTGGAGCTCGCGCCCGCTCTATGAGCCTCAACAAGACGCTCGACCGTCTGTTCGACGAAATTCGCCGCGAGGCGAAGCGCAATCCCGATTTCGCCGATCGGCTGGATGCGGTGCTGCGCCTGCACGACTCGCGGCGCGAGGTGGCGGACGAACTTGTTGAAGAGGTTGCGCGCGAAGAGGAGCCTTTTGTTTCCTCCCCCGCTCGCGGGGGAGGTGGCGAGCGGCAGCGAGCCGGAGGGGGTAAGTCTGCCAAACGCGCCCCCACGCCCCCTCAGTCGGCTGCGCCGACAGCTCCCCCGCAAGCGGGGGAGCAAACGACTGCGCTCAATCCCGCCGGCTTGTTCAAGCGCGAGGGCGAAGACGCGCTGACCGCAGCGCTGGCGGCGTTGGATGAGAGCGCGTTGCGGGCTTTGGTTGTCGAGCACAATCTCGATCCGGCCGGTGAGGCCGAGGCGATGAACGAAGCCGAACTCGCCGCCCACATCGTCGCCCAAGCCAAGCGCCGCGCCGAGCGCGACGACAAGATGTTCGATTATTAGGCGCTTCTCTTCTCTCATTCCGGCGCTACGGCGCTCTGCGCCTCCGGCCGGAATGAGAGAGCGCTATAAAAACAGCGCGTCTCTCAATTCGGGAATGAATTCGAGCCGCCAAAGATCGAACACCGGAAACGCGCCGGCGAAATCCCACACGCACCAGCCGAGCCCATGCGCTTCGCAAGCTTGCCGCACGGCGTGGGTCCATAGTGCGCGCTGCGGCAGCGCCACGGCGCGGTTCACGCCGAACTCGCCGACTTGTACCGCATAGCCTTGCCGCGCGCCCCACGACGCCGCGCGTTCGATATGTGTTTGCACTAGGCGCAGATCGGCCTCGCTGCCCCAATCACGCCCGAACCGCGGCGCTTCGGCACCGAGCCATTCCGCGCCCTGGTGGGTGAAATCGTGCGGCTCATAATAGTGCACGCTGACGGCGATGTTCTCCGCCGCGGGCGGGCGCCAACGTTCGAGCGCGTCGATGTTCTGCCAATTGCCCGGGCCCAGCACGATCGTGCGCGTTGCGTTGCTCTGGCGGATCGTCGTGATCACGGCGCTCTGCAGATCGGTGAGGCGCGCGCCGTCCCATTGCCGGCCATTCGGCTCGTTCAGCGGCTCGAACAACAACGAGGCGGGCGCGTCCGCGAACCGTTCCGCGATTTGCCGCCATAGCGCCAGCAAGCGCGGCGTATGCCCGCGCGGGTCCGCGATCAACGTCTCGTAATGGTGGACGTCGAGCTGGAGTTTGAGGTTTGCATCCATCGCCCATCCGATCACCTCGGCGACGCGGGCCATGTGCGCGGCGCTCACGCGGCCGCGTTCGTCCATGTGCGTATCCCAGCGCACCGGCAGGCGCACGCCGTCAAAGCCCGCCGATGCTATCGCGTGCAGATGCGCCGCCTCGATGCGATAGCCCCAATCGCCTTCATTTGGCGCGTCCAGCGCGTTGCCGAGATTGACGCCGCGGCGGATTGGGAAGGCGGATGCGGCCTGACCGCGCGCCGCCGGGGCGCACGCGGCCAGGAGGCTGGCCGCGCTCATAAGGACATTCCTTCGATTCATGGTTGCGCAGCCTAAAGGCAGTCTTTAGCGCCGGGGAGGTCCCCGGGCTCCCCGATCGCGGGTGGGGAGTTTGCGGGGCGCGGGAAACCTCGCTAATCACGCCCCGCAATGTTCGATAAAATCCTGATCGCCAATCGCGGCGAAGTCGCCGTCCGCATCATCCGCACCGCCCGCCGCATGGGCATCAAGACGGCGATCGTCTTCTCCGAGGCCGACCGCGACAGCCTCGCCGTCGAGATGGCCGACGAGGCCGTCTTCATCGGCCCCCCGCCTGCGGCGCAATCGTACCTGGTGATCGACAAGATCGTCGACGCCGCCAAGCAAACCGGCGCGCAAGCGATCCACCCCGGCTTCGGCTTTCTGTCCGAGAAGGCCGAGTTCGCTGACCGGCTGCTGGCCGAGAAGATCACCTTTATCGGTCCGAACCCCGGCGCCATCCGCGCCATGGGCGACAAGATCGAGTCGAAGAAGACGGCAGCCGATTCCGGCGTCTCGTGCGTGCCGGGCTTCATCGGCGAGATCGAAGGCGTCGAGCACGCGGTGCAGATCGCCGAGGACATCGGCTACCCGGTGATGATCAAGGCAAGCGCCGGTGGCGGCGGCAAAGGCATCCGCGTCGCCTACAATCGCAAGGACGTTGAAGAGGGCTTCCCCGCCGTGCGCGCCGAAGCCAAAGGCGCCTTCGGCGACGACCGCATCTTCATCGAGAAGTTCGTCACCGCCCCGCGGCACATCGAAATCCAAGTGCTCGGCGACAAGCATGGCAACGTTGTGCACCTGTTCGAGCGCGAATGCTCGATCCAGCGCCGCAATCAGAAGGTGATCGAAGAAGCGCCCTCGCCGCTGCTCGACGAAAAGACGCGCATGGCCATGGGCGAGCAGGCCGTCGCGCTGGCGAAGGCGGTGCACTATGACAGCGCCGGCACGGTCGAGTTCGTCGCCTCCGGCGCCGACAAGAGCTTCTACTTCCTGGAAATGAACACGCGCCTCCAGGTCGAGCACCCGGTGTCGGAGATGATCACCGGCCTCGATCTGGTCGAGCAGATGATCCGCGTCGCTGCTGGCGAGAAGCTCGCCTTCAAGCAGAAAGACCTGAAGATCAAAGGTTGGGCGATCGAAAGCCGCATCTATGCGGAAGACCCTTACCGCAACTTCCTGCCCTCGATCGGCCGTTTGCGCACCTATCAGGCGCCGGCCGAAGGCAAGGCCAGCGACATCACCATCCGCAACGAGACCGGTGTCCGCGAGGGCGACGAGATTTCGATGTTCTACGATCCGATGATCGCCAAGCTCATCACCTATGGCGCGACCCGCATCGCCGCCATCGACGGTCAGGCCGCGGCGCTCGACAACTTCCTGATCGAAGGCATCGCCGACAACATCCCATTCCTGGGCGCGGTGATGGAAGAGAAAGACTTCCGCAAAGGCGACTTCACCACCGCCTACATCAAGGAAAAATTCCCGCAGGGCTTTGAGGGTGTTCCACCGACCCCCGAGCAGGAAACGCTGCTGATCGCCACCGCCGCTGTTATCCGCGCCTTCACGGCGCGCCGCGCGGGCCAGATCAGCGGCCAGGTCAATGGCGCCGGCGCTGGCTGGCAGCGCGATTGGGTGGTGATCCTCGATAAGAAACATCACCTCACACACGTCGATCTCAGCGAAGGCGGCGCCGATGTCGTCATCGACGGCAAGAAGCATCGCTTCGAAACCGCGGCGCGCCCGGGCGCGCGCATCATCACCGGCAAGTTCAACGGCAAGCCGTTCTCGGTGAAGATCAAGGTCGCGCCGGAGGGCTATACGCTGAGGCTGCGCGGCGTCACCGCCCGCGCCACCGTCGCCACCCCGCGCGGCGCCGACCTCCACAAGAAGATCCCGGAAAAGCATAAGGCGGACACTTCCAAGCTGATCGTCTCGCCGATGCCGGGGCTCGTCATTTCGATCGACGCCAAGCCGGGCCAGGAGGTGAAGGCCGGCGAGGGCGTCGCCGTCGTCGAAGCGATGAAGATGCAGAACATCATCCGCGCCGAGCGCGATGGCGTAGTGGCGAAGGTCAACGTCGCCGCTGGCGCCAGCGTTGCGGCCGATGAGGTGATGATCGAACTGGCATAGTAGCACTCTGCGTCCAAGGAGGCGCTCGCGCGCACGAGCCTCGCTTCAGACGGATTGACGCGCTCAGGGGGCGCGATTCTCCTTGTCGCGTGCGCCAAGGGCGGTAGGCTCGCGGGGTGTTTGGCCGAGGCATAGGCGCAGAGAGAACTTGGCTCTTTGTGGGGGCCGTCGGCGTTGCCTACGGCGTGCTCTCGTTCGCGAGCCTGTACTTTACGCGATTTGGCGCCGAGGTTGAGGCGCTGTGGGTATCCAATGCGCTGCTGACCGCGGCTCTGGTCGCTAGCGCGGGCCGGCATTGGCCTTGGCTGCTTGTCGCGGCTGCATGCGGCCACTTCAGTGCGCATCGGATAGCAGGCGATCCGCTTGGCCTATCGCTCGCTTTCTTGCTCAGCGATTTGGGCGAGTCAGTGCTGTGCGCGTCGCTGCTTCGCGCTAGGCCGAGCGCGTTGGCGATGCAAAATTTCGCCGGAGTCGCGGAATTCCTCGCCATTTGCGTCTTCAGCGCCGCGGCTTCGTGCGCGGCGACGACATTCGGCAATTGGGCCCTTGGCGCACCGCTAAGCGGCGCTGATGTCTTGATCTGGTTGCTCGCGGACGCCCTGGGCCTATTCATATTCCTGCCCCTGTTCTTCGGGTTGGATGAGGCTCAATGGCGGCAAGCGCGGGCACGGCCGGCGCAGTTGCTGTTGGCGTTGGCTTTGGTCTTCGCCCTGGCAGTGATCGGCGCCTACACGCAGAGCCCAATCCCCAGATTGCTCTCTTTGCCGCTGTCGGTTGTCATTGCGTTTCGGTTCGGGGTGGCCGGCGTGGAACTGGCGCTCAGCGCCATCTTGGTCACGTGGGTGGTGTCGACCTATCTGGGGCATCCGCCCGGTGCGTGGCCCGACCTGGACATGCGCGGTTACTTGCTTCTCGCCCAGGCCTTCGTCGCCGCTTTGGCGATGACCGTGGTTCCGCTTGCCGTGATACTCGAGGATCGCGAGCGCCTTAGCATGCGATTGGCGGAGGCCGCGAAGGCGGACGCAACCAAACGAGAGGCCGAGAAGGCAAACGCGTTCAAGTCTCGCCTCATCGCCATGGCCAGTCATGATCTGCGTCAGCCGGTCCTGGCCGCGCAGAGCTACCTGGATGCAATCGAGACCAGGCTACGCGACCCCGAGACGCAAGCTCTCTGCGTCAAGGCCACCCAGGCGCTCGATTCCATGACGAACATCCTTGAGGCGCTGCTCGACGTGTCGCGTCTTGATGCCGGTATCATCGCGCCAAGGCCGCGCGATTTTCCCGTGAGCGAGGTGTTTGAACGTGTTGCTGCGGTGAACCGCCCGTGCGCCGAGGCCAAGGGGCTGCTGTTGCGGGTGGAGACTTCTCCGCACATCGTCCATAGCGATCCCAGCCTGGTGGAGCGCATCGTCGACAACTTCGTCAGCAACGCCATCCGCTACACCGAACGCGGCGAGGTGACGGTTTGGACTGAAGTGCGCGGCGACATGCTCGCCGTCAACGTGACGGACACCGGCATCGGCATCGCGCCGGAGGCCTTGCCTTCAATCTTCGATGATTACGTGCAACTCAACAATCCTGAGCGCGATCGCAGCAAAGGCCTGGGACTCGGGCTCACCATCGCGCGCCGGATGGCGTCCTTGCTCGACCTGCGCATCGACGTCCGCACCACCGGCGGCGAAGGCTCGACGTTCACAATCGAGTTGCCGCTCGCGTCAGCTCAGGCGCCGTAAGGGCGTCACGCACAGTTTGATTTGCCTCAAAGACGGCGCAGCTGCTTACTCGACGTTGTCGTCGCGCAGGCATGATTTCGTGCCGCAGCGTCAAGGATAAGGCGCATGGCAGAGCATTTCGACGTGTTGATTGCAGGCGCCGGCATTTCCGGTGTCGGCTCGGCCTACCACCTGAAACAGCAATGCCCCGGTAAGAGCTTCGTCGTGCTCGAAGCGCTGGAGAGCTATGGCGGCACTTGGCTGATGCACACCTATCCGGGCATCCGCTCGGACAGCGATCTCTACACCTTCGGCTATCGCTTCAAGCCGTGGCTTGGCCCCCCGATCGCCAGCGCCAAGGAAATTCTCGACTACATGGGCGAAGTGATCGAGGAGAACGATCTCGCCTCGCACATCCGCTATCGTCACAAGATCACGTCCGCTGCATTTTCGCGTCAGACCAATCTTTGGACCGTCCACGCCGAGCGGCTGGATACCGGCGAGAAGCTCAGCTTTACCTGCAACTTCCTCTGGATGTGCCAGGGCTATTATCGCCATTCCGAGGGCTATACGCCCGATTGGCCCGGTATGAAGGACTACAAGGGACGCATCGTTCACCCGCAGACCTGGCCGAAGGATATTGACCTCAAGGACAAAGAGGTCCTCGTCATCGGCTCGGGCGCGACCACCGCCACCGTCGTTCCCGCCATCGCTGGCGAGTGCAAGCATGTCACCGTGCTGCAGCGCTCACCGACTTATTTCATCCCGGGCCGCAACATCAACGAACTCGTGGAAATGCTGCGCCAGATCGGCGTGGACGAGAATTGGATCCACGAAATTGCGCGCAAGAAGATCTTGTTCGACCAGGATCAATTTACGGTCCGGTCGTTTCAGGAGCCGGAGGCGGTGAGGCAGGAATTGCTCGCTGGCGTGCGTGCGTTCCTCGGCCCCGATTACGATATGACGCACTTCACGCCGCGCTATCGGCCCTGGCGTCAGCGTATCGCCTTCGTGCCGGATGGCGACCTGTTCCAGGGCATCAACGCCGGCAAGGCGAGCATGGTGACCGACGAGATCGACCACTTCACTGAAAAGGGCGTGCTGACCAAGTCGGGCAAGGAGCTGGCGGCCGATGTGATCGTCACCGCCACCGGCTTTCATCTCAGTGTGCTTGGCGACATCCCGTTCAGCGTCGACGGCAAGCAGATCGATTTCGCCGACACCGTCACCTATCGCGGCATGATGTTCACGGGCGTACCGAACATGGTTTGGGTGTTCGGCTATTTCCGCGCCAGCTGGACGTTGCGCGTCGATCTTCTCGGCGACTTCGTCTGCCGCCTGCTCAAGACCATGGACGAAAAGGGCGTCAAACGTGTCGAGGTGGAACCGCCCGCGGCGGACAAGGGCATGGAAGTCCTGCCATGGATAGACCCGGAGAACTTCAATCCTGGCTATCTCATGCGCAGCATGGACAAGATGCCCAAGCGCGGCGCCAAACACGAATGGCAGCACACGCAGGATTATTGGCGCGAGAAGCAGGAGCTGCCGGCGATCGATCTCAGCGGCGCCGAGTTCAAGTACGGCTGAGTCTCAAAACGAAAGCGCGCCAGCTGCGGCGCGCTTTCGGCATATTGGTGAAGAGGCAATCGCTTCAGGCGCGGACAGCGATGCGGTCTGCCGGCGCCCACGGCACGAAGCGAGCGTTCTGCTTCGGTTTCGTCCCGGCGCTCTCGCTCGCATCATGACGCTCCAGCCATTCGCGCTGGCTGATGCGCTTGGCGGTCTTGTCGGCAGGTGTCTGAGTCATCGGAGCGCCTTTACTTTCTCACGGGTGCTCTCGAACAGCGGCGCTCGCAACTAGATCGGGCGACCTATGACCTCGGCGCGCGCCGGTGCGGCTCCACCGGCGCGCCCCGAACGATCAGGTAGCTTTGCGCTTCGTCGTGTAATCGACAATCGCGAGGATCAAGAACGCAGCGCCGACTGCGCCCATAATGATGGCGGGGATCATCATGCCGTGCACCACATCGCCGTCATGGTCGAACGAGTAGCCGTCTGCGACATAGCCGGCGGCGACGAAGCCGAAAGCGAGCGCGAGCAGAATGACGCCGTTGCCGAGGCTCTTGCGGGCGCGGTTGCCTTCATCGAGCATGTTCTGACTCAACTGCGAAACCAGCGACGGCTCCAGGGCTTGGCCGCGCGCCATGGCTTGCGAGATGAGGTCGTGGGCCGAGCGCTTGGTGCGTTCCTTGGCCAACACAGGAACCAAAATGATCGCGGCCACAAACGCGAAAAACGTAAACGGGACAAAGATTTCGGCGTCCATTCCTAAGCTCCCTCTTGTCGTGCGGGGCGCTGCCCCATTGCAGACACAGATGCAGCCGGAACCGGTTTTGGACGCAGGCCCCTAGGCGCGGACGTGGCCGGGCACGGAGAGGGTGAACGTGGCGCCTTCGCCGAGCGTGCTGTGGCAGGTCACGTCGCCGCCCATCAGCCGGGCGAGGCGGCGCACCAGCGCCAGGCCGAGCCCCGCTCCCTCGAAGCGCCTGTCGTGATCGCCTTCGACTTGCGCGAAAGGCTCGAAGATTCGCGCCTGGTGTTCCGGGGCGATGCCGATGCCAGTGTCTGCGACCACAAACTCGACCATGCCGGCGGCGGTGCGGCGTGCTGTGATACGAATCTCGCCGTTCTTGGTGAATTTCGCGGCGTTGCTGATGAGGTGCATCAGGCACTGGTGGACGCGCAAATGGTCGAGCTCCGCTTCACCTTCGGCGTCCCCCACGATGAGCTTGTTGTTGTTCTGCGCCGCGAGCGGGGCCGCGGCCTGCTTCAACTGCGTCATTACACCAGACAGAGCGATGCGCTCGTGTTCGAGCGCAATCGTGCCTGCCTCCAGCTTGGAGACATCCAAGATGACGTCGATCACCCCGAGCAGCTGCCGCGCCGAGGTCTTGATCTTCTCGGCGTCGCCGGTGATGGCGTCGTCATTCGATTCTTCGCCGATCAGCTCGGCGTAGCCGATCACCGAATTGAGCGGGGTGCGCAATTCGTGGCTCATCGTCGCCAGGAATTGCGATTTCGACTTGTTGGCTTCTTCGGCGGCGGCGCGGGCCGCTGCCTGCCGCGCCAGCTGCGCAAGCAGCACCTGGCGATCGAAGCCAAACGCGCCGGCGGCGAAGATCAGCGAGATGAGCGCGACGACGCTGATCCCGGCCGTCATGTCCGGACCGTTGGCCAGAAACGGCGCGGCGAGTGACAGGCAGACAAGTGGCGTAATGCAGGCCGCCAGAACCAGCCGGTTGGAGGAAAAATAGATGAACAGATGGTTGGCCGAGCCGCACACCCATGCGGTTGCGAGCACCATGCCGATCGGCGTGTTCGTGCTCCAAGTCGCGGCGGGAAAGATCGAGTAGGCGGAGGCGCCGATCAGGTGGATCCCAGCCAGCCACATAAAGCCGCGCTGCTCTGAGCGCTCGGCGATGGGCAACACGATCCGGTCTTCCAGGAACGGGCGCAGCACCACCTCCCAGGCGGTCATGAACGCGATCCAGACCAAGGAGTGCGTCCACGGCAGGACCGCGATCGAGAGCCCGCCCATGGTCGCGGCAGAAGCGACCCGCGACCATGTCGCCTTGCGCGAGTGGCCGATCAGATCCGCCACGCTGCGGGTGACGCCACCAGGCGGCCTGCGTAGCGACAACGTCACTCCGGGGCCCAAACGGCTGACTGATTCCACGCTCATGCAATTGCTATTCCTGCATTCCGCGGCGTTCGCAATTTCTCGCCTGCAGATGACAGCTTCAGAGCGGCGGAGCGATGGTTTCTGTGGCGCCGAAAACCTCTTCGAACGCAGCCCTGAGCGCTGCGTCGGCGTCGCTCATCGTCACCGGCAGGCCGAGATCGACCAGACTGGTGACGCCGAATTGCGGGCCGGAAATGCCGCACGGCGTGATGCCGCCGAAATGGCTGAGGTCGGGCTCCACGTTGAAGGCGATGCCGTGGAAGCTGACCCATTTGCGCAGACGCACGCCGATGGCGGCGATTTTGTCCTCGCGCGACCAGCCCGGGGCTTTGCGCTCGACCCAAACGCCGACGCGGCCTTCGCGCACCTCGCCCTTCACGTTGAAGCGCTCGAGCGCGCCGATCAGCCAGCGTTCGAGGTCGGCGACGAAGCGCGTCACGTCGCGCCCGCGCGTGCGCAGGTCCAGCATGACGTAGGCCACGCGCTGGCCGGGGCCGTGATAGGTGAACTGGCCGCCGCGCCCGGTCTTGAACACCGGGAAGCGGTTTGGGTCGAGCAGGTCCTCGGGCTTGGCGCTGACGCCAGCGGTGTAGAGCGGGGGATGTTCCAGCAGCCAAACCAGCTCGCCGGCCTCGCCCGCCGCGATCGCCCCCGCGCGCGCTTCCATTGCCGCAACGGCGGGTTCGTAATCCGTGAGCCCGGGCGACACCGCCCAGCCGATCCGCCGTTTCGCTTCGTTCACCAGCCCGCAACCCTTTCCGGTTCGACTAGAGGGGAATCAGATGGGGTTGTCACGTGCCGGATAGAAGCCAAGTCGACCGGGTGCAGATCGAATTATCGGTGCTGCTGGGGCGCTCCAAAATGCCGATGCAGCACCTCCTGCGCATGGGGCGCGGGGCGGTGATCCCGCTCGACACCAAGGAAACCGATCAACTCTGGATTTTGGCGTCGGGTCATCCCATCGCCCGTGGGGAGATCACCATCCAGGGCGACCGCCTCTGCATCACGGTCACCGAGCCCGCCGACGTGCACGAGTTCAACGCCGCCTAAATTTTCACTCTGGACGCATTCTTGCCGGTCTGTTCATGTTGCGCTCAGGCGGGCTGAGACAGCTTACCGCCGTGCATCAGAGCCCGATGCGCTTCACTGGGGAAAACGAACATGTCGCCTATCGCACGCATCCTCGCCGCTGGCGCCGCTTTCGCTGCTGTTGCCACTGCCGGCGTGGCGCTGGCGCAGGATTACAGCGCAAATCCGACCTACGGCACGCTGAACCTGTCCGCCGGCTTCCGGCCTGACCCGCAGACCGTGAACGTGCAGTCCGGCGGGAACCTCAACGCGCAGAATCTCAGCTCGGCCTGCCGCGGCTTCATCGCCAACGCGCCGGACGTCCGCCTGAACTATCAGGCTGGCCAGTACCAGCTGATGATCTCGGCCGATTCCAGCGCTGACACCACGCTCGTCATCAACGGCCCGGACGGCTCCTGGTATTGCGATGACGACGGCGGCAACAACGGCCTCAACCCGCTGATCCAGTTCAACAATCCGCAAAGCGGCCAGTACGATATCTGGATCGGCACCTATGGCAGCTCCACGCTGCAACCGGCCCAGCTCTACATCTCGGAGATCGGCACCCGCTGAGGCGGCAGCCGCGCAAAAATCAAAGGGCCGGAGCGCTGCTCCGGCCCTTGTTCGTTGGGGGCGGGTCTGCTAACCCCCCGCGCTCTGATGCGCTCGTGGCGGAATTGGTAGACGCACCAGCTTGAGGTGCTGGCGAGTAACATCGTGGAGGTTCGAGTCCTCTCGAGCGCACCAGCCTTCGCTCGCGAGGCGAGCGGCGGCTGACGGCGGGGCGAGTTAGTCCCCGCTCCTGGCAAGCAGATCTTCCAGATCGCGTTTCCAGAACTGGGCCCAGGTGTGGGTGCCGTGGCCACGGGTTGCGGCGGTTTCCTCAATCAGCCGGAAGCGGGCGTTGGCGCCCATGCGCGCAAGCGCCTGCTGCGGGTAGTCGAAATTGCGCGGGTTGATGAAATCGTCGGCTGAATTGATCCACATGACCGGCGCGGTGATGCGCTCAAGGCCCGGCCAGGGATCGTAGGTCCGCGAACTCTCGAATTGATAGATCATGTCGTTGGCGTCGGCGCTGGCCATGCTGCGCTCGATGCGCGCGCGAATTTCCGCGGTCGCCGCGTCACGGGTGGGCCATTGCGCTTGGAAATAGAGCGGTGCCGATCCGGCGATGGCGAGCACTGAGGCGGCGGTGCGCAGTCCTTGTGTGGGCGGGGATTGATACTCGCCGTTCATCCAGGCCGGATCGCTCTGAATGCCGTCGATGATCGCTTGCCGCCACATGCGGTTGAGGCCCGCGATCTCCACCGGCTCGCATGCGAGCGGCATCAGCGCGCGGGCGAAGTCCGGATAGGTTTCACCCCAGACAAACGCGTGCATGCAGCCCATCGATGTGCCCAGGATCAGCGGGGCGTGGCGCACGCGCAATTCTTCGCTCAGCAGCCGATGCTGTAGCGCGACCATGTCGTCATAGTCGTAGCGGGGAAAGCGCATGCGCAGCCCGTCCGACGGCTTGGACGAGCGCCCATGCCCGATATTGTCGGGCATGACGATCCAGTAGCGCGCGATATCGAGCGGCTCGCCAGGGCCGAACAACTCGCTGGCGAATTGCGGCTGCAGGAATTGACGTCCCGTCCCGCCAGTGCCGTGCAACAGCAGCACGGCGTTATCGATTTCGCCGCGCCGATTGCGATGGGGCCGCCCAAGCGTCGCATAGTGAATGCGAACCGCGTCCATGCGTTCGCCGGAGCGGAAGGTGACGTCGTGCGCGATGAAGTCGTGCTCGACCGCTTCAAACTGGACCGCAGGGGCCGGAGCGCTCGCCGCGGTCGGCGCTCCTGCTTGCAGAAGGAAGAGCGCCAGCGCCGCGCCACCCAAGGACATGGACTTTCTCTCCTGGTTAATCGCGAGAAGAAACTAGGGGCGCGCCTGAGGCGGGTCCAGCATCAGTCGGTGCGCGCGGCGAGAACGCATTCTTGGGGTTGACGCAGAGCGCGACGCGGCGTTTTGCAGGGGCACGAATCCACGACCCGTCCCTCCCAGCGAAGCGGCCAGGCCATGAGCACCGAAACCGAACTGGCCGCCGCCGAGCAGGCCCGCCGCGCACCGTCTGAAGACCCGGCCTTCGTCGCCCGTGTTGTCGGTGCGGCTGGCGATCATGACGCGCCGCTGCTGCGCCGCCTGCTGGCAAATCTCGACGCGCCGGACCTCGCTGACGTCATCGAACACGTGCCGTTGGAGACGGCGCGCACGATCGCGCGCCTGATTGGCCGCCAGCTGCCGGCGGAGTTCCTCGCCAACCTCTCCTGGGAGCGGCGCGAGGAGGTGCTGCCGGAACTGCCTGCCGAGTATGTCGGCAAGGCGCTGGACGAACTCGACACCGACGACGCGGCGGCGGTCGCTGCCGACATCGATGAAAGCCAGCTCGGCGCGGTGCTGGCCGAGGCCGATGAAGACACCCGTCTGGCGGTCGAAGAGGCGCTCTCGTTCGACGAAGAGACCGCCGGCCGCCTCATGCAGCGCGAATACGTCGCTGCGCCCGAGGGCGACACGGTGGGCGGGGTGATCGACCGGCTGCGCGCCGAAGCGGCGGAGCTGCCGGACGAGTTCTTCGAGATTTACATCGTCGACGCAGCGATGCGCCCGATCGGCGCCGTGCGTGTGTCGAGCCTCATTCGCGCCCGCCGCGACATGCCGGTGAAGGCGATGATGCGTGCGCCGCTGATCCTGATCCGTCCGGAGATGGACCAGGAAGAGGTGGCCCAGACGTTCCAGAAATATCACATGGCGTCCGCGCCCGTGGTCGATGAAGCGGGCCGCCTCACCGGCATGGTCACTATCGACGATATCGTCGACGTCATCAGCGAAGAAAGCGAAGAAGACTTGCTGCGCCTGGCCGGCGTCAGCGAAGCGGCGCAGACCGACAACGTGTTCCGATCCGTTCGCGCACGGGCGCCGTGGCTGATGGTCAATCTCGCCACCGCCCTGGTTGCCTCAAGCGTGATCCGCGCTTTCGAGGGCTCGATTGAGCAGATCGCCACCCTTGCCGTGCTGATGCCGATCGTGGCCTCGCTCGGCGGCAATGCCGGCACGCAAACGCTCGCTGTCGCCGTGCGCGCGATCGCCTCACGCGACCTCACCGAGTCGAACGCGGCGCGCTACGTTCTGCGCGAAGCCATGACGGCGATGTCCAATGGCGTGCTGGTTGCGCTCCTTTTGGCGAGCATCGTCTGGCTTTGGTTCTCGGACACCAGGCTTTCCGCCGCCATCGGGCTCGCGGTGCTGATCAATTTCGCCTGTGCGGGGCTGGCCGGCATTCTCGTGCCGCTCACGCTTCGCCGTTTCGGCTCCGACCCGGCTGTGTCTTCGTCGGTGTTCGTCACCTTCGTGACCGATTGCATCGGCTTCCTGGCCTTCCTTGGCCTGGCCACCATGATCCTGCTGCACCATTGAGCCGTCCCCGGCCTTGGTTGCGGGGCCGCCAATCGCTACACTGAGCCGATGAATAAGCACGATCCCGGCGGGCCTGAGGCCAAGCTCCATTACGGCGACAACGAGTTCACGATCCTCAAGCAGGGCTTGTTCGTGACCTGCGCCGTCAGCGGCGAACGCATCCCGCTGGACGAGCTGCGCTATTGGAGCGTCGACCTGCAGGAGCCCTATCGCGGCCCCAAAGAGGCGATGCACCGCTGGCATGAGTTGCAGGCCGGGCTGCGCAAATGAGATGGCTCGCAGGCGCGCTGTTCTTGCTGTCGGCCTGTGCTGCGGCCGAGCCGCCCGCGCAAGCCGAGGCGCCAACCGCGCCGCGGAGCGAAGAGGTAGCGCCCGCACCGCAGGCGCTAACGCTCTCTTGCGCTGGCGCCTTCACCCAAGGCGGGGTCGCGCTGTGCCGCACGTTGCCGGGCGCGGCGATCTTCGTCGATGGCGTCGCCAGCGGTGGGGCTGACGCGCAAGGCTGGGCGGTGATCGGCTTCAACCGCGAGCACGCCGAGAGCGCGCAGGTCGAAGCGCGCGCGAACGGCGCCGCCGCCTTCGCCGATTTCACCATCGCGCCGCGCCAGTTCGATATTCAGCGCGTCAGCGGCTTGCCGCCGCAGACGGTGACGCCCACCGATCCCGCCGTGCTTGAGCGCATCCGCCGCGAAGCGGCGATCAAGCAAGAAGGCTTCGCCAGCATTGCCGACATCGAGGGCTTCCTCGACGGCTTCATTCTGCCGGTCGAAGGCGGCACGGTTACGGGGCGCTGGGGCAACCAGCGCATCTTGAACGGCGTGCCGTCGACGCCGCATTTCGGCTACGACATCGCCGCGCCCACCGGCACGCCGATCCACGCACCAGCCGCCGGCATCGTCACGCTGGCGCAGCCGGACATGCATTACGAAGGCGGGCTCGTGTTCATTGATCACGGCCAGGGCCTCATCACCATGTACCTGCACATGAGCCGGCTCGACGTCGCGGTCGGCGATCATGTCGCTCAGGGGCAAGTGATTGGCGCTGTCGGCTCCAGCGGCCGCGCCACCGGCCCGCATCTGTGTTGGCGCATGAAATGGCGCGAACGTCAGCTTGATCCGAGCGTCGCGATCGAAGGCTTGGCGCAGGCGCGGGCGCAGTTGGCGGCGGCGCATTGATATGGAACGCCGGCGTCCTCGCCGGCAGATTGGGACGGGTTGTTCGCCTTAAAAAAAACGCCGGCGAGACGCCGGCGCTCCATGGCTCACATCACGCCCGCTTTCACCCAAGCTTCCTTCGGCCAGCGCCGGTGCGCCCAGAACCATTGCCCAGGCGCTTCGCGGATGCGTTCTTCCATGAACGCGTTGATGCGCTTGACGCCGTCCAGCACGGTCTGCTCGGAGTCCGGATTGGCGTAATCGAGCGGGATCGGATCGTGCACGCGCACATGAAAGCGCGTGCCCTCGATGCGGCGGCCGGAGATCGGGATCAGCGGCACGTTGAATTTGAGCGCCAGCCGCGTCGGCCCATCGGCGGTCATGCAATCATAGCCGAACAGCGGCACGGCCAGACCGGAATTGTATTTCTGGTCGTTCATCAGCGCCACCGCGCGGCGCTTCTTTAGCGAGCGCAGCAGGCCCATGCCGCCGGTCTCACCCTTCGCCGCTTGCAGCGCCAGCCCGAACGCGGCGCGCGTGTCGACGATGTACTTGTCGATGATCGGATTGTTGGCCGGGCGATAGGTGAAGTGGCAGGTGGGGTCGGTCTGCGCCAGACACAGCGAGGTCACCTCCCAGTCGGTGAAGTGGCCGCCGATGAATACCGCGCCTTTGCCGATCGTCGCTTCGATCTTCTCGCGGCCCTCGTAGACGATCTCGCCGTTCCTGTACTTGTCGAGGAACTTGCCCATGTGCGGAAACTCACCGGACATGCGGCCGAGCTCACGGAACGATTCAAGCCGCACTTCGCGATGCCAAGCGTCGCTCTGTTCTGGAAAGCACATGCGGATGTTGCGCAGCGCCGTCTTCCAGGCGCTGGTCAGATGCGCAATCGGCGGCACGATCGCCGCGCCCCAGCGCGAGGCGCGCTCGAGCCCCAGCGCGCCCATGAAGCCGATATAGGCGTTCCAGGCCAACGCCTCGAGGCGGAAGTAGAAATTGACCGGCTTCGATTTAGCCATGCGCGGCATTCATCCGTGATCGGATCGGCGCGAGCAAGGCGTCGAGCGCCGCTTCGTCGGCAAAGCGCGCCGCCACTGGCAAGACGGCAACACGTGCGCGCCACTCGGGCGCGAGCCGGGCGGCGTCTTTCTCCGTTGTGATCAGCATCGCACCGTTCTCCTGCGCCATCTCTGCCAGGAGCCGCAGATCCTCGCCGCTGAAGGCGTGGTGATCGGGAAAGGGCACGAAATCGGCGACGTGCGCGCCCATGCCTTGCAGCGTGGCCAGGAATTTCTCTGGCCGCGCAAGCCCGGCGAACGCCACCAGCTTGCCTTCCGGCACGATGCCCGCGGGCTCCAACCGCGCTTCCAGCTTCGGCTTCGCAAACGCGGCCAGCCAGTCGAGATCGGCCGCTTCACCTTCGTTGGCGTTGCGTAGCAGTACGACGGCGTCAGCGCGGGCAAGGCCGGCCGCAAGCGGCTCGCGCAACGGTCCGGCCGGGAAAACCTGACCATTGCCGGCGCCAAAACCGGGGTCGACCACGAGGATGGAAAGGTCCTTCGCCAGCGCTGGGTTCTGAAATCCATCATCCATGACGATGGCGTGCGCGCCCGCTTGCGCTGCGGCGAACGCGCCGGCGACGCGGTCGCGCGCCACCCAGGTGGCGCCGTCGCGCGCATGCAACAGCGGCTCATCGCCAACTTCACCTGCATCCATGTCGGCCGTCACGCGCAGCGGGCCGGGCGCGCGGCCGCCATAGCCGCGCGAAAGCGTATGCGCGCCGGGGCCGAGCTTGGCGCGGATCGCGCGCGCCAACGGCGTCTTGCCGGCGCCGCCGATGGTGAGATTGCCGATGCACACCACCGGCACGGGCGCGTGCCGCGGCGTAGCGCGGCGAATGCGTTCGGACGCGGCCCAGGCATAGGCCCAGGAGAGCGGCGTCAGCATTGCGCGCAGGGCGATGGCGGCGTCTCTGCCGCGTGCGCCGGCTTTCCAGAATTCAGGCTGACGCATCGGCGGGCCTCGTCGCTGGGCTTTGCTGCGGCATCAGCGCCAGAAGCTGTGCAACCGTCGTTTCCATCGCTTCGGCGCCAACATCAACGACGCTGCGCGCCGCATCAACCCGACGCAAGCGCACATTCTTGTCCTGCCAGAGCGCGGCGACGCCTTCCGCCAGCCCGGCTGCGTCGCGCACAATGCTCGCTCCCCCTGCTGCAAACAGCATGTCGAACACATCCTGGAAGCTCTCGACATGCGGCCCGGTCAACACCGCGGCGTTGAGCTTGGCGGGTTCGATTGGATTGTGGCCTTTGAGGCTCGGCAGCAGGCTTCCGGCGACCAGCGCCACCGGCGCGATGTCGTAGAACAGGCCCAACTCGCCCAGCGTGTCGGCGACGTAGACCGGCGCGGCGCCGATCGCCTCGAAGCGAGACCGGCGCGGCGCGCCGCCAGCGAGTTGCGCGATGGCTTCGCCGCGCTCGGGATGGCGCGGCGCAATGATCAACAGCGCGTCCGGCCATTGCGCACGCAGCTGCGCGTGCGCCGCCAGCACGATCTCGTCTTCACCCGCATGCGTCGAAGCGGCCAGCCAAACGTCGCGTCCGCCGATCTCCTTCGCCAGCGCTTCGCGTGCGCCAGCGTCGATCTTCGGCGCCGGCGCTGCGAGCTTCAGATTGCCGAGCGCGGCCACGTCAGCGCCGCGCACTTGGCGCAACGCCTCAGCCGTGCGCGCATCGGCGGCTGCGACGAACGCGAACGCGTTCAGCAGGCGCGCGCCTGCCGCGCTCCACGCTTGCCAGCGCCGCAGCGATTTCGGGCTCATCCGCGCGTTGACCAGCGCCAGCGGGATGCCGCGCTTCTGCGCCGCCAGGATCAGGTTCGGCCACAGCTCACTCTCGACGAACACGCCGAGATCGGGGCGCCAATGATCGAGGAAGCGCCGCACCGCTCCGCCTGCGTCGAGCGGCGCGTAAACGTGGGTGACGCGTTTCAGCGCGCGCCGCGCCACAAGGTCGGCGGAGGTGCGCGTGCCGGTGCTGATCACGAACGAGAGCGAAGGATCGGCTGCGGCCAGCGCTTCGATTAGCGCCAGCGCCACATTGCTTTCGCCCACGCTCGCTGCGTGCAGCCAAACTAGGCGGCCAGCCGGTCGCGCGCTGGGATAGCGCCCGTAGCGCTCGCCGAGACGGGCGCGGTCTTCCTTGCCGCTGTTCGCGCGTGCGCCGAGCCACAGCCCCGCGAGCGGCGCAAGTAGCGGCGTCGCGAGACGATACGCGGTCAGGGCAGGCGAGAAGCTCACGCGATGGCCGGATCTGCGGGCTCGCGTTGAGCCTTCAGCGGCGCAGGCTCAATCACGGCGACACCGGCGATACGGTCGGCCTCCGCGGCGATGCGGTTCATCTCGTCTTCCAGCTTCTGCCGCACCGCCTCGATCTCCTCGTCACTGGCGTCTAGCGGCGGCGGCGCGATCGGATCGGTCCAGATTAGCGCGCCACGTCCGAACGGCAGCGGCAGGATGAATTGATCCCAGCTCTTGTCGAAGACGATGCGGTTGGAGGTCGACCAGGTCACGCCCATCAGCGGCGCGCCAGCGAGCTTGGCCAGCTGGATCGGTCCCTTCTTCACCCGCATGCGCGGCCCGCGCGGCCCGTCCGGCGTCATCGCCATCACACCGCCGCCTTCGATGTGACGCGCCATCGCCCGCATCGCTTCGACCCCGCCTTTGGCTTGCTTGCCCTTGGCGGCCGAGCCGCGGATCACTTCGGCGCCGACCGTGCGCGAGGTGTGGGCGACGATGCCGCCTTCGCGCGATTGCGAGATCAGCATCTTCGCCTTCGGCACGCCCCGCTCAAAACACCACAGCTTGTGGATCAGCGAGAAGCGGCCGTGCCAGATGCAGCCGATCAGCTTGCCCCCGTCCGGGCGCCAGAATGGCTCCACCGCCTGGTGGTTCACCTTCTGCCAGCGTGTGGTGACGCCGACGAACAGCATGTAGCCGCCAATGGCCCGGCCGATCAGGAACTGGACCCAAGAATTGCCGAGAATTTTCTTCAACATGGCTCTGCTGGGGCCGAGACTTCCTGGATCGCGCCGCCCCCCTTATAGGGGTGCCGCCCGCCCGCGCGCCAGCAATGGATTGAAGAGGACATGAGCGAAACCAAGGAGGCCAAGCCGTCGCGCTTTGACCTGTCGACCCCGCAGGGCCGGCGGCGCGCGAACGCGGACCTCATCTGGGGCGATCATGGCTTCTTGCGGGCGCGGTTTTCCAATTTCCACTGGATCGAGCCGGGGGTAATGGCGCGCGCCAACCAGCCATCGCCCGAGCAGGTGGCGCGCTACGCCGAGGAGGGTTTCAAGACCATCCTCAACCTGCGCGGGACCTCCGACACCGGCTTCTATCACCTCGAGCGCGAAGCCTGCGTCCGGCACGGCATCACCATGATCGATGCGAAGATGTATTCGCGCGAGCCACCCGGCGTGGAGGAAATCCGCCGCGCTAAGGATCTGTTCGAGACCATCCAGTACCCGGCGCTGATGCACTGCAAATCCGGCGCGGACCGGGCCGGCGTGATGGCGGTGCTCTACAAGCACTTCAAGATGGGCGTGCCGATCGAAGCGGCGGTCGAACAACTCGGACTGAAATACCTGCATGTGAAGCAGGGCAAGACCGGCATGATCGACTTTTTCTTCGCCACCTATCTCGCTGAGACGAAAGAAAGCGGCAAAGCCTTCATCGACTGGGTCGAGCAGGACTACGACAAGGCCAAGGTCAAAGCCGCGTTCATGAGCGAGTGGTGGGCCAACGTCCTGGTCGACCGCATCCTGCGCCGCGAATAGCTTTTATTGCGCGTGCTGGAATTGCAGCCGGCTGAGGCGCGCATACAGCCCGTTCTTGGCCACCAATTCGTCGTGCTTGCCGACTTCGACGATGCGCCCGCCTTCGAGCGCGAGGATGCGGTCGGCTTCGCGCACGGTGGCGAGGCGGTGTGCGATCACCAGCACCGTGCGGCCGTGTGAAAGCCGCTTCAGCGCATCCTGCACTTGCCGCTCGCTTTCGGCGTCGAGCGCGCTCGTCGCTTCGTCGAGCAACAGGATCGGCGCGTCGCGCAGGAAGGCGCGCGCGAGCGCAATACGCTGGCGCTCGCCGCCGGAAAGCTTGCCGCCACGCTCGCCGACCAGCGTCTCGTAGCCTTCGGGCAGAGCACCGATGAAATCATGTGCGGCCGCTGCACGCGCCGCCGCTTCGATCTCGGCGCGGCTCGCGCCGGCTTTGCCGAGCGCGATGTTGGCCGCGACGGTGTCGTTGAACAGCGCCGCCTCCTGCGCCACCAGCGCGATCGAAGCGCGCAGGCTCGCCAGCGTCACGCTGCGCACGTCATGCCCATCGATGCGCACAGAGCCGCCGGTGACATCGTAGAGCCGCGGCAGCAGGTTGAAGATAGTCGACTTGCCCGCGCCCGAGGGGCCGACCAGCGCTACCGTCTCCCCTGGCTCGACGCTGAAGCTCACTTCGGTCAGCGCGGCGCTGTCGCCGTAGGAGAACGACACGTTCTCGAACGCGACCCGTCCGCGCTCGATGTGCAGCGGCTTGGCGCCCGGCTTGTCCACCACATGGGCGGGCTCATCGAGCAGGCCGAAGATGCGCCCCAGCGCCGCGAGGCCCTCATTCAGCACGGTGTTGAAGCTGCTGATTGCGCGCGCCGCCGGCGTGGCGACGCCAATGGCGCCGATGATGGCGATGAGATCGCCCAGCGTCATCGCCCCGGTGGCGATGCGCACGCCGGCGAAATAGAGCACCGCCGCCAGCGCCGCCCCGCCGAGCACTTCCATGAGCGGTTCGCTGCGCGCGCGGTTGCGCGCCAAGCGCACCGCCAGCTTGCGCCGCTCCTCGAACGCCTCACCGGCGCGGCCGACCTCGCGTTGTTCCAGTCCGTAGGTCTTCACCACGCGCGCCGCGCCGATGCTTTCCGACAGGAGCGCCGTGAGCGCGCCGATCTGTACTTGCGCCGCCTCGGTTGTGCGGCGTGCGCGCTGCGCCACCATTTGCAGCGGCTTGCCGGCGACAGCGAAGACGCCGAGCACGATCAGCGTCAGCGCCCAATCGTAATAGAACATCGAACCGACCGCGCCGATCAACGTCAAGCTATCGCGGATCGCGACTTGCCCCCCGCGCACCAAGCCTTCGCCGATGACGGTGATGTCGTTGGTGAAGCGGGAGACGAGCCGTCCGCCATCTTCGCGCGCGATACGGGCGAAATCGGCGTTGGTGATCTTGGCGAACATGTCGCGCTGCAGATCGCGCAGCACCTTGAGCGCCAGCGTTTGCGACAGCACCGCCTGCAGATAGATGGCGATCGCACGCACCACGGTTGCGGCGACAACCGCGACCGGCACGAGCGTGATCGCAGCGAGATCACCAGCCTGGATCGAGTCGATGGTGAATTTCAGGATCGCCGCGTAGGAGACCGCCGCCAGCGCAACAACGGCAAGCACGGGCGCCAGCAAAAGCAGATCGCCCGCGTAGCGGGAGACATAGCCCCGCCAAAGCCGCGCAAGCAGCGCGTTCGCTGTCATGCGCCGGTCACAGCTCGTGCTCGGGATCGGCGCCGGGATCGAGCAGGCGGTGGGCGTGGATGATGAAATAGCGCATGCGGGCGTTATCGACTGTGCGCTGGGCCGCGGCTTTCCACGCATCGTAGGCGAGCCGGTAGTTTGGATAGGCGCCGACGAAATCGATTTTCGAAAGGTCCTCGAAGACGGGGCGGTCCAGTTGTTTCAGTTCGCCGCCGATGACGAGGTGCAGGAGTTGACGGTCGTCGCTCATGGTCAGGTCTG
>JAEUMR010000084.1 GCA_016791385.1 Hyphomonadaceae bacterium
TCCACCGCACGCTAGGCGTCTCGAAAAAGACGGCTTGGTTTTTGATGCATCGCATCCGCGAAAGCCTGCGCCCCGCTGACGACGCGCCGATGGGCTCGGGCGGCGGCTCGGTCGAGGTGGACGAAACCTATTTCGGCGTGAACCCCAACGCCAAGGTTGGCAAACGCCGCAACCTCACCAATCAAAACCGCGTCGTGACGCTGGTTGATCGCGACACGGGCCGCGCTCGCTCGCTGCTGATGAGCGAGTTTTCTAAAGCAACGCTTGCTCCTGTGCTCGAAGCGCGCATCGCCCAGGAAGCGCGCCTGCTGACCGACGAGGCGTCGGTTTACAAGACGCCGGGCAAGGCGTTCGCCGCCCACAAGAGCGTCAAGCATGGCGTCGGCGAGTACGTCAGCAAGAAGGATCGCAGCGTTCACACGAACACGGTGGAAAGCTATTTCTCGACCTTTAAGCGCGGCATGCGCGGCATCTACCAGCATTGCAGCGCGGATCATCTGCACCGCTACGTCGCCGAATTTGACTATCGCTATTCCAACCGCATGGCGCTTGGCGTGGACGATCAAGAGCGCTTCGAACGCAGCGTTCCGGGCATCGTCGGCAAGCGCCTGACCTATCGGCGGACTCGCCGGGCCGAAGAAGGCGCTCAAAGCGTCGGATAAAAAGAGGCGCCGCCGCCGCAAGCGTTGGAGACCCAAGGTATGAGCGCCGTTTCGCCCGATGATCCGATGATCATCAATCTTCGCGCGCAACTGATACTGATAACGGCAATTCTGCCGACGCTCATCGCGACGCTGCCTGAGGATCACTATCGGGGCATTGTGGGTGCTCTCGAAGCGTTGCCCGAAGGCGACTATCCGCCCAGCCTCGCCAGAGAGATCGATGAACTTCGGCAAATATTCGCCGAGAAAGCTCGGACGATTCGCGATTTTCTGACGGAGCACGGCGGGCTTCGATCATGAGCGCGAGTGTGACGGCTCTTTACTAACGCTTTGCTTTCGACCCTTTGGATTCGGTTTTGCCTTGGCTGGATTTCTTCGTCTCGCGATGCATGGGAGGGGTGCGGAGCGCGGCATCAACCGCGCTCTCAAAACGCCGTCGCGCCTCTTCTTCTGAGTAATCGTCTTTGGATTTTCTCGTCATGCCGAACCCTCTCTCGAAAGTCAGCAATAAGGCAAAACCCCACTTCGGTCCAAACGCTTTGGCGGAGAGGCCGGAACTCGCGGTTTTGGCGCTGGAGTGCATCGCTCGCTGGTCGCACGTTGAAAATGCGATGGGTCGCCTATTGGCGCATATGTTGGGCGCGGAGTCAGCGCCGGCAGTGGCAATGTTCCAGTCGCTCACGAGCAGCGCGGCTCGCCTTGATGCGCTCCAAGCCGCAGCACAGCGCGCGCTTCAACCAGATCGGCTCACACAATTGACGGTCGGTATTCGTTACGCCCGGCGAATTGCAAACCAAAGACACGGCTTTGCGCATCATCTGTGGGGATACGCAGCCGATCTGCCCGATGCCTTACTGCTGATTGACCCAGAGCACTTATCGAATCTGGCGGTGGAAGAGCAGCTGTATCGTCAAGCTTTGAATGATGGGCGGATTTCTTGGGACGCAGGCTTAGAACCCCGCATGGAGCGCAAGCACATCCAAGTTTACCGAAAGAAGGATTTTGAGGCGTTCCATGAAACCGCAGGCAACGCCATCATTTTTATGGTGACGTTGAGCGTGATCGTCGATCGCGGGCGCGCTCCAAAGCCCGAGATAATTCAGCGGCTAGAGCAGCGGCCCGAGTTTCAGACAGTACTGTCTGCGTAACGCCGGGCGCGAAGTAATCCATTAGCAGCGGGATCAACACGCGCTCGATTTGCGCTGTCGTATACACGGGCTGACGAGGGGCTCGTTTCTTCGGTGGCCTTGCCATATGTAGTCGTGTACTACGTCATGGTGATAATGTCCTATATCACATTGAATGTCAATGACGTTTTATCGATTATCGATGTTTCTCGCCTAACCCGATGACCGATCGCCCAATTTCCTCGCCCTGCATCAAGGTTTGCGCCGTGGATGGCGGCAGCGGCCTCTGCATTGGCTGCGGCCGGACCCTGAAGGAAATCGCTTCGTGGGGTGGTCTGGATGAGATCACGCGGCGGACGATCATGGCTGAACTGCCGGCCCGGCTCAGCGCGCAGCGGCGGCGATGACCAACGAGGGGATCGCTAGCCTCGTTTATCTCCTGGTTGCCCTGGTCATCTTTGGCGGGGCCGCCGCAGCGGCCTCACGCCAAGCCAAGTCTGTTGGCGCCAAAGGCCCAGGCGTAGTGATCTCGCTCCTCGCCTGGATCGCCGTCATCGCGCTGGTGACCGCGCTCTATGCCGGCGCGCAATTCTGGAGCGCCGCCCTCTCGATGCTCAGGTGAGCGCTTCGCGCAGCATGTTGAGCGCGACCAGCGCCAGCAGCACAGCAAACGCGCGCTTCAACGCCGCTTGCGGTAAGCGATGCGCGAGCCGGGCGCCGATCGGCGCGGTTATTGCCGTCAGCGCGGCGAGCGCGACGAAGCCGGGCAAGCTGACAAAGCCCAGCGAAAACGGCGGCAGTCCGGCTCTGCTCCAGCCGGTGACGACATAACCAATCGTGGCCGGCAACGCGATTGCGGCGCCGAAGCCTGACGCTGTCGCCACGGCGCGATGGATCGGCCGCCCGCACAGCGCCATGATGGTGACGCCGAACGCGCCCCCGCCAATGCCCATCATCGCCGACAGCAAACCGAGCGCGCCTGCTGTCAGCGCGCGCGTCGCGCCGGTCGGCATGTCGGCAAACCAGCGCCAGTTCGGCGTTGAAAATCCCATCTGCAGCGCGATCAGCAGGAGCCCCGCGCCAAACACGATCATCAGCGCTTCGGTATTGACGGCGCCCGCGAGCGCCGAGCCGCCAAGCGCGCCAAGTCCGATCCATGGACTCCAGGATTTCAGCACTTCGTAATCGACTGCGCCCGCTTTAGTGTGCGTAGCAAGCGAGCGCCAAGAGGTGGCGATAATGGTCGACAGCGAGGTGCCGATCGCCAAGTGCATGCGTACGCTTTCGTCGACGCCAAAGGCGGTGAAGACGACATAGAGCGCCGGCACGATCACCGCGCCCCCGCCTATGCCGAACAAGCCGCCGACGAAGCCCGCAAATAGACCCGCCGCTGCGAGCGCGAGCAGAAAACCCCAAATCTCTGCGCTCATGCGGGCATCAGCGCGGGCGTGACTGCGCTGAGCGCTTTGCGAACGACCTCGACGCCGGCGCCTGCGCGCACGCCCTCTTCGGAAAGCACGCGCCGCCAGCGCCGGCCGCCCGGCAAGCCATTGAACAATCCCAGCATGTGCCGGGTCATCGCATGCAAAGGCACGCCTTCGTCAAGCCGCGCTTCGATGTAGTGAAGATACGCTTCGACTGCCGCCTCGCGCGTGGCGGCCGGCGCCGGCGCACCGAACACGCGCGCATCGACATCCAAGAGCAATGCCGGCGATTGATAGGCGGCGCGGCCAAGCATCACGCCATCCAGCCCCGCGCCCTCGCTCAGCGCGTGATCGAGCCCCGTCAATCCGCCATTGAGGACGATCGTCAGCGAAGGCCGTTCGCGCTTCAGCGTCCGCACCAAATCATAGTCCAGCGGCGGCACGTCGCGGTTCTCCTTCGGCGACAACCCTTTGAGCCACGCCTTGCGCGCGTGCACAATGAACGTCTCGCATCCTTCACGCATGCTCGCATCGACCAAAGCGGACAGCGCTTCGCGCGGCTCTTGATCATCGACGCCGATGCGGCACTTGATGGTCACCGGCACCTCCGGCGCCGCTTCCTGCGCCGCCCGCCAGAGCGCCGCAACGAGGTCCGGCTCGCGCATCAAGCACGCGCCGAAGCGGCCCGATTGCACCCGATCGGACGGACAGCCGATGTTGAGGTTGATTTCGTCATAGCCGAACGCTGCGCCGACCCGCGCTGCTTCGGCCATCTTCGCCGGATCGCTGCCGCCCAATTGCAGCGCCACCGGATGCTCGACCGCATCGTATCCCAGCAGCCGTTCGCGCTGCCCATGGATGACCGCGTCCGCCGTCAGCATCTCGGTGTAAAGCAGCGCGCGACGTGTCAACGCACGATGGAACGCCCGGCAATGCCGGTCTGTCCAATCCATCATCGGCGCGACGCTGAATCTATGCATTTGATATTTTGCCGTTTTTCTTTGCGTGTCAAAGCGCGAACGTGTGCGCACTCTGTGTGCACTCGTGTTCCCGGAACGTCCCGCGTCTTCCCGGGCTGAGTGCATACGGTTTGCACACGCAGTGGTCATCTCAGCGACCGGCATTGCCAGCACTGAGTCCGACTTTTCCCGGTTGGACCGACGGAGAGCGGAGTCTCGGAGGGACGATTTCATGGCGAGTTTCACACTATTACGGTCGAGCGCCTAGCACGTTCAGGTTCGTCGCAAAGGCACGTATGTCGCCGAGACCTTCCTGCGCAAGACCGACGCCCAAGCTGAGCGCGCGAGGCCGGAATGAACTCATCATGCTCCTCAGGCGTCAGCGGCGCAGACTTGATGAGACCGAGATCGCTCGCCTGCCATCGTGCTCGGCGGCGTCAAGGCGCGCTTCGCTTTTTACCCTGACGCCGGGACGCAGGGCCTCTTCATTGGTCACGGCGAGCCCTGCGCCTCCGGCGCGGGTCGAACACAGGCTGGGACTGGCTGACGCCGTGAATGAATGCGATCAGCCCAACCTTATGCCGTTGAGCCGCAGTGAATTGGCGATGACCGATACCGACGACAAGGCCATGGCCGCAGCGGCGATCATCGGCGACAGGAGATCGCCGGTGATCGGATAGAGAATACCCGCCGCGATCGGAATGCCTGCGACGTTGTAGGCGAAGGCGAAGAAGAGGTTCTGACGAATATTATTCATCGTGGCCTTTGAAATGGCCCGCGCCCGTACGATGCCGCCGAGGTCGCCTTTCAGAAGCGTCACACCTGCGCTCTCCATCGCTACGTCCGTGCCTGTTCCCATAGCAACGCCGACATCGGCGGCCGCAAGCGCTGGCGCGTCATTGACGCCGTCGCCGGCCATGGCGACGACGCGACCTTCGCGTTTTAGGCGAGCGACAATCTCCGACTTGTCCTGCGGCAACACTTCCGCCTCGACCTGATCGAGGCCGAGCTTGCGCGCGACAGCGTCAGCAGTGGTGCGATTGTCGCCAGTCAACATAACAAGCTTGATGCCTTGAGCGCGTAACGCAGCCAGTGCATCCGACGTGGTCGCCTTCACGGGATCGGCGATCGCAAAAACGCCGCCGACCATTCCGTCAACCGCAGCGTAGATCGCCGTGGCCCCTTCAGTGCGCATCGCTTCGGCGTCCTGCCTTAGAGCGCTCGTATCGACGCCCAGTTCGGAAAGGTAGCGTTCGGCCCCAAGCGCAAGCCGCTTGCCGTCCACGATGCCGACAACGCCCTTGCCGGTCGGTGAGTCGAACTCCGACGGTTCGACGAGAGCGATGTGTCGCGCCTTCGCGGCGCTGACGATCGCCTGGGCGAGAGGATGCTCGCTGCGGTTCTCTATGCTTGCGGCAAGGCGCAGCAGCTCCGCTGTTTCGATTCCGCTCGTCTTGATCGAAACGACCGCAGGCTTGCCTTCGGTCAGCGTTCCGGTCTTGTCCAGAACCAGCGTATCGACCTTCTCGAAATGCTCCAGCGCTTCGGCGCTTTTTATCAAAACGCCTGCACGCGCGCCGCGTCCGACGCCCGCCATGATCGACATTGGCGTCGCCAAGCCCAGCGCACAAGGACAGGCGATGATCAACACGGAAACAGAGGCGATCAGTCCATAGGCAAAGCGCGGTTCAGGTCCCACGAGCGCCCAGGCAACGAAAGCAAGGACTGCAACACCGATCACGGCGGGCACGAACCAGCCCGAGACCTGATCGGCCATGCGCTGAATCGGGGCGCGCGAACGCTGCGCGTCAGCGACCATCTGCACAATTTGCGACAGCATGGTCTCGCGGCCCACGCGTTGCGCTTCAATGACGACCGCGCCGGTTTGATTGAGCGTGCCGCCGATGACCTTTTCGCCAACCCCGCGCGTGACGGGCATGGACTCCCCCGTCACCATCGACTCGTCAAAACTCGAACGTCCATCGAGTACGACGCCATCCACCGGCGTCTTCTCGCCCGGACGGACCCGCAACCGGTCTCCGACCTGAATGAGATCGAGCGAGACCTCCTCTTCGCCAGCTTCAGTGATCCGACGCGCAGTCTTTGGCGCGAGATCGAGCAGGGCCCGGATCGCGCCGCTGGTGCGTTCGCGCGCCTGCAATTCCAAAACCTGCCCGAGCAGAACCAGCACCGTGATGACGGCGGCGGCCTCGAAATAGACCGACACAAGGCCGTGGCCGTCGCGGAATTGCGGCGGGAATGCCGCCGGAGCGAGCAGCGCAGCCACGCTATAGATCCACGCAACGCCTGTGCCGAGTGCGATCAGCGTGAACATATTCAGATGACGGGTTTGGAGCGATTGATAGCCGCGCTCGAAGAACGGCCAGCCGCCCCACAACACCACAGGAGTCGCCAGGGCGAATTGGAGCCACGGATTCAGCATCGGCGAGACAAAGCGATCAATGCCGAAAAGATGACGCCCCATCTCCAGCAACAATACAGGCGTGGCGCCGACAACGCTCACGATGAAGCGACGCCGCATGTCGATGAGTTCGGGATTCGGGCTCGCATCGGCGCTTGGCGTCATCGGCTCCAGCGCCATGCCGCAGATCGGGCATGACCCCGGACCCTCGCGCACGATCTTGGGATGCATCGGGCATGTCCATTTGACGCCGGCCGGCGCGTCCACTAGCGGCACAGGCGTGCTCGCATGCGCGTGATGGTGATGCGCGCCCGATGAAGAGCACGAATGCTCTTTCGTTGGTTTTGTATATTTCGCGGGGTCAGCCTCGAATTTCGCCTTGCAGCCCGCGCTGCAAAATAAAAAGTCTTCGCCATCATGCGTCAATCGATAGGGCGTATCCGGCTTTGGAAGCATTCCGCAGACCGGATCGCGCTTAGGCTCAGCGTGGACCGCGTGGTCGTGATGATGATCGTGCTGGTTCATAAACGCTAACACGGGCTATTTTTTCCGCGCTCCTGATTTGACTTGAAACGCAGCCTCCACCTTCCCACAATGGGAAAGTCAATACGGAAAAGTCCGACTGAAAAACAAGCCCATGAACATCAGCGAAGCCTCGGAACGATCAGGCGTATCGGCCAAGATGATCCGCTATTATGAGAGCATCAGCCTGCTGAAGCCCGCCGCACGCCGTGACAACGGCTATCGCGACTATGGCGCTGACGATGTCTCAATCCTCCAATTCATCCGCCGCACGCGCGATCTTGGCTTTTCACTGGAAGAGGTCGGCGCCCTGCTCGCCCTTTGGCGAGACCGCAAACGTCCCTCGCGCGAAGTGAAACGTCTAGCCGAAGCGCACATCGCCGACCTCGAAAGGCGCATCAAGGAGATGCGCGCGGTGCTGCGCACGCTACGCGGCCTCTCTCAACACTGCCATGGCGACGATCGTTCCGATTGTCCGATCCTCGACGATTTAGCGGCTGCGCCAGCCAGCCGTCGCGCCAGTAAGCACTAGTGACAACCAACGCCGGTATCTTGCCGGCGCTGCTGCATCGTCCAGGAGACCTTCGTCGCAGCTTGGTCTGCACTATCGACGTTCGATTCCACACGGCCGATGCGGGCATGGTTGCGGCGTATCACATCGAACAAGTGTCGCGCTGGAGCCGAAGGCGCATGGTGCGTCGCTTCTTCTTCGCGGCGGCGCCGATCGACGCCGCGGGCGGCGCGATCGACCCGCCGCCCCGGAGGCCTTGCCCGAAAGCGAGCGGCGCCTCGCGGACCTCGACCGCTAGATCGCTCTGCTTCACCATACTTTGAAAGAACCGCTGATCCTGACCCAGTTCGAGGGTCTGTCGCACAAGGAAGCGGCCCAAATCCTGAACACCAGCGCAAAGGCCATAGAAATGAGGGTCTAGCGCGCCCGCGCCCAGCTCGCGACGGCGCTGGCGCTGCCGCAGGACGAGCCTTAGGGATAAAAAGCCCAGCGCGCGTATCTCTGCTGTGAGCGCCGCCCCAGCCGCTCAGCCATAACCTGTTGACCTTCCGACGATGGGAAAGTGAAGACTTGTTTCGCGTTGAATCAGGAGAGGCCGTTTGAACCCGGATCGCCGAACATTACTGAAGCTCGCCGGCGGCGCGGGGCTCGCGAGCTTGACTCCATTGCTTCCGGCCTGGGCGCAAAGCGGCTCCGCAGGCATTGCGCCAACGCTCCCCACCCTGTCAGGCGCCGACATTGCGCTCACCGTTGGGCACACGCCGTTCAGCGTTGGTGGACGCAACGGTCACGCTGTCACCGTCAATGGTACGCTGCCGGCGCCGCTTCTGCGCCTGCGCGAAGGCCAGACCGCACGCCTCTCCGTGGCGAACACGCTCGACGAAGACACTTCCATTCACTGGCACGGCATCCTGCTGCCCTTCCAGATGGACGGCGTGCCGGGCGTCAGCTTTCCCGGCATCCGCCCACGCGAGACGTTCGTCTATGAATTCCCGGTGCGGCAGGCCGGCACCTATTGGTATCACAGCCATTCCGGCCTGCAGGAAGCGATGGGCCATTTCGGTCCGATCATCATCGATCCCACCGCACCCGACCCCGTCGCTTACGACCGCGAGCATGTTCTCATCCTTTCGGACTGGAGTTTTTTGCATCCGCACGAAATTCTGCGCCGTCTGAAAGCAAGCCCCGGCTATTTCAATCGCCAACGCACGACCGTCGCGGGCCTCCTTTCCGGCGACGACCGGATGAGCGCCGAGGAACGGCGCATGTGGGCGGGCATGCGTATGGACCCGCGTGACATTCTCGATGTCAGCGCTTCCACCTACACCTATCTCATCAATGGCCACGGGCCATCAGAGAATTGGACTGGCCTCTTCCGTCCCGGTGAGCGCGTGCGCCTGCGCATCATCAATGCTGCCGCGATGACCATCTTCAACTTCCGCATTCCGGGCTTGCCGATGACGGTCGTGCAGGCCGACGGCGAGAATGTGCGCCCGGTCGAGACCGATGAATTTCAGATCTCGGTCGCAGAAACCTACGACGTGATCGTGCAGCCGACAGAAGATCGCGCCTTCACTATTGTCGCTGAAGCTATGGACCGATCCGGCATGGGCCGCGCCACGCTGGCGCCGCGCCTTGGCATGACCGCCGACGTGCCGCCCCTGCGCGAAGTTCCCAACCTCACCATGCGCGATATGGGGATGGACATGGGCTCGATGGCCGGCATGACCGGCATGGACCATGGCGGCATGGACCATGGCGGCGGCATGAACATGCGCGACCCTGCGCTTGCGCCGCCGAACATGGCGGTCGGCGTTGGCGTTCAATCGATCTCGCCGATGGCTGAAAATCGTCTTTCGGAACGACCGACCGGACTTGAGAACGTCGATCATCGCGTGCTGGTCTATACAGACCTCGTCGCGCTCAATCCCAACCGCGATACGCGTCCACCCTCGCGTACCATGCAGATCCATCTGACCGGCAACATGGAGCGCTTCATGTGGGGGTTCGACGGGCGCCGATTCAGCGAACTGGTCGAGCCCATTCGGTTCGCGCCCAATGAGCGCGTGCGCGTTACGCTCGTGAACGACACGATGATGTCGCATCCCATTCATCTGCACGGCCACTTCTTCGAACTCGTCAACGGCCACCCCGGCAACCAGCCCTTGAAGCACACCGTGAACGTGGCGCCCGGCGGGCGCGTCTCGTTCGATCTCACCGCCGACAATCCGGGCGACTGGGCGTTTCATTGCCACCTGCTGATGCACATGCATGCCGGCATGTTCAACGTCGTCACGATCCGCCCTCTCGATGAGGCCGCGTCGTGAAAGTTTTCGTCACAGCGCTCACGCCGATCCTGTTGACGATCGCGCCCGCCGCCGCGCAGGATCACTCCGCGCACACGCAAACATCTCCCACACAGACCACGCCCGCAGAAGATGCCGTTCCGCACGCTGGACACGACATGCAAATGCCGTCCGAGTCCTCTTCGCCTGCCGCAGCTGGAGATGGCCCCGCCAGCGCGGCGGACCTCTATTTCGATCCGATTGTCATGGCGCGTGCGAGAGAGCAATTGCGGATCGAGAATGGCGAGGTCATCACGCACGCCGTCATCGTCGATCGTCTTGAAGCGACCTCCAGCGACGGCGTCGAAGGTTATGCCTGGGATGTGCAGGCCTGGTACGGCGGCGACATCAATCGCTTGTGGTGGAAATCCGAAGGCGAAGGCGCATTCGACGGCGATGTCGAACATGCCGAACTTCAATTTCTCTACAGCCGCGCAGTGACGCCCTATTTCAATCTGCAGGGCGGCGTCCGTCAAACCTCTCGCCCGGCAGGCGATCGCACGGACCTTGTGCTCGGCATCCAAGGCCTTGCGCCTTACTGGTTCGAGGTCGATGGCGACGTGTTTGTCTCGAACGAAGGCGAGCTTACCGCGCGCGCCCAAGCGGAATACGATTTGCGCCTGACGCAGCGTCTCATTCTGCAGCCGCGCGGTGAAGTCTCACTATCTGCACAGGACATACCCGAGTTCGCGATCGGAAGCGGCGTCACAAACGTCTTGGTCGGGGCCCGGCTGCGCTACGAAATCACGAGAAGCTTTGCTCCCTATGTCGGCGTCGAATGGAGCGGCGCCGTCGGCGATACACGCAACTTCATCCAGTCGAACGGCGACGATCCCAATACGACACGCGTCGTGCTCGGCGTGCGCGCCTTGTTTTAACACTCAGGAGAAATTTCATGCGCAAAGCACTTCTCGCACTCGCAGCCAGTCTGGCGCTGACTGCCCCAGCACCGCTGGCGCTCGCACAGGCGCACGATCATGACGCCCACGGCGCAGCGACCGCTGTTCAAACCACGCCTGCCGATGGCGCTATGGGCGCGGCGCCGCTGACCTTCAGCGCCACGTTCGCGCACGCCATGCGTCTGACCAGCTTGGTCGTGACGCCCCAGGGCGGCGATCCATCATCGGTCGACCTCGCGGCCGCAACCGCCGGCACAACCGTGTCCGCGGCTCTGCCTCGACTCGCACCCGGAAACTACACGATCGCTTGGACCGCCACAGGCGCCGACAATCACACCATGACCGGCCGCGTTCGATACATGGTGCACTGACCCAATCCTCTACTTCAGGCGAAACGAAGGTCGCGACGAGCTTCACCGGACGACCAACGGAATAGCAATCAATCAGGGGGAGCGCAGTGCAACTCGCAAGACTGGCGTCATGGGTCCACAAATGGCTGGCGTTTCTGGTTGGTGTCCAAGTCGTATTCTGGGTCGTCAGCGGCCTCTTCTTCACACTCTTCCCGATTGAGCAAATCCGGAGCGAGCATCTTGTCCGCGCGCCGCAAGCAGTGCTTGCGATCGATGGCGCAGCCCTCGGCAATCTGAGCCTTATCCACGATGCGCAAAACCGAGCGCCGACCAAGGTTACACTGGAACAGCGCGCCAACGGGCCGGCGGCGGTGGCCGAGTTCGCCGATGGCGACCCCATCCTGTTCGACGCGGCCACGCTGCGCCAGCTCTCACCGCTTGACCGCGACGCCGCGCTTCGCATCGCCCGTGGGCACGTCACGCTCACGGACGCGCCCGTCTCGGCCGTCCTGGTTTCAGAACACAGCGCCGAATATCGCGGCCCGTTGCCTGCCTGGCGTGTTCAATTCGCGGAAGGCGGCTTGCGCGTCTATGTCGCCGCCAACACCGGCGCGGTCACCGCGCGCCGCTCTGACCTTTGGCGGCTCTACGACACACTCTGGGCGCTTCACATTATGGACTGGCGCGACCACGAGAACTTCCACCACCCGCTGATCATCGCTTTCACCGTCATCACACTTCTGTCGGTGATCGCCGGAATCGTGCTGATCCCCTATCGCATCCGTTTTCGCCGGGCGCGGCCGCGCAAGGTGCTTGCGGAGCCATCTGCATAAGATCGCGATCATCACATGGAAGAAAAGCGGCCGGAGCGTCGCCCCGGCCGCCAATGCCGCTAGTGACGAGCGCCGTGCGGAGGCCCCGCCGCGGCCGCCTCTTCGCGGGTGATGCGTCCGTCGTTGTTTGAGTCGAGGTGCTGGAACATGCGATCGCCCATCGCCGTCCATTCGGCGCGAGAGATTTGCTGATCGTCGTTGGCGTCGAACTCGGCGCGGTGATCACCACGCTCCGCGCGCGGGCCGTCCCCGCGCGCGGGACGCTCGGCGCCCGAGATCACGCCATCATGATTGGCGTCGAGGCGATCGAACGCCGCGGCCGGGCGGGCTAGAAATTCCTCGCGCGTAATCGACCCATCATTGTTGGCGTCCGCGCCGGCCCATCGTTCGTTGCCGCCATGATGGCCGCCGCGATGATGATCGCCGCGCCCGCCGTGATCGCCGCGGTGCTCCGCATGCATTTGCCGCATCTCGTCGCGGCTGATCTGACCGTTATTGTCGGCGTCAGCTTGCGCGAAATGGTTGTTATGAGCGGCAGTAAATTCCTGCCGCGTCAGCACGCCATCATTGTTGGCGTCGCCCTGCCACAAGCGCGACATCGGCCCTTGCGGCGGCTGACCGGGCCCGGGCCCGTTTTGCGCGAGCGCGGCGCCGGCCGCGCCAACCAGGGCAACGAACGACGCTGCCGCAAACATCATTTTTCGCATGTGCTTCTCCGGTTCGGCCGCAAACCCTCCGGCCTTGCTCGAATGGTTAGCAAGCGGCCTTTTCGCGCGTTGGTCGGGTCTGCGACAAAGTTTGTCAGCGACAGCGCCTCGCCCGCGACAAGATTTGACACAAACCGACACGCGCACTGAGTAGATTTTCCCGCTCTCAAGCCGCAAGTAAGAGGCATGCGGCCCGAGGAGAGCCATATCCTGATCGTCGACGATCACCGGGAAATCCGGGAATCGCTGGCGCAATTCCTGGCCAAGAACGGACGCCGGGCCACCGCCGTTGAAAGCGCTGCCGCCGCACGCAAGTTCCTCAGCGAGACCCGGGCGGATCTCGTCATCCTCGACATCATGATGCCGGGCGAAGACGGGCTCTCCCTGTGCCGTCACATCCAAGAAGCGCTGCACGTTCCCGTGATCTTGCTTTCAGCCCGCGCCGAGGAACTCGACCGCATCGTTGGGCTTGAGGTCGGCGCTGACGACTACGTCGTAAAGCCGTTCAATCCGCGCGAGCTGCTGGCGCGGATCGATGCCGTGCTTCGCCGCACCCATTCGATGCCGCCTGGGCACCAGGAAGCCAGCGGCGAGACGCTCGCGTTCGACCGCTGGCGCCTCAGGGTGGCTGAACGCGTCCTGGTCGACGACGCCGGCAACGAGGAGGAATTGAGCACGGGCGAATATCGCCTGCTGCTCACGTTTCTGCAGCGGCCAAAAGCGGTGCTTTCCCGCGATCAATTGCTCGATCTCGCCTTCGACCGCGGCGCCGAGGTGTTCGACCGTGCTGTAGACACCCAGATTTCAAGGCTACGTCGGAAGATCGAAGCCGACCCCCGCACGCCAAAGCTGATCAAGACCGTCTGGGGCGGCGGCTACATCTTCACAGCGCCGGTGAAAAAGACCTGATGTTCAATCCGCTCAACACACTCGCGGGCCGCATGGTGCTGGTCACGGTGCTCGCCGTTGCGATCTCCTATGCGCTGACGTTCGTGATCTATTCGAACGAACGGGGCGCAGCATTGCAGCGCGCGGCGGAGAATGCGCTGATTGAGCGCGTCGCTTATGCCGGCGAACGCTTGCGGGCCGCGCCAGCGCAACAGCGGCCCCTGTTGCATGAAGACATGCGCGACCGCGGCTTCCGCCTCTCCATCAGCGCCGCGCCTGCCGCACGGCAAGCCGATCTCAACGGCCCAGCCGGACGGATCGCGCGCGGCATTGCCGAGCGCCTGCCTGGAGCGGAAGTCCGTGTCGATCCGCGGCCGCCGCCCCCCACGTTCGATCACGCTGAAGCCATGCGCCGCGGCGACCACGGACCAGCGCGTCGTTTGCACGATGAGCTCGGACGCTTTGAGGCGACGCCTATTCTGGTGTCGGTGCGGCTCGATACGAGCACATGGATGAATGTACGGGCGCGGTTGCCGCGTCCGCGTCCGTTGCCGTCGAGCGTCTGGGTCGCCGCGCTGGCCACTGTCCTAATCGTCGGCTTCGGTGCGGCGCTGGTGTCACGGCAGATCGGCAAGCCGCTCTCCGACCTTGCCCGTGCAGCCCAGGCGCTTGGCGCAGGCGAGACGGCCGTCCGCGCGCCGGTCGCCGGCCCAGAAGACGTGCGGCGCGCCTCCAACGCCTTCAATACGATGGCCGAACGCCTGAGCCGGCAGCTCAATCGCCAAAGGCAGATGCTGTGGGCGCTCAGTCACGACTTGCGCACGCCGATCACGGCGATCCGGCTGCGGGCGGAATTACTGGATGACGAGGCCGAGCGGCAGCGCCTGCTCACGTCCATTCAAGAAATGGAGCAACTCACCGAACAGGCGCTCGCTCTCGCCCGCGCCGGCGCCAGCGAGGAAGTGCGCCAGAATGTCGACCTCGCGGAAATCGCGCGTACGCTGGGCGGTGAACTCCGCGGATTGGGCGCCGCCATCACCGTGGACGCAGATCAACCAGTCATGATCGAGTGCCGTCCCAATGAGATTGCCCGCGCGCTCCGCAACATCGCTGACAACGCTGCGAAATACGCAGGCGGAGGCGCAATGCGGGTGTTCGCGTCGGGTGATCACGCCGTGGTCGAGGTCAGCGATGAGGGTCCCGGCGTTCCCGAGGATCAGCTGGGCCGGCTCACCGAGCCGTTCTATCGCGCCGACCCCTCGCGCAGCAGCCCCGGCGCTGGCCTTGGTCTTGCCATCGCCCAGGCCATCGTCGAGGCGCACGCGGGCTCGCTGGCGCTGCAAAACCGGTCGCCGCATGGCCTCACCGCGACCATCACCTTGCCGCGCTCCCTCGCCGCTTAAGCCGCCAAGGCGTCGTCGCGCTCGAACAACGCCACCAACGCCGCGCGCACGCACTGTGGATTCTCGATCATGCAGATGGCTTTGCGCATTTCGCGCGCTGCAGCGCCGAACACCGCGTCGATCGTCCAAGCGATGTGCTTGCGGGCGACGCGTAGCCCAAGCCGTTCAGGGTAGAAGTCGAGGCTGTCCGCATAGAGCGCGAGCAGCGACGCCAAGAGCTGCGCGCGCGGCGGAGGGCTGACCTCCCCTCCATGCAGCAGCGCGTGCTCGATGGCGCCGGGAAGCCAAGGCTTGCCTTGCGCGCCGCGTCCCACCATCACCCCTGCGGCGCCGGAAAGCGCCAGAGCTTGGCGCGCGTCCGCGGCGCTGTTGATGTCGCCATTGGCGATGACTGGAATCTCCACCGCTTCCACCACCGGCTTGATCGCCGCCCAATCGGCGCGGCCAGTGTAGAACTGGTTCCGCGTGCGCCCGTGGATCGTAATCATGCGCACGCCCGCCGCTTCCGCGCGCTGCGCGATCTCCGGCGCGTTCAGGCTTTGATGATCCCAACCCAGCCGCATCTTCAGCGTGACCGGCAGGGTGGTCGCTGCAACGGTCGCCTCGATCAGGCTCAGCGCCATATCCGGATCGCGCATCAGCGCAGAACCGCAGAGCCCAGAGGTCACACTCTTTGACGGGCAGCCCATATTGATGTCGACGACATCCGCCCCGGCCGCCTGCGCCAAGCGCGCGCCCTCCGCCATCCAATGCGGCTCGCGACCGGCCAGTTGGATGACGAGCGGCCTAATCGACTCCGCGCCCGCCGCGCGCCGCACCATGTCGAGCCGCTCGCGCGCCAGCTGTTCGGACGCCACCATCTCCGAGACGCAATAGCGCCCGCCAAAGGCCTTGACCTGACGGCGAAACGGAATGTCCGTCACCCCTGCCATGGGCGCGAGCGAGACAAGTGGGGCAGCGAAACTGGACACGACGTGCGCTCCTTGCCGCCGTGCTCTGCCCAAGGCAAGCCCCGAACCTGGTCGAGACAGCGCTCAGCCCGCTCCTCGCCTCTCGCGCTCGAAATCAGGCGCCCAACGTTGGGCGCTTTAGCCTCGCGCGATGAAGCTATGGATGCCCATCACCCTGTACTCACGCCAGGGCATGCTTTGTCGCGCTTCCCTCTAGAGCGCCAGCAATCTGTCCACGATCGGTTCGACCCCGGTGCGGACGGGGTCGACGCAGGGAAGGCCCGTCGCCGCCGCAATCGCGTGCATGGCCGCTTCGGCTTCGCTGGGCGGCAGACGCGAAGAGTTCACCGCTACGCCAACGCAGCGCACATCCGGATTGGTAAGGCGCGCCATGCGCTGGTTCAGATCGATGCAGTCCTGAAGGTCAGGCACGCGATAACCTGGAACGCCGTGCAAGTGCTCTCGGCCCAGTTCGCCGCACATCACCAGCGCATCCGCTTGGCTGCCGTGCAACAGCCCTAGCGACACACCCGCGTAAGCTGGATGGAAAAGCGAACCTTGACCTTCGATGACGTCCCAATGCTCAGGCGCATTGTCAGGGCTTAGGCGCTCGGCCTCGCCGGCGACGAAATCGGAAATCACCGCGTCGACGCAAATGCCGGCGCCAGCGATGAAAATCCCGGTCTGCCCGGTGGCGCGGAAATCGCTCTTGACGCCGCGCGCGCGCAAGGCGCGGTCGATCGCCAAAGTGGTGAACATCTTGCCGACAGCACAGTCGACGCCAACCGCAAGCACGCGCTTGCCGCTGCGGCGCGCGCCCGTTCCGATGCGCAGCGGCCCGCTTGGAAAGCGCACGTCCATTACCTGCCGCCCACTCTCCCTCTGCGCCGCCGCGATGGCTGGATGATCCGCAAGGCGCACATGCAAGCCGCTGGCGACGTCGAGTCCTGCGCGAAGCGCAGACGTTATGGTATCGACCCACGCTTCAGGCAGCCGGCCTCCGGAGGGAGCGATGCCGATCATCAAGGTGCGTACGCCAGCGCGCGCGGCGGCGGCGACATCCATGTCCGGCACGCCGAGGTCGATCGCATCCTTACTGAAGCGAAGCTGCCCAGCCACCGCCTCGGGGCGCCAATGCGCGACGCCTACCGCGGTCTTCGCCGCCAACCGGCTCTGCGCGTCGCCAACAAGCAAAAGATAGGGCGCGGGAATCTGGAACCGCGCCCCATCCGAACCATTCTCTTGCACCATCGTTTCTTTATCCTTTGCCGATGCCATCGCCGTCCTCGGTTGCAGCGTCGCCGAGGCCGCGATAGGCGTCGCGCAAC
>JAEUMR010000001.1 GCA_016791385.1 Hyphomonadaceae bacterium
GATCGCCCTTCTTGCGCTGGCCGCAGCGGGATGCTCGCGCGCCGCCCCGCCCGTACTCCAAGGTTATGGCGAGGCCGACTACACCTACGTCTCCAGTCAGGAAACCGGCGTCGTCGCGGAAATTTTCGTGCATGAAGGTGACGTTGTCGAAGCCGGCGCGCCGCTGTTTCGGCTAGAGGGTGCACGCCTCGACTATCCCTTACAGAGCGCATCGGCGCAGCGCGCCGCCCTTGCCCAAGCGGTTGAAGTCGCCCGCGCCAACGCCGAGCTGGCGCGCGTCAACTTCCAGCGCACCGCCGGCCTGCAACGTGAAGGCTTCGTTTCCCAAGCCCGGTACGATGCAGACCGCGCCGCGCTCGACGCCGCCAATGCGCGGCTCGAAGAAGCGCGCCGCCAGCTCACTGCTTCTGGTGCGGAAATCGGATTGTGGCGCGAACGGCGCTCCGATCTCGATGGCGCGGCACCCAGCGCGGGTACGATCGAACGCATCTATCACCGCGCCGGCGAAGTCGTCGCCGCGGGCCAGCCGATCGCGGCGCTTCTCACGCCCGAAAACATGAAGATCCGGTTCTTTGCGCCGCAGGCGATGCTGGCGCAACTTCCTGTCGGGACCCAGGTGCTCGTGAGCTGCGACGGTTGTGCCGCGCCTGCCACCGCCACCGTCAGTTTCGTCGCACAAGAGCCGCAGTTCACGCCGCCTGTGATCTACTCCCTCGATCAACGCGACAAGCTCGTGTTCCTGATCGAAGCGCGGCTGGACGCGCCAGGCATGATCCGGCCCGGCATGCCAGTGGACGTCAGGCTGGCGCCATGACCCAAGACACGGTCATCGACGTGCGCGGCCTGACCAAAAGCTTTGGCGGACGCAAAGTTGTCGACCAATTCGACCTTCAGGTGCCTCGCGGCGCAATTTATGGATTCCTAGGCCCTAACGGTTCCGGCAAGACCACGACCATCCGCATGGTCTGCGGATTGCTGAAACCCGAAGCCGGCGAGGGAGAAGTGCTCGGCCTCGACGTGCTGCGCGATAGCGCCAGAATCAAAGAGCGCGTCGGCTACATGACGCAGAAATTCTCGCTCTACGAAGACCTCTCGATCCGCGAGAACCTCGAATTCATCGCCCGCCTCTATGGCCTCGACCGTCGTGTCGAGCGCGTCGATCAGGCGCTTGCCGATCTCGGCCTGGTTGAGCGGCAGACACAGCTTGCCGGCAAACTCTCCGGCGGCTGGAAGCAGCGCTTGGCGCTCGCCGCCTGCATGATCCACGAGCCGGAATTGCTGCTGCTTGACGAACCGACTGCGGGCGTCGACCCCAAGGCGCGCCGCGATTTTTGGGATCAGATCCGGCGCTACTCGGCGCAAGGCGTCACCACGCTGGTCTCGACGCACTACATGGACGAAGCCGTGCAGTGTGATTCCATCGCCTACATCGCCTATGGCAAAAAGCTGCTCGATTCGCGCACCAGCGAAATTCCCAAACAGATCGGCCTGTTCGCTTGGCGCATCACCGGCCACCCGTTGCATCCCATCGAGCTTGAGCTGAAAGGCGCCGCCGGCGTCGATCTCGTCGCGCGGTTCGGCACCGAGATACATGTGTGCGGAAAGAATGCCGCCTCATTGGAGCGCGCGGTGAGGCAAGTGAAAGCTGCGCACGCTTACGTCGAGATCGAACCCATCGAAGCGGGTTTTGAGGAGATCTTCATCTACCTCATGTCCGGCAGCATCGATAATTTCCAATGAGCGGCGCGCGCACACAAAATCTCCCCCTCCCCGCGAGGGGAGGGGGCGGGGGGCGGGGCGATGCACCACGCCTTGGCCCCGAAGCGCAAGACGTCATTGGTCACCCCCTCAACGATTGCGCTTCACCCCACCCCCTGCCCCCTCCCCTCGCGGGGAGGGGAACATGAGCGGCGCGCGCTTCCCCGTCACGCGCGCGCTTCTGGACCTCTCCTGGTCACGCGTGTTCGCCGTGTTCCTGAAGGAACTGGTGCAGATGCGGCGCGACCGGCCGACCTTCGCCATCATGATCATGATGCCGATCATGCAGCTGGTGCTGTTTGGCTACGCCATCAACACCGACCCGCGCCATCTGCCCGCCGTCATCGAGATGCGCGAGGACGGCCCGCTGACCCGCGCCTTCCTCGCTTCTCTCAGCGCCTCCACTTACATCGACATCGTCGCCATCGCGCATTCGTCAGAGGAAGGTGAGGCGATGCTGCGCTCGGGCGATGCGAGCTTTCTGATTTCCATTCCCGAAGGCTTCGAGCGGCGCATGGTGCGCGGCGAGCGGCCGCAAATCCTGATCGCCGCCGATGCGAGCGACCCTGTCGCCGCGGGCGGGGCGATCACGGCCGTGCAGCAGGTGGCGCAACAGGCGTTCGCGCCTGAGTTTGACGGCGCCCTTTCCTTCCTGGCGCGCGCACCGCCGCCCTACGAGATCGTCGTGCACCGGCGCTACAATCCAGCCGGCGTCACCTCGTTCAACATCGTGCCCGCCCTGCTCGGCGTCATTCTCACCATGACCATGGTGATGATCACCTCGATCGCGCTCACGCGTGAAATCGAGCGCGGCACGATGGAGAACCTGCTCGCCACGCCCGTGCGCCCGCTTGAAGTGATGATCGGCAAGACCACGCCTTACGTGTTCGTCGGCGCCATCCAGGTGGCGATCGTTCTGATCGTGGCGACTTTGCTGTTCCACATCCCGTTCACCGGATCGCTGGCGGCGTTCCTGCTGGCGGTGACGCTGTTCATCCTCGCCAACCTGATGCTCGGCTACCTGATCTCCACGGTCGCGCGCACGCAGATGCAGGCGATGCAGATGACGTTCTTCATCTTCCTGCCCTCGATCCTGCTCTCCGGGTTCATGTTCCCCTTCCGCGCCATGCCGGTCTGGGCGCAGACGATCGGCGAGTGTCTGCCGATTACGCACTTCCTGCGTATCGTGCGCGAGATCGTGTTGAAGGGCGCGGGTTTCGCCGACATTGCCGACGACATGGGCCCGCTAGCGCTGATCTTGCTCGTGCTCGCGGCTTTGGCGCTGCTGCGCTTCCGGCGGACGCTGGATTAATCCGGCAAGGCGACGCGGCCGTTGCCAGCCGCCACTTCAAGCGGCTGATCGAGGCCAACGGCATCGATGCGAAACTCGCCGCCCGCCGCCTTCACCAGCGCGCAGCCGGCGGCGACGTCCCAGATCATCGAACCGCTTTCACGGTAGGCCTCCGCCCGGCCCGCGGCGACATAAGCGAGCGCGCTTGCGGCCGAACCGATCATGCGCACCTTGCGCCACGTCTTCAGCCGCGCCTCGAACAAGCGCATCGAATCTTCGCTGGCGCGCGAGGGCACGCCGGTCTGCAGGATGCCGCTGGACGGCGCGTCGATGTCGGAGACGCGCATCGGCCGGCCATTGAGCCAAGCGCCTTCGCCGGCAATGCCGGTGAAACGTTCGCCGAGCGCAAAGCAATCGACCACGCCCAGCACCGGTTGCCCCTGATCCAGCAGCGCGATCGACACGGCGCAGTGCGGATAATTGCGCAGATAATTGACCGACCCATCGAGCGGATCGACGGCCCAGACATAGCGCTCGCCGCGCTGCGCCGCGCGCACCCAGCCCGCCTCTTCGGAGATGACCGAAAAGGGCGACGCCTCTTCCAGACGCTTGAGAATGATCTCCTCGGCGCGCTTGTCGGCGTCGATCTTGACCTCGCGGCCCTGCTCTTCGGCGATCACGCCCCATTCGCGGCGGTGGGCGATCAGCGCCGCGCTCGCTTCCGCAGCGACGCGATCCGCGATGGCCAACAAGTCCTTCAATTCGCTCAAAGCCGGGCTCCTCGCCCCCTGATAGCCTTGCGCCTCCTCTTGGAGAAGCGCCGCTTCCGCGCTTAAGTGCCGCCGGGAGCTGGTGCATGGACGGCGGTCAGGCCAGGGCGCTCCAAGCACGCGCTGCGGCCAAGCCGCCGCAGGGCCTGAGTACGGCTGCGCTGGAGCGCAAGCTGTCGATCAAGCGCCGGGCCCGCGAGGACGCCGCCCGCAACCTGCCGCGCCAGGACAGCGACGCGCTTTCCGCCACCGAACTCGCCATCATCGACGCCGTCGCCGGCGAACGGGCGCGCATCGACGATCAGCGCAACGAGGCCAAGCTGGAGGCGGAGCGGCGGCTGCGGGCGCTGGCGCCGACGCCGCAGGATTTCTCCGGCCCCGCGCTTGAGGCGCGCCTTGCGCTGAAGCAGGCGGCAGGCCGCGTCGCGCATGACTGGACCGCCGCGATCGAACGCACGCGGCAGGGCCGGGCTGAACTGAATGCGTTTAAGCAGGCGCATGAGCTGCGCCGCGCGGCGGTCTATCCGCGCTCTGGTCTGCTGCAGGCAGGCTTGCTGCTGTGCGCCGCCACCTTTGAGGCGCTGTTCAGCGCCGCGCTGTTTGCCGAAGACGACGCACGCGGCTTGCTCGGCGGCGCCATCACCGCGATCGGCCTCTCGGGCGCCAACGTCACGCTCGGATTCCTCGCCGGCTTTCTCGGCCTGCGTTATCTGCAGCATGTGCGCTTTCCGTTGAAAGCAATCGGCGCACTGGGTTTTACCGCGCTCACCTTCCTGGCGCTGATGCTCAACCTGTTCGCCGCCGATTGGCGCGATCGTCTTGCTGCGATGGCTGGCCAGCAAGTCGATCTCGGCGCCGACGCGGGCTTTCACCTCTGGTCGCTGCTGCAATTGGAATCACCGCAGGCGATCATTCTGCTGATGCTCGGCGCTGGCGTGTGGGTGTTCGCCGCGCTCAAAGGCTATTCCGGCTTCGACGATCCCTACCCCGATTACGGCAAGATGGCGCGCGCGGCCGAGGATGCGGCGGAGACGTTCTCCGCGTTTCGCGCGGACGCGCGCGATGAGCTTGAGGCGCCGATCAACGCGGCCAAGGCCGCGCTCGGCGGGCGGCTTGAGAAGATGCGGGCCGAATACGAGGCGATGAGCAAGGCGTTCGACAACGCGGCCGCCAAGATGGAGAGCTTGGACGCCAAGGCGCGCGCGCTCGATGACGCCGCCGCCGGGGCCATCCACCTCTATAGGCAGGAGAACCTCGCCGAGCGCTCCATCCCCGCCCCCGCCTATTTCGGCGCGCCACCGCCCGCTGCAGGCCCCGCGCTCGACGCGCTCGCGGGCGCGGCGGCGATGATCGATTCAGCCCGCGCACTATTGGCGGACGCGCAAATCCAGTCGGCGCGGGCGCAAGAAGAGCTGCTGGCGGAGCTCGAAGCGATCACGGCGCGGCTCGACGCCGAGCCGCAGCCATGAGGAGCGCACGGCGCGGCCGCACTGGCCGCGGCATCGTGGGACTCATCCTGATCGGCGTAGCGATGCTGGTGCTTGGCGGCCTGGGCGCCGCGAGCTTCATGCTGCGCGCCCCGCCCACAGACCCCGAAACGCTCTGCCGCACCGATATCCCGCTTGGCGCACATACGATCGTGCTGGTGGATTCTACCGACCGGCTCGAAGCACGCCATCGCCGCAAGCTGCGCGCCGTGCTGGCGCAGGAGCGCGCGCGGCTGTCGCAATACGACCGGCTCACCATCCTGCGCCTCAATGTGCGCAGGCCGCAGGAGCCGGCGGTGCTGTTCTCGCGCTGCCTGCCGCGCCCGCCCGAGCAGACCAACCCGCTGTTCGAGAACGCGCGCATGACCCAGGCGCGCTGGGACGAGGAATTCGCCGCCGTGCTCGACCACGCGCTGCGCAGCGCCAGCGCAGGCGGGCCGCAACGCGCCTCGCCGATCATCGCCAGCCTGCGCGCCGTCGCCGCCGATCCCGATTTCGAGGCCAGCATTCCCCATCGCCGGCTCGTGCTTGTTTCAGACTTGCTTGAGCACGATCCGCAGGGTTTCTCGCTTTACGTTTCGGATGCGGATTATGCGCACTGGCGCGCTGCCGCGCCGCAAGGGCCGCCGGACTTCGCACAGGTCGACCTGCGCGTCGTGCCGATCGACCGTCCCGATCAGGCTGAACGCCAGGCGGCGGCGCTGGAAACCTTTTGGCCGGCCTTCTTCGATGCGACGGATGTCAATTCAGTAAGCATCGACCCCGCGCCGTAACCCCTACTTCGCCTGTGACCGACTCATATTAGACTCCCCGACTCGGGAACGCCGGAGGTTCGGGTGAACACGTATAATTGGCAGGGCGCGAGCGGGCGCTGGTACGAGTTCGAGATCGCACGCGCGCAGCGCGCCTGGGATCCGATCGGCGGCCTTTATATGTTCGTGAAGCCGCCGGAGCAGCCCTCACTCGACTGGGGCGGCCCGATCTGCCTGTTTGCGGCCGAGACCAACGACTTCTCCACAACGCTGACGCGCCACAACATGTGGCAAGCGGCGGAGAATCTCGGCGCCCGCGAGATTCACCTGCTGGTGATCAAGGACGAGCAGACGCGCGCGCGCGTGGTGAAGGACATCCTGGAAGCGCAGCAGCCAATCCTGAACCGCAACATGCTGCGCCGGGTGGCGTAACAGGAGCGTAGGATCGCGGGTCTTCAGACCCGCTTTTCAGGCAACGCTTGGCTATTGGGGGTCTTCAGACCCGCGCTCCGTTCGCGCCGCCACCGCCATCGCCGGAAAATCGCTGAACACGCCGTCGACGCCGGCGGCGTAGAACGCACGTAGCTCGGCGTCGAGATCGCCATGCTGGCGCATGTAATCCGGCGCGCTCGCATCGCCGCGCCGCAACTCCGCCGGCAGGAAGTAATTCTCGGCCCGGAAGGTCCACGGATGCACGACGAGATTGGCCGCGTGCGCGCGCTGGACCAGATCGGTGGGCGCCAGCGAGCGGCCTGCGCTGTCGCGCGGAATGATCAGTGATTTCTCCGGCCCGATGCCGCGCGCGTAAGCAGCGATCTCGCGCAGCCCTGCATCGCTCATCATATCAGCGTAGCTGAGGTCGCGCCGGTCCCACGGCCCGCCCGCGGCGGACATAAGCTGCACGCACTGCCAGCGGATCGACGACATCTGCGCCAGCGTTCTGAGCGGCCCGATCTCGAAACACTGCACATAGAGGATGTCCGCCACCGATTGGCCGCCCGCTTCGCGCACGGCGGCGATGAAGATCGGCGTTGGATCGAGCCCCTGCTCGGCAAGGAAGGTCGGGTGCTTGAGTTCAGGATAGACGCCGACGCCCGCTTGCCGCGCCAGCGCCAGCACTTCGGCGAAGGTCGGAATCTCTTCCTGCCCATCGAACGCCGTGTTGGCCGGCCGCAGCTGGGGCAGACGCTCCTTGCAGCGCAGCGTCTTCAATTCGGCGAGCGTGAAATCCTCCACCCACCAGCCTTCGGCGCTGACGCCGTCGACCACTTTCTGCGTGCGGCGCCCGGCGAACTCGGGGTGATCGGCGACGTTGGTGGTGCCGGAGATTTCGTTTTCGTGCCGGCAGACGAGCACGCCGTCACATGTGACGACGAGGTCCGGCTCGATAAAGTCCGCCCCCTGCGCAATGGCGAGGCGATAGCTGGCCAAGGTGTGCTCGGGCCGGAGCCCGCTGGCGCCGCGATGGGCGATGATGATCGGACGGCTCATGGTGCTGCTCCCCACACTCGCGCAGCCGGCCAGCGCCGCGGCGCCGGCAAGCACGTCACGCCGCCTCACACTCGCTCATCCTGCGGCGAGAGCTGCGTCATCATCAGGCCGGTCAGCGACATCGCAGATGCGTAGATCAGAGCCATTGCGCCGTAGACGCCGTCGAGCGCCGCATCGAGGTTGGGGAAGATCATCGCGAACTCGTGCACCAGCAGCGCGTTGAGCAGCATGCTCGGCAGCGCCACGCTGATCGCCGCTTCGGCCTCATCGCCGCGCGCTTCGCCGAGCAGCTTCAGCGCGACAAACGTCACGACGATGCCAATCACGGCGACGGCCGCCATCAGCAGCAAAGGCGGAGCAACGCCCGGCAGGAAAAATTCCTGACCGAGGAAGCGGAAGATGGCGAAGTTGGCCAGCCAGAGCAAAAAACCCAGGCCCATCGCGCGCATGATCATGCGTACTTCTCCTCGCTGTTCGCCAGCTTCAGCGCCAGCAACTTGTCCACCACAAGGGCCACCCGCTCTTCGGGCGGCTCGATCTCGATCTGGGTCTCGGCGACCCAGCGCAGATAGCCTTCTATCGCCTGAGGCGGCGCGCCGTCGATCAGGAGCTTGTACACCGGCCAGACGTAACTTTCGTACTCGTCCTCCGGCACGCCGCATCCGATCGGATCCCAGTCGCGCCAGAGGATCTGATTGATCGCCCGCGTTTCCGCCTTGGTGTCGCGCTTCACGCTTTCAGCATCTCGCGCGAGACGATCACGCGCATGATCTCGTTAGTGCCCTCCAGGATGCGGTGCACCCGGAGGTCGCGGACGATGCGCTCGACCTCGTAATCGGCGAGATAACCGTAGCCGCCATGCAGCTGCAGCGCCTGGTCGGCCACCTTGAAGGCGGTGTCGGTGACGAAGCGCTTGGCCATCGCGCAATACTTGGTGGCGTCCGCGCTCTTGGCGTCGAGCTTGCGCGCCGCCGTGTGAAGCAGCGCCCGCGCGGCGGAAAGCTCGGTTTCCATGTCGGCCAGCGTGAATTGGGTGTTCTGGAAATCGGCGATGCGCTTGCCGAATTGTTTGCGTTCCTTGACGTAGGCCAAGGCGCGGTCGAGCGCGTCCTGAGCCCCGCCGAGCGCGCAAGCGGCGATATTGAGGCGCCCGCCATCGAGCCCGCGCATCGCGTACTTGAAGCCTTCGCCTTCCGGGCCGATGCGGTTTTCCACCGGCACGCGGCAATCCTCGAAATTGACGATGGCCGTGGGTTGGGCGCGCCAGCCCATCTTGTCTTCCGCCTTGCCGAACGAGAGCCCCTTGGTCCCGTCCTCGACCAGCACGGTGGAGACGCCCTTGGCGCTCTCATCGCCGGTCCGGCACATCAGCACGTAGAGATCGGAAAAGCCCGCGCCCGAGATGAAAGCCTTAGAGCCGTTGATCACGTAATGGGCGTTGCCGTCGGCCTTCGCCGACGTGCGCAGCGCAGCAGCGTCCGAGCCTGAACCCGGTTCGGTCAAGCAATAGGAGGCGATCTTCTCCATCGAGGTGAGCTTCGGCAGCCAATGCGCGCGCTGCTCGTCGCTGGCGAAGCTGTCGATCATCCACGAACACATATTGTGGATGGAGAGAAACGCCGCGGTCGCGATGTCGCCGCGCGAGAGCTGTTCGAAGATCAGCGCCGCATCGAGCCGGGTCAGGCCCGAGCCGCCATATTCTTCGCCCACATAGATGCCGGCGAAGCCAAGCGCGCCGAGTTCTTTGAGAACCGCACGGTCGAGCCCCTCGTCCTCCCAGCGCGAGGCATGGGGGCGCAGCCGTTCATAGGCAAAGGCGCGCGCCGTCTCGGCAATCATGACCTGATCTTCTGTCAGTTCGGTGCTCATGCTTCCCTC
>JAEUMR010000033.1 GCA_016791385.1 Hyphomonadaceae bacterium
TGGCTGCTCCGCGGGACCGGGACCGCTATTCCCATTCGCTTCACCGGAGAAAAGACCGATGGCCGACGCGCCTGCTGGTCGCGATTACCGCGAAACCGTTTTTCTGCCCGACCTGCCGGGCGATCCCTTTCCGCTGCGCGCAGGGCTGCCGAAGAAGGAGCCCGAGCGGATCAAGGCTTGGGCCGAGCTTGGGCTCTATCATCTGCTGCGCCAACAGGCGGCGAGCCGGCCGAAGGCCGTCTTCCATGACGGCCCGCCTTACGCCAACGGGCCGATCCATATCGGCCACGCCGAAAACAAGATCCTGAAGGACTTCGTCGTCCGCTCAAAACAGATGAGCGGCTTCGATTGCGATTACGTGCCGGGCTGGGACTGCCACGGCCTGCCGATCGAGTGGAAAGTCGAAGAGGATTTCCGCAAGCAGGGGCGCAAGAAGGCGGACGTGCCGGCGGTCGAGTTCCGCAAGGCCTGCCGCGAATACGCCGACAAATGGATCCCGCTGCAGCGCGACGAGTTCAAGCGCCTCGGCATCGAGGCCGATTGGGATCATTACTACACGACCATGAGCTTCGAAGCGGAAGCCGCAATCGCGCGCGAGTTCCTGCGCGTGGTGCGCACGGGGCTGGTGTATCGCGGCAGCAAGCCGGTGATGTGGAGCCCGGTGGAGCGGACGTCGCTCGCGGAAGCGGAAGTAGAGTACGCGGAGAAGACGAGCCCGACGATCTGGGTGAAGTTTCCGGTCGTCTCGTGCATGGGCGCCAATGCCGAGCACGCAGCGCAGCGTGCAAAAGACCTGCAAAACGTCAGCATCGTCATCTGGACCACGACGCCGTGGACGATCCCGGGCAATAGAGCGATCTCGTATTCACCTCGGATCAGATATGGAATCTACCAAGTCGAGGGTGTTGAGCAGGGACTCTCGTTTGAGCCATGGGTGAAGATCGGCGACAAATTCGCTCTGGCCGACAAGCTAGCAGAGGAGGTCCTGCGCGCCGCGAAAGCGACGATTTGGCAGCGCGTTGGCGACTTTGACCCTGATCTGGTGATGGCGGCGCATCCGTTCCGTCCAACGGGAAGTGAGGGACATCGACCTGATGTGCCGTACGGTTTCAACGTGCCGCTCCTCGCTGGTGATCACGTCACCGACGACGCGGGGACAGGATTCGTCCACACGGCGCCGGGGCACGGCACGGACGACTTCAATGTCTGGATCGCCAGCGCCAAAGCACAGAAGGACATCCCCTTCACCGTCGACGAAGACGGCCGCTTCACCAAGGAAGCGCCGGGCTTTGAAGGGCTCGAAATCCTGCAGCTTGAAGGCAAGAACCTCGGCAAGGACGGGCCCGCCAACAAGGCGGTGATGGACAAGCTGATCGAGGTCGGCGCGCTGCTCGCGCGCGGGCAGCTGAAGCACCAATATCCGCATTCGTGGCGCTCGAAGGCGCCGCTGATCTTCCGCAACACGCCGCAATGGTTCATCGCGCTCGACAAGCCGTTCCGCGATGGCAAGACGCTGCGCCAGATCGCGCTCGATGAAATCGACCGCGTTGATTGGGGCCAGAAGCGCACCGGCGAAACCAAGGATTACAACCGCATCCGCGGCATGATCCAGGATCGTCCCGATTGGCTGGTCTCGCGCCAGCGCGCCTGGGGCGTGCCGCTGCCGATCTTCGTCAACAAGAACGACGGCTCGATCCTGCAGGACGATGAAGTCGATACGCGCATCATCGCGGCGATGAAAGAGGGCGGCGCCGATGTGTGGTGGGCCACGCCGGCGCAAGAATTCCTCGGCAATAAATACAAAGCCGACGCGTTCGAGAAGGTCGAAGACATTCTCGACGTCTGGTTCGATTCCGGCTCAACGCATGCATTCGTGATCGGCAACCCCGAGGCGCCGACGCGGGCCTCGTTCGCCAATCCGGTGTCGACCATCTATCTCGAAGGCTCGGACCAGCATCGCGGCTGGTTCCATTCCTCCTTGCTCGAAAGCTGCGCCACGCGCGGGCGCGCGCCGTACGATGAAGTGCTGACGCACGGCTTCACCATGGACGAGGAGGGCAAGAAGATGTCCAAGTCCATCGGCAACACGGTCGAGCCGCAGGAAGTGGCGAAGAATAACGGCATCGAAATCCTGCGCCTGCTGATCGCGGCGGCGGAATACGGCGACGACCTGCGTCTCGGCAAAACCATCCTCGATCAGTCGAGCGAAATGTACCGCAAGCTGCGCAACACGCTGCGCTACTGCCTCGGCGCACTGAAGGGGTTCGAGGACAGCGAGCGCGTGCCGCTCGATCACGAGCTGCCGCTGCTCGAACGCTGGCTGCTGCACCGGCTCTGGCAAGTCGATCGCGCCGTGCGCGCCGGCTATGAGACCTATCAGTTCCGCGCTGCGCTCTCGGCTATCGTCGAGTTCTGCAACGTCGATCTGTCGGCCTTCTATGTCGATGTGCGCAAGGACACGCTCTATTGCGACGCGCCGACCAGCCTGCGCCGCCGCGCCTGCCGCACCGCGCTCGCGGAGGTGTTTTCGCGCCTGACCGCCTGGCTTGCGCCGATCCTGCCATTCACGGCGGAGGAAGCGTGGCTGACGCGGCATCCGGAAACGAAATCGGTGCACCTGCGCACGTTCCCGGAAACACCGGCCGCGTGGGAAGACGATTTCGCCGGCGAGGAAATCGCCAAGCTGCGCGAGGCGCGTTCGGTCGTTACCGGCGCGCTCGAAGTGGCGCGGCGCGAGAAGGTGATTGGCGCGGCGCTCGAAGCATGCCCGCGCGTGTTCGTCGCTGACGACGATCTGCGCGCGTCGCTGCTGGCGGCCGACTTCGCCGAGCTCTGCATCACCAGCGGCGTCACCATCGTTGCCGGCGAGGGGCCGGCCGATGCGTTCAAGCTTGCCGAGGTTCCTGGCGTCGCGGTGGTGATCGAGAAGGCGCCGGGCGTGAAGTGCGCGCGGTCGTGGAAGTATTTCGATCCATCCAGCGCCGACCCGCGCTACCCCGACATCACCCCGCGCGACGCCGAAGCGGTCGCGCTCTGGGACGCCGCACATGGACGATAGCGCCGGGCTTGCCTTGAAGGACGGCCCCGCGCCGTCCATAAGCGCGCGCATGCTGCGCTTGGGGCTGTCGCTTTCCGCTGTGATCTTCGTGGTCGATCAGATCACGAAGTGGCTGGTGCTGGGGCCGGGCCAGTTCAGCCCGCCCGGCTGCCGCGAGACCGGCTACAATTGCCGCTTCATCGAATTGTCGCCGATCTTCGATCTGCAAATGGTCTGGAACCGCGGCATCAGCTTCGGCCTCTTGCGCGCCGACAGCGCATTCGGCCGCTGGGCGCTGGTGGGGGTGATGCTGGTGATCGCCGGCGTGTTCGGCTCCTGGCTGCGCACGGCGGAGCGCAAGCTGACCGCCGTGGCGCTCGGCCTGGTCGTCGGCGGGGCCCTCGGCAACGCGCTCGACCGCATTCGTTTCGGCGCCGTGGTCGATTTCCTCGACTTCAACGGCCTCTGGTTCCCCTGGGTCTTCAACGTCGCCGACGCCGCCATCACGGTCGGGGCGCTGTTGCTGGCCGTCGACATGGTGTTTCTGACCGAGACCGAGCCGGGCAAGGGCACCACCTGGAGCCAGATCAGAGCCTGGGCCAAGGGCCGGGGCGGCGGGACGGCCTCCTGAGGCGGTCCGGTTCGCCCCATAACGGTCAAACTGCGGGCCGATGCCTCGCGTCTGCAGTCCGGCTTGGCTTGGACCGCGCGGCTCGGCTAGAACCCGGGGCAAGAGATTTGAGGGAGGCGGACGTCCGATGTCCAAACCGATAGCACTGGTGGCAGTCTTGGCCGCGGCGACCGCGGCGAGCGGCTGTGCGAGCTTGTCGCGCGCCGTGGGCGCCACCAAGACGTCGCCGGACGAATTCCGCGTCGTGACGCAAGCGCCGCTGACGCTGCCGCCGGATTACAATCTGCGTCCGCCGCGTCCGGGTGAGCCGCGCCCGCAGGAATTGCAGCCGGCCGACGAAGCGCGCACCGCGCTGTTCGGCGAAAATGTCGGCCAAGCCGCCAGCCAAGGCGAGCGCGCCTTCATCTCCAGCGCCGGCGCCGAAGCCGCCGATTCCAGCATCCGCGACACGCTCGATTTCGAAGCGCAAGGCGTCGTGCGCCGCAACGAAGGTTTCGTGGATCGTCTGCTCGCGTTCCGCGGTTCGAGCGAACAGGCCGCCGCGCCGCTCAATGCGGAGCAGGAAGCCGAACGCTTGCAGGACGAAGAAGCGGTCCGCCGCGCCACTGGCGGCGGCCAAGTCGTGATCGAGCGCGATCGCGGCGGCTTCAAGCTGCCGGGCACCTAAGCTGCTGCCGCATCGGCTGATGGCGCGCCTGTGCGCCGCCTTGGCGTTGGTGTTCGCGCTGAGCGGCGCGAGCTACGCACGCGAACTGCCGCGGCCCGAGAGCTTTACGCTGAGCAATGGCTTGCAGGTCGTGGTGATCACCGATCGCCGCGCGCCTGTGGTCACGCACATGGTTTGGTACCGCGCCGGCGCCGCTGACGAGCCGCGCGGCCATTCCGGCATCGCTCATTTCTTCGAACACCTGATGTTCAAGGGCACGCGCCAGATCGCGCCGGGCGAGTTCTCGCGCACGGTCGCGCGCAATGGCGGCGACGACAACGCCTTCACCGCCTGGGATTACACAGCCTATTACGAGCGCATCGCCCGCGACCGGCTCGACCTGGTGATGCGCATGGAAGCGGACCGGATGCGCAATCTGCGCTTCTCGGACGAGACCTTCGCTTCCGAACGCGACGTGATCGCCGAAGAACGGCGCCAGCGCATCGACAACAATCCGGGCGCGGTGCTGGGCGAGCGCATGCGCGCGATGCTGTGGCCGCATCATCCGTACGGCACGCCGGTGATCGGCTGGCTGCACGAGATCAACGCGCTCGATCGCGAGACGGCGCTGCGCTTTTATCAAACTTGGTACGCGCCCAATAACGCCATCCTTGTCATCGCCGGCGATATCGACGCCGCCGAACTGCGGCCGCTGGCCGAGCGCTATTACGGGCGCCTGCGGCCGACGCGCGATCTGCCCACGCGCACTTGGGTGCAGGATCCGCCGGACGTCGGCCCGATGCGAGTCACGCATCGCGATGAGAAGGTGCGCCAGCCGTCGATGTCGCGCATGTATCGCGCGCTCAGCTACGGCACAGACACAGGCCGGCAAGCGCACGCGCTCGACGTTGCGATCGAAATCCTCGGCGGCTCGGAAACCAGCCGGCTCTATCGCGCGCTGGTGGAAGAGCAGCACATCGCCGTTGCCGCCGGCGCCAGCGCCAACACCGCTGGGCTCGGCGGCGGCAGCGTCTCCATCTCGGCGACGCCCGCGGAAGGCGTTTCACTCGAACGGCTCGAAGCGGCGGTGGACGAAGTGATCGCCGCATATTTGCGCGAGGGGCCGACCGACGCGGAATTGCAGCGCGCCAAATCCTCGCTCGCCGCCGCGGCGATCTATGCGCGCGACAGCCAGGAGAGCTTGGCCAACATCTAGGGCTCATCGCTGGCGCAGGGCGAAAGCATCGACGATGTCGTCAACTGGGCGGACGATGTCGAGGCGGTGACCCGCGACGAGGCGCTGGCGCTGGCGCGGACGACGCTGAATCTCGATCATTCCGTGACAGGTTGGCTGTTGCCGGAGGAGGGGCAGTGAGAAAGCTTCTCGCCGCCCTCGCGCTGGCGCTGACGCCGGTTGTCGCGCTTCCCGCGCCCGCCTTCGCGCAAGCGCAGAGTGAGAGCGCCGCCGCGCGCCATCGCGTGCCGGTGACGCGCATCGTTTCGCCCGGCGGTATCGAGGCTTGGCTCGTCTCCGATGCCACCGTGCCGATCGTGGTCATGCGCGCCTATTGGCGCGGCGGTTCGGCGATCGAGCCGGCGCGGCTCACCGGCGCCACCGGCGTGATGGCCGACATGCTGACTGAAGGCGCAGGCGCGATGGACGCCAACGCGTTCAAGGAGCGGCTGCAAGACCTCAACATGTCGCTCTCATTCGGCGCGGGCTGGGACGGAATTGGCATGAGCCTGACCACGCTCAGCGAAAACCGCGACGCCGCGTTCGAAATGGCGCGCTTGGCGCTGAACGAGCCGCGCTTTGACGCCGATCCGCTGGCGCGCATCAAGCGGCAGATGCTGGTCGGCATCCGCACGCGCGAAACCAACGCGAACTATCTCGCCAACCTCGCGCTCGATCAGGCGCTCTATCCCGATCACCCTTACGCCCGCCGCACCTCGCGCGAGAGTATCGAGGCGATCGATCGCGCGGCGTTGCAGGAGCGGCGCGGCGCTCTGTTCAATCGCGCGACGCTGCAGATCACGGTTGTCGGCGATATCGACGCCGAGGCCGCTGGACGCGCCATCGATCATGTGTTCGGCGCACTGCCGCAAGGCGTGCGCCCGCCCGAACCGGGAGACGTTACGCTCAGCGCGGCGACGCCGCTGATCGTGCGGCAGCTGCCGCAGCCGCAAAGTCTCATCCTGTTCGCCGGCCCGGGCATCCAGGACGAGGACCCCGATTGGATTCCGCTCTCGGTCGCCAACTACATTCTGGGCGGGGGCGGCTTCTCCTCGCGGCTTATGGATTCGGTGCGCGAGCAGCGCGGGCTGGTTTACGGCATCGGCACGGGGCCTTCCGTGCGTGAGCATTCCGCCGTGATCCGCGGCTCGGCGCAGAGCGAGAATGGCGACGTGCGCGAAGCGATCGAGGTCACGCGCGCAGAGATGGCGCGGCTCTACGCCGATGGCGCCACGCAAGCCGAGGTGAACGACGCCATCACCTACCTCACCGGCTCGTTCGCGCTCGATCTCGATTCCGACGCCAAGATCGCCAATGTCGTGCATGGCTACCAGATCGCCGGGCGTGACATCGACTACATCAACCGCCGCAACGGCCTCATCCGCGCCGTGACGCGTGACGACGTCAACCGCGTCATCCGCCGCCTGTTCAATCCGGACGCGTACACGTTCGTGGTGGTTGGCCAGCCGGAGGGGCTGGGCGCCGCTCCCAATTAGACCGCTCATCCCATGCGCTGAAGCGCAGACCTATGACTGCGCCGCATGCTTCACCTGCCCTTGGGTGCGCGAAAGATTCTCAAACGTGATGATGACGGGCGTACTCGGAATGTGCATCATCGCGCCCGAGGAAACGCGCGATGACAGATCAACTGGAAGCCTTCCGCACCGAGACGCGGGCGTGGCTGGAAGCGAATTGCCCCCAATCGATGCGCCAGCCGATGGCCGGCGAAGAGGATTACGTTTGGGGCGGGCGGAACTACAAATTCCAAAGCGAGGACGCCAAGCGCTGGCTTGAGCGCATGGGGGCCAAGGGTTGGACCGCTCCGGTTTGGCCGAAGGAATATGGCGGCGGCGGCCTTTCCAGCGCCGAGAACCGCGTGCTGCAGCAGGAGCTGGCGCGCATCAACGCGCGCCCGGCGCTGTTCTCGTTCGGCGTCTGGATGCTCGGGCCGGTGCTGCTCGAATACGCCAACGAAGAGCAGAAGAAGGAGCACCTGCCCAAGATCGTGCGCGGCGAAATCCGCTGGTGCCAGGGCTATTCCGAGCCGGGCGCGGGTTCTGACCTCGCCGGTCTGCAGACCAAGTGCGAGGACAAGGGCGATCATTGGCTGATCAACGGCCAGAAGGTCTGGACCTCGTACGCCAATTACGCCGATTGGTGCTTCTGCCTGGTGCGCACCGATACGAGCGTGAAGCACGAAGGCATTTCGTTCGTGCTGATCGACATGACCACGCCCGGCGTCGAGACGCGGCCGATCAAGTTGATCTCCGGCTCTTCGCCGTTCTGCGAGACCTTCTTCACCGACGTGAAGATCCCGAAGGGCAATATGGTCGGGCGTCTCAATGGCGGCTGGGAGATCGCCAAGCGGCTGCTGCAATACGAGCGCACCAACATTTCCGGCTTCGGCTCGGGCCAGCGCGTCGACGTTGTCGACATCGCCCGCAAGCATGTCGGCCTGGAAGACGGCGTGCTGGCCGATCGTGATCTGCGTGCGCGCATCTCCGGCCACAAAATGTTCGAGCGCGCCTATGCGCTCTCGGTGCAGCGGGCGCAGGAGGAGGCGAAAGCAGGCGGCAATGTCAGCCACATGGCCTCGATGTTCAAAGTCGCGGGGGCCAACCTCAACCAGGAGCGCTGCGAGCTGATGGTGGAGGCGGCGGGCAATCGCGGTCTCGGCTGGGCCGGCGAAGGCTTTGCGCCGGATGATCTCGCCATCACCCGCGGCTGGCTGCGCTCGAAGGGCAATTCGATCGAAGGCGGCACCACCGAAATCAATCTCAATGTCGTCGCCAAGCGCGTGCTGGGCCTGAGGGACACGCAATGACGTTCACCTTGAATGACGAACAGCGCATGCTGAAAGACGCAGCGCGCGACTTCTTCCGCGAGCAAGCGCCGGTGTCGCGCCTGCGCAAACAGCGCGACGAGAAGAAGAACGGCCGCGACCCCGAGCTGTGGCGCGACATGGCGGCGATGGGCTGGGCCGGCGTCATCATTCCCGAGGAATTCGGCGGCGCCGGGCTCGGCTATGTCGCGCTCGGCGCGGTGCTGGAGGAGGCGGGCCGCACGCTGGCGGCTTCGCCGCTGCATTCCTCGGCGCTCGCGGGCGCCAGCGCGTTGCTGCTCGCCGGCACGGACGCGCAGAAGGCCGAATGGCTGCCGAAGATCGCCTCTGGCGAGGTGATCGCCACGCTCGCGGTCGATGAAGGCGCGCACCACGCGCCGGGCAAGTCGAAGCTCAAATTCGTCGCCGGCAAGCTGAGCGGCGAGAAGAAATACGTCGCCGATGGCCACATCGCCGATCTCTTCATCGTCGCCGGCGCCGATGGGCTTTACCTCGTGAAAGGCGACGCCGCCGGCCTCACGCGCCGCGAACTCGTGACCTCCGATAGCCGCGGCGCGGCCGATCTCAGCTTCAACGGCGCCGCCGCCGAGGCCATGAATGGCGGCGCCGACATGGTCGAGGCCGTGCTCGACCGCGCCCGCATCGGCCTCGCTGCGGAAATGCTGGGGCAGGCCAGCGAAGCGTTCGAGATCACCAGCGAATACCTGAAAACGCGCAAACAATTCGGCCAGGTGATCGGCGGCTTCCAGGCGCTGCAGCACCGCGCCGCCAAGCTGTTCACCGATCTCGAACTGACGCGCTCATGCGTGCTGGCCGCGCTCGATGCGCTCGATCGCGGGGCCAAGTCGATCCCCGAATACGCAAGCCTAGCCAAAGCGCGCGCGTCCGAGACCGTCCACCTCGCCAGCAACGAATTGGTGCAGCTGCACGGCGGCATCGGCATGACCGACGCGCACGACGCCGGCTTCTACCTGAAGCGCGCCCGCACCGCCGAAGCGCTGTACGGAGGCGCCGCCTTCCACCGCGACCGCTACGCGAGCCTGCTCGGGTTCTAGGAGCAAAGGAGCGCGGGTCTTCAGACCCGCCCTTCTTGCGCAGTCCGAGAAAGTGCGGGTCTGAAGACCCGCGCTCCTTTCACGTGAAGGATGTGATCATGCGGGCGCGGAAGCGTGCGCCTCCTCGTGGCGTGCGCTCATGCTGGCGAAGCGCGTTCTGTAATCCGCCGGCGTCATGCCGGTGTTGCGCTTGAACAGGGTGCGGAAGAAGGAGACGTCGTCATAGCCCACGGCGCTTGCGATCGACTGCACAGAGCTGCGGTCGCTTTCGAGCAGGTGTTTGGCTGTCTCGATGCGCACGGCGCGCAGATATTCGCCCGGCAACCGGTTCGTCGCCGCCTTGAAGCGGCGCAAGAACGTGCGTGAACTCATGCCGACGCCGGCGGCGACGTCTTCCACTGACAAATCCTCGCGAAAGCGCGATTGCAGCACCAGTTCGGCGGCGCGCACCGCGTCATCGTTATGTGGCGGCGACAGCGGGAGCATGGCATAGCCAGCCTGGCTCGTGCGCGGCAGGTTCAGCAGCAACGCCTTTGCGGTTTGCACGGCGATCTCGTGTCCGCACAGCTTCTCGACCAGATAGAGGCTGACATCCGCCGCCGCGGTCAGCCCGCCGCTGCAGAGAAGGCGCGCATCTTCGGTGACGAACATGTCGGAGCGCCAATCCACCTTGGGCCAACGCTTTTCAAAGTCCGCCGCG
>JAEUMR010000013.1 GCA_016791385.1 Hyphomonadaceae bacterium
TGGCGCTGGCGCCGCACCGGCCGCGACATTCCCGTTGACGGCGCAACCGCCGATCTGGCCGCGGGCCAAGCCTTGCGCATCGCCCGCGATAGTCTACGCGAGGGCTCTTACCGCCTGATCATTCGCGGCGCGGGCACGGAAACCTCGACGCGCTTCGGCGTCGGCTGGGGCGGTCCGGCCGAAGACGATGCAACGCCGGACATGGTCAGCGTCGTCGCCCCGCACGATCCGGTGCGTCCGGGCGCGCGTGCGCGCATCCAGATCCGTCCGCCCTATGCCGGCGAGGCGCAGATCGTGGTCGCCACCGATCGCGTGATCGAAACGCGCACGGTGCGCGTGACCGCCGATGGCGCGACCATCGATTTGCCTGTGAACGCCGAATGGGGCTCGGGCGCTTACGTGCTCGTTACGGTGATGACGCCGCGCGATCCGGTGAATCTGCCGGTGCCGCGCCGCGCCATCGGCGTCGCCTACGTGCCTGTCGATATGGGCGGCCGCACGCTTGAGGTGGTTGCCGGCGAGGGGCTGCAGAACGTACGCCCGCGCACGCATATCGAGGTGCCGGTGCGAATCCGCAACGCGCCAGCGGGCGAGCATGTCCGCGTCGCCATCGCCATGGTCGATGAGGGTATCCTCAACATCACCAAGTACGACAGCCCCAATCCGGTCGATTATTTCTTCGGCCGGCGCGCGCTCGGCGTTGAGCTGCGCGACGATTATGGCCGCTTGCTCAATCCAAACCTCGGCGCGCCGGCCAGTGCGCGCCAAGGCGGCGACCAGCTCGGCGGCGAAGGGCTGACGGTGGTGCCGACGCGCACCGTCGCGCTCGTCTCCGACATCGTCGAAGTGCGTGGCGGCGTTGCCCGCATCCCGCTCGACATCCCCGACTTCAACGGCACGCTGCGCCTGATGGCGGTGGCGTGGAGCGAAACCGCGCTCGGACAAGACGCCGAACAAATCGTTGTCCGCGATCCTGTCGTCGCTGAACTGATCCTGCCGCGCTTCATCGCGCCAGGGGACGAGGCGCAAGGCGCGCTCAATATCGACAACGTCGAAGGCCCGCCCGGCCAATACACAGTGACGCTTGGCGGCTCGGCTGTTGCGCGTGTGAACGGCGAGGCTCGCCGCTTCACGCTCCGCCCCGGCCAACGCCAGACTGCGCTGATCCCGATCACCGGCGGCCCGATTGGCGTCGGCCAGCTCACGCTTCGTCTCGACGGACCGCAAGGTTTCGCCGCCGTCGAACGCAGCTATGATATCCAATCGCGCGCGCCGTTCTTGCCGATCACGATCTCGACAATGACGCCGCAGGCGACGGGCGAGTCCTGGCGCGCGCCCGCGGATGCGCTGGCGAACTTCCAGCCCAGCGCGCAGGCGCAGATTTCGTTCTCGAGTCTTGCTGGTCTCGATCCGGCGCCGATCCTGGATGATCTCTACCGCTATCCGTACGGCTGCTCGGAGCAGCTGGTGTCGGTGGCGATGCCGCTCTTGTACTACAACACGCTGGCCTCCGAAGCGAACCGCCAGCGCGATCCGCGCATCACCCGGCGCGTGCAGGACGCGGTGACGCAATTGCTCGACCGCCAGGCGCCGGACGGCTCGTTCGGGCTCTGGAGCGCGGGCGATGGCAGCGCCAGCCCGTGGCTCGGCGCCTACATCGTCGACTTCCTGCAGCGGGCGCAGGCGCAAGGCTTCGCTGTGCCGCGCCAGCCGATGACCCAAGCCTATGCCGCGCTGCGGCGCGTGGCGCGGCTCAACGATTTCGGTTCGGTGCGCTACCAGTTCGAGGTCTATCGCTGGCCCGGCTCCAACGACACCACCGAGCTGTTGCGCTCGCGCTCGGCTGCGTACGCGCTCTATGTGTTGGCGAAGGGCGGGCAGGCCGACATCGGCCAGCTGCGCTACTTCCACGACAACCGCCTCAACGGCGAACCTTCGCCGCTGGCGCGCGCGCAGATCGGCGCGGCGCTCGCCTTCATGGGCGACCGGGCGCGGTCACGGAATGCGTTCCGCATGGCCGAGCGCGCGCTGGGCTATCGCAATGTCGGCGATTGGTACCAGTCGCCGCTGCGCGATACGGCCGGCGTGCTCGCGCTTGCAGCCGAGGCGGGCGAGACCGAACTCGTCGGCCGTCTGCGCCAGCGTCTCGAACGCGATCAGCCGGACGCGGACATGCTGATGACGCAAGAACAGGCGCAGCTGCTGATGGCGGCGAACGCGCTGCTTGAACGGGCGGGCCCGGTGGACGTGTCTCTGAACGGCGAGCAGCTGGCGCAGCGCCGCGTCATCGTCAACGCCCAGCGTCTGGCGGCGGGCCTGGTGTTCCGTAACGCCAGCCGCGGCGTTGTCTGGCGCACGCTGCAGCTGTCGGGCGCGCCGCGCGAGGCGCCGCCGGCGATGCAGGCGGGCTATTCGATCGACAAGCGCATCTTCCGCATGGACGGTACGGCGGCCGATCTCAATGCGATCCGCCAAGGCGACCGCGTGGTCGTCGTTGTCTCCGGCCAGCCGGATGGCGCGCGCAACTTCCCGACCGTGCTGGTCGATCTGTTGCCGGCCGGCCTTGAGATCGAGACGGTGCTCAATCCGTCCGATGCGCTGGGCGAGGTGCAGTATGACGGCACGCGCCGCAGCGGGCCGTTCGCGTGGATCGGCGAGATCAGCTACGCCGATGTCGCTGAAGCGCGCGACGACCGCTTCGTCGCCTCGGCCAATCTGCGCGGCGCCTATCGCTACGCCTATGTAGCGCGCGCGGTGTCGCCAGGCCGCTACACGCTGCCGGCGGCGCAGATCGAGGACATGTATCGCCCCGGCGTGATGGCGCGCACCAATACCGGCTCGATCACCATCGCGCCGCGCGGCGGTTGATCATGATGGCGCGCCGCCCCAACTGGCCGCGCGCACCCTCCCCCCTTGCGGGGGAGGGCAGGGTGGGGGGTGCAAGCGCAGACTCTGCGAACGATTGCGCCGTCACCCCCACCCCCGGCCCCGCCCCGCAAGGGGGCGGGGGGTAGCTCGTGCGCGTCTTCCCGAGCATGCGCCGCGGCCCGCGTGCGCCGCTGCCGCTGACGGCGAAGCAGAAGCGATGGACCAGCGGGCTCATCGCGCTGTTGCTCTCGCTGTTCGCGCTCGACCTTATCTTCCCGCCGCCGCTTGATCGCGTGCGCGAGGTCTCGCCGGTCGTGCTCGATCACAACGGCGAGTGGCTGATGGCGTTCACCACACGCCAGGGCAAATGGCGGCTGGAAGCGCGGCTCGATGAAATCGACCCGGAATTTCAGCGCCGCCTGATCGCCATCGAAGATGCGCGCTTCTGGTTTCATCCCGGCGTCGATCCGCTCGCGCTGGCGCGCGCCAGCATCTCCTATGCGCGCCAGGGCCGTGTCACCCAGGGCGGCTCCACCATCACCATGCAGCTTGCGCGTCTGCTCGAACCACGTCCGCGCACGATCCAGTCAAAGCTGATCGAGATCGTCCGCGCCTTCCAGATCGAGCGGCGCTGGTCGAAGCGCCGCATTCTCGCGGCGTATCTGACGATGGCGCCGTATGGCGGCAATCTCGAAGGCGTGCGCGCTGCTTCACGCGCTTATTTCGGGCGCGATCCGCAATGGCTGGACGATGCCGAGATGGCGCTGCTGATCGCGCTGCCGCAGGCGCCCGAAGCGCGCCGGCCCGATCGTCACCCCGAAGCGGCCCGCGCCGCCCGCGACCGCGTGCTCGACATGATGGCGAGCGCGCGCCTCATTAGCGCGCGCCGTGCGGAAGAGGGCAAACAAAGCGCGGTTCCATCGCGCGCGCCGTTCCCGTTCTCGGCCCCGCACGCGGCGGAGGAATTGGTCGCTGCACATCCGGGCGAGGGCGTTATCCGCTCTTCGATCGACGCCAACCTGCAGCGCGACCTCGAAGCGCTTGCACGCACGCGCGCGGCAAGTCTCGAACGCGACGCGCAGGTGGCGATCATGGCCGTCGACATCCGCTCGCGCGCCGTGCGCGCTCGCGTCGGCGGCGCCGGGCGTGATCGCGCGGGCGGATATATCGACATGACGCGCGCAATCCGCTCGCCTGGCTCGGCGCTGAAGCCGTTCCTCTACGCCATCGCCTTTGACGAAGGCATCGCCGCGCCGGAGACGCTGGTGCGCGATGCGCCGCGCCGTTTCGGCGGCTATCTGCCGGAGAATTTCGACCGCCGCTTCCATGGCGACGTCACGCTGGAAGACGCGTTGCGGCATTCGCTCAATCTGCCGGCGGTGGCGACATTGGAGCGCATCGGCGCGGGGCGTTTCCACGCCGCGCTGACCCGCGCGGGCGCCAACGTGCGCCTGCCTCGCCGCGCCATCTCTGAGCCTGGCCTCGCGCTTGCGCTCGGCGGTGTTGGCATGCGGCTCGAAGATCTGGTGCAACTCTATGCGGCCCTCGGCGATGGCGGACGCGCCCGTCCGCTGGTCACCGAAGGCGAGGGCGGCTTTGCGCTGTCGCGCCGTTTCGTGCGGCCGGACACGGCCGAGCGCGTGATCGACATCCTGGCGACATCGCCCCATCCGGCGGGTCGCGTTCCCGCGCAAGTGGCCCAAGGCGCGCCGCGGGTCGCGTTCAAGACTGGCACCTCCTACGGTTTCCGCGATGCGTGGGCGCTGGGCGTGGCGAACGGTTATGCGATCGGCGTGTGGGTGGGCCGTCCCGATGGCACGCCGCGTCCGGGCGCGACGGGACGCGAAGCAGCGCTGCCGGTCCTGTTTGAAGCGTTCGATCTCATCGGCGCGCCGGCGCCGACGCAGCGGCCGGTGGATGAAGACCATCACAACGCCGCGCCCGCGTTGACGCGCCTGGAGGGCGGCGAACGCGAAGGACTTTCGATTCTCTTCCCGCCGAGCGGGGCGGAAGTGCTGGTGCTCGATTACGGGCGCGGCTCGCGTGGACTTTCGTTATCTGCGCGGGGCGGGCGAGCGCCGCTGACCTGGTACGCCGAAGGCGAGCGCGTCGACACCGAGCCAACCAGCGGACGCGCCATCTGGCGTCCAAGCGCGCCAGGCTTTTACGACGTCACCGTCGTCGATGCTGATGGGGAAAGCGCGCACGCGCGCGTTCGTATTCGCAACAGCGGCTAGACAGGAAAGGCGCGGACCCTTGCTGGGATCCGCGCCTTGATTGTCGCCGCGTTCGTTGGGGGGAATTACGCGACGATCAGAGCAGCTTGATAGAGCGCGGCATAGGCGGCCGGTGCGAGCAGCACGATCGCTGCAATGATGGCGATGAGTTTTCTCATGTCGGCCTCCTTTCCAGATGTTGGCTCGTGCTTTGAAGATGCGGACGTTCGCGCAAACGGATGCATCGCGCCGTTCATGCTTCGCAAAAGAAAAGGCGCGGACCGTGGGGGGAAACGGTCCGCGCCTTTGTTGTGATCGTCGCCGCTCTTGGGGGCAGGCAGGCGGATTAGGCGACGATCTGGGCAGCTTGCATCAGCACCGCGGCAGCGAGCGGAGCGAACAGGGCGAAGGCGGCGGTGAGGGCGGTCATCTTGGTCATTTCGGTATTCCCCTAGTGGTGTTTCGTGGGCTTGTGATTTGTAGATGCCGCTGGCGTTGGCTTTGGATGCAGCCGCGTGAAAAAGATCAGGCGAAAATCTGCGCCGCTTGCGCCAGCGTCGCCAACGCGCCGAGCGAAAACAGCGTGAACGCTAAAGTGATGCTGATCGTCTTCATCGCCATCTCCATGCACTGTTGTCGTGTGCCTGCTTTGAAGATGCGTGCTGCCGCAGGCGTGGACGCGCGCGATGTGCTGAACATTCGGCAATGCGCAGGCGTCACGCGCGCAAAGAAAAAGGCGCGGCGCCGAAGCAGCCGCGCCTTTTGAGGCGAGGGTTCTTGCGTGCGACTAGCCGACGATTTGTGCGGCCTGAGTCAGCGTGGCGATCGCGAGCGGCGCGAACAGAACGAAGGCGATTGCGAACGCGGCGGCCTTTGCGGTGGCGCTGTTGAAAACAGAAATCTTGGTCATCTGGGTCTCTCTCGAACGGTGTTTCATGCTGTTGAAGGAGAGATGCCGCTGCCGCGTTGCTTGGATGCGAAGCCTTCGTGCTTCAGCGCAAGACTCGCATGCGAAACTGCAAAGCCATTCAGGCAATGAAAAAGGCGCGGATCCTAGGGGAGATCCGCGCCTTCCATGTTGACCGTCGCAGGCGGGTTTGGGGGATCAGGCGACGATCAGAGCGGCTTGATTGAGGGCGGCCAACGCAACCGGCGCGAAGAGAACCAGCGCGGCGGCGATGCTGAAGAACTTGGTCATATGCGGCTCCCTTGCTCGTGTGGGCGTGTCTGAACTGTTGATGCACCCAAGCTAGCGTTTGGATGCAGGGTCTGCTGTGACCTTTGTCACAAGTCAGGCGGGGAAAGGCGCGGGCCCCGCTGGACGCCATGGGCGGGACCCGCGGAGGGTTGTTAGCGCCGCGGCGGGGCCGGGGGCTCTGGCGGCTCGGGCGGCTGCGGCGGCTCGGGCGGGGCCTCAAAGCGGATGCGGCCATCGCTATTGGCGTCGCTGGCGTCGAAGAAGCGGAGCTGCTGAGCCCGGAATTCTTCCCGCGACAGGGCGCCGTCGCCGTTGGTGTCGGCTTCGTCCGAATTGGCCACCAGCATCATGAACATCGGCGGGTGGGGCGGCATCGGCGGCATTGGCGGCATGCCGGGGAGGTCAGCAGCCTCGTCATCGTCGCCGCGGATGATGACGACCCGACGCTCGGTGTGGCGCTCGGCATCACGTGCTTCACGTTCCGCCTCGCGCGCGTGCCGTTCAGCCCGGTGCGCTTCGCGCTCCGCCTGCTCGACACCGCGATGCGCTTCGGCCATCGCCCGCTCGATTTCGGCCTCGATTTCCGCATCGTCGATGTCGGAATCGCCGCGGCGGATGACGCGGACATGGCGTTCGCCGTGGCCATCGTCTTCGATATGCACATCCGGCCCGTCAACGCGCACGTGCATTTCATGCATCGCCTGGCGGTCTTCGGCGGTGAGGCGGCCGTCATGGTTGACGTCCATGTGTTCGAACGCGCGGTCCGCGGCGGCGGTGGCTTCAGCGCGGGTCAGCCAACCATCATTGTTGGCGTCGAAATTGATGTCGGGACCACCGCCGTGACGGACGATGACCCGCGAAGTGGTTTCGGCCGATGCAGCGGCCAGCGTCACCGCCGTCACCGCTGCGCCGAGAAAGAGCGCCAGTTTCATCTCGTGTTTACCCTCTTGGCCCGTCGCCGGGCTGGTTGCGGGCTGTACCCTGGAAGGGCTTCGTTTCCTCCGTACGTCAGCGCTGAAACATTCGCGCAATAGAGCCCGGCTATCACTGCGCCCCCATGAATTTGCCTTCTCCAATGGCGGCCCTGGTGTTTCCCCTGTTGGCAGGGGGCGCGGGCCCATAAAATGGCGCTCATGAGCGAAACCCCTGAGCGCCCGCGCGTGCTGATCTGCGACGACGACGCCGCCATTCGCGAGGGGCTTGTCGAGGTGTTCGAGCGCGCCGGCTTCAGCGCGTATTCGGCCGGCGATGTCGCCGCCATGGAGCGCCAACTCGCCGCCAAGGGCGCCGACCTGATCGTGCTCGACCTGATGATGCCGGGCGAGGATGGGCTCTCGGCCTGCAAGCGCCTTTCCGGCAAGGGCCGCCCGCCCATCATCATGCTCTCTGCGCTTGGCGATGACGCTGACCGCATTGTCGGTCTCGAAATCGGCGCCGACGATTATCTGGCCAAGCCGTGCAATCCGCGTGAACTGGTCGCGCGCGCCCGCGCCGTGCTGCGCCGTGGCCGCGACGCCGAGACCGGCGCGGCGGAGGCGGTGCGCTTCGCCGGCTTCCGGCTTGATATCGCCCGCCGGGAATTGCACGACCCCGAAGGCGTCGTCATCCCGCTGTCGGCGGGTGAGTTTCGCTTGCTGCGTGCTTTCGTCGAGCGCCCGCAGCGGGTGCTGAGCCGCGAGCAATTGCTCGACTTCGCCTTCGACAACGATGCGGACGTGTTCGACCGCGCCGTCGACGTGCAAGTGAGTCGCCTGCGCAAGAAGCTCGAACGCCCCGGCATCGAGGTCATCCGCACCGTGCGCGGCGAAGGCTATCTGTTTGCGGTGAAGCCGACGGCGTGATGAAGCAGCGCAACGGCCTTCCGATCGCAGCTTATCTCGGCATGCTGGTGGCGCTCGCGCTGGCGGCGGCGTTCGTCGCGACGCTGGCGATCGTGATCTTCCTGCCGCCGCGCCCGCCGGACGTGATGCGCGCCGACGAAGTCGCCGACCATTTCCAGGCCGGGTACGACCATATGACGGCCCTCGGCCGGCCCATGAGCGAGCGCGGCGTTGTCTGGGAAGTCCGCAACGAGCCCCCTGTTGAAAAGGGCGACCACGGTTTGATGACGACGCAGCACCAGCTTGCGAGCGCGCTCGATCTGCAAGCCGGGCAGGTGCGCGTGGCCGCCTCGCACGTGCAGATGGACGACGCGATCGTCTTCCGCGTTCGCGACATCGAAGCGCTCGCGCGGCAGGCCGAGAGCGGCGTCAACGCAGAGCAAGTGCTGGCCGAATTGCAGCGTGCGCATGAGCAAGCGGCCGAGCGGCTCGAGGCGGCCCGGGAAGCCGCACAAGCCGCCGCCGACGCACAGCGCGAACGCGAGACGGAGCGTCAGCAGGCGCAAATCGAAGCGGATGCCGAGCGTCAGGCGCGTGATGCGGAGCGGCAAGCGCGCGCCGCCGAGCGGCTCGCCGCACGCCTGCACAGCCGCGTGCGGATCGAGAACAACACCATCGTCGTCACGGACGAGGCCGGTCTGGACGCCAATGCCGAAGCGCCAACGCCGCCCGATCCGTCCGCAGCAGGACAGCATGCGGGAACCGTGCGCATGTACAGGTTCGAGATTCCCGATCCGCCAGCGCCGCCAGAAGCGCCCGCCCGCACGTCTCCGGCAGCCCGCGCCGCGCCCGCCGCGGCTGCGCCGCCGGTTCCGCCGCTGCCGCCCATGTTCGCGCCAGCGCCGCCCGGCGTCGTGCTCATCTCCGGCTTCGAGTTCGGCGCGCAATTGCCGGACGGGCGCTGGCTGGTGATGCGTCAGGGACGCAACTGGGCCGAGATCGGCTGGATCGGGCGCGCCGCGCTGGTGATCGGCGGCACGCTGTTGTTGCTGACCATCCTCGCCACGCTGTTCGCGCGGCGCCTGACGCGGCCGATCCGCAGTTTCGCCGACGCCGTGCAAGCGGTCGGCGTCGATCCGCAGAGCGAGCCGGTGCGGGAGCAAGGTCCGGCCGAGCTGCGCGGCGCGGCGCGCGCCGTCAATACGATGCAGGCGCGCCTGCGCGCGCTGATCGCCGACCGCACCAAGACGCTCGCCGCGGTCGCGCACGACATGCGCACGCCGCTGATGCGCTTGCGGCTCGCCGCTGAGAACGTGCCGCCCGAACAGCGCGAGCGCATGGCCAAGGAAATCGCCGAGGTCGAGGCGCTGGTGGCGAGCTTCATCGCCTTCGCCCGCGACGATCCGGCGGAAGAGGCGCGCGTGCGCCTCGATCTTACCGCGCTGTTGCACAGCATCGCCGACGACCACGCTGAGCACGGCCGCAATGTGAGCTTCGAGGACGGCGAACGCGTCGTCATCACCGGCCAATCGCTGGGCCTGAAGCGGCTGTTCGGCAATCTGGTGGAGAACGCGCTGAAATACGGCGCCAGCGCGCGCATCAAGCTGCGCCACGTGGAAGGCGCGGTGGAGATCGATGTCGAGGATGATGGCCCCGGCATTCCGGCCAAGCAGCGCGAGAGCGTGTTCGAGCCGTTCGTGCGCCTCAACGCAGAGGGCACGCGCGGCGCCGGCCTTGGCCTTGCCGCCGCGCGCTCGATCGCGCGGGCCCATGGCGGCGATGTCGCCATCCTCGACGGCGAGCACGGCGCCCTGGTGCGGGTGACGCTGCCGGCGCACTGACGGCGCTCACGAAGCGTTAAGCATGTTCCCCGGCGTGGGACACACATCCTAAAGCAGATGCTGATAGGAGCCCGGACGAGGGTCGGGATGGCGGACGCGTCAACACTTCTTGTCGATGGTTTGCTGCAAACGCAGGACGGCGCGTCCACTGACGTCATTGCGCGCGCGCTCAAGGCGATCCGGGCCCATCTCGGCATGGACATCGCCTATGTCTCCGAATTCGTGGGCGATCGCTCGGTGTTCCGCGAAGTCGATGCGCCCGGCCATGAGGCGGCGATCTGGCCCGGCCATTCGCTGGCGATCGAGGACATCTACTGCCGCCACATTCTGGAAGGGCGGCTTCCTGAACTTATCCGCGACGTCAGCGCCGAGCCGCTGGCGATGTCGGTCCCGCTGACGCATACGTACGGCATCGGCAAGCACCTGAGCGTGCCCGTGCGGCTGCCGAACGGCGAGCTTTACGGCATGTTCTGTTGCCTTGGCTTTTCGCCCGATCCCTCGTTGCAGCAGCGCGATCTACAGATGATGCGCGCCTTCGCCGATCTGGCCGCACATGAAATCCATCGCGAGCGCGAGACGCGCCGCAGCGCCGAAGAGCGCATCGTCCGCATCCGCAAGGTGATCGACGAACAGAGCTTCACGCTCGTGTTTCAGCCGATCTGGAACGTGGAGACGCGCGCGCCGATCGGGCTCGAATGCCTGACGCGCTTCACCGCCGCGCCGTCGCGTTCGCCGGACATCTGGTTCAACGAAGCGGCAGAGGTCGGCCTCGGCGCTGCGCTCGAACTGGCGGCGATCCGCCATGCGCTGAGCGCCGTGGCCTCCTTGCCCGCCAACATCTATCTCGCCATCAACGCGTCGCCGCATACGATTCTGAGTGCAGAATTCACAGCGATGATGCAGAGCGTGCCGCCGGCACAAGTGGTGCTGGAGATCACCGAGCACGCCGGCGTTGGAGATTACGAGTATTTGCTCGCGGCGCTGCGGCCGCACCGTGACCGCGGCGTTCGCATCGCTGTCGATGATGCAGGCGCCGGTTATTCGAGCTTGCGGCACATCCTCAATTTGCGGCCTGACATCATCAAGCTCGACATGAGCCTTACGCGCAATATCTGCCTCGATCCCGCCCGCCGCGCGCTGGCCGCTGCGTTGACCGGATTTGCGCGCGAGACCGATTGCCTGATCGTTGCGGAGGGCGTGGAAACGCCGGCGGAGTTCGCCACTCTGAAGGCGCTCGGCATCGAGAAGGTGCAGGGCTACCTGCTCGGCCGGCCGCTGCCGTTGGAGCCGACCTTGCGCTTGTTGCAGCGCGGCGCGGCAGCTAACGCATCGTCAGTCGCCTGAACTCAATCGCTGCCGCGGAAGCGACCGTCGCCTTCTTCAGTGACGAGCACGACATTCGGATTTTCTGGCGCGGCGTTCTCGAACAAGCCGATATCGAGTTCGCGCTGCGGTTCGGGGCCGCGCAGCGGCGCCAGCACGCGTTCGGCTAGCTCGATGCGCTCGCCGGGCGCGAGCGGTGCGGCAAGCCCGGGCGCATGCATCGGCCGCCAATACGAGAGCGCCACCGCGAACTTGCCTTCACGCTCGACGATCTCGGCAAGGCCGCTCTTCACCCAATCGCTCCAGCGCCGCAGCACCGATTTGTGGTCGGCATAGAGCTTGGGCAGCACTTCGCGCGCGAGTTCGGCCGGCGCCTGCAACAGCGCGCGCGCTTCTTCCGGCGTGCGTGCGCGGCCGAGCGGCTTCTTGATCGCCGCTTCAGCCGTGCGCGCCACAGGCGCGGGCGGGGCGGGGCGCCAATAACGCATCATCACGCGCCAGGCTTCATCGCGCCAAAGCAGCTCGTAGACGCCTGTGCCGTACAGCTCGGGCACAGCTGCTTCGGCGGCGGCTGGCGTGGCGAACGCATCGGGTAATTCTTCGACGGCGAGGAACACGGGTCCGCCAGCGAGGCTGGTCGCCTCGTCTTCGGTGCGAGCCTGCGGCGCGCCGGGTTGGCGCGCGGCGCTCAAGTTCGCCGCTAAGGGGAAAATACTCATGACGGGCGGCTTTTTGCTCTCTCCACGGATGGCCGCTGACGTCGCCTTGTCATCGGAAGACGCCAGTTTAAGACGGAACTCCTTCAGGGAAAATGTGGGGGCCGCCGGGAATGTCGCAACGCCGCTGGAGCTTTGCCGCGCTAGCGCTGGCCCCGCTCCTGGCGCTGGCCGCGTGCGGCCGGATCGGCGGCGGCGAGGAGGCTGCCGCGCCGGGCCCCGCGCCGCTCGAACAAGTCCCGCTCGAAGCGCGCGCGCTCTCCGGCGCGGTGCAGCCTCAAGCCGACATCGCCGCGCTGCTCGCGCCCGAGCCCGTCTTGGTTGCGCCTGGTGAGATCGTCATCGGCGCGCGCGTGGAGCAAGCGCTGGCGGAGACGGCGCGTGAGATGGGCCTTGCCGGCAATGTCGTTCGTGCGCTGCGCGCCAGCGGCGAGGAGGCGCTGACGCAATTGCCTGAGCCGATGGGCGCGCAGGTGCGCGCGGCGGCGGAAGCGAAAGCCTCTCAAGCCGCGCGAAATGCGGCGCGCGACGAGCTCAGCCGGCTCGGCATACAGGGCGCGGTCAATGTACGCCCGGGTGGCGTGCTCATCGTCAGCCTCGCTTCGAGCGCGAGCCCGCTGCGTCTCGCACAGCAAGGCGCCGGCGCGGCCGTTGCGGAGATGCCGCCGGCGATCGAGTGGAATGAGGCCGACCGTTGCCCGCGGATCGTCACGCAAGCCCAGCTTGAGAACGATGTCGCCTTGGCGACGCGCTGCGCGATTCAGCGTCTGCAAGCATCGCGGCAGTTCGCCTATGTCGAGCCCAATTACATCGCCAGCAGCGGCTTCATCCGGCCCCCACAGCGCACGCCGCCGCAACCGCAAGCGAGCGGCGCCGCATCGCCTGCGCCGCCTGAGGCTCAGCACGGCGGCATGCCGAATGATCCGCTGCTCTCGCTGCAATGGCATTATCGCCCGCGCGGAACCGGCGCGGGGCAATCCGCGGGCGGGGCCGGATTCATGGCTTTCTGGGAGCGTGCGCAAACTGGTTCGCGCGCCGTGCGGGTGGCGGTGATCGACACCGGCATCGACCTGACCCATCCCGACATTGCCGCTTCAGGCAACGTCGCGCCCGGGATCGATCTGATCGCCAACACAGAGCGCGGCGGCGACGGCGACGGCGTCGACGCCGATGCGCAAGACGCCGGCGATCGCTGCGGCGCTGCGGCCGAGAATTCCTATCACGGCACGCACGTTGCCGGCACGATTGGCGCTGCCGCCAGCAATGACCGCGTCGGCGTCGCCGGCGGGGCGTGGGCCGTCACTGTCGTGCCGGTGCGCGTGCTCGGCCGTTGCGGCGGTGAGCTTGCCGATATCGTCTCCGGCATCCGCTGGGCGGCTGGCGTTTCGCCCGCCATCAACGGCGCAGGCGAGCAGATCATCAACCGCAATCCGGCTGATATCATCAATCTGAGCCTCTCGCTCCAGGCCCCGTGTCCCGCGTCCATGCAGGCCGCCATCGATGCAGCGGTGGCGCGCAACGCCGTCGTCGTGGTCGCCGCCGGCAACAAGGCCAACCGCTCCGCGCTCTATGCGCCCGCGAACTGCAACAACGTGATCGTTGTCGGCGCGAGCGATGGGCGCGGGGCGCTCGCCTTTTATTCGAATTTCGGGCCTGAACTCGATCTGCTAGCGCCGGGCGGCGACATGTTCGCAGACGCCGACGGCGATGGCCGCCCCGATGGCATTTTGTCCACGCGCGCAACCACCGCGGGCTGCTACGACCCGGTGAACCAGAACGCCACCGAGCGCTGCTATTATTCCTTCTTGCAAGGCGCCTCGATGGCGGCGCCGCACGTGTCGGCCGCGCTGGCCTTGCTCGCGGCGCAAAGCGGGTTGCGCGGACGCCAGCTTGAGGACGCGTTGTTCACACGCGCCGTGAGCCCGCATCCGCAGCATTTCGCTGAGATCGAGTGCGCGCGTTCGCAGAACGCATTCCCGCTTACGCTAGGCGCCCCGACCTGCGGGCGCCCCAGCGGGCGGGGCGATCTTGATCTGGCGCTCGCGGCGCGTAGCTTGCCGACGCCATGATCAGCACAACCGCTCTGCGCGCCTGGGGCATCGCTGTCAGTGCGGCGCTGATGGCGCTGTCGCTCGCGATCGGGGCGCAGCCGGCCCCGGCGGCGCAAGCCGCGCTGCAAGCTGATGCGCAAGCCGCTCAAGCTGAGCGCGCGCCCGTCACGTTCGTCGTGCGGTTCCGCGGAGTGGGCCCGATTGCACGCGCCCAGGCCAGAGCGCGGCAGGGCGATCTCCAGGCCGCCCAGCGCGTGATCGAAGCGCAATTGCAGCGCCAGACCGCCTTCGCTGGCCTCTGCTTTGACCGTTTCACCGCGGGCGCGCAGGAGGTGGTGCTGCGCACGTGCGAGCCCGTGGGCGTTACCGAACAAGCGCGCGTGCAACGGGACTGGCTCACACGCTTGCGCGCGATGCGTGCGGTGGCTTACGCCGATGCGAACGCGACGGCCTCGCCCGGCCGTGCGGGATAGGAGAAGGTGATGGATTCCGGCGCGCCGCATCTGATCGGCGATTACGAAGAACGCGTGGTTGCAACTATTGACGGCCTTGCGCTCTATGCGCGCGACTATCCCCCGCTGTTGCCCGAAACCGGCTTGCCGGTGATCTGCCTGCACGCCCTGACGCGCAATTCGCGTGACTTCGAAGTGATCGCGCCGCGCATCGCCGCGCTCGGCCGCCGCGTTGTCGCCCCCGACATGCGTGGTCGCAGCAAGAGCGCGAACGATCCCGATCCAGCGCACTATGTCCCCGTGGTTTATGCCCAGGACGTGGTCGCGCTGATGGACAAGCTGGAGATTCCGCGCGCCGTGTTCATCGGCTCGTCCATGGGCGGTCTCATCACCATGGTGCTGGCTTCGATGGGCCCCGAGCGCATCGCCGCCAGCGTGCTCAATGATGTCGGCCCGCGTTTCTCAGCCGACGGCCTCTCGCGTATCGCCTCCTATGTCGGCCGCAGCCAGCCGGTTGCGAGTTGGGAGGAGGCCGCCGGGGCGGTGCGCGCAATCGTTGGATCGGCCTATCCTGAGCGTCTGGACGACCAAGCCTTCTGGCTCGCTTTCGCCCATCGCACCTTCCGTCAGCGCGAGGACGGCATGATCGAGGCGGATTACGATCCGCTCATCGCCTTGGCCTTTGGCGATTTCGACGACGAAGCGCCGCCGCCCGACCTTTCCCCGCTGTTCCAAGCGCTGGCGCAAAAGCCCATGCTTTGCGTGCGCGGCGCGATTTCCGATCTTCTGAGCGAGGAAACGCTGGCGCACATGCGCGAACTCAAGCCGGACCTCGAGACGGTCACGGTCGAAAATGTCGGCCATGCGCCGATGCTGGACGAGCCGGAGGCCTGGGACGCCGTGCTCGATTTTCTTGCCAAGGTGGATTGAGCGCCGGGCGCTTAGTGAGCGCGGATGCTGCGCAGGCTGTAGCGCGCGCTGGCGGCGATGCAGGCGCTGGCGGCGAGGCAGCCGGCGAGGGCGATCAGCGCCAGCCAGAGCACGAACGCGCCGAAGCCGGCCTCTTGCGCCATCCAGGGGCTTCCACCCGCCCACGCGGCCAGCCCGATCGCGGCGACAGCGCCGACGCCAAGCGCGCTCCGGCGCCAGATTCCGTTCGGGTGGAAATAGCCATAGGCCGCCGCAGCCATCAGCGCGGCGCAATACGCAACAACGAGAGCAAGCTCGACCATCGCACCTTTACCCTTGCGGCCATCAAAGCACGCAAGGGTAAACATGCGCTTCATAAGGATGGTGAAGGTGTGACTGCCGGCGCCGCTTGCGGTGGATTTTCGATCACAAGATCGCGATAGGCGCGCCAGCTGGCCAGTCCGAGCCACGGAAACACGATGACGAAGGCGCCGAACCATGTCGCCGCGCTCGCCAGCACGAACAGCACGATAATGACGGCCCACAACAGCAGCGGGCCGAAATTTTTCGAAACCGCGCGCAGGCTGGTGAAGGTGGCGGCGAAGACGTTGGCATTCTGGTTGAGCAGCATCGGCGCCGAAACGACGACGAGGCCATAGGTGAAGAAGGCGATGATGCCGCCGACGATGGCGCCGGAGATCAGCATGGTGTGGCCTTCACCGGTGTTGAGCGCGAAGGCGACGAACTCGTCCACGGTCCGGTGCAGCCGATGGGTGGACAGCCCGTAGACGATCTGCGCGATCCGCCCCCACAGGAGGTAGATCAACAGCAGCGCCAGCCCGAGATAGAGCACGTCCTGGCGCACCGCGCCGCGCACGAACAGCATGCTGCCGAGTGTCGGCTGCTCGCCCTGTTCGAGCTGGCGTCCTGCCTGATAGAGCCCCATCGCCAGCATCGGCGCGATAAAGACGAAACCGCAGGTCAGCGTCAGCGCCCAAAAGGCGGCGTTGGAGGTGATCAGCGCGGTGATTAGCCCGTAGCTGACCAGCGCCATCGCCGCACCGTACATAAGACACGGGCCGATCGCGCGCCCCATGTCCGACCACGCGCTGGCGAGCCAGCGGAAGGGCGCGCCGATGCCAACGGTGCGCACCGCCGGCAAGCCGAAGGCCTGCTCCATATTCTTCCTCCCCGCGCCGCATCTTAAGCTGTGTAGCGTCGGGTCAAGGCTGACGGCGCTGCAGGGAGAGTCGCATTGATCGAGATCAAGCGAGACTACAAGGCCCGCTTGAACAGCTCATGATATTTGTCGCCGTCGAACGGGATGGCGTTGGAGAGGGTGGCGATGTCGCTCACGGCGTAATCGCGCGTGCCGTCCCAATGCGCCTCGGTGACGCCAATGGCGGAAAGCGAAGCGGGAAGGCCGAGGCGGCGGTTCAGATCAAGGAAATAGGCGCACAAATCGGCGCCTGGCGCCACGTCGAGGGCGCGGCGGATGCGCGCCAGTTTCTCTTGCACGGCCGCGTTTGCGTCCGCTTCGATCATGGCCAGCGAGTGCGGTAGAATCAGCGCGTTGAGCGTGCCGTGGTGCAGCTTCAGCGCATGGATGCGGCCGAGCGCGTGGCTGAGGCCATGCACCGCGCCCAGCCCCTTGGCGAAGGCGAGCGCACCTTCGAACGAGCCCATCATCATGTGCCAGCGCGCGTCGCGGTCGCCGCCGTCCTTCACGGCGCGCTCAAGATATTTCGAGATGCGCTCGATGCCGTCGACGCCAATCGCTTCCGCTGGCGGATGCACGGCCGGCGTCAGCACCGCCTCGACGCAGTGGGTCATCGCATCCATGCCGGTCGCTGCGGTCAGCAGCGGGGGCAGGCCGAGCGTCAATTCCGGATCGCACACCGCCGCGGCTGGCACGAGATGGGCGGAGATGAAGGTCTCCTTCATGCCATTGTCGAGGATCACCACTGCGCCCGGCGAGACTTCGCTGCCGGTGCCGGCAGTCGTCGGCACCGCCACGAGCGGCGGAATCTTGGTGATGAAGCGCATGCCGCGCTTGGAGCCGCCAAGCCGCTCGAACGGGCCCTCATGCGTCACCATCAGGCCCATGGCTTTGGCGAGGTCCATCGACGAACCGCCGCCGAACGCGACGATGCCGTCAGCGCCTGCGGCGCGATAGGCGTCCGCCGCCGCAGCCGAGGCGCGCTCGGTGGGATTGGCGGGCGTGTCGGTGAAAACGCCAGCGGGCGGCGCTTCCAGCGACGCAATCAGCTTGTCGAGCAGGCCGTTACCCTTCAGCCCGGGATCGCTGACCACGAATGGCCGCGTCACGCCGTGCGCCTTCAACACCTTCGGCAATTGCGCCAGCGCGCCGAAATCGAACGTGCATTGCGTGAGGTAATTCATTTGAGCCATGGCCAGTCGCTCCCTTGTGGGAACCGGCTTAGCGGAGGCTTAAGGTCTTGTCGAAGCGGCACGGCGGCGGGCGCCGTTAGGTAGACTTGAAACCCTTCGCCGCTAGTCTCGCTCGCCATGACAGATCAGCCAGCCGCCGGGCAGCCCGCCGAGCCCGCCGCTCCCGTCCTCGAAATCGCAAACCTTGCCGTAACGTTCGACACGCCGGACGGCGATGTGGAAGCGGTTAAGGGCGTTTCACTTTCCGTAGGCAGCGGCGAGTGCCTGGGCATCGTTGGGGAAAGCGGATCCGGCAAGAGCCAGACTTTCCTGTCCGCCTTCGGCCTCACCTCGGAGAACGCCATCGTCTCCGGTTCGGTGAAGTTCCAAGGGCGCGAGGTGCTCGGCCTCAAGCGGCGCGAACTGGATAGCGTGCGCGGCCGCCACGTGGCGTTCGTATTTCAGGACCCGCTGACGGCGCTGACGCCGCACATGACCATTGAAGCGCAAATGAGCGAAGTGCTGTCGCATCACTTCCATGTCCGCGGCGAGGAGGCGCGCCGCCGATCGGGCGAGTGGCTCGAACGCGTGCGCATTCCTGAAGCTGCGCGGCGTCTTTCCCAGTTTCCGCACGAACTGTCCGGCGGCATGCGCCAGCGCGTGATGATCGCCATGGCCATGATGGCTGAGCCGGCGCTGCTGGTGGCCGACGAGCCCACCACCGCGCTCGACGCGACCGTGCAGGCGCAGGTGCTCGATCTGATCGACGATCTGCGCCGCGACACCAATGCCGCTGTTGCGCTCATCACGCACGACATGGGCGTGATCGCGCGAATGGCGCAGCGCGTTGTCGTCATGCGCCGCGGTCAGGTGGTGGAAACCGGTTCGGCCGAGCAGATATATCGCGCCCCGCAAGCGGACTACACCCGCATGCTGCTGAAGGCGGTGCCGCGTATCGAAGGTGAACGCTACGTCGAGCTTGCCTCGCCCGACGCCGGACCGCCGATCCTCAGCGTCGATGATGTGCGCGTGAGCTTTCCGGTGAAGATCAAGGACGGCTCGCTCGCAGGCAAGACCAAGCAATTGCGCGCCGTCGATGGCGTCAGTTTCGAACTGCGCGCCGGCGAAACGCTCGGAATCGTCGGCGAGAGCGGCTGCGGCAAGTCCACGCTCGCGCGTTCGATCGTGCAATTGCTGCCGCGCAACGCAGGCAACGTCACCTTCCTCGGCCGCAATCTGTTGCCGAGTGAGCGCGAGGCGATCCGCAAGTCGCGGCAGGATTTGCAGATCGTGTTCCAAGACCCGCTCGCCAGCCTCGATCCGCGCATGACGCTCGGGGCCTCGATCGCTGAGCCCTTGCTCGCCTTCGAGCCGCTGCTGACGCGCGCTGGGCGCGAAGAGCGGGTGAAGGCGATGATGGAGCAGGTCGGCCTCGATCCCGACCTCATCAACCGCTACCCGCACGAGCTTTCAGGCGGGCAGAACCAGCGCGTGGGCGTCGCCCGCGCCATGATCCTGAAGCCGAAACTGGTTGTCTGCGATGAGGCTGTGTCGGCGCTCGACGTTTCGATCCAGGCGCAGATCCTGAAGCTGCTGTCTGACCTGCAACGCGAGTTCCACACCAGCTTCCTGTTCATCAGCCACGATCTCGCTGTCGTTCGCGAGATTTCGCACAATGTGCTGGTGCTTTATCTTGGCCGCGCGGTTGAATACGGGCCGTCCGAAATCATCCTGCGCGATCCGCGCCATCCCTACACCAAAGCGCTGCTCGCAGCCGCGCCGACGCCCGATCCAGAGATCGCGCGCAGCAAGCCGCGCGTGCGCCTTGTCGGCGATCTGCCGAGCCCACTCGATACCCGCGCCGCGCTGCGCTTCTTGAAGTCGCGCCTGATCGACAATCCCGACGTCGTGCAATACCGGCCTCGATGGCAGGAGATCGCGCCGGGCCATTTCGTGGCCGAGCACGATCCGGCGGAGACTGTCGCCGCCGCCTAGCGCAACAATTCGCGCAACCGCTCACGCAGCTGCGGGGCGGTTTCATCGAGCAGGTCCTTTGGCGTCTCGGCGCGGACGCGCGATTGGACCCCGCTTGGCAGCAGCGCGCGCAGCAGCCCCAACGCCCGCGGCGGCGCGGCGATCACCAGGTGATCGAACGCCTTGTGCTTTTCGGCTTCGCCGATGCGGCTCGCCACGCGCTTGAGGAATTTCTCTTCTTCCTCTTCGTGCCGGTTGCGGCCTTGGTCCATGGCATGGCGGCCCGGGCCAAGGCTATCGTGCGCACGCGGGGGCCGGTCGACGGCGTCGTAGAGTTCGCTTTCGCTGATCTGGAGCACCCATTCCTGCGGCTCTTGCAGGTCTGCGCCGCGCCGCGGCTCGATCAGCACTCTGGCGCGACGCCCGTCTGCCACCAGGAACCAGGTGGCGCCTTCTTCAAGCATGGCAATCTCCCACTTTCAAAGACAACGCTGGGCCAGTCGTTTCAGTTTGTCTTGCTTCAAATCAAGCCAGAAGCAAAAAGGCCGCGCCCTGCAACAGGCGCGGCCTCACTGCCATCATCGCGGCAGTTATTATTGCGCCGGCTGCAGGAAGTCGTTGTTGACCCAGCCTTCGTTGTCGTTCTCGTCGGTCACGCGCCACCACATGCCTTCGCGCTCACCCGACGGATACACCGTCGCGCCGGCTGGCAGGTTGCGCAACACTTGGCCGCCATTGGCGCGCGAGCGCAGCGGCGTCGCTTGCGTGGTGCGGTAAGCCCGTTGCGGCGCGGCGGCAGCGGCCGTCGTGCTGGTGTCGAGCACGCCCAGTTGGTTGACCATCTGCGTGTAGGCGTCGATGAACGCGACCGTCACGACGCGGCCGATCTCGGTGTCGGTGTAGCCGCCAAGGCCCGCGCCGCCGCCGCCGAGGAAGCCGACGCCGCCCCAGGTGAAATTGCGGTTTGTGGCGTTGCCTTCGGTGGCGAATGATTCCGTTGTGCGCACATTGGTGAGCGCCAGCGTGGTTTGCGCGGTTTGGCTGCGTACGCCGACGCCGCCGATCACGCCGCCGAGACGTCCGCCGATGACGCCGCCGAGCGCTGCGCCCACGGCGCCGCCCGAAGCATTGTTGTCCTGTGCGATCACATCCGCGAGCAACACATAATCGGCGGCGCGGATCTGGCCGGCGCCGACATTCGAGCCGCGCTGCAATTGCCCGCCGCTGGCGAGATCACGCTCGCGCATCGCCGCATCGAGGCCCGCGCCGCGTTCAACCACGGTGAAGCAGCCCGATTGCTGGATCACCACGCGCAGCAAGCCCGCCGGCGGTTGCAGGCGATAATAGCTCCAACCGGCGCTGTCGCCGTTTTGGATCGAGATGGAGCCGAGGTTACGCGTGCAGCGAGGCACTTGCGGCGTTGTGCTTTCGGTTGCGCGCGGCTGTGCATAAGCCTGCGCGGCCAGCCCCGCGCTCAGCGCGACAGCCACCGCCAATGTCTTGAATATACGGCGCATTATACCCTCCGTCCGAACCGCAGCGCTGTCGCGGCGCACGCGCAGCGCTTCTCCCTCGGCAGCGGCAATACCACAGCCTTACAGAGAGGTCACGCGTGGCCAATCGCGGGCGAACGCGCACGTTCTACAACAGGAACGATTGTGCGATCGCTCAGCGCGCCAGCGCGCGCATCAAGTCCATGCGACGCATGGCTTTGCCGGGCAGTGCGGCAACGCGCGGAGCAGGGAAGCGTTCGATCTGATGACGCAGCGCATATTCGCCCCGGCGCAGCGCGCCCGAAACCGAAGCGCCGCTGATGACGCCCCAATGCAGCGGGCGTTGTGTGGTCGAAAGCTGGCGTTTGAACTGATACTCGCCCGGACCGAAATCGACCTCGGCGATGCAATGCTCCCCAGCCCAGCCAATCGCGCGCCGCGCCAACAGCACGCCCGGTGAATAGGCGTCGTAAGCATTGTCGTGCGCCAGCAGCCAGAAGTGCAGCACGCGCGGGCTGCGCAGGCAGAAGGCCGCCGCCGCCAGCGCATCGCCAACGTGCAACGTGAACAAGACGCCGCCGAAGCGGGCGCCGCGTTCTTCGAAGCAGCGCTCAAGCACCTGGCGCACCCAAGGCTGCGCCCAGATTTCCGGCTGACCCGATTGCTTCAGCTGCGCGTTTTTCCAAGCGACGAGCGTTTCGAAATCGGCGCGCTCGCTGGAGTGCGCGCGGAAGCTGACCGGCCCGCGTTCGCGTTCGAGCTTGCGCGCCTTCTTATCGAGCTGACGAACGAACTCGCTGCGCCGCGTCTTCAGCGCCGCTTCGTAAAGGTCGCGTCCGCCATGGGTCTCGGCGATCCATGTGCCCTCGCTGGTGGCCGGGGTGAACGCGCCGTGTGTCTCGGCGACGTGGCTGACGTCGATGCGGCCCACATTGAGCGCGCGGCAGAGCGCTGCGCCGCTGATCTCAAGTTCAGGCGCGGCGATCACGCCCTGATAGTCGGAGATCGGCGCGCCAAGGCCCATGGCCGAAAAGCGCGACAAAACCTGCGCGCCGAAGAAGCCGGCCCCGTCTTCGATCACCACGACTCGCGCGTCCGCGCGCGCTGCGCCGGTGATCTGCGCCCATTCCGGCGTCAAATACGGGCTATCGGCGCCCGGCCGCAAAAGGCCGCGCCATTGCTCGATCTGAGCCGGGCTCAAATCCTTCGGGTGTATCGTTTCGAGACGCACTGTTCCGCCTTGCCGCTTTCGCCCGCAAGGCGAAGCAAGGGCGGCGCCTTCGCTACTTCGGCTTGTCGGGCGTACCCGCGCCGGCCACCGGAATTCCGGTGCGTCCGGCCACGAAATCAGCCACCCGCGGCGCGAACCCGGCCGCGCTCACCGCGATATAGATGAACGGCCCGTTGGGGTTGGTGCGGAAGTTGGAATCCACGCCGACGAGGTCGAAACCCCCGCGCGCATTGCGCACGAGGAAGCCCGAACCGGAATCGCCGCGCGTGGTGTCGCATTCATGCGCGAAGGTGTTGTCGGCGTTCACTTGCACCATGCGGCAACGCAGATTGCCGGAGAGGTGCTCGCCGGTATCCCAGGAATAGCCCGCTTGCATGATGTCGGTCGCCAGCGCGCGCGCCGAGCCTTGGCCAGTGAGGCTATAGACGCCGGCAAAGCCAACCGTATCGCCGAGCGGCTGGTCCAGGCGCAGCAGCGCCCAGTCCGTGCCGTCGATCTCATCGGTGGTGGTGAAACGCTGATAATTGAAGCGCGGGTCGACCAAGTAGGCGACGGTGCGCGCCGTGTGCCCGCCGGTCGAGGTGGTGAAGCGCGCCGAGGCGCTGACGCCCCGTTCGGTGTGGATGCAGTGTGCGGCTGTGGCGATCACGTCGCGTGCAATCAGCGTCGCCGAGCAGGCCTCGCCGGCGTCGTTGACGAGCTGACCCATATAACGCCACGGCGCGTCGTTGACGTTCACCAGCACCCGGTCGTCGTGGCCGAAGAAGTGATCGGTGATCGTCATCGGCCGGTCGCGGCCATGACAATCGGTGCGGTCCGTACGCGCCGCGCAGCTGCCGCTGCCGCGACCTGGCTCTTCGCAGACATTGTTGAAGGCGGTCGCGCAGGAATCGTTCTGATTGCGCATCCAGGCGATGGCGCCGCAATCGGTGCGGTCTGTGCCCTGAACGCATGCGCCGGTGCCGAAGTTCGGCTCGTCGCATTCGCCATCGCGCGCCCAGCGGCAGCTGTCGTCATCGCCTGCGCGCATGGCGCGGCAATCGGATCGATCAGTGCCGAGCCGGCACGCGCCGGTGCCGATATCGGGCTCATCGCACTCGTTGTCGTTGGCCCAGCGGCAGCTGTCATCGCCGCCGCCGCGGCGCGGCGGCTTGCCGGCGGCGCTTTGCTTGTCGACATGGCTGGCGCCAGGAGGGGACAGGCTGGCGGAAAGGCGCTCTGCCTGGCCGCTTACCGCACTGACCACAATGCACGCAGCAATCGTCGCTACGGCCGCCAAAACTCGCATGCGCTACCTCCGCCCGAAGCACGAGCCTAGCGGCAAGCGGCGCTGATCGCAAAGCGGCGCCGGCGGCGCTTGATCTTGCCGCCTCCCTCTGGGACAAGCCCGGATATGGCCACGCCCGTTCTCCACATCGGCAACAAGAATTATTCGTCCTGGTCGTTGCGCCCCTGGCTGGCGTTGAAATGGGGCGGCATCCCGTTCGAGGAGCACCTGATCGCGCTCGGCGGGGAGGGCTACGGCAAGTCCGAAATCAAGGCCGTGCGCGCGGTGTCGCCAAGCGGACGCGTGCCGGCGCTGCATGTCGGCGACGCCGTGATCCACGAGAGCCTGGCTATTTGTGAGTGGGCGGCCGAGCAAACGCCGTCCTTGTGGCCGTCCGACCCGCTGGTGCGGGCCGAGGCGCGCGCGGTCGCGTGCGAGATGCACGCCGGCTTCGCGGCGGTGCGGCGCGATTTCTCGATGAACATCCGCCGCCGTCTCGAGCGCATGCCGCCGTTGAAGGACGACACCCGCGCTGACCTCACGCGCCTCTATCAGCTCTGGGGCGGGTTGCGCGCGCGCTTTGGCGGCGAGGGGCAATTCCTGTTCGGCCAGCGCACCATTGCCGACGCGATGTTTGCGCCCGTCGCCACGCGGCTGCGCACCTATGCCGTCGAAGCGCCTGAAGACGCGCAAGCCTATTGCGCCGCCATTTTCGCCGACGCCGCGTTCCAGGAATGGGAACGCGCCGCCGAGGCCGAGCCGATGACCATCGAAACAGCGGAAGCTCTCTACAGATGATGAAACTTATATTCGCCGCTGCCGCCATGGCGCTCGCTGCCTGCGGCCAGAGCGATAATTCCAGCGGCGTGATGCGCGAGATCGAGCGCGCCGAGAAGGCAGACGCCGAAACCGCGCAGCAAGCTGCGTCTCAAGGCGCGGATTTCCTGACGCGCGTGCGCGCCCAGCCGGGCGTCGAAGCGCGTCCGTCGGGTCTGCTGATCGAGCGCCGCGCGCGCGGACGCAATCAAGCGCTGCCGCACCCGAGCGCCAACGCCAGCGTGCTCGTTCACTATGAAGGCAAGCTCGCCGACGGCACGGTGTTCGACTCCTCGTTCGAGCGCAACGAGCCGGCGCAATTTCCGCTTGGCGCCGTCGTGCCGGGCTTTTCCGAAGCGATACAGCAGATGCGCCCGGGCGATGAGATCGTCGCCACCTTCCCGATGGAACTCGGCTACGGCCCCGAAGGGCGCCCGCCGGTGATCCCGCCCGCCGCGCCGCTGCAATTCCGCATCCAACTCTTGGCGTTCCAGGAGCCGGGCGGGCAGATCGTCCAGGCGCCGCGCTGAGCGTGAGCGGGATCGCGCCAACGCTCGACATACTGGCGCGGCTGATCGCGTTCGATACGACTTCGCGCAATTCGAACCTGGCGCTGATCGAGTGGGTCGAGGCGTTTCTCGCCGCGCGCGGGATCGCTTCGCACCGCGTCGTCAATGCGGACGGGAGCAAGGCGAACCTCTACGCTTTCATCGGCCCGCGCAGCGCCGGCGGCGTCGTGCTCTCCGGCCACACCGATGTCGTGCCGGTCGATGATCAGCCCTGGAGTTCCGATCCGTGGACGCTCACAGAGCGTGACGGCAAACTCTATGGCCGCGGCACGGCGGACATGAAGAGCTTCCTCGCCGTCTCGCTTGCGCATGTCGACGCCGCGTTGGCCGCGCCGCTGAAGGCGCCGCTGATCCTCGCCTTTTCGTATGACGAGGAAATCGGTTGCCTTGGCGCGCCGTCGATGATCGCCGAGCTGGCCGCGCTCGATGCACGGCCCTCGGCGGTGATCGTCGGCGAGCCGACCAGCATGAAGGTGGTGTCCGCGCACAAGGGCGTGCGCTCCTTCATCGTTGAGGTGACAGGGCGGGAGGCGCATTCGAGCCTGCCTGACACCGGCGTCTCGGCGATCATGGAAGCGATGAAGCTGATGCAGCTGGTGCTCGATATGGGCGCAGAGGCGCGCGCGGCGTCATCGCACGCGCATTTCTCGCCGCCCGGCCCGACCATGACGATCGGCCGGGTTGAAGGCGGCACAGCCGCCAACATTCTCGCGCGCCGCTGCATGTTCGTGTGGGATCTGCGTGCGCCCGATGCCGCCGAAGCCGACGCCATCGAAGCGCGCTTCCGCCAAGCCGCCGCCCAGCTCGACGCTGAGATCAAAGCGCGCGCGCCGGAAGGCGGGGTCACCATCACGCGCCGCTCTTCAACGCCGGGTCTGTCCTTCGCGCCCGACAGCGCAGCGGAATCGCTTGCCCGCGCTCTGACCGGCGACAACGAAACCCGCGCCGTGGCCTACGCAGCCGAAGCGGGGCTGTTTCAGCGCGCCGGCATCCCCGCGATCATCTGCGGTCCAGGCTCGATCGAGCAGGCGCATCAGCCGGACGAATGGATCGAGCGCACGCAGCTTGAGCAGGGCGCCGCCTTCATGCGCCGTCTGATCGAACGCTTGAGCGCCTGACTTCCCTAGCGTCGCGCAGTTGAGCTTCTTGGCGCTTGGCGCAAGAGTGCGTGCATGAGCGCTGCGCCACCCGATCCGGAAGCCCTGAAAAGACTTGCGCCGAAGCTGGCGCCGGGCGGCGGCGATATTCTCGACGTTCGCCCGCTCTCCGGCGGCGCCAGCCAGGATTTGTGGCTGATCGAATTCACGCATGGCGAGCGCGCCGTGCTGCGCCGCGCGCCCGAAGGCGGCGCCGGACGCAGCGACTTGGCGATCCCGATCGAGCTTGAGGCTGCGCTGATCAAAGCCGCTGGCGAGAGCGGCGTGCCTTCGCCGCGCGTGCTGCACGTGCTGGAACCCGCTGACGGCCTTGGCGCGGGCTTCTTCATGCAGCACGTCACCGGCGAAGCGCTCGGCCAGCGCATCGTCAAGGACGACGCCTTCGCCGCAGTGCGCCCCCGCCTTGCTCGTCAGTGCGGCGAGATCATCGCGCGCATCCATGCGCTGGCGCCCCCGCCCGGCCTGCCGGTGAAAGACGCGCGCGTCACCCTCGACGCGCTAGAGCGCCAGTACAGGATCGAGAACTGGCCGCGGCCCGTGTTCGAACTCGCCTTCCGCTGGCTGCGCGCGCATGCGCCGCCGCTCTCGCAGCCGACCGTGATTCACGGCGATTTCCGCAATGGAAATTTGCTGATCGGCGAGAACGGCGTGCGCGCCGTGCTCGACTGGGAATTGGCGCATGCGGGCGATCCGATGGAGGATCTCGGCTGGATCTGTGTCAACTCATGGCGCTTCGGCGTGCCCGACAAACCCGTCGGCGGCTTCGGCGAACGTGAGGAGCTCTATGCTGGCTATGAAGCGATCAGCGGCAAGCCGGTCGATCGCGCGCGGGCGCGCTACTGGGAAGTGCTGGGCACGCTGCGCTGGGGCGTGATTTGCACGCTCTCCGCCGTGGCGCTGCGCGAGGGGCTCGTCTCCGGCATCGAGCGGGCGATGATCGCCCGTCGCGCGTCGGAAACGGAACTCGACCTCATCAACCTGTTGCGGGACGCCTGACATGCAGGACCACCCATCCGCGCTCGCCATCCTCGACCTCGCGGTCGCGCATTTGCGCGACAACGTGCTGCCGACGCTCGACACGCGCGCCAAGTTCGAGATGCGGGTGACGCTCGGCGCGCTGGCGCTGGTGCGCCGGACGATGGAGCTGACGCCGCAAAGCGACGCTGCAGAGCAAGTGCGCTTAGAAACGCTGCTCGGCGAGGTGGGTGAGCTGGAGGCCTTGAACAAGCTCCTCTGCGAACGCATCCGCGACGGCGCCGCGGATCTCACGACGCCCGGGCTTGCCGAGCACCTGCACGCGACCGCGCTCGAAAAGCTCGCGGTCGATCAGCCGAGCTACGCCGCCTACAGGCGCGCACTGGAACAATAGGGAGAGGCGTATGGATTTCGACGTGCCGCGCGAACTGGCCGAGTATCTGGCCGAACTCGACGCCTTCATTGAACGCGAGATCAAGCCGCTCGAAAACGAGAACGACAATATCCGCTTCTTCGATCATCGCCGTGAGTACGAGCGCACCGATTGGGAAAAGGGCGGCCTGCCGAAAAAAGAGTGGGAGGAGCTGTTGGCCGAGGCGCGCCGCCGAGCTGACGCGGCCGGCCATTTGCGCTTCGCCTGGCCGAAACAGCTAGGCGGCAAGGCCGGCTCTCAGCTTTGGCTCGCGGTCATCCGCGAACACCTCGCCGCTAAGGGTTTGGGGTTGCACAACGATCTGCAGAACGAGCACTCGATCGTCAGCAACAATCCGTTCGTGGTCATGTTCAAGGAGTTCGCGACGCCCGAGCAATACGCGCGCGACGAACAGAAACTGATCGACGGCTCGATGATCACGGCGTTCGGCCTCACCGAACCCAATCACGGCTCGGACGCGACCTTCATGGAAACGCGCGCTGTGCCGCATGAGAAGGATGGCCAGCCCGGCTGGCTCATCAACGGCGAAAAGATGTGGACGACGGGGATGCATGTCGCCACGCATGTGATCGTGTTCGCGCGCACTAGCGGCGAAGACGGCGACGGCCGCGGCATCACCACCTTCATCGTCCCGGCCAACACGCCGGGGCTGAAGGTCGAGGAATATCTCTGGACGTTCAACATGCCGACCGATCACCCGCGCGTGTCGCTCACCGATGTGTGGGTGCCGCAGGACGCGTATTGGGGCCGCATCGGTGAAGGGCTGCGGCTCGGTCAGAGCTTTGTGCACACCAACCGCATTCGCCAAGCGGCGTCTTCGCTTGGCGCTGCGGTCTATTGCATCAATGAAAGCGTGAAATACGCGCGCGAACGCAAGCCGTTCGGCAAACCGCTGTCGGAGAACCAAGCGATTCAATGGCCGCTGGTGGAGTTGGCGACGCAAGCCGAGATGCTGCGGCTGCTGATCCGCAAAACGGCGTGGGAGATGGATCGCATGCCGCACAAGCAGATCGAACACGAACTCTCCGACAAAGTGTCGATGTGCAATTATTGGGCGAACCGGCTGTGTTGCGAAGCGGCCGATCGGGCGATGCAAGTGCATGGCGGCATCGGCTATTCGCGCCACAAGCCGTTCGAGCACATCTACCGCCACCACCGCCGCTATCGCATCACCGAAGGCGCGGAGGAGATTCAGATGCGCAAAGTGGCGGCGTTCTTGTTCGGCTACATGGGCCCGAACAAACAGCG
>JAEUMR010000038.1 GCA_016791385.1 Hyphomonadaceae bacterium
GCACGAGTTCCTTGAGGAATCCCGCCAACACGCGTGACCATGCCAGATCGAACCTCGGTAGCGCCCAGCGAGGAGAGCGCGCTCCGCTCATTGGAAATTGTCCATGCTGCCCGACATGAGGTAGATGAAGATTTCCTCGAACCCCGCTTCAATCGGCTCTATGCGCACGTGCGTCTGCGCCTGTTGCACCGAGCGGACGGCGCGCTCCAACGCCGACGCGTCCTTGCCGCAAGCGTGAATTTCGGCGCCAAAGCGCGCGACAATGTCGACGCCCGGCGCGCGCTCCAAAAGCATCTGCGACTGCTGCAGCGGTCGCCCGGAAATGCGCCATCCGTGCAGGCCAACATGCTTAGGGATATCGGCGGTCGGCGCGTCGAGCAGTTTCTTGCCATAGGCGATGTAAGCGATGGAATCGCACTGCACGGCTTCGTCCATGTAGTGCGTTGACACCAACGTTGTAACTCCCTGGGCGGCATAGCGCCTGATCTGGTCCCAGAAGTCGCGGCGCGCTTTGGGGTCGACGCCGGCGGTCGGTTCGTCGAGCAGCAACAGATCCGGTTCGTGGATCATGCAGGCGGCGAGCGCGAGGCGTTGCTTCCAGCCGCCCGACAACTTGCCCGCCAGTTGCGTTTGCCGCTCCGCGAGGCCGAGGTCGTGCAAGGCCTGATCGACGCGCTCGCCACGCCGGTCGAGACCGTAGAGGCGCGTTATAAACTCCAGGTTTTCGCGGATCGACAAATCTTCGTAGAGCGAGAATTTCTGCGTCATGTAGCCGACGCGCTCTTTGATCTTGAGGCTGTCGCGCAAGACATCGAAGCCCAGCACTTCGCCTTCGCCGCTCTCGGGCTTCAACAGGCCGCAGACCATGCGGATCGTCGTCGTCTTGCCGGAGCCATTGGGGCCTAAGAAGCCATAGATGGCGCCGCGCGGCACTTTGAGGTCGAACTTGTCGACCACGGTGCGGTCGCCGAAGCGCTTAGTCAGCCCGCGCACGTCGATGACGACGTCGCCGCTCATTCGCCGATCCGCACATCGACCGGCATGCCGGGCCGGATCGGGCCGGGCGCGTCGAGCCGCGCTTCAACCAGGAACACCAGCTTCTCGCGCTGATCGAGCGAGTAGATGACGGGCGGGGTGAATTGCGGTTCGCGGGCGATGAAGCTCACGCGCGCCGCGAGCGGGGTTTGACAGCCGTCGCAGGAGACGGCGACGCGCGCGCCGATCGCCAGCTGCGCCAGCATCGCTTCCGGCGCGAAGAAGCGCACCTTCATGTTCTGCGGCGGCAGCAGCGCAACAACGGGCTGGCCCGCAGTCACCACTTCGCCGGGGCGGCGGTAGATTTCTTCGATCGTGCCGGCTGCTGGCGCGACGCCATCGAGATCGCTCAGGCGCTGCTCGGCAAGATTGGTGGCGGCATAGGCCGCGCCCGCTTCACGCCGCGCTTGCGCCAGCTGCGCGTTGGCAGCGTCGAGTGCGGCGCGATCGGAATCGAGCCGCGCACGCGGATAGAAGCCGCGCTCGAACAATTCGGCGCCGCGCGCGTAATTGCGCTGCGCCAAGGTCGCCTGCGCCTGCGCCGTGCGCACCGCCTGCGAAGCCGCCGCGCCTTGCGCGCTGGCCGATTGCGCGCTGTACGAAAGCCGGTCTGGGTCGAGCGCGAACACTTGCGCGCCAGCTTCCACGTGGTCGCCCTCGCGCACATTCAGCTGGCGCAGAACGCCGCTCTCCTGGCTGGCGAGATAGACATAATCCGCTTCGCCGTAGCCTTGCAGCACGCTGTCAGGCGCGCGCGCGCAGGCAAAACCCGCAAGCAAGAGCGGAAGCAACAGAAGGCGCTTCATGAGCGCGGCTCCAATCCGTGCGTCAAGAGATCGATCTGGTTTTGAATCAGGTTTTCCGGCTGCGTGAGAGCGCTTTCGCCCCGCAGCACATGTGTCCATAGCGCTTCGAACAGCAGCGGGCCGACCAGCGCGCGAACGACGGCGTCCTTGTCGATGCGGCGGAACACGCCTTTGGCCATGCCGGCTTCGACCAGCGACTCGATCGCGCTGCGCGCCGTTTCGACCACATGTGTGCGGTAATATTCGGCAATCTCAGGGAAGCGGCCCGAGATGCCAATCACGAGACGCGGCACTGCGAACACAGCCGGATCGGCCAGGCGATGCGCGGCGGCGGTCGCCAGCACGCGCAGCGCCATCATCGGATCGGCCTTGCCTGCCTCGGCCAGCGTCTTCGCCTGACGCGCCAGTGGCGACACCTTCGCCTCGATCAGCGCCTCAAGCAGAGCCAGCTTGGAGGTGAAGTAGAGATAGATCGCCGCTTTCGAGATCCCGGCCCGTTTGGCGATGTCTTCCATCCGGGCCGCGTCGAAGCCGCGAGCAGTGAACTCGGCCAAGGCGGCGTCCAGAATTTCTTCCGGACGCGCCTCAGCGCGGCGGCGCCACCGGGGGGAGGAGGGGACCATCTGTCATATATAACTGACCGGTCAGTTATATGCAAGCGAAAGTTGGCTCGACCCTGGCGAGGGCAGGAGCGTGCCCGCCGTCATGGCTCGTCACCCAGTTCTGGCGCAGAGGATGGCGTTGCGTGGGCGAGACGTTATCTTGCCGCCGGGCGCGCGTGGGGAAGTGACCGTGGCAGAGCATCCGAGCGAAGAACGTACAATTCGATTGGCCTCGATCGTGTCGATCGACATCGTCGGCTTCTCAACCATGTCGGAGCGCGATCAGCGCAACGCAGCGCGCAAGGTCGAAGGGCTGCGCGCGCGCATCCAGACCGTGGCTGCCAAGCATGGCGGGCGCCTGTTCAACACCGCCGGCGACGGCTTCATGCTGGAGTTCGCCTCGGCCGGTTCTGCGCTCGGCGCGATCCAAGACATTCTCGACAAGCGCGCGAAGGGCGAGCCGCCGATCCGCGTCGGCGCGCACGTGGGCGACGTCGTCGTCACCGCGACGGAAGATTTGCTCGGCCACGGCGTGAACGTTGCGGCGCGGCTGCAGGAATTGGCGGAGCCAGGCACGGCGCTGGTTTCGGCCGAGTTTCGTTCTATGGCGCGCTCAAGTCCGACCGCCGCCTTCCAGGCGAAGGGGCAGAAGCCGCTCGAGAACATCGACCAGCGCGTGCAGACGTTCGAGATCTTGTCGCGCCGGCAGAAATTCGCGCGCATGACGCGGCGCGTCGCGGGCATTGCCGTAGCTGTGCTTGTGCTCGGCGCCGCCGCGTATTTCGGCCCCACCATTTGGGGTTTCGCGCAGCCCTACATCAACGGCGCGACCACCGAGCAAGGGACGGGGGCCGCCACGACGACGGCGCCGCCGAATGAAATTATCGGCGAAGAAGTTGGCCCAACGCCGGTGACCTACACGGCCGGCCACACGATGACGGATTGCGCTTCGTGTCCGGAGATGGTCGTGATGCCGGGCGGGCTCTTCACCATGGGTTCGCCCGCAACCGAGGCGGGACGCGGCCGCGATGAGGGGCCGCAACGCGAAGTTTCGATCGCCCCGTTTGCAATGGGCAAGACCGAGATCACCTTCGCGCAATGGGACGCGTGCCTCGCTGGCGGCGGTTGCAATGGCTATTCGCCGAACGATGGCGGCTGGGGCCGCGGCAACCGGCCGGTTTCCAACGTCTCGTGGAACGACGTGCAATCCTATCTTGAGTGGCTGAACGCCCAGGCGGGCGGCTTGCGCTATCGCCTCGCAACGGAAGCTGAGTGGGAATACGCCGCGCGCGCCGGCGCGACGGATGCCTATGCGTTTGGGCCGCGCGTGACGGCGACCCAAGCAACCTACCGTGCGCGCCAGACGAGTCCTGTCGCTGCGCACGACGCCAATGCGTGGGGTCTGTTCGACATGCACGGCAATGTCGGCGAGTGGGTCGAGGATTGCTATGCAGCCTCTTACGACCTCGCGCCCATCGACGGGGCAGCGGTGCAGGCGGAGACTTGCGCCCGCCGGGTTTACCGCGGCGGCGGCTTCGCCGACCAGGCGCCGGTGCTTCGTGCTGCGGCGCGCCAATCGGCGCCGCCGGACCGCCGCATCGTCGGCGTGGGCTTCCGCGTGGCGCGCGCGCTCGACTGATTTGCTGTGACCGCGGGCACAGACAATGCACATGGCGCACGCCATGCTCGCCGTTTCGGGGGAGAGCGGCAGCTGGGGTGCGCATGAGCGGCAAGTTCGTCCTTGCACAGATTTCCGACACGCATGTCCGCGCCGACGATAGCGGCGAGGCGGCGCGTAAGCTGCGCTGCGCGCTCAAGCAGGCGCGCCAGTACCAAGCCGATGTCATCTTGCTCACCGGCGATCTGGTGAACGATGAGCGGCCCGAAGAATACGCGGCGCTCAAGCATGCGCTGGCCGATCCGCCGGCGCCGCTGTTTCTGATGCCAGGCAACCATGACGACCGCGATCTGATCCGGCGCACCTTCCCTGAGCACGATTACCTGCCGCGCGAGGGCTTCCTTTCGTATGCCATCGAGCACTTCCCGATCCGCGTTGTCGCGCTCGACCAGATCGTTCCAGGTGAGACGCACGGCCTGCTCACGCCGCCGCAGGCTGACTGGCTCGACCGCACGCTGAGCGCCGGGCCGGATCGGCCGACGCTGCTCGCGCTGCACCATCCGCCATTCCTAACTCACGATGTTCTGTTCGATCGCATCGGTCTCTTAGACGCCGGCCTCCTGGCGCCGGTGGTAGCGAAACACCGCCAGGTAATGCGCGTGATCTGCGGGCACCATCATCGCGTCGCGATCGGGCAGATTGCGCACGCGCCAGTCATCGTCGCGCCCTCTACCTCATGGGTGTACGGCTTGGCGTTGTCCGACGAGCAGCCGATCGCGCCGGTAACGCCGGAGCAAACCGGATGGATGCTGCACGTCTGGACGGAGAGCGGCGGTTTCGCCAGCCATTTCATGGGAATTTGAGCCAGGGGTGCGCGCTGCGCTGCTTCGGTTACCGCGTTAACATTTGCGGTGATGGGACGAACGCTGGCGAGCAAATCCGACTACTGCCCGCCAGCGCCGTCAGGCCCCAGTACTCCCGTGCGCGAGAGAAACGGCGCTCGCGTCCGCGGTCAATTCACGTCGCAAGCTGTACAAGATGATTTCAGCACTGCGCTGACTAAAACGTCACACTTTGTGAGCAACGGCATGATCGCCTCCCATGCGCGCAAAAGGCGTTTGACCTCGCCGGGAAATCCGTGTGTCTTCCGCGCCGCTCCGACTACATCTGTATGAACTTTTTCGCGAGGATAACGGGATGCCCGGTATCACGAAGCGTTTCCGTTGGGGCGACAGCGTGAACGACAATTTGCATCTGTTCGCGACCGGCGAATTGAACGCCGCCAGACGCAAAAGCAAGAAACTGATCAAGGACTTCACCGATCCCGAGTTGGAGGGCGAAGGTTATCGCAGCGCGACATTCGTGTTCGATGTTTTCACTCACGTGTTTCGCCTTGCCTACCAGTACGACGCCGAAGAATGGGTGATTGAGGTCGATCTCGATGAACTGGACCCGATGAAGCGCGGCGGGAAGCGGGGCAAGAGCACAAGCGCTGCGCATTCGCCGAGGCGGCGGCGCGGCGGGCCGCCGGGCGGCGGCTCAAACGCGCGCAGGGAGGCGAGAGCAGCCGCTGCTTATCGCAGACCGTCCTCTTCGCACCTCATGGCGAGTGTGATCTCCGCGTTGGGAAACATGGCGCGGTCCACCGCGTTCTTGAACGATCCGCCCGCGGCCCCGAGCGTCAGTGCGGTCGCGAGGTTAGCGTCGGGTAACGCGACAGAGGGCGACGCGCGCGGCACAATACGGGAGCTTTCTCTGCAGTAGCGTAGACGGGCCGTTAGGAATTAGCCCGGCAAAGCTCCAGGCGCATTCTGCACGCGTATTTGCGAGCCCGTGGAGCCTTGCTCGCCCTTGCGCGTTGCCGGAGCAGTCGAGCGGATGAGCGAAATGGCCGGAAAAACGGGAAAACGCGGCGCGCAAGGCGCACGGTCTTTTTCCACTTCGGAAGGGCGCGCGAACTTTGCGCTCGCGCTCGAAACGGCGGGCAGGGAAAAAACCGTGGTCGGGTTCGACCGTTACGGCCAGCCGGTTGCAGCGCTGGTGCCGATCGAGGCGGTACAGATGCTTGCAGGCCACGGCGATGTCGATCCCGCCGCGCGGGCGAAGATCGTGCGGATGGCTAAGGCGTTCCTCGGCGGCGGCGCGCCGGCTGAGCCCAAAACCAAGGCCGCTAAGAAGAAGTCCGGCAAGGCCGTGAAGAGCGCCAAGAAAACCACCCGCTCGCGCCGCTAGAGCATTTTCCGACGAAGTGGATGCCGGTTCGGCGCCAGGAAATGCGACCAAACAAGGAGCTAGAGCCCCGACCCGATGCAATCGGGTCGGAACAGGCTCTAGGCGCCGCGACAGGAAACGCAGCGCCGTCTATAAGCCGCTCACACGGAGGAGCGGCGTTATGAAGACACGTGCGGCGGTTGCGTTCGAGGCGAAGAAGCCTCTGGAGATCGTCGAAGTCGATCTGGAAGGACCTCGCGCAGGCGAGGTGCTGGTCGAGATCAAGGCGACCGGCATCTGTCACACCGACGCCTACACGCTCGACGGCCTCGACAGCGAAGGCATCTTTCCCTCGATCCTTGGCCATGAAGGCGCGGGCATTGTGCGCGAAGTCGGCGCGGGCGTGACCAGCGTCGCCCCCGGCGATCACGTCATTCCGCTCTACACGCCCGAATGCCGCCAGTGCAAAAGCTGCCTCTCGCGCAAGACCAATCTCTGCACCGCCATCCGCGCTACCCAGGGCAAAGGCTTGATGCCGGATGGCAGCTCGCGCTTCTCCTACAAGGGCAAGCCGATCGCGCACTACATGGGTTGCTCGACATTCTCGAACTTCACCGTGTTGCCGGAGATCGCGGTGGCGAAGATCCGCAACGACGCGCCGTTCGACAAGGCTTGCTATATCGGCTGCGGCGTGACGACGGGTGTAGGCGCGGTGGTGAACACCGCCAAGGTGGAGCCGGGCGCCAACGTCATCGTGTTCGGCTTGGGCGGCATCGGTCTCAACGTGATCCAGGGCGCCAAGCTGGTCGGCGCCAATATGATCGTCGGCGTCGACATCAATCCGGCGCGCGAGGAATGGGGCAGGCGCTTCGGCGCCACGCACTTCGTCAATCCGAACAGCGTGAAGGGCGACCTCGTCGCGCACCTGGTCGAACTTACCGGCGGCGGCGCCGACTACACCTTCGACTGCACCGGCAACACGCAAGTGATGCGCACCGCGCTGGAAGCCTGCCATCGCGGCTGGGGCGAGAGCATCATCATCGGCGTCGCCGAATCCGGCAAGGAAATCGCCACGCGCCCGTTCCAGTTGGTGACGGGCCGGGTCTGGAAGGGGACGGCGTTTGGCGGCGCACGCGGACGCACCGACGTGCCGAAGATCGTCGACTGGTACATGGACAAGAAGATCGAGATCGACCCGATGATCACGCACGTCCTGCCGCTCGAACGCATCAACGACGCCTTCGACCTGATGCACAAGGGCGAGAGCATCCGCAGCGTGGTGGTGTATTGATGCTGCGCGCGATGAGCGCCGCCGCCCTCTTGGCGTGCGCGCCGCTCATCGCCAGCGCGCAAACCCGAGCGGACGCGCCCGCGATCTATATGAATGGCGACTACAGTCCCCGCGCGAATCCGTATCGCGACCTGGAGCGCGCGGTCGACCAAGCCTCCGCCGAGAACAAGCGTGTCCTGATCGTCGTTGGCGGCGACTGGTGCGTTTGGTGCGATATTCTCGATCGCTTTCTCCGCGACAACGCCGATGTGCGAGAAGCGTTCACGACCTCTTTCGTGATGCTGAAAGTGAATTGGAGCCGCGAAAACGAAAACATCGCGTTTCTCAGCGGTTTCCCCGAGTCTGCCGGCTATCCGGATTTCTTCATCCTCGACAGCAATGGCGCATATCTCAGCCATCAGCCAACCGGGTTACTTGAGAGCGGACGTGACTATGATCGCGCCCGAATGCTCGCGTTCGCACAGAGGTGGCGCCGATGAGTGACTGGAAACTCCCCTGGTCCGCATCCTGCCTCTGCGGGCGGGTGAAGATGCGCGTTACGGCGCCGCCGCTGGTGTCGATGGCGTGCCATTGCCGCGGTTGTCAGAAGCTGACGAGCGGGCCGTATTCGCTATCTCTGCTGTTGCCCGCCGCCGCGTTCGAGAAGCTGGAGGGCGAGACCGAACTTGGCGGGCTGCACCGCGAAGCGAGCACCCATCATTTCTGCGCCTACTGCAAGAATTGGCTCTACACGACCAATATTGGCGGCGGTCAGTTCGTGAATTTCCGCCCGGCCATGCTCGAAGATGCGCGCTGGGTCGTGCCGTATGTCGAATCCTATGTCAGCGAGAAGCTGCCGCAGGTGGTCAGCGGCGCGAAGCACAGCTTCGCCGAGTTTCCGCCGGTTGAAGCCTATCCCGAGCTGATGGCCGGCTTCGCGCGCGAAGGCTGCAGGCCGGGCTAAGGCGTCGGCGCGGGCTGCTCTGCTGGCGGCTCAGCCTGCTTCTGCTGGCCTTGCACCGTGCGGCGCAGAATGTCTTCGAACGGATTGCTTGGCCGCTGCTGCTCCTGCGGCTGCGCGGGCGTCTCGCTTTGCGCTTGCCCTTCCGCCGCCGCTGGCGTCTCCGCCTCCGGCGTTGTCGTCGTCGCTGCTGGCGCGGCGCCGAACAGCGCTTCACCGAGCCGCGACAGCGGGCTGCCTTGCTCCTGACGCGAGAGGATCGAGCGCAATTGGCTCTGCGCCACATCCTGCAGCGCTGGCCGGAAGGTCACGTGCGTCCATGTGCCGGAGACGCGGAACGGAATGCCGAGGCCGGCAATGCTGGCGTCGCCGCCTTGGCCTTCGGTCGAGCGCACCGCGCGCGGGGCGATGCGCATATCGATCGTCTGCGCGCCGATATTGATCAGGCCCGCGCCGTCGAGCCGCACGAACGGATTGAGCAGGCGCAGATTGTCGGTGGCGGCGATGCCGTCAGCGACTGTGAAGGTCGACGACAGCTCGGCGAAATCGGTGGCGCCGCCGCCGCTTTGCGTTTGGCCGGTCACCGCCGCCTGCACCGAGCGCGCGATCTGGGCGAGGTTCACGCCTTTCCACTGCCCGTCATTGAAGTTGAAGGACGCATTGCCGTGCAGTGCGCGCATCACCGCCGCCTGCGAGGCGCCTTGGCCGACAAGTGAAGCGCGCAGCCGGCCGCGGCCGGTGATCTTGTCGAAGCCGATCGCATCGCGCAGCAGCGGCTCGGCTTGGATGTTCTGCACGTCGAGCTCGACGGCGATGCGCGGCGTCGCGCCCGCGCCATCGGCGATCAGCCGGGCCGAGCCGGCGCCGCCATAGAGCGAGATGCGCGACAGCCGCGCATCCGCCGCGCCATTGGCGAGGCGAAGATTCATCACTGCATCGGAGAAGCTCATGCGCTGAAAGCGCAGTCCGCCGAGCGTCAGGTTGAGGTTGGCGTCAAGCGCCCGCAGGCCGCTGAAATCGAGCCTGTCCTGGCTCCACGCCGTCTCGACCTGCACGCCCGCGGCCTCAACGCCTTGCGCTGGCGGGGGCAGGTAGGTGTTGAGGTCGATGCTGGGCGCGCTCAGCGCGCCGGTGACGAGCAGGCGGCCATTGTCCTGGTTCGTCATCGCCAGATCGCCGCGCGCTTCGATAGCGTCGAGTCGCAGCGTCGCGTTGCTCAAGCGCGTGGTCTGTCCCTCATGCGCCATGGCGCCAGCGACGTTGAATGCGCCGAAGCCGCCGCCATCGCTCATCGGCGAGCCGATCCAGGCGAGCAGGCGGCGCAGACTTGCGCCATTCGCTTCGAGTTGTCCGGTGAGCGCGCCGTTTTCGGCGTTGAAGGCGCCATCAAGCGATGCTGTCAGCGCGTCCGAGCTGATCCTCGCGCTCAGCGGCGTCTGTCCCTTTTCGAGCAGCGCGCGCGGCAGGCCAAGATCGCTTTCGACATTCACGCGCTGATCGCGATAGTCGAACGCCGCTTCGATCTGCGCCGGCTGGTCGAGCGATTGCAGCGCCATGTTGGCGTCGACGTCCTGCAGCACGAGCGGCGCTTCGTCGGCCGCGCCCTGGAACGAGACCATGCTGTTGACGAGGCGCACGTCGTCGAGACGAAGGTCTTCGATCGTGGTTTCGCTCTGCGAGGTGTTCTCGGTCGGGAACGCCCAATTGGCCGCGCCGTCTTGCTTGGCTTCAAGCCGAATCTCGGCGCCTTCGAGCACCAATTGCTTCACTTCTACGTCGCCGCGCAGCAGCGGCATGATGGCGACGGCGAAAACGATGCGGTCCGCGGCGATGAACGGCTTGTCGGTGGCGAAGCCATCAGGATTGGAAAGCGAAGCGTGCTCGGCCGAGAAGCCCAACGCAGGCCAGAGCGAGATCTGGACCGCGCCGAGTGTGAGGTCGCGCCCGGTGGCGGCCTCGATGCGGCGTTCCGCTTCGCGTGCAGCGAGGTCCTTTGGGAAGAAAACCACGAACAAGACGATGGCGAGGACCAGCACGCCGAGCACCGCGCCCAGCCCGATCCCGATCGTCTTCCAGTTGAGCTTCATAAGCGCCCCTCGCATCTGGAGCGTATTTAGGCGCCGCGCGGGACGAAAGCGAGGCGCTTTGCTCGCCCGGCCGGGTTGCGGTATCTGGCCGCAATGGGTTCGTTCTTCTCCGCCATGTTCGCTGAAATAGGCGCGCGCCGGCGCCGGTTGCGCGCCAGCCTGGGCGACCGGGGGCAGGCCATTGTCGAGTTCCTGGTGCTGGGCGGACTGATGGTCGGCTCGGTTGGCCTGTTCGTGCGGGCCTGGATGCCCGCCGCCGCGCCCTGGGGCTTCTGGCTGCCGCTGGTGTTCGTGGCGGGCTTCCTGCTGATCGAGGCGCGCCGGCAGGCGGCCGCGGCGCGCGCCGAAGCGCCGGCGAAGCTCAGCGCCAGCTATGATTGGTACGTGTTTTTGTGGTCGTTCGCGTGTGCGCTCTCGGGCGCTGCCGCGTTCGTGATCGCTTACACCGCCCAGCCGCCCGCGCCGGAAGAGCCGCAAGGCTGGGCGCCGCCGGAAAGCGCGGTCTCGGTCGACATCTCGCCCTGATCGCGGATCATTCTCAGCCGCATCGCGCCTAGCGGGGAGAGAAGCTTGGCCAACAATCCGATTTCGTCCTTGATCCCGCGCGGTTCGCTTGGGCTCAAGCTGCTGCTTGTCTGCTTGCTGGTGCTGCTGATGGGCATCCCGCTGGTCATGGTCGGCGGCCTTGTCGCGCAGCGTGAGATGCGCGCCAGCAGCGTGACGACAGAAATCGGCGCCCGCTCCGGCGGCGCCCAGGTCGTCGGCGGGCCGATGTTGCTCGTGCCCTACCAGCGCGCGGTTGAGACAACGGATTCCGAAGGCCGTACCCAGCGCCGCACCGAGCGCGGCTCGTACGTGATCTTCGCCGAGACCGGCAGCGCCGATGCGACGCTGAATGTCGAGGAGCGCCATCGCGGCATTTATCGCGCCGCCATCTATCGCGCCGCCACCGAGTTCGACGCGCGCTTCCGCCCGGCGGCGGCGCTCGAAGGCGTCGATCCGGCTTATCGCTTCGACTGGTCGGGCGCGCGCATCGTCATGTTCGTCGCTGACAGCCGCGCCATCCAGAACGCCGCGCAATTGCGCTTCGAAAACGGCCAGACCGTCACGTTCGAGCCGGTCACCGATCTGAGCGTCGCACCGCCGCCGCCGGATTACAGCAGCAGCGACATCAGCTCGCGCCCGGTTCAGCCGCCTACATTGGGCGGGTTGCAGGCCTTTGCGGCAAAGACGCCGTTCACCGGAATCCCCGCGGATTTCGCAGTCGAGACACGGCTTGAGCTTACCGGGGCGCAGCGCTTTGCACTCGCCGCCTTCGCCCAGGACACTACCGCAACGGTGCGCGGCAATCGCCAGGACGTGCGCGCGGAGGGCTATTTCCAGTCGGGAGAAGCGCTGCAGCCGTCGCAGGAGGGCTTTGCTGTTTCCTGGCGCGTGCCGTTCGTGGCGCGCGGGGTGGAGAAGGCGGCTGACCTTGGCAGCTTCAATCTTGGCCTTGCCGCCCAGCGCGACATGGCGGTCAGCTTCGTCTCCTCGGACGATGTCTATCGCGGCGTCAGCCGCGCGGTGGCGTATGGCATCATGTTCATCGGCATCGTTTTCCTGGCGACGCTGATTTTCGAAGTCATCAGCGGCAAGAAGGCTCACCCGGCGCAATACGTGCTCGTGGGCCTGGCGCAGTGCGTGTTCTATCTGCTGCTGCTGTCGATCACCGAGATCATCGGCTTCACGCCAGCGTTTCTGATCGCGGCGAGCGCCACCGTGCTTCTGCTTTCGTTCTATGCCGGGGCGTCCTTCCGTTCGCAGGCGGTCGGGCTGCGCGCGCTGGCTGGCCTCGCGCTGCTTTACGCGGCGATGTACGTGCTGATGACGCTGGAAGACTTCGCCTTGCTGGCCGGCTCGATCGTCGCCTTTGCCGTCATCGCGGCCACGATGATCGCGACGCGGCGGATCGATTGGTACGGCCGCAACGCCCCTGCGAGCGCCGACTAGCTGCCGTTCCCCGGGCGCCGGCGAGGGGCTTGAGGCCGCCGCCGCGGCCGGGAAGGCCCGATTTCGGGGGCCAGATCGCGCCGGGCGTTAGGCTAGCGCCTGATCGGGATAGATTGTCGTCTTGACGGGCCGCCCGGCGCTCGTAATCACCGTGGCATGGTCGAACTCACGCTGCCGAAGAATTCCCAGATCAGGAAGGGCCGGCGCTACAAGGCGCGCAAGGGCGCCAAGCGCGTGCGCACCTTCCGCGTCTACCGCTACGATCCCGAGAGCGGCGAGAACCCGCGCTGGGACACCTACGATGTCGATCTGTCCACCTGCGGGCCGATGGTTCTCGATGCGCTGATCGCCATCAAGAACGACATGGACTCGACGCTGACGTTCCGCCGCTCTTGCCGCGAAGGCGTCTGCGGCTCCTGCGCGATGAACATTTCCGGTCGCAACACGCTGGCCTGCACCAAGGGCATGGATGAGCTGCCCGCCGGTCCGATCACGATCGCGCCGCTGCCGCATCAGCCGGTGCTGAAGGATCTGGTGCCCGACCTCAACAATTTCATGGCGCAGTACGCGGCGATCCAGCCGTACCTGCAGACCGTCACGCCCGAGCCGGACGCCGAATGGCGCCAGAGCCCGGAAGAGCGCGCCAAGCTCGACGGTCTCTATGAGTGCATCCTCTGCGCCTGCTGCTCGACTTCGTGCCCGTCCTATTGGTGGAACTCGGACCGCTATTTCGGCCCGGCGGCGCTGTTGCAGGCGTATCGCTGGATCGCCGACAGCCGCGACGAGAACCAGGGCGAGCGGCTCGATGCGCTGGAAGATCCGTTCAAGCTCTATCGCTGCCACACCATCATGAATTGCGCGCAGGTCTGCCCGAAGGGGTTGAACCCGGCCAAAGCTATCGCCGAGATCAAGAAGGCGATGGTCGAGCGCAAATTGTGAGCTTCCCGGCCGGCTTCGTCTGGGGCGCGGCGACAGCCGCGCATCAGCTCGAGGGCGGCAATTGGAACAGCGATTGCTGGGCGCTTGAGCATGCCAAGCCCAGCTTCTTTGCAGAACCCTCCGCTGACGCCTGCGATCACGCCGCGCGCTATGGCGATGACATCGCCGTGCTCGCCGCGCTCGGCCTCAACGCGTACCGCTTTTCGATCGAATGGGCGCGCGTGGAGCCTGAGGAGGGCGCGTTTTCGCAGCCCGCGCTCGATCACTACAAACGCGTGATCGACGCCTGCTGGTCGCGCAACGTGCAGCCGGTCGCGACCTTCCATCATTTCACCAATCCGCGCTGGGTGACGCGCGATGGCGGCTGGAACGACGATCGCTTTCCGGATCGCTTCGCGCGCTATTGCGACGTGGCGGCGGGAGAATTGGCGGGCGAACTCGCCAGCGCCTGCACGATCAACGAGATCAATCTGCCGGATTCGCTCGGCGAGCTGATGCTGCGCGTAAAGGCCAAGCACCCCGACCGCGTCGCTGCCGCGGAACAAGCGCTGGGTGCGCCGGTGGAGTCGTTCTTCCTGTTTGCGGGGAGCGAGACCTATGCCCGCCGTGCCTCGCGGGCGCATGTTCTGGCGCGCGACGCGATCAAGGCTGCGGCGCCGCATGTGCCTGTCGGCATGACCATGTCGATCCAGGAATGCGAAGCGGAACCTGTTGAGACTGCGCAGGCGGCCATGCGCGCTTACAAGCAACGCGTCTACGCGCCGTACTACGAACTCGCAAAGCAGGACGATTTCCTCGGCGTGCAAACCTACACGCGCACGCTGTTCGGCGCCGATGGCCGCGCCTCGCGCCGTCCGCCCTCCGGCGCCGAGGTCACGCAGATGGGTTACGAGTATCGTCCGCAGGCGCTCGGCGCCGCTTGCCGCGACGCCTGGGCTGCAACGCGGACGCCGATCCTGGTCACCGAAAGCGGCATCGCCACCAAGGACGACGCCCGCCGCCGCGCCTTCATCCGCGAGGCGCTGGGCAGCGTCGCCGCGGCGATCGCCGATGGCGTAGATATCCGCGGCTATGTGTATTGGACGCTGCTCGACAATTTCGAATGGATGAGCGGTTACGCGCCGCTCTTCGGCCTGGTCGGCGTTGACCGGCGCACGCAGGCGCGCGCGATCAAGCCCTCGGCGGTCATGCTGGGCCAGATCGCCCGGGCAAACAGCCTCGATGCTGGCGCAAGCGAGGCCGATTTTGCGCTGTCCACGAGCGGCGCTGCTGTCGGCCTTGGCGTCAACGGCTAGGCGCCGGCGACGGGCGCCCGTTCAAGCCCGGGCGTCCAATCGTACAGCGGGCGTGTGCTGCCATCGTCGAAGCGCACGCCGTTCGGCGCAGTGATCAGGCCCGGGCGGGTGGTTTCCCCGCGCACGGAAAGCGCTTCGATGCCATGCACGTTGACAGGAATGACCTCGCCCGGGTCGCTAACGCCATTGCCGTTCTCGTCGCGCCACAGCGACAGGCCGTCCAATTCGGCGCCGGTGAGTTCGCCGTCGCGATTGTCGTCCAGCGCGCGCAGCGCCTCGAAGCCATCGTTCCAGAACACCGCCCAAGTGCGCTGGCCGATCATGTCGAAGCCAGAGCGCACGGCGCCGCGCCACTCCGGATCCCACACCAGCCACGCTGCATTGTCGTTCAGCCAGCCGCGCGCGCGGGTATCGCCGGTGCCGGCAAAATCGAACGCAACCGGCGCGGCATCGTCAACCAGGCGTGTGAAGGGCGCATCGGTGAAGGGCACCACAATCGGCGTCACGAAGATCATCGGCTGGCTCGCCTGCAGCCGGTCGCGCAGCTGACGCAGCTTGGAGCGGTCGCGCGCAGAGGCGGCGAGGTGCGCCAGATGCGCGGCCGCTTCGGTGAGCACGGCGTGGTCTTCCCATTCCGAGTGCTCGCCAGCCAGACGCGGCAAGCCCATGCGCAAGATGGTGCGCAGCTCGTTGCGTGCGCCGCGTACATCGCTCAGACGGTCGAGCACATAGGCGTAGCCCAGCCGCGCACGCAGATTGGCGCCGTCGAGCTGCAGCGCGTGCCGATAATGATCGCGCGCCGCTTCAAGACGCGCGCGGGCGCTGGCGCTCATGTTCGCGGGCGGCGGATTGGCCGGCAATTCCAGCTGCGGACCCAGATCGAAAGTCCAGCGCGCGCAACGCTCTCCGGGCTCGAATTTCGGCTGCGGCTGATCCGGCGGGATCATGTGCGGCGCCTCGTTGCACGGCACGCTGCCGGCTTCGTTCAGCGCGCCGTTCTCGCGCAGATAGACGAAGGCGGCGTCGTTGCGCGCATAGGCGAGCAGGTTGAGCCGGCCGAGCAGGCGCTCGCGCTGCGCCGCTTCGACGCCGTCCATCGCGTTGACGTTAGCGAGAGCCCGGTCGATCGGTGCTTCGTACACCGGTTGCGGCGGCGGAATGTATGGCATGGCCTGTGCGGTTGCGCTCAACGCAGCGAACACAGCACTTATCAGAGCAGCACGGGCGCGCATGGCTTCTACTCCACACCGTACCCGCCCCATCGCACGAATAACCTGCGCCGCGTTGTGACCTAAGTCTATGGGGATTTTGGCGACTCAGGTTTCGGCGGATCGCGCCACGGACATTCCGGACCGGTCGGATCGAACGCCGCGTCGCGATCGTGCGGCAATACGCGCTCGACATAATGTTTGAGTTTTCTGGTGATGGAGAGCGCTTCGCCGCTCGCGTGCTCAGGTGGAATGAGCGGTCCAAACGTTAACGCGTAGGTCTTGCCCTGCTTGTTCAAAAGCTCGTGAAACAAGGTGATGTCGCGCAACTCGGCGGAAAACTTCGAGAAGGTGTGAAACCAGAACGCGTAGGGGCCGGCCACATGCACCGGTAGAATCGGCAGCTCATATTTGCGCGCGAGGCTCGCCGCGGTCGGCATCCATTCCGGATCGGTCAGCAGACCGTCGCGCACGCGGGCGAGACGTCCAGCAGGAAAGATCGCAAGCGGCCGGTTCTCCGCGAACGCCTGGTCCGTCATCTTCAATGTCAGCCGCGTGCGCTCGCGTGTGCGCTTGGCCAGCACCCATTCGACAGGGATCAGCGCTTCGTCGAAGCGCGGGCACACGCGCACCGCATCGGAATTGGCGTAGAACAGCGTATCCGGCCGCACCTGCTTGAGGGCGTCATAGAGCGCGATGCCGTCGGTAATGCCGGTCGGGTGGTTGGCGAGCACTAGGAACGACCCGCGCGCAGGAATGCGCTCGGCGCCGGCGACATCGAGCTTCACCGACAGCAGCTCGGCAACAAAGTCGAGCGCCTCGCGCCCGCCCATCGGCGCGATCTGGTCAGCCATCGAGATGGCGCGGTCATAATTGAGCACGCCGTAGAGAAGAGGACGCAGCACAGGCCAAAGTGGCCCGCTTGAGAGCTTAGGCGCGCGTTCTTCGATCAGCACATCGACGATATGCTTGGAGGGCGCTGCTTGCGCGGCGGTGGCGGCGACGGCGTCCAGGGGCGTCATCAGGTGTCTCGTGAGTCGTCAGCTAGGGAAGCACGCCCGCCGGTTCCAGCCTAGTGCTTGCGTTCGGGGCCGGATCGGGCTTTGTGCGCCTCGCCGAAACGAGAGACCCATGACATCGCCCCTGGCGGCCTACAATAAGCGCCTCGCGCGCGGCGAGCTGACCGCCGACCCAAACCAGGCCCATGCCGCCGAGCGGCTGGATGCGCTGGCCGAGGCGCTGAAGCGTTGGCGGCCCGGCGGCTGGTTCAACAAGAGCGCGCCGCCGAAGGGGCTCTACCTTTGGGGCCCGGTTGGCCGTGGCAAGTCCATGCTGATGGACCTCTTTTTCGAAGCCGCGCCGGTGCAGCAGAAGCGGCGGGTCCACTTCCACGAATTCATGCTGTCGCAGCACGCCTTCCTGCGCGAGGCGCGCGCCAAAGCGGCAGGGCAAGACCAGCTGATCGCGCAAGCGGCGGAGAAGATTGCGGCCTCGACGCGGCTGCTTTGCTTCGACGAAGTGCAGGTGACGGACATCGCCGACGCCATGATCCTTGGCCGCTTGTTCGAGCGCTTGTTCGCAGCCGATGTCGTGATCGTGGCGACCTCCAACCGCCCGCCCGACGAACTCTACAAGAACGGCCTCAATCGCCAGCTCTTCCTGCCGTTCATTGCGCTGATCAAAGACAAGCTTGAGATGATCGAGTTGGCCGGGCCGCGCGATTACCGGCTTGAGCGGCTGATGGCCGCGCCGGTCTATTACGCGCCGCTCGGGCCCGCTGCGGACGAAGCGATGCAGAATGCGTGGGAGCGCATCACCTCAGGCGCGCATCCGCATCCGATCACGCTCGACGTTGGCGGGCGCGCGCTCAAGGCTGAGCGCACCGCCGGCGGCGTTGCGCGCTTCACCTTTGAGGAATTGTGCGCGCGCCCGCTTGGGCCGGCCGATTACATCGAGATTGCGGAGGTCTTTCACACCGTTCTGCTCGATCACATCCCGAAGCTCACGCCTTCGATGCGCGAGGAAGCAGCGCGCTTCCGCACGCTGATCGATGCGCTCTACGAGGCCAAAGTGAAACTGATCGCATCCGCCGATGCGCAGCCGGAGACGCTCTATCCGGCGGGCGACCAGAGTTTCGAGTTCGAGCGCACCGCCTCGCGCCTGATGGAAATGCGCAGCGAAACCTACCTCGCCCTGCCGCGCCGCGATGCGGAGTGGCGCCAGGGCTTGGTGGATTAGTCTCCAGGAAGCGGAATGAATTCCTGATTGTCGGCGTCGGGCAGTTTCATGCGGCCCGCGCGCCAATCGGCTTTCGCTTGCTCGATCCGCTCCTTTGACGAGGACACGAAATTCCACTCGATGAAGCGCGGGCCAAGAGGTTCGCCGCCGAGCAGCATGAGCGTGGCCGGCGTTCGCGCGCGGACCGGCGAGGGCGCGCCGTCTGCAAACACGAGCATTTGCCCAGCGCGATAGACCGCGCCGTCGCATTCGACTTCGCCTTCGGCGACATAGGCGGCGCTCTCGGTGTATTGCTGCGGCGCCTCCACTGTCGCGCCCGCGGCGAGTTCGCAATGCAGATAGAACATCGGCGAAAATGTCGTCACCGCGGCGCGCGCGCCGAAGGCTTCGCCGGCGATAAGGCGCCATTTCAGGCCCGCTCCATCGCCGCTGGGCAGATCGGCGCCTTCATGGTGCGCGAACGCGGGATCGGTTTCCTCGAACGCCTCCGGCAAGGCGATCCAGGATTGGATGCCGTCGAGCTTGCCGCCTTCCTGGCGCAGACGCTCGAAGCGTTCGGAGTGGGTGATGCCGCGTCCCGCGGTCATCCAGTTCACTTCGACCGGCCGGATCGCCTGGGTGACGCCGAGGCTGTCGCGGTGGGTGATCTCGCCATTGAACAGGTAGGTGATTGTGGCGAGGCCAATGTGCGGATGCGGGCGCACATCGGCGTTCTTCGCAAAATTCGGGGCGAACGTGGCGGGGCCCATGTGGTCGAAGAACACGAACGGACCGATCATCCGCCGCTGCGCGAAGGGCAGCATGCGCCCGACCTCGAAGCCGCCGAGATCCTTGCGCCGTTGGTCGATGACAAGCGAGAGCATCGGCGCAAGATAATGTAGACTTGACGTGGCGGCCAGAAGGGAAGGCCGCTGCGCCTAGCGCCGCCGTCCGCGTGAGGGCGTGCCGAGAATACCGCGCATCAGCTCGCGCACGATGGTGTTCATCACCCCGCTGGCGACGCGTCCGCCCTGGCGCTCGATTGCGGTGGTGCGTGAGCCGCCGCCGCTGCTGCTGCGGCGTGTGCCGTTCGAACGCGGACCGTTGGAGCGGGCGCCAGAGCGGGAGGCGCGCGCCTCTTCCTTCTCGCGCGCTTCGCGTTCCTCTTCGCGCGCCTGGGTCTCGGCCAATTGCGCTGCGCGGCGGCCGAGAATTTCGTGCGCGCTTTCGCGGTCGATGGCCTTCTCATACACACGACCAGCCGTGTTGGCGCGCATCAGCGCTTGGCGCTCGGCCGGCAGGATCGGGCCGACATGGGAATTGGGCGCGCGGATCTTGGTGCGCGCGACCGGCGTCGGCGCGCCTTTTTCATCGAGCGTCGACACCAGCGCTTCGCCGACATTCAGCTCCTGAATCTCCTTGGCGACATCGACATTCTCGTTGGCGCGGAAGCTCTGCGCGGCGGCGCGCACGGCTTTCTGATCGGTCGGCGTGTAAGCCCGTAGCGCGTGCTGGAAGCGGTTGCCGAGTTGGCTCAGCACCATTTCCGGCACGTCGGTCGGCGACTGGGTGACGAAATAGATGCCCACGCCCTTGGAGCGGATCAGGCGGACGACCTGCTCGACCTTGTTGATCAGCTCCTTCGGCGCATCGCGGAACAGCAGGTGGGCTTCGTCGAAGAAGAACACCAGCTTCGGCTTATCGAGATCGCCGACTTCCGGCAGCTCCTCCCAAAGCTCGCTCATCAGCCAGAGCAGGAAGGCCGAATAGAGCCGGGGGCTTTGCACTAGCCGCTCGGAGGCGAGCACGTTGATCGTGCCTTTGCCGTCGGGCCGCGTGCGGGTGAGCTCTTCCAGCTTGAACGCCGGCTCGCCGAAGAAGCGGTCGGCGCCGTCCATTTCGAGCTGCAGCAATTTGCGCTGCAGGGCGGCGATCGATTGCGGCGTGACTAGGCCGTATTGCTTGCCGATGTCTTCGGCATTGTCGGAGATGTAGCTCAGCAGCGCCCGCAGATCGTTGAGATCGAGTAGCAGGCCTTCGTTCTTGCCTTGTTTGATCCAGTCGTCGGCGAGGCGGAAGGCGATGGTCAGCGCCCCGGCCTGGGCGTCGGTGGCTTCCAGCACGCGGCCCATCAGCACCGGGCCCATCTCGGTGACGGTGGTGCGCACCGGGTGGCCAAGGTCGCCATAGACGTCCCAGAACACCACGGACTGCGCTTCCGGATTGATCGGGATGTTGATCTCGGCGGCGCGCGCGGCGGCCCAGGCCGGCGGGGTTGCATCCACCGAGGCGCAGCCCGAGAGGTCGCCCTTGATGTCGGCGGCGAAGACATTGACGCCCTCGCGCGCGAACGCCTCGGCCAGGACTTGCAGCGTCACCGTCTTGCCGGTGCCGGTGGCGCCGGCGATCAGGCCATGCCTGTTGGCGCGCTTCAGAGCCATGCTCTGGACCCCTTCTGGGGATGCGCCGATCTCGATGTTCGCCGCCATTCGCCGGCCTCCTTGCTTCGCGCAACAGCTTGGCGCATCGGGTGTTTCCGGCGCAAGACAGGGATGAGCAATGGAATTGTCGCAACGCGGGGCGCTGTGGATAATTGCGGCGGGGGTGATCGCCGCTGCCCTCTACTTCCTGCGCGAGCCGCTCTCGCAGTTCGCCCTGGCGCTGCTGCTCTGGCTGATCATTCACAGCCTGACCGAGGGGCTGGAGAAGCATCTGCGCACGCGTTGGCTGGCGCTGCCGATCGCGATCGTGTTCGTGCTGGGGCTGACCGCGCTGGTCGGGTACGTGGTGGTCGACAATATCGGCGCCATCCTGGGCGATTTCGGCCGCTATGAGCTGCGTCTCAATCAGGTGCTGGCAGAGGCGCACCAGGCAGTCGGCGCGCCTGGCCAGCCGCCCGTGGTGCGCGACCTGATCGCCCATCTCGATCCCACGCGCATCGCCACCGAGATCGGCCAGAGCCTGCAAAACCTGTTCTCGTCGGCGATTTTCACCCTGATTTTCCTTGGCTTCCTGTTTTCAGCCGCGGCGGTGATGCCGGCCAAGCTCGACCTTATTTTCAGCGACCCTGAACGCCGCGCGCTTGCACGCGATGTCGGCGAGCGCATCCGTGTCTCGATGGAGCGTTATCTGTGGGTGCAGACGCTGATGAGCCTCATCATCACCACGCTCACCTTTATCACGCTGGCGCTGATTGGGCTCGAGAACGCGCTGTTCTGGTCGTTCCTGATCTTCTTCCTCAACTTCATCCCCACCATCGGCTCGCTTGTCGCGGTGGTGCTGACGACAGCGGTGGCGCTGGTGCAATTCCCGACGCTGGGGCCCGTGCTCGCGGTGTTCGGCGGCGTCAGCGTTTGGCAATTTGTCATCGGCAACTTCCTGCAGCCGCGCATGACAGGAGATTCATTGAATCTCTCCGCTGTGGTCGTGCTGCTGGCTTTGTCCATCTGGGGCGCGATGTGGGGCATTGTCGGCGCGTTTCTGTCGGCGCCGCTGACGGTGATGCTGATGATTGTATTGGCGCAATTTCGCTCGACGCGATGGATCGCAATTTTGTTGTCGGAAGACGGCAAACCAACGCCGCATGCGGAGCCGGTACAAAAGTCCGAGTCCGGAACGATTTGAGTATTGCGAATCGATCCGTCTCATGTATCGCTTTTGTGAAGAACGTCGCCGGGGCTTGGGGCGTTTTCGGCAACGCAACCGCACCTGACTCGGCGCGCGCTCGAACGAAAGTTTCGGCGTAGCATTCGCATGCTTGGGCTCAATGGGGGGCTTCATGAGCGGATGGTGCGTCTCAAGCGACCAGGCCTCCGCGTGCGTCCCCCACCCAGCCTGCTGAGAGGCCTGCAGGCGCCGCCGGGCAGCTTGTCCCCGCTCGGCGGCGCCGACAATTTTTGATCCCCAACCATCGGAATCGAGCAGATCGGCGCCGCAATATTCCGGCGCCATGCAATGCCGCAGGGCTCCAGCGGCGTCGGCGGGGCAGTTTCGTCCGCCGCAACGGTTGCGCCTGCCGCCGGGGAGGCTAGGTTCGCGGCCAATTAGGAAACGCCCCAAGGACTGTCTTTCATGGACGCCGCTGCGCGTGCGGAAGCGATTTCCGCCGACCAATTCGTTGCAACCGCCGCCAAGGGCCCATGGCCCGCCTTCCGATCCAATGGCGTGATCGACGCCGCCGCCGAAGCGTTCTTGCGCGGCATGTTCGACGATGCGTCCGAGGAGGAGATGGTCGATCTCTCGACCGCCGACCTCACCGCGCTCGCGCATGAGTTCTGGGTCTGGCGCGGCGAGCGCAAGGGCGATGAGCAGATCGTGCGTATCCGCCAAGGCGCCGGCGTCGATGGGCGCGCACTTGAGCGCGACATCCTCGAAGTCGCTGGGCCGGACATGCCGTTCCTGGTCGACTCGGTGATGGGCGAAGTCGCCGACCAGGGCATTGCTTCGCTGGCGATGTTCCACCCGCTGGCGCCGTCGGTGTCCGGCCAAGGCCGCGACTCGCTGATTCAGATTCATCTGCCGCGGCTTTCGGCGCAGCGCGCCAAGGCGCTGCTCGACGGCGTGCGCGGCAGTCTGCGCGATGTGCGTGCTTCAGTCGCCGACTTCCACGCCATGCGCACGCGCATGCTCGACGCCGCCGCCGAGCTCGAAACGGCAAAGACGAACGCGCCGCCCGAGGAAGTCGCCGAAGCTGTCGCGCTGCTGCGCTGGCTCGCCGCCGACAAGTTCACCTTCCTCGGCGCGCGTGACTACGAATATGTGCGCAACCCGGACGGGGGCTATAAAGCCGACGAGCCGGAAATCCTGCCGGACACCTGCCTTGGCGTGCTGCGCGATCTCGATCTCTACGTGCTGCGCTCAACAGCCGAACCAATGATGCTGACGCCGGAACTGAAGCGGCTGATGCAGGAGCCGGCGCCGCTCATCGTCGCCAAATCGACCATCCGCGCCCGCGTGCATCGCCGCACCACCGCCGATTATATCAGCGTCAAGCGCTACAATGACCGCGGCGAGGCGATCGGGGAAATCCGCTTTGTCGGCCTGTTCACCAGCGAAAGCTTCACCGAACCGACGCGCAATATCCCGGTGCTGCGCCGCAGAGCCGATTGGGTGATGAGCGAAGCGGGCTTCGCCGCCGGCGGCCACAGCGCCAAGACGCTGCGCAAGATCATCGAATATTATCCGCGCGAAGAGCTGTGGCAGATGTCGCGCGAGGAATTGCTGTCGATCGCGCGGGGCATCCTGCACCTGCTCGACAGGCCGCGCGCGCGTGTGTTCATCCGTCGCGACCGCTTCAACCGCTTCGTCACCGCGCTCGTCTACATTCCGAAGGATCGCTACGACACGAGCGCGCGTGAGCGCGCCGGCCGGGTGATCGCCGAGGCTTATGGCGGGCACGTCGAAAGCTTCACGCCGCAACTCGGCGAAGGCCAGCTCGCCCGCGTGCTGTTCGTCATCGGCGATATCGACAAGACCCGCGCAGATCCCGATCAGCGCGCGCTCGATCACGCCATCGCCGAGATCGCGCACACCTGGGAAGATAGCTGCCGCGAAGCGATCATGAGCTCCGCGCTGTTCGACACGGGTTCGCGTGAAGTGGCGATGAACCGCTTCGACGGCGCCTTTACCGCCGCTTACCGTGAAAACAACAGCGTCGATGAGGCGCTGGTCGACATTGCGGAGATTCTCAGCGGCCGCGACGACGAAATCATCCGCGCGCGCGCTTACCGGCTGCCCGGTGACGCCGAGAACATCATGCGCTGCAAATTCTATGCGCGCGGCGATGTCCTGGCGCTGTCCGCAACGGTGCCGATCCTTGAGAACATGGGCCTGTTCGTCGATTCCGAGGTGAATTACGAACTCAACGTCAAAGCTGCGCAGGTGCAGCCGGCGCAACGCATCTTCATTCACGACATCGAAACCCGCTCGGCCGACGGCAAGCCGATCAATCTCGAGAGCGCGGGCCGCAAGTTCGAGGAAGCGTTCGCCGCGATCTGGACCGGCAAGGCCGAAAGCGATGGCTTCAACCGTCTTATCCTCACGCTGCCTTGCACGTGGCGCGAAGCGGCGCTGATCCGCGCGCTCGCGCGCTATCGTCAGCAAACCGGGCTCGATCCGGTGCAATCGCTGCAGGAGCAGGCGCTCGCCAACAACCCCAAGCTCGCCGAATTGATCTTGGCGCTGTTCAAGGCGCGGTTCGATCCGAGCCTACCCGAGCAGATGGAGACGCGCCGCAATCGCTCCTCCAAGCTCGAATTCATGATCGAGGCGGCGCTCAGCCAGGTTGTTAGCCTCGACGAAGACCGCGCGCTGCGCCGCATCGCCGATCTCGTCAAAGCGATCCGCCGCACCAATTATTATCAGCCCGGCGCCGATGGCGCGCCCAAGCCCTATATGTCGTTCAAGATCGACAGCCATGCAGTGGCCGATCTGCCTGCGCCCAAGCCCTATCGCGAGATTTGGGTCGCCGGCCCGCAAGTCGAAGGCGTGCATCTGCGCTTCGGCCCGGTCGCGCGCGGCGGCCTACGCTGGTCCGATCGCCGTGACGACTTCCGCACCGAGGTGCTTGATCTCGTCAAAGCGCAGCAGGTGAAGAACGCGATCATCGTGCCGGTCGGGGCCAAGGGCGGCTTCTTCCCCAAACGGCTGCCGCCGCGCGGCGCGCCCGGTTTCCAGGAAGCAGGAATCGAAGCGTACAAGACGTTCCTGCGCGGTCTGCTCGACATCACCGACAATATCGTCAACGACGCCATCAAGCCGCCGCGCGACGTCGTCCGCTGGGACAATGACGATCCCTATCTCGTGGTCGCCGCCGACAAGGGCACGGCGACGTTTTCCGATATCGCCAATGGCATCTCGGCCGAATACGGCCACTGGCTCGGCGATGCGTTCGCGTCCGGTGGGTCGGTCGGTTACGACCACAAGGCCATGGGCATTACTGCGCGCGGCGCGTGGGAAGCGGTGAAGCGTCACTTCCGCGAAATCGGCAAGAACATTCAGGAGCAGGAATTCACCGTCATCGGCGTCGGCGACATGTCGGGCGATGTGTTCGGCAATGGCATGCTGCTGTCGCGCAAGATCAGGCTGCTCGCCGCGTTCGATCACCGCGACATCTTCATCGATCCCGCGCCGAAGGACGTCGAAGCCTCCTGGAAGGAACGCAAGCGGCTGTTCGATACGCCGCGCACCAGTTGGCAGGATTACGACAAAAAGCTGATCTCGCAGGGCGGGGGCGTCTTCTCGCGTTCGCTGAAGACGATCCCGGTCAGCGCCGAATTGGCGGCGATCACCGGCCTTGAGAAGGCCGAGGTGACGCCCACCGAGTTGATGAACGCGCTGCTGAGGGCGCCATGCGAATTGCTCTGGTTTGGCGGCATCGGCACCTACATCAAGGCGCGCGCGGAGGCCAACGCCGATGTTGGCGACAAAGCCAATGACGCGCTGCGCATCGACGCGGAAGATCTGCGCGCGCAGGTGATCGGAGAAGGCGCCAATCTGGGCGTGACGCAGAAGGGACGCATCGCCGCCGCCCGCAGCGGCGTGCGGCTCAACACCGATGCGATTGACAATTCCGCCGGCGTCGACACTTCCGACCACGAGGTCAACATCAAGATTTTGCTCGGCGATGCGATCCGCGCCGGCGCGCTCAAGGCCGGCGATCGCGACAAGCTGCTCGCCGAGATGACCGACGATGTCGCCCATCTCGTTCTGCAGAACAATTACGACCAGACGCTCGCGCTCTCCGTCACCCAGGCAAGCGCGGCGGCTGATCTCGACAGCCACGAGCGGTTCATGCAGCGGCTTGAAGCGGCCGGAAAGTTGTCGCGCCGAGTCGAAGGCTTGCCGCTGACGGGCGAGATTGCGGCGCTGCGCGCGGCAGGGCAGGGCATGACGCGCCCAGAACTCGCCAAGCTGCTCGCCTACGCCAAGATCGACTTGTTCGATGCGCTGACGGCCAGCGATGCGCCGGACGATGCCGCGTTCGAGGAGGCGCTGAAGCAATACTTCCCGCGCGCGGCCTGGACGTTCGAGCCGCAGATGGGCGTTCACCGCCTGCGCCGCGAGATCATCGCCACGTGCCTCGCCGATGATCTCGTCAACCGCTGCGGCCCGTCCTTCGTCGATCGCGTGCGCGAAGTCTCGCGCGCCGAGCCGGTGACGATCGCGCTTTCCTTTGACGCCGCGCGCCGCATCTTCGATCTCGACGCGCTGGCCGACGCGGTCAATTCGCTCGACAACAAGGCGCCGGCGGCGGCGCAGATCGCAATGCACCAGATGGTCGCCTCGGCCATGCGCCGCTTGGCGACGTATCTGTCGCGGCACGCCGGCTTCGACAGCACGCCGCGCCCGTCCGTGCTGGATGTGGTGAACATCTATTCGCAACCCGTGCTCGAACAGCGTGCGCGGATTTGGGAAGAGATGAGCGAAGCGGAGCGCGCGCGCGCGAGCGCGCGGGAGACGGCGCTGATCGAGCTTGGCGCGCCGAAAGACATGGCGCGTGAAGTGGCGGTGCTGCGGCCGCTGACGACGGCGCTCGACGTGGCGGATCTTGCCCGGCGCGGTAATTGGCCGGTGAACGCGGCGGCGGCGCTGCATTGGGTAATCGGGGCCGAGTTCGGCATCGACGTGGTGCGCGAAGCCGGCGCTTCGCTGACATTGCAGCAGCACTGGGATCGCTTGGTCGTGCGGCGCGCCTCGGAGGACTTCGCCGAGATGCAGCTGCGCCTCTCCGAAGCCGCCGCTGCGGCGATCGGCGCGCCGAAGGCTGGCGCGAGCAACGCGGACATCGCGGCGTCCGCGCGCGCCTGGGTCGGTTCGCTCGGCGCTCCGGCGCAGCGGGCGCGCAGCGCGTTCGATGAACTCAACGCACAAGGGCCGTGGACCTTCGCCAAGCTGATGCTGATCTCGGCCGAGCTCAACGCGCTGGTTTCGACGCTGCGCTAGAGCGCTTCGATCATCTCGGCGATCATGGCGTGCTCGCGCGCGGTGGCGAGGGGATTGAAGCGCACGCGCAGGTCTTCGGCGTGTTCGTCTTCGAACGCATGCGTCGTATTTTCGAAGGTGACCAGCTTCATGCCGCAGCGGCCAGCTTGGCGTTCCAGCGCGGCGCGTGTCGGCCCGACAATGTAATCCTGGTCGGCGATGATCGCAGTCGCGTGCGGATTGAAACGCCAATCGCGGCGGCCGCAGAAGCTGCCGAAGCTCGCGTAGGGATAAACCAACAGCGCCGCCTTCAAACCTTCCAGCGGCTCATGCGGCAGCGCCGAGAGCTTGGTCAGGCGCTCCATCTCTGCGCCGCTGCGCAGCGCCAGCGCGTCCATGATGGTCCAGCTGCCATGGCTCCAGCCGATGGCGGCGACGCGGTCATGCGCCGCCCAGCTCTGCTGACGGAGCCAGTGCATGGTGGCGAACAGATCGCCCGCGCGTTCAGGGCCGCGCAGCCGCGCGCCGGTGCACACGCTGGCGAGCGCGGCGACACGCGAGATGCGGCGCGGCGCGTAGGAATCGACCGCCACCGCCGCGGCGCCGGCCTTTACCGCGACGTCGGCGATCGCGCGTTGAAATGCGCGCATGCCGCCGCAGCCGTGCAGCATGACCAGCACCGGGAAGCGGCCAGGGCCGTCCGGCAGCGTCACGTCGAAATGCGGCGCGAGCCGCTCGGCGTGATGCTGCAGCGTGCTCATGCTCAGTGCCGGAAGTGCCGCATGCCGGTGAACACCATGGCGATGCCGGCTTCGTCGGCGGCCTTGATCACTTCATCGTCGCGGATCGAACCGCCCGGTTGGATCACCGAGGTCGCGCCGGCTTCGACCGCTTGCAGCAAGCCATCGGGGAAGGGGAAGAACGCGTCGGACGCGCAGGCCGAACCCTGCGCCAGCGGCGTCGCCAGCTTGGCGCCTTCGGAGGCTTCCTTGGCGCGGATGGCGGCGATGCGCGCGGAATCGCGGCGGTTCATTTGGCCTGCGCCGATGCCGGCGGTCTGGCCGTTCTTGGCGTAGACGATCGCGTTTGACTTCACGTGCTTGCAGACGGTGAAGGCGAACAGCAAGTCTTTGATCTGCTGTTCGCTTGGCGCCAGCTTGGTCACCACTTTCAAATCTTCTCGCCGCACATGGCCGGTGTCGCGATCCTGCACCAGGAAGCCGCCGGCGAGCGTCTTGTAGGTGAGACCGCGCTGGGTCGGATCGGGCAGGCCGCCCGCCACCAGCAGGCGCAGGTTCTTCTTCTTCGCGAACACAGCGATGGCGTCTTCATCGGCGCTGGGCGCGATCACCACTTCGGTGAATATCTCGACGATCCGTTCCGCCGCCGCTTTGTCGAGCTTGCGGTTGACCGCGACGATGCCGCCGAACGCCGACACCGGATCGCATTCGAGCGCGCGCGCGTAGGCCTCCGAAAGATCGGCGCCGAGCGCCACCCCGCACGGATTGGCGTGCTTGATGATGGCGACGGCGGCGCTGTCCTTGGGATCGAACTCGGCCACCAATTCGTATGCGGCGTCGGTGTCGTTCAGATTATTGTAGCTGAGCTCTTTGCCTTGCAGCTGCTTGGCGGTGGAAACGCCGGGGCGCTTCTCGCCATTGACGTAGAACGCCGCGCTTTGGTGCGCGTTTTCGCCGTAGCGCAGCGTCTGGCGCAGCTTGCCGCCGAGCGCGCGCCAAGTCGGCGCCTGCTCGCCGAGTTGCTCAGCGTACCAAGACGAAATCGCCGCGTCATAGGCGCCGGTGCGCGCGAACGCTTTGGCGGCGAGCTTCTTGCGCAGCGCCAGCGTGGTGCCGCCATGCGCCTTCGCGTCTTCCAGGATCGCCGCCATGTCGTCGGCGTCGGTGGCGACGGCGATGAAGCCATAATTCTTCGCCGCAGCGCGGATCATGGCCGGGCCGCCGATATCGATGTTCTCGATGCAGGTGTCGAAATCGGCGCCGCGCGCCACCGTCGCCTCGAACGGATAGAGATTGACGTAAAGCACATCGAACGCGCCGATGCCGTGTTCGTGCATCGCCTTCACGTGCTCGGCGTTGTCGCGCAGCGCGAGCAAGCCGCCATGCACTTTCGGGTGCAGCGTCTTCACGCGCCCGTCCATCATTTCCGGAAAGCCGGTGAGGCTGGAGACGTCCTCGACCTTGAGCCCCGCCTCGGCGATGGCCTTGTGCGTGCCGCCGGTGGAGACGAGCTTGGCCCCGAGCGCGGCGAGCGCCTTGGCGTGATCGATCAGGCCGGTCTTGTCGGAAACCGAAATGAGCGCCTGCTTGATGGGAAGAATGTCGGTCATGGCTTCTGTTCGCGGAATCAACGGAATTTTCCGGGTTTATGGACCGGTGAGCGGGGGCCGGCCAGTGTGTCTCTTCACCCCGCCCCCGTGCGGGGCGGGGCAGGGGGCGGGGGTGTAAGCGCCACGTCTTGAAGCTGCGCCGCCGTCACCCCTCCCCCTGCCCCCGCCCGCAAGGGGCGGGGATGAGGCGCGCGCCATCGCTTTGCGCCTCCGAACCTGAGACGCCGGCGAAAGGGAGCCGGGGCGCGTGGGATGCGCCGAGTTAGAATCGAGTGCCGTTCTTGCGAGCGGCCGCGCGTCACACGCGCCCCGTTGCGATCGTTGCTGCGCCGGCGCCGTCGCGGGAGGTTTTTCACTCCTGGAGGCGGCTAAGCCGGCGGCGTGCATGGCGCTGCCTGTGCGCCTGGTCCCCGAAGCTTTCTCACCGCTCCGGCAATGAAGCGCCGCCCGTCTTCGCAGACTTGCCGCTCTTCCACGCTCGACCGCGTCTCTCACGTTCAACAAGGCTCGGCATGCTTCGAGAACCTCCCGTGTGAGAGATGCAGCGATGATACGCCCGCGCGCGCGGTGTCGGATTGATTTCGGCGCGGGCATTGGCGCGGAAGGGGAATGTGTGCGCGGGGGTGGGGATAGGGCGAGCTGGCTGGCTGGAGGGCCTGCTCAAGAGGCGTTTGGGGAGTCGGCTTCTGGCCCAAGACGGACAACGATTGAACACGGGTGTTCCCTCTCCCGGTTAGGGAGAGGGCGCCGGTGAGCGAAGCGAACGGCGGGTGAGGTTTGCGGGCGCATGAAGGTTAGCGCCACATTCTTGCACCGCCGGTAAACCTCATCCGGCCGCTTCGCGGCCACCTTCTCCTTAACCAGGAGAAGGAACGCGGAGCCCGCTCTTGGCCCTTTGCGGACGCTGTTGACGAACGCTAGCTTTCGCAAGGTATGCGCCCGCTCATCATTCTCCCTTGGCTCGTGGTTTTGTCGGCCTGCTTGCCGTCTGGACCAGATTACCCCACGCGCGAGGGGGCTGCCGGAGCCATCGCTCGCGCTGGCTACTTCGGCGAGATCAGTGAACACTACGACGAGCAAATCCTTGCAGCGCATCCAGAAATTCGCGGTTTTGTTCGCGCAGTACTGTGTAGCGAAAGTGGCGCCGCCGCCGCGTGCGTTGTCACCTTCAGCAACGGACGATCCCACGAATTAGGTTTCTGTCGGTGTGGCGGCGGAGGCGTACATGAGTGGTCCACTTATAGTGATATCGATGATCCAGACATTCCCAAAATCAAGGGAATGGCGCTGAGCGAAGATGACGTGCGACGTCAATTGCGCGAAGCTCGCCAGGATGCAGTTGAAAGACGCAATATCGTCAACGACGCCATCAAAGGATACTATCGGCGACTCGGAAGACGGGAACGCCAATTCGCGGACCGTGAGCTTTCCAGCTGGATACTTCAGTCGGACGATCCTCTGATGCGGGAGCAAGCTCTCAGGATGGTCGACGAGCTGCACATCGTTGCTGCGTTACCAGCCGTTGACGCTCTGATCGCGCGATCTACTGAAGCTGATTTGACCTACGGTTACACTGGAATAGGGCTTGTGACTCCGCTAACCGACGTGCGGGCGCATTTGGCCGACCCCCACCGTCGCAGTTTTTGAGTAATGCGCCGATGTCCGCTCCCGGCGAATAGCGGCCTTCACCTTTACGCGCGCGCGAGGGCCCAGCGGATGCGGTTGGGCGGGGCGAGGCCGTGGCCCATGGGATCCGCCATGCCGGAGAGCGTGATCTGCAGGCTTTCGCGCGGCGCCTTGCCGCCCCAATAGATCGACGGCTCCACCGCGATGTTGGGCGCATCGGTGCGCAGGCGCCAGCGCTGACCGCCGGCCGTCTCTAGCAGCGCCATCTGATGTTCGATCAGCTTGGCGCTGACATTGGGATGCAGGTGAAAACGCACGACGTAGGGCGCTTCGCTTTTGCGCGGTGCGCCCTTCATCTTGGTGGGGCGGGCGAGTTCATCGATGCCGCGCAGATTCTTGCCGTCATTGTCGATGAACAGATAGCGCCGGTGCAGCAGCCCGTAGGTGGCGCGGTAACCGTCATGGCGGCCTTGCACGGTGACGCCGCTTTCGTCGGCGGCGCGGCGCACTTCATCGAGCGCGGGGCCGATCAGGCGGCCCGCGCCCTTGCCGCGGCGCGGGTCCTCCAGCGTGGCCGAGAGCGCATCGTCCAGCACCAGCGTCGAGTGCGCGTTGGTGGCGCGCGCCGCTTGCCGCGCCTCCGGTTCGAGATCGCGCGCCGCGCCGATATTGACGATCAAACGCTCGGGGCCGTCGGAGAGTTCGAACGCCAGCGCGCTCGCATGCGCGCGCTCGGCATAGGATGGGGGCGGGGCGCCGCCGACATCGAACAGCACGCGCATGGCCCCGGATTCGAGCCGCTGGAACGCGGTGTGGTTGGCGAACTGGAACGCGCGCACCGGTCCCTCGACGCGCGCGAGGATCGCGTCGATCGCCGCCGGATTCGCTTCCGAGCCGCCATGAAAGCAACCGAGTCCGCCATCGCCGAGCCGCAGCATGCGCAGCATGTTGCCGAGCTTCGGCATGGTGTCGCGGATCAGCTGCGGCGGCTCTTCCATCGCGTCGAGCGCGGTGACGAGATCGGCCAGCGCATCGGCCAGCGCTTCTGGTGAACGCGAGAGATGACCGCCGTCGGAATGGAATTGCTTGGCGCAGGCTTCGAGCAACATCTCCTCGCCTTGCTCGGCAAGCCGGCGCGCTTCGGGAAAGCCGGCGGCGCCGGCAAGCACCAAAGCTGCGCCAGCTTTGATCGAAGCGAGGTGGCGGTCGTTGAGATCGTTCTGCGCCAGCAGCAGCAAACGCGCGTGCCGCGCGGCCGAACGCAGCAAGGCGATGCGCTTGTCAGGCGCGCCGACTTCAAACGCAGAGCGGCCCCAGGTGAGCCACGCGAACAGACGCTCAGCGGCGAGTTCGACGTCCCAGGCCAGCTCATCCCATTCGCCGAATTCTTCCACCCAGCCGTCGGTCAGCTGCGCCATGCGCGCGTGCGCGTGCGCGGCGGCGAGATCGGCCAGCCATGCGAACGAATGCAGGCGCACGGTGAAGTGGCGCGAGGGATGCTGCGCGCGCCAGGGGCTGGGCGCGGACAGGCGCTCGGCGCCGAAGCGCCAGATGCCGCGTTCGATTTCGCGTCCGCGCTCGGCGTCGCCTGCACGCGGGTCATTGCCATAGAATTCGACGCGGTCGGGCGCGGCGTCGCCCAGGCGCATGCGGTGAAACGGATTGGCGCGCCAGTGATCGCTCACCGGCGTCGAGCGCGGCGGCCGGCGCGTGGGAGAGGCCGGCGCGTTCACGGGATCAGTCGGGCTTTCTCAAGCGGGCGATGTTGGCGGCGTAGGCATCGGCGTCGCCCCCATACACGGCCGTGCCCGCCACCAGCGCTGTTGCGCCCGCCGCAATCACGCGCGGCGCCGTCTTGGCGTTCACGCCGCCATCGACTTCAAGGATGATGTCGCGGCCGGCAGCGTCGATCTTCTTGCGGATCTTTTCGATCTTCGGCAGCGCGGTTTCGATGAAACTCTGGCCGCCGAAGCCGGGATTGACGCTCATCACCAACACAAGGTCGGCGAGATCGAGGATCGTATCGAGCACCTCGGCGGAGGTGCCGGGATTGAGCGAAACGCCGGCCTTGGCGCCGGTCGCCTTGATCGCTTGCAGCGTGCGATGCACGTGCGGGCCCGCTTCGGGATGCACGGTGATGATGTCGGCGCCGGCGTCGCGGAAGGCTTGGATGTACGGATCGACCGGCGCGATCATCAGGTGCACGTCGAACGGCAATTTGCAGTGCGGCCGGATCGATTTGATAACGGCGGGGCCGATCGAAATGTTCGGCACGAAATGGCCGTCCATCACGTCGACGTGGATCATGTCGGCGCCGGCGGCCTCGACCGCGCGCACTTCCTCGCCGAGCTTGGAAAAATCAGCGGCCAGGATCGAGGGGGCAATGAGCGTCCGCGCCATGATCGTTGGTAACCTGCCGGGCGCTGCGGGCGCAAGCGAAGCTGCTGCGGCGCCTAAACGCGCTGCAATCTGGCGGCGTAGAAGCCGTCCAAACCGCCGATCTCCGGCCATTGGCCGGGGTGGGTGCGCAGGTCGCCGTCGCCGGTGATGAAGTGTTCGGCGCCCGGAATGTCGCCTGCGCGCAGCGGTGCGCGCCGCCAGCCCTGGCGCAGCGCTTCGCTGACGATGGCGGGGCCTTCCTCCGGCTCCAGCGAGCAGACGGCGTAAACCAAGATCCCGCCCGGCTTCAGCAGCTCCGCCGCGGCGGCGACGAGCCGTTGCTGCAACTCCGACAGCGCGCGGATGTCAGAAGGCCGGCGCAGCCAGGCGACGTCCGGGTGGCGGCGCAGCGTGCCGGTGGAGGTGCAGGGCGCGTCCAGCAGCACGGCGTCGAACGGTGCGGCGCGGAACTCAAGCGCATCGGCGCAGATCACTTCGGCGCTGAGCTTGGTGCGCTCCAAATTTTCGCGCAGGCGCTTCAGCCGCGCTTGCGACTTATCAACCGCGGTGACGTGCGCGCCCGCGGCGGCGAGCTGCAGCGTCTTGCCGCCCGGCGCGGCGCAGAGATCCAGCACGCGCTTGCCGCGCACTTCGCCCAGCAAGCGCGCGGGCAGGGCGGCGGCGGCGTCCTGCACCCACCAGGCGCCGTCCGCGAAACCGGGCAGTTCATCGATCGGCGCTGCTTGGGTGAGGCGCACGCTCCCTGTCGGCGTGAGCACGCCGAGCAGCTTGGCCGCCCAGTCTTCGGCGTTGCTCTTTACGCTGAGGTCGAGCGGGGGTTCGTGCAGCAGCGCGGCGGCGATGCGCTCAGCGTCCGCGCCATAGGCAGCGCGCCAGCGCGTGTAGAGCCAAGCCGGCAAATCCGCGCCCGGCGGCAGCGCCGCCATGATGTCAGCGCCCTCACGCGCAACGCGGCGCAGCACCGCGTTCATCAGATTGGCGAAGCCACGCGTCTCGCGCCATTGCTTGGCCGCCTCCACCGTCTCGCCCACAGCCGCGTGCGCGGGCGTGCCGAGCACCAGCAGCTGCGCTGCGCCGATGTGCAGCAAGGCGCGTCCGAGCGCGGCGGTTTCGGGCAGCGGCTTTTGCAGAAAGCGCGATAGCACTGCGTTGATGCCGCCGAGGCGGCGCAGCGCGGCGGTGACGAGCGCGCGGGCGAAGGCGCGGTCACGCCCTTCGAGCGCGTTGAAGCTTCGCGTTTCGCTCAGCGCTTCATCCAGCGAGCGGCCCTTTTCCATCACCGCAACCAGCAGCTCGGCGGCGGCGAGACGGGCGTTCATGGGCTTGGCGCGGAGGTCAGTTGCACCTCCACGCGCACACGGCGGAAACTGGCCAGCCGGATCACCGCCCCGCCTGCGGAGAGCGGCGTTGCAATGCGCACCGGCGGCGCGAACGTGGTGTCGGGCATCAACGCGAACCAAACCTCGCCATGTGGGATGCGCCGCCTGCCGGCGTCGCGCTGTTCGAAGCCCGACACGGCGATATAGCCGAGCGAGCACTTGAGAATTTCGCCGTCATAGCCGGCGTCGCGGAAGCGGTCGATCTCGCCGCCGGCGAGTTCGAGCAGATAGTGAAAGCGGCCGTCGAAGGTGGGGTAGAAGCCAGAGCAGCGGCGCGTCTGGCCGACATCGACCGCCATCGCCACCAGCGAGGAAAGCGGATCGCGCGAACGGCGGCGCTGTTCTTCGCTGGCGGGCGGATCGCCCCAGAGCCGGTAGTTCGGCTCGATGGTCGTTGCCGGTGCGCCGGCGGCATCCATGGCCATGCTGATGACGCGGCGCTTGTGGCTGTAGCGGTGATCGAGATCGTAGCGCTGCCACAGCACGGCGCCGTTCTGGATCAGCCCGGACGAGCGCGCGTCGATATTGGTGCGCTCGAACAAGTTGAGCAGGCCGCCGGAATGGAGCCGCGCGCTGATCTCGTAGCTGTCGTCCGCAACATCGGCGTCCACGCTCACGCCGCCCAGCGGCACGATGCCAAGACCCATTCCGTCATACGTGAGCGAGAAGCGGTCAGCCGCCGCGGGTGCGGCGCTGGCGAACATCGCCGCAAGAGCTATCAGGAGCGCGCGCATGGGTGGCGATCTTAGTGCGGGAGGGCTTCAAGTCCACCGCGGCCGGCGCCCGCAAACGAAAAGGGAGCCCGCCGAGGGCTCCCTTTTGAACGATCGGTGACGTCAGCTTAGAGCGGCCGCACGTTGATTTCGCTGTTGGCCAGCGGCAGCTCGACCAGCATGCCGATGCGGCCGGCGACGACATCGTCAAAACCAGCGGCGCGGGCTTCGGCCACTTGCATCTGCGCTGCCATCTCGTTCTCGGCGCCGGTGAGCACGACCATGCCGGCATTCGCCGAGCGCGCTTGTGCAGCCACGTCCGCCGCGCTGGCGCTGCCGTTCAGGTGCAATTGCGCCATCGATTGCGTTTGCGCGCCCTGCAGCACCACGTCGGCATCGCGCGCCGCCGAGGCGCTGACTACGCGCCCGTCGCCGCCGACGACGATCGAGCGGCCGCGATAATCGAAGCGATAGCCGACGCGGCCGGCGAATGCGTCTTCCTGCGTCGTGAAGGCGGAGACGACGAGACCGTCAGCTTCGAACACGATCACCGAGCGGCCGGGTTCCGGCGAGGGGCCCCAGGCTTGCAGCCCGCGCCCCGCGCCATCCATGCCGGCGGCTTGGTTGAGGCCGTCGACCAGGCGCTGAGTGTCGGCCGGGCCGTACACCGGCAACAACGCACCATCGCGGCCGCGCGTGCTTTCGTTGAACAGGGCGCTGAGATCGGCCGTTTGCGTCAGCCCGGCATTGGTGAGCAGCACCGCGTTGAGGCGATCGAGCGGGATGCTGTGGCGCGTCAGCGAAGAGGCCGCGCCGGTGCCGGCGTCGACGATGAACAGACGGCCCGCAGCCACCACCGCAAGGCAGGGCTGTTGTTCGGTAAACTCGCCGCTGCCGCAGACGATGGCGCGCAGCGCGGTTGAATCGAAAAGGTTCTCGTTGGCCGCCGCCTGTTGCTCGGTATAGGCGGCGTAGGCGCGCGCGAGCGCTTCCTGGCCTTCGGGTGTTTGCGAGCCGACAACCCAGCCGCCCCAGAACAAACCCGATAGCGTCACGAAGACGACGGATGATTTGCCGATGGCGTTCATAATTCCGACCCCGATCAAGTCCGCGCTCCACGGCGCGTTGACGTTAACCCCACCCCTCGTGACTAACCGAGCGTATGATTCTCGCAAACTCGGTTAAGGACTGGTTTCCACAACTATCTGCTGCGTGTGTTCGCGCGGGCTGGCAATGACCAAAAGCGAACGGAAATCAGCAATTTGGTTAATGACTGACAGGTGCGCTAGGCTGCCCAAATGGTTAACGCGATGACGCGCGTGCTGGTGTTCGATTCCGGTGTCGGCGGGCTTTCCGTGCTCGACGCAATCGCGGCCTCCGGACACGCGCTGAGCCTCGATTACGCCGCCGACAATGCGTGGCTGCCGTATGGGCTGAAGTCCGACGCGGATTTGCGCGCGCGTGTGCCGGCGCTGCTCCGGAGCCTGACCGAGCAATGGGCGCCGCAAGCGATCGTCGTCGCCTGCAACACGGCTTCGACCATTGCGCTCGACGCGGTGCGCGCTGCGGTGAGTATTCCGGTTGTCGGCGTGGTGCCGCCGATCAAGCCGGCGGCGGCGCTGACCAAGACTGGCGTGATCGGGCTGCTAGCCACGCCGGCCACCGTGCGGCGCGCCTACACCGATGATTTGATTGCACAGTTTGCCGCCGGCAAGCGGGTGGTGCGGTTCGGTTCGGCGGCGCTGGTGGAAGCGGCGGAGCGCAAGCTGCGCGGCGAGGCCGATGATGGCGCGGCGGTACGCGAGGCGATCACGGGCCTGTTCGGCGCGCCGGGCGGGGCCGAAATCGACGTCGTCGCGCTCGCGTGCACGCATTTTCCGCTGCTAGCGCAGGAACTCGCGGCAGCGGCGCCGCATCCGGTGCAATGGCTCGATTCCGGGGCCGCGATCGCGCGGCGGTTGGCTCAGGTTACCGGCGCCGCAACGGGGCAGGCGCGGCTGCGGCGCGCGGGTTTCACCGACGCTGACGCTGCGCGCGCGCTTTTTCCCGCATTTGCGGTACGCGGCTTCAGCACGTTTGCGCGCATCGGCGCCAGCGCCCCGTTCGAAGCCGAGCCTGTCATCGGCGAAGCGTCGGCCTAATCCGTGTCGTTTCGGAAACGCTGGGCAAGCGCTGGCGCGGACAGCCGCCGTGCGCGGTTGCACGATCATGTCGGCGCGCTAACGATCTTTCCAAATAGACAGACAGGTTGGAGGCATCGATGGCGGGGGCGTTTGGCGACACGCCGCTTGGGCTGAGCTCACAGATCCTCAATCTTGGCGGCGTGCTGACGCGCAAGGCGGCGCTGAAGGTGCCCCGTTACCAGCGCCCGTACACCTGGGCCGATCGCGAAGTGCGCCAGCTGATCCAGGATTTGTGGCGCGCCTATAAGCGGCGGGCGACCTTCTATTTCATCGGCCAGATCGTGCTGGTGAAGAACCACGGCAAGCTGGAAATCTCCGACGGCCAGCAGCGTCTGGCGACGCTGACCATGATCCTCGCCTACGTGCGCGACCGCTTGCCGGGCCGGAGCAAGCAATACCAGTCGCTGCTGATGGAGAGCGATCAGCCTCGCCTCATCCTGCGCGAGGAGGACGCCAACTTCTATCGCGGCTATGTGCAAGAGCCGGGCAAGATGGCCGAGATGGCGCAGCTGCCTGAGATGGGCGTCGATTCCAAGGATCTCTTGTGCGCCGCCGCGCGCTGCATCGCCGCCGAACTCGGCGCCATCGACGACCGCGAGCTCGATGCGTTCATGTCCTACGTGGTGCGCTGCTGCACGCTCAACGTGGTCGACGCGGACGAGCGCGGCTGCGCGCAGACCGTGTTCGCGACGCTGAACAAGCGCGGCTCGCCGCTCTCGGGCGCCGACATCATCAAGAGCGACCTGATCGAAAACTCGAACCTGCCCAACACCGAAGCGGACGCCGCGGCGCGCAAATGGGAGCAGATCGAGGACATGTTCGAGCGCGAGAACTTCGCCAGGCTGCTCAACATGATGCCGTTCCTGCTCACCGGCGAGCAATTGTTGTCGCCGGGCGATCTCGCCGCCTTCCGCGCCGCCGTCGACAAGGCGGGGGGCGTGCGCACGTTCCTGTTCGACAAGCTGCCGCGCTACGCGCACGCGCTGCGGGCGATCTTCGCCGGCAATGTCGATGTCGGTCCGGCCAGCGCGGACGTGAACCGGCGCATCAAGATGATGAAGCAGGTCGAGGAATGGGATTGGGCGCCCGCCGCGATCGCCTTCTTGGCCGAGCATTCGCATGAGCACGAACGCGCGCGCCGCTTCTTCCAGGCGCTCGATCGCTTCGCCTTCGCTTGCGAATTGGCGGTGATCGACAATCGCCTGCAGGAAGGGCGCTATGCGCGCGCGGTGAAGCATTGCGGCGACGACAAGCTGCTGTACGGGCCGAAAGGCGCGCTCGAACTCACCGAGGCCGAGCTGATGAAGTTCATCGCTACGCTGAACCGCTCGCGCAAGCGCGACCGTCAGCGCCGCCTGCTGCTGATCCGGCTCGAAGCGGCGATGCCAGGCGGCTTCCATCTGGAGATGACGGACGACGTCACCGTCGAGCATCTGTTGCCGCGCGCGGGCGGGGTGTGGTGGAACGAGCGCTTCCCGGACGCGGCGCTGCGCAACGATGCGGCCAACCTGTTGGGCAACCTCATCCTCATCACCTACGCGCAGAACTCAGCCGCCGACACCAAGCCCTATCCGGACAAGCGCAAGGTCTTCTTCAACACGCCCGGCGCGCCGATCTTCGCGCTGACGCGCGACATCGCCGCCGTCGAAGAATGGACGCTGCAGGCGATCGAAGAGCGCCACGAGCGCCTGGTGCGCATCCTCTGCGAAGACTGGGGTCTCATCCGCGGCAACGAAAGCGCTGCGGCGTAGGGGGCGATGCTGGCCTAAGCGGACATGCGCCCTCGCATCAAGTCCAGCTTAACGCTATGAGTTCTAGAATGAAGAAGTGTCACATCTTCTCGGTTCTCGCGGTCATCGTAGGCGCGACAGTGGCGTCAGCGCTTCTAACCACCCCCCGGGCGTCGGCCCAGGACAGCCCTCGTGCATCGAAGCCTGGAGAAGGCGTCATCTGCGCTTGGGCGCTCTACACAGTCGCCTCGGAGGTCGGCAGACGCTGTCATCCGGGAGAAGATGTTGAGCTACAAGAAGAGCTGGAACGAGCGGTTTCCCAAATCGACGCCTATGTAGTCGCCAACACCAACCCCCACGTCACACAACAGCAACTTCATGAGTTCAAGCGCCAGCAAGGGCATGTTGGGGATTCGGAAGAATTTCTGTGCCACGGCGATGCCCACGACCTGTATCGCTCATCCGTAGAGCAGGGCGCTTCGGCAATCCGGGCGCACGTCGAAAACATGATATCGCGGCCCGGCGAACCGACCTGGGGCACTTGCTTGTAGGCTAACGTCCGTTCCCGGTGAGAGGCGGCCGCTCGGCGGCCCCGTCGCACGCAGCGCTGATCGTTTCGCAGGCGGCGCTGTTCCGCGGCGCGTGGCTTTAACGTCTCGCTAACGGATTCGCCCCAGGGATTAACGACCTCTTTATCGTTGGGGCGAGGGATGTCGCTTCTTTACGCGGTCGTGTTCGCGAGCCGTTGCCGGTCCACCCATCACCGCCTCGCGGTCGATGCGCTGCGGCATCTCAAATGCGCGGATGCTGAAACTTGGCGCGACTTCTTCCTCGCCAATCACGTCGAATATCTGCGCGGCGCCAAGGCGCCCGACGATGAGTTCAAGGATTTCAAGAACCACGTCCTGCATGTGCGCGACAAGGATTGGGGCGGCGCCATCGAGGCGTGCGAGGAATGGTATCGCCGCACCGTGCGCGCGCTGGTGGCGAAAGACTGGAAGCTGGCGGCGTGGTCGGCCGGGGTGATGAGCCACTATTTCGTCGATCCGCAGCAGCCGTTCCACACCCACCAGACCGAAGAAGAGAACGTGATCCACCGCGCTGTCGAGTGGAGCTTCTGCAAGTCGTACAAGGATTTTCAGGCGATCCTGGAGAACGATCTCGGCGGCTATCCCGAGATCGCCGCACCCAGCGGCGACAGATGGCTCGCCGACATGATCAAGTCGGCCGCCAAGGCTTCGACCGCGCATTACGAGCTGATCGTCGATCACTACGATTTCGCCGCCGGCGTGAAGAACCCGCCGGCCGGGCTCGATCAGGAGCTGAAGGACGCGATCGCCAAACTAGTCGGCACGGCTGCGGTCGGCTTTGCCCGCGTGCTGGAGCGTGCGATCGAAGAGGCTGCGGTGGAAGCGCCGAAGAGCGCGAGCGATCTGCAGGCGTTCTTCCTGGCGCTCGATGCGCCGATCCAGAGCGTGCTCAAGCTGTTGGACGATTCCGCCTCACGCAAAGAAGTCGAGGCGCAGTACGAGGAATTCCGCCGCACCGGCAAGGTGCGCGCCACGCTCGGCGATGACGACAAAGCCGTGCGCGAACTCTACGCCGTGGAAGTGCTGAAGAAGCCGCTCTCTTCGCTCGATGCGAAATGGCCGCGCGAGATCGGCGCCGCACACGGCGAAGGGGCGCCGGCGCGCGTGACCTCGAAGAAGGGCGTTGGCTCGGCCAAGAAGAAGGCCAAGACGATCGAGTTGAAACCTGCTGCGCCGCAGCCCGCGCCAAAGCCGCAGCCTGCGCCGAAACCAGCGGCCAAGGTGGAAGAGGAAACGCCTGTCGTCGAAGCGGCTGCGCCCGAGCCCAAGCCAGTGAAGGAAAAGCCGCTGCCGCGGGAACTGCCAATCGGCGCGCCGACAGCCAAACGCGAGAAGACGCTGCCGCGCTTCACGCTGAAGCAGAACGCGCCGGTGGTGCAGGCGCCGTCGATCGGGCCGAAGACGGCCAAGCGGCTCGAACAAGCCGGCGTGCGCACCATCGCCGATCTGCTCAACCTGGAGCCAAGCCAAGCCGAGACGGCGATCGATACCCGTCACATCTCGGCGCAGGTGATCCGCGATTGGCAGGCGCAGGCCTTGCTCGCCTGCACCGTGCCGGGGCTCAAATCACGCGAAGCGCAAGCCCTGGTCGCGTGCGGCGTGCGCGATGCGCAAGCGTTGATCGACAGCGATCCAGTGGCGCTGTGCGACGCGGTCGCGCATTGGGGCTTGAGCGATGAAGGTCAGCGTGCTTGGGGTTCTGCGCCGGCGCCGAACGAAGACGATGTCGCGACCTGGATCGAACGCGCGCGGCGGGCGATGAGCGAAGGCGGCGTCAGCGAAAGCGAAGCGGCTTAGACCCGCATCATCGTCAGCACGATCGCGGCAATCAGCACCGGTATGATGAAAGCGGTGAGGCCGGAGGCGACGATGCGCGCGGTCTTGACCACGCGGTGGCCTTTGATCGGCTTGTCTTCGCGCGGCGCCAGCGCAAAGCGGCACAGGAAGGCGAACACGCCGCCAACCGCTGCAACAGCCGCTCCGGCGTAGGCGCCCGCCACCAGCGAGGCGACGGCCGACAGAAGTGCGATCAGGCCGAGGATGCCGTGCCCGGCGTTCATCACGTGCTTGACCAGACGCTCGGCGCGGCCGGCGTCGAATTGTTTGAACGCGACTGGCGAGAGCACGAATGAAAACAGCATGATCCAGCCGAGCGAGACGCCGGCGAGGACGATGGCGGTGGCCTGTGCAACAGCTTGCATGCGCCGCGCTTAGCATGAGTCGCGGCCCGCGCTTGCGGTTCGCAGCCGGAACGGATGCGGGCCGCACAACCGGATCAGGCGTGACTTGGGCGCTCGGGTTGGCTAGCCAGGAGGGGCCGAAACAAGGGGAGAGAACGATGATGCGCATGGCTCTGGCCGCGATGGCGGCGTTTGCGCTTTGCGGTTGCGATCAGCTCAGCCAGCTGACTGGCGGCGGCAGCGGACCGCCGCTTCCTCCGGTGCGCCAAGGCGCCCAGGCGCCGATGACGCAAACGCGCCCAACCGGCCAAGTGCAGCAGGCGAACGTGACCGCCGAAGTGCGCCAGCAGCTGATCGCCAATATCGGCCAGCAGCTCGATTCGATCGGCCAACAATTCGCGGCCGGCATGGCGCCGCCGCAAGGCTTCACCGATCAGGTCCAGCCGATGCAGCCGGGCACGGATCACCGCTTCCAGATCGATCTCACCGCTGGCACGCCATACGTGTTCATCGGCGCCTGCGACGGCGATTGCACCAATGTCGATATCGAGCTGATCGATGTGTCGACCGGCGGCGTCGTCGCCAGCGACGTGCTGCCGGACGATTATCCGGTGGTGCAATACCAGCCGCAGGCCAATGGCCGCTACATCGTGCGTCTGCTGATGCAAACCTGCACCGTGGCGCCGTGCTTCGCCGGCGCGCGCGCGCTGATGCAGAGCCCGAACGCGGGCGGGGGCAAGTAATCAGGCGTAGGGGTAGCACTCGTTGCGCGGCAGGCCGTAGCCGATGTGCTGGCCGAGCGCCTCGATCGCTTTGGCGTGGGCCAGGTACGGATCGCTGTTGTCGGGCCCGACAATGATGATGCGGAAGCCGGCCTGATTGCGTCCTTGCGGCGGCAGCATCGCTGTCGCAAGGCCCGCGCCGTCATCGGCGCGGAGCGTCAGGAACAGCGGCATGGTGTTGGCGATGTGGTCCTTGAGGCCGATCGCCTGCTCGAAGCGGGCCGCGTTGGCCGGCGGCGTGAAACTTTCGCGCGCCGCTTCTGCGAAGCGTTTGAAATATTTGTCGACCGCGTGGCGCATCAGCGCCGCCTCGGCTTCCGCCTCGTGTTCGGTCTCGATTCTGAACCAAGTCGCGCCGCCCGGCGCTTCGCACACGTACCGCATGCGCTTAAGATAGCGCAGGCGGCGCGCGATTTAATATGCAGCGCTGCTCAACTCAGCAGGGCACGTCGACCCAGAGTTCGCGCTGTGCGTAGCGGTCCCATTGACGCTCGCGGCGCGTGCATTGCGGCGCGGGGTCGTCGTAGCGTCCGTCATAATAGGGGTCGTAGCCCTTATCGTCGTAGCCGCCTTCGTCATAATAGCGCGGCGGCGGGGCGCAGCGCTGGTAATCGTCGGAGCAAGAATAACGTGGCGGTTCATTGCTTTGGCTCGCCAGCGAGCCGAGCGCGAGGCCGAGCACCAGGCCGACAGCGCCAGCGGCCAGCGCGTCGTTGTCGTCGTGATCGCGTCGGCGGTCGCGGCGATCATAATGGCGGTCGTAGCGGTGGTCGTAATAGCCGTCGCGGCGGTCGTGCGCCGCGGCCGGGACCGGCGCCAGCGTCGTTGCTGCGAATGCGAACGCGGCTGCCGCGCTCATCAGTTTGCGGATCATGGTTCAAGGCTCCCATGATTACGCTGCGCCGCCCGGGCTGAACCCAGCCTGAATCCCGCCTGAACGGTAGCGGCTGGCCTCCGCTGGGCCTATGTAGCCCCGAACAGCGGAGGGGACTCCATGAGCGATAAGAAGATCATCACCGTATTCGGCGCCACCGGCGCGCAGGGCGGGGGCCTTGTGCGGGCGATCCACGCCGATCCGGACAGCCCGTTCCGCGCCCGCGCGGTGACGCGCAATCCCAGTTCCGAGGCGGCGCAGCAACTGGCCGCGCTTGGCGCTGAGGTGGTGCAAGCCGATCTCGACAATTCCGAAAGCGTTGAGCGCGCGCTCGCCGGCGCCTACGGCGCCTATTGCGTCACCTTCTTCTGGGCGCACATGTCGCCGGACAAGGAACTGGCCGAAGCGCGCACGCTGGCCGAAGCGGTGAAGGACCAGAACGTCCAGCACGTGATCTGGTCGACGCTGGAAGACACCCGCAACTGGGTCCCGCTCGAAGATGACCGCATGCCGACGCTGCTCGGCGAGTACAAAGTCCCGCACTTCGACGTGAAGGGCGAGGCCAACAACTTCTTCAAAGGCACGCCGACGACGTTCCTGCTGACCTCGTTCTATTGGGACAATCTCATCCATTTCGGCATGAACCCGAAACCGGATGGGGAGGGCGGCTATCTGTTCACGCTGCCGATGGACGGCGCCAAGATGCCGGGCATCGCCGCCGAGGATATCGGCAAGTGCGCCTATGGCATCTTCAAGGGCGGCCCCGACATGATCGGCAAGACCGTCGGCGTGTCCGGCGAGCACCTGAACGGCGCGGAAATGGCGGCGGTGCTGAGCGAAGTGCTCGGCGTTTCAGTCAAGCACAACGCAGTGTCGCCCGCCGACTATCGCGGCTTCGGCTTTCCCGGCGCCGATGACCTCGGCAACATGTTCCAATTCTATCGCGACTTCGAAGCCGATTTCCGCCGCGTGCGCGATCCGGCCGTGGCGCGCGCGCTCAATCCGGACCTGCAGGATTTCCGCGCCTTCGTGACCCGCAACAAGGACCGCATCCCGCTGACCTGAGGCGGCCTATTTCAGCCGGCCGGATGTCGGCGCGGCCCGGCGTCATTCGTCTTCCTTTTGGAAATGGAGGCGTCTTATGTCCTATGTTGACGGGTTCGTTCTGGCCGTGCCGAAGGCCAATCTTGAGCGCTACAAGGCGATGGCGAAGCTCGCTGGCTCGGTGTGGATGGAGCACGGCGCGCGCGCCTACGTAGAAGCGGCGGCTGACGACGTACCGATGGGCGAGCTGACGTCGTTTCCGCGCGCGGTACAGGCCAAAGACGACGAGCTCGTCGTCTTCTCGTACGTCGTTTATGAATCACGCGCCCACCGCGACGAGGTGATGACGAAAGTGATGGCCGACCCGCGCCTGAAGTGCGACGTGGAAGGCATGCCGTTCGACGGCAAGCGCATGTTCTTGGGCGGCTTTCAGCCGTTCCTCGAACTCTGACGTCATCTCTGCCGCGCTGAAAAGGAACGGCGCGCACCTTGCGATGCGCGCCGCCTCGGGGGTTGCGGTTTAGTGGCCGCTCTCGCTGCTCTCGCCGGTTGGGAAGCCGCGCACGCGCAGCAGCGCGTTCACGTCCGGATCGCGGCCGCGGAAGCGGCGATAGGCTTCGGCGCGATCGCTGTTGTTGGCCTCGCCGAGAATGATGTTGCGCATGCCGGCGGCGACGGTCGGATCGAACACGTTGCCGCTGGCCTGGAACATCTCCCAAGTGTCGGCGTCCATCACTTCCGACCAGAGGTAGGAATAGTAGCCGGCCGAATAGGCGTCGCTTGAGAACAAGTGCCCGAACTGGGGCAGGCGGTGACGCATGGCCAGTTCGCGCGGCATGCCGAGCGAGGCTAGCGTCTCGCGCTCGAACGCGTCGACATCGGTGACCGGCTCGGTGCGGTTGTGCAGCGCCATGTCGACCAGAGCCGAGGAGAGATACTCAACCGTCGCGTAGCCTTGGTTGAAGGTCGCGGCGCTGTTCACGCGATCGACCAGCGCCTGCGGCATTGGTTGGCCAGTCTGATAATGGCGCGCGAAGCGATCGAGGATCGGGCGCGTCAGCACCCAGTGCTCGTGCACCTGGCTCGGGTATTCGACGTAATCGCGCTGGATGCCGCCGAGACCGGGATAGGCCGGACGCGCCAGCAGGCCGTGGATAGCGTGGCCGAACTCGTGGAACAGCGTCTGCGCATCGTCGAGCGAGATAAGGATCGGCTGGCCTTCGCCGCCGCGGACGAAGTTGTTGTTGTTGGAGGTGATCGGCGTCACCGTGCGGCCGGTGAAGTTTTCCCAGCCCTGATAGCCTTGCGCCCACGCGCCCGAGCGCTTGCCGGAGCGGGCGAAGTAATCGCCGTAGAAGAGGCCGACATACGAACCGTCGCGGTCGGTCACTTCCCACACGCGCACGCTCGGCTCGAACACCGGCACCGCGCCGGTGATTTCGCGGAAGCTGAGGCCATAGAGCTGGTTGGCCATGAATTGCGAGGCGGCGATCATGTTGCTGAGCTCGAAGTACGGGCGCAGCTCGTTCTGATCGAGGTTGAAGCGGTCGCGGCGCACCTGCTCGGCGTAGTAATTGTAGTCCCACGGCTCGATGGTGATGTGGGCACCTTGGCGGTCGGCGATGGCCTGCATGTCGCGCACCTCTTCGTGCACGCGCGCGACCGCGGCCGGCCATACCCGCATCATCAACGCCTGCGCACGCTCGGGCGTCTGCGCCATGGTGTCGGCCATGCGCAGATTGGCGTGAGTCGGGTAGCCGAGGATGTGCGCGCGCTCTGACCGCAGGCGCAGGATGTCGGCGATCACCGCGTTGGTGTCGTTGGCGTCGCCATTGTCGCCGCGGTTCTTGAACGCGGTCCAGACGCGCTGACGCAGCTCGCGGTTCTGCGCGAAGGTCAGGAACGGATCGACGCTCGAGCGCGTGTTCACCACCGCCCATTGGCCCGGATGGCCGCGTTCGGCGGCGGCGGCGGCGAGCGCGTCGACGATATTCGGCGGCAGGCCGCGCAGATCGCGCCGGTTGGTGATGAAGATCGCGGTATTCTCATCCGCCAGCAGGCGGCGGCCGAAATCGGCGAACTTGCTAGAGAGCTCTTCGTTGATGGCGCCGAGGCGCGCCTGCTGCTCCGGCGTCGCCGCAGCGCCGGCGCGCACGAATTGGTCGTGCGTGCGCTCGAGCAGGCGGGTCTGCTCGGCGTTTAGGCCGAGAGTCGCGCGGCTCTGATACAGAGTATCGATGCGCTGATAGAGCGCGTGATTGAAGCTGATGCGGTTGTACGCGGCCGTCAGGCGCGGCGACCATTCAGCTTCGAGCCCTTGGATCGCTTCGTTGCTGATATTGTCCGTCATCACGCCGAAAATGGTTTGGGCGCGGTCGAGGTGACGGCCGGCGTTCTGCATGGCGCCGATGGTGTTGTCGAAAGTCGGCGCCGCCGGATTGGACGCGATCGCCTGCATCTCGGCTTCCTGCAGGTTGATGCCGAGTTCGAGCGCGGCGGGGATCAGTTCAGGGCGCGCCTGGTCCCAGGGCGGCACGCCGCCATGTGGTCCGGTCCAAGGCTTCAGCAGCGGATCCTGATCGGCCTGCGCCGTCAGACGGGCGACATCGGCCTGGGCGGCCTGATGGGCGGCGGCGTCGCCGAAGCGGGCGGCGCTTTCGGTGGCGGTGGTGGCGCAGGCGGCTAGCATCGGCACGCTCGTGGCAAGACACAGAGCAAGGATTTGCTTTCTCATAAGACCCCCAAAACAAGGCCGGCCCCGGGCTCTTCAGCCGCGGCCAGCATTTCGGCTTGGCGTCCTTTTGGACGTCCCACGAGGCCCGGAGCAAGCGGGCGGGACGGCCACGAACAGTCTGTGCGGCCGTTTGCGACGAGCGCCGGGGTTTCAGCGACCGTTAGCGCCTGCTAGGCAGGGCCCAGTTCCATAGGGAGAACCGACATGCGCAAAGTCGCCTTGGCCTTGATCGCCGGATGTGCGTTGGCCGCCTGCAACCCCAGCGCGCCGAGCGGCGGCGGCTCGTCCGCCGACAGCGCCAGCAGCGGCGGCGGGCTGTTCCCCGATCTCAGCCACGCTGCCTACCGCGCCGAGGCCAATATCAGCGGCCCGAACGGCCAGACCATGCCGATCGTCATGATCCGCGACAGCGGCAAGATGCGCATGGAGATGTCCACCGGCGAGGGTAGCTCGGTGATCATCAGCAACGCCCAGACCGGTGAGAGCGTCATCATCACCAGCGCCATGGGCCGCACCGTCGCCATGCGCACCAGCGCCGATCAATTCACCGATCCAGCGAAGGATTGGCAGGCCGAAGTGGCCACCACCGCGACTCGCACCGGCTCATGCTCTGTAGCTGGGGAAAACGGCTCGGAATGGTCGCACCAGTCCGGCGAGCACGCCAACACCGCCTGCGTGACCTCCGATGGCATCATTCTGCGCGCCACCCAGGACGGCCGCACCACCTGGGAAACCACGCGCGTGACGCGCGGGCCGCAGGATGCAGCGCTGTTCGAAGTGCCAGCCGGGGTCCAGGTCATGGACCTGAACAATCTCGGCGCCGCCATGAGCCAGGCGATGGAACGCGCCAAGGGCGGCGGCGGCAACTGATTGTCCACAGCGGCGCCGCGCACAAGCGTGGCGCCGCAGGCCGTTGTGCGGGCGCGATCCGCAGGCTAGACGTGGTCGGCTCGGGCAGGGACTACGGACCGCTAAATGGTTAATATTGCAGCAGCATCGGCGTTTGCGCCGGAGATGGCGTCCCGTCTGATGCGTTTGCTGCCGCGCGAGTTCCAGGACGCGTTCGTGCAATCGCCGAACGTGTTCATGTTCTTCATGTCGATGGCGCTGGCCGCGGTTCTGGTCGCGGCATTCTGGATGCTGACCGGCATGGGCAAGGCCAGCCGCGCCGCCCGCATCGCGCTGCGTGCGCAAGCGCTGAAGCGCTCGAAGGATCACCGCGCGCTGGTGCTGATCGCCGAGATCGAAGGCGGGGGACACGAACTCCGTCAGGAGATGAAGGAAGCGATCGAAGACAATTTCGGCATGTTCTCGTTCGAGAACAACGTCCAAGTCGATCTCTTCCCGATCAGGCTGAAAACCGTTCCCGCCAAAGCGCATCCGGAAACGCGCCGGCGCATCGCTGTCGAAGCCGCCGATGCGCTTGAGCGCTCCGCGGCGGACGTGATCGTGTGGGGCAAGCGCTCGATCACCGGCAAACTCGATCTGCGCATCACCACGCTGCCCGGCTATGGCCGCACGCACGAAGTGCAGGATTTCCACCTCGGCTGGCGCGTTGGCCGTCCCGACGAAGCGGTGCAGCGCGCGCTTGCGTTCGCGCTGGCGCGCAAGGCGCGCCCCGTGCTGCACCGTCCGCAGGATTACAAGCCCGATCGTCTGCAGCCGATCGTGGAAGCGCTCGACAAGATGGTCGAAGCGCGGCCCGCCGAGATCAGCGAAAACCTGCAGCTCGACATTCTCTCCGATTTCGCCTCCGGCGCGTTGAGCCTCGGCGAGCGCGGCGGCCACATCAAATGGCTGAGCAAGGCGCTCGATGCGCGTCAGCGCTATCTCGACCGCGTCGACCGCACCACCGATCCGGGCGCCTGGGGCGCTGCGCAGCAGGAAATCGGCCGCGCGCTCACCGCGCTGGGCGAACGCGAAGGCGCACGCGACAAGCTGGAAGAGGGCGCTGCGCGCCTGAGGCTGGCGATGGATGCGCTGCGGGCGACAGATTCGCTGCAGCAGGCGGAAGTGGCGCTGCGCGCGCTGCAACGCGCCGAACAGACGTTGCAACAGCGCCGCCGCGTCGGCCTGCGCTGGCCCGGCTAAGCGGCGCGGGCGCGCAAGACGCGCTCGATCAATTCGGCAAGCTGTCGCGTGCGGAAAGGTTTGAGCAGCGCTGCGTCCGCGCCTTGTGTCCGCGCCAGTTCGTCGAGGGTCTGCACGCCGCGCGCGCTCGAACCAGAAATGGCGATAATCGCAAGGTCCGGCCAACGCGCGCGCGCCTGTGCAATCAGCTGAGCGCCGCCCGTGCCAGGCATGTTGAGGTCGGTGATCAGGACATCGATCGGCGTGCGCGCGACGATGTCGTATCCGGCCGCCGCACCGGGCGCGGCATGCACCTCGTAGCCTGCGTCGCGCAAGCCGATCGACAGCGCATCGCGGACCAGGATGTCGTCGTCCACGAGGCATAGGCGTCGAGGCAGGTTCGCGTCCACGTTGAATTCGGTAACACGCAAATCTGCGCGGCGTCTTGCCAAAAAGACCCGGCGCGTCTTTCGTTTGCGTGCGCGCGGACGAAGGCCCCAAACCCCAAGACGTTCATGGGAATTCTGCTTTGCGCGAACGCAACATCGCATTACCGCTACGTGCCAGGGTTGAGCGGATGAAACAGGAGCAGATCATGCGCAAGGTGCTGATGGGCGCGGGTTTAGCGCTCGCTTTGGCGGCGTGCTCGCAGCCGGCGAACGAACTGACTGGCCGCTGGCAGGTGCAGGAGATCGCCGGCGCTTCGCTCGGCGAAGGTGTCGACGTCTGGATCGCCTTCGATCAGAGCGGCGAGCAGGTGAGCGGGTTCACTGGCTGCAACAACTTCACCACCACGGCTGAGCAATTTGGAACGGGTGTGAGCTTCGCCCCGGTCACGGAAGAAGCCGGTGAGTGCGCCAGCCAAGCGGCGGCGACCGATGAGGCGCGTTTTCTTGGCGTGCTGCCCTCGGTGCAGCGCTATATTCGCCATGGCCGGTCGCTGGAATTGCTGCCGGCGCAGAACGGCAGCGAGGCGCTGTTGCGCCTGCGTCTCGCGGACGAGCAGGGCGGCTGATTTGCGATTGGAGCAGGCCTCATGAAGCCCACCGACATTCTCGCCATCGTTTCGAGCGCCTCGCAGGAAAGCGTGTTCGCGGCAGCGGAGCGCCTGGCTCAGCTCTGGGGCGCGCGCATCGTTGTGTTGCAACTGGCGCAACAGCCCGAGCCCTTGGCGACGGATCCGGTTTACGCGGCCACGCTCTGGGCCGAGGTGTTGAAGGAGGCGCACGAGCGGTTCGTGGCCGAGCACGATCTGATCAAGCAGCGCGTGGCCAAGCTGCAGGCGAAAACCGATCTGCATAAGGAAGAGGTGCTGCTCGGCACGGTCGAAGACGTGATGACCCATTACGCCATGCAGGCGGACATCGTGCTGATGGGCACGCCGCAATCGGAGAGCGCCGACATCGCTTTTGAAGGCGCGCTATTCCGCTCGGGTCGCCCGGTGCTTCTCGTGCCGGCGGAGATGACGTCTGCCAGCATCGGCCAACGCGTGCTGATCGGCTGGAAGCCGAAGCGCGAAGCGGCGCGCGCGATTGCCGATGCGATGCCGTTTCTGGAAAGCGCCGAGAAGGCGGTGGTGGTCACCGTCAACGCGCAGCGCGACAGCATCGACCCGGCCTCCGGCCCCGCCATCACCGCGCTGTTGCAGCACAAAGGCGTGAAAGCGGAGCTGCGCGCGCTCGACGCTGGCAAGAATGAGACCGCGGAGATGAAGCTGCTGCAGGAAGCAGCCGCGATGGGCGCCGATCTCATCGTCATGGGCGGCTATGGCCATTCGCGTTTGCGCGAATTCGTGTTTGGCGGCGTCACCCGCTCGCTTTCGCGCGGCTGTCCGATCCCGGTGCTGATGTCGCACTGAACTCAGCGCAGCTTCTGTTCCAGTTCGTCCAGCAACGGCGCCTGCGCTGGAAGAATGCGGCGCCGCGCTTCGTCGAGCGCAAACAATTGCGCCCGATCCGCCTCGGGGAATGTTCCAAAGCGGCCAGAGTGCGGCGGCCATTCCACCTCGTAGGTGTTGCTGGCGAAGCCGCTGAGGTCATCGCCGCCCTCGAAGGCCCAGCAATGCACCCGCTTGCCGCTCCGCATGCGCACGGCGGTCAGCGGCAGGAAGGGCGGGCGGATGGGAAGGTTGGTTTCCTCCCGGAACTCGCGCTGGGCCGCCGCCAGCAGGTCCTCGCCGGGACCCACCAACCCCTTCGGAACGGTCCAGGCGGCGAGGTCTTTGCCGCGCCAATAGGGGCCGCCCGGGTGGACCAGCAGCACCCGCAGCCCGGCGGGCCCGGGCACGTACATCAGGAGACCGCAACTCACTTGCACGCCCCCAGCTTAGCAGAGGCGGCCCGGGAGTGCGTTCGCAGGTGCAAAACTGCGACAAATCGGAACGAATTGTCCGCCGAGCTGCACTCTTGGGGAAATTGTTCTTGAACCCTGGGGAAAAGCGCCCGAAGCAGGTAGGGTATTCCTCCCCGGGCTACCAAAATGCTGAAGTTTACAGAGATCGGGGCTGGGCCCCCGCGCAAGCGCGCGGCTGCGGCACGGTCCAAGGACGGCCGAGAAATCTACCAGGCGTTCGCGCCGGCGGAGGCGGGCACGCAGGCCTCGCGCTGCGCCCAATGCGGCGTGCCGTTCTGTCAGGACGCCTGCCCGCTACAGAACAACATCCCCGATTGGTTGAAACTCGCGGCTGAGAACCGGCTGGAAGAGGCTTACGCGCTGAGCGCGTCGACTAATCCGATGCCGGAAGTGTGCGGCCGCATCTGCCCGCAGGACCGGCTGTGCGAGCAGGCCTGCGTGCTCGAACAGTCCGAGCATTCGGCGGTAACCATCGGCGCGGTCGAGAAATTTCTCACCGACACCGCCTGGGAGCGCGGTTGGGTCGCGCCGATCAAGCCGGGGCCGGATCGCGGCCAATCGATCGGCATTATCGGCGCGGGGCCCGCAGGGCTTGCCGCAGCTGAGCGCATGCGCGCGCTCGGCTACGCCGTCACGGTTTATGATCGTCATGACCGCATCGGCGGGCTGATGATCTACGGCATCCCGAGCTTCAAGCTCGACAAGTCGATCATGGAGCGCCGCGCCGCGCGCCTGATCGAAGGCGGCATCAGTTTCAAGCTCAATTGCAATGTCGGCGACGACATCAGCTTCGACACGCTGCGCCAGCAGCACGATGCGGTGCTGATCGCCACCGGCGTCTATCGCCCCCGTCCGCTCGGCGTCGACGGCCAGCAAGTTGCGATTCCGGCGCTCGATTATCTCACCGCCTCGAACAAACTCGGCCTTGGCGATGCGGTCGAAGCCGCTGCGCCCGGCGGTCAGCTGAACGCGGGCGGCAAGCGCGTCGTCGTTATCGGCGGTGGCGATACGGCGATGGATTGCGTGCGCACCGCCATTCGCCAGAACGCCGAAAGCGTGATCTGTCTCTATCGCCGCGACCGCGCCAACATGCCGGGCTCGCTGCGCGAAGTGGCGTGCGCGGAAGAAGAGGGCGTCACCTTCGAGTGGCTGGCGCAGCCGATGAAACTGGTCAGCGGCAAGGCGACCGCGGTTGAAGCTGTGCGCATGCGCCTGGGCCCCGCCGACGCATCGGGCCGGCAATCGCCGGTGCCGGTGCCGGGCAGCGAATTCGTGCGCAGCGCCGACATGGTCATCGCCGCGCTCGGTTTCGACCCGGAAGACCTGCCCACGCTGTGGCGCGCGCCGCAGCTTGAGCGGCGCTCCAACGGCGCCTTGCGCGTCGGCGCGACCACACTCGCCACTTCGCTGCCTGGCGTGTTTGCGGCGGGCGATGTCGTGCGCGGCGCTTCACTCGTCGTTTGGGCTCTGCGTGACGGCCTCGATGCGGCGAACTCGATGCATGCCTGGCTCAGCGAACGTCTGAGCGCGGCCTCTGTTGCGGCGGAATGATCATGGACGAAGTTGAGCGTTATCAGCGCGAACGCGCGCGGCTCGAAGCCGAAGGCCTGTACCGGGCCGAACAGGAACGCGACGCCTGCGGCGTCGGCATGGTCGTCGCCATTGACGGCAAACCGCGCCGTGATGTCGTCACGCTCGCCATCGCCGCGCTCAAGTCGGTTTGGCACCGCGGCGCTGTCGACGCCGACGGCAAGACCGGCGACGGCGCCGGGATTCTGATCGAAGCGCCGCAGGCGTTCTTCCGCGAAGCAGTGGAACGCGCCGGCCACAACCCGGGCGACCGTAAGATTTTCGTCGGCCAGATTTTCCTGCCGCGTATCGATCTCGGCGCGCAGGAGCGCGCGCGCACGATCGTTGAAAGCGAGCTGATCCGTTCGGGTTTCTCGCTGCTCGGCTGGCGCCAGACGCCGATCGACATCAGCGTGCTGGGCGACAAGGCCAACGCCACGCGGCCGGAAATCGAGCAAGTGCTGTTCTGCGATGGCCGCAATCGCAACGCCGAAGATGTCGACCGCGATCTCTTCATCTGCCGCCGGCGTATGGAAAAGCGCGCGCTCGCCGACAACATCACCGAACTTTACATCTGTTCGCTGTCGGCGCGCCGGCTTGTCTACAAGGGCATGTTCCTCGCCGAGCACATCGACGAGTTCTACCCGGACCTGCGCGATGAGCGTTTCGTCTCGGCGGTCGCGATCTATCACCAGCGCTATTCGACCAACACGTTCCCGACCTGGCGTCTGGCTCAGCCGTTGCGCATGCTCGCGCACAATGGCGAGATCAACACGCTGAAGGGCAACGTCAATTGGATGAAGAGCCACGAGATCCGCATGACCTCCGACGCCTTTGGCGCGGCGAATGCGGACGTGCGGCCGATCATTCAGCCCGGCGGCTCTGACTCAGCCGCCCTGGACAACGTGTTCGAGGTGATGGTGCGCGCCGGTCGCTCTGCGCCGATGGCCAAGAGCCTGTTGGTTCCCGAAGCGTGGGCCAAGTCGCAAACAATGCGGCCCGCGCATAAGGCGCTCTACGCCTATTGCAGCGCGGTGATGGAGCCATGGGACGGCCCGGCTGCGCTGGCCATGTATGACGGCCGCTGGGCGGTCGCGGGGATGGACCGCAACGGCCTGCGTCCGCTGCGCTATGCGCTGACCGAAGACGGCTTGCTCGCGGTCGGTTCGGAAGCCGGCATGTGTCCGCTCGAAGGGCGCGTCGTGCATGAGCGCGGCCGGCTCGGCGCGGGCCAGATGCTCGCCGTCGATTGCGACGAGGGTCGGCTCTATCGTCACGACGAACTCGTCAACGTGCTCGCCGCCCAGCACCCATACGAACGTTGGCTGTCCAACATCAAGGACATGGACCAGATGCTGGTCGGCGATGAGCCCGTCGCGCCGTGGAGCGAGGATGATCTTCGCCGCCGCCAAAGCGCGGCCGGCTATTCGCTGGAAGAACTCGAACTGATCCTCGCGCCGATGATGGACGAGGGGAAAGAAGCGATCGGCTCGATGGGCGATGACGCGCCGCTTGCGGTGCTGTCAGATCGCGCGCGCCCGCTGTCGCACTATTTCCGCCAGAACTTCAGCCAGGTCACCAATCCGCCGATCGATCCGCTGCGCGAAGGCCGGGTGATGAGCCTGGCCACGCGCTTCAAGAACCTCGGCAACATCCTGGCGCAGGACGAAACGCAGACCAACGTCTACGTGCTCTCCAGCCCGATCCTCACCAATGGCATGTATGAGCGCATGGTGCGCGAACTGGGCGCCGATGTGCAGCGCATCGATTGCACGTTCGAGCGTCCAGCGCCGGGACAAGAGGCGGGCGCGACGCTGCGCGCCGCGATGGACCGCATCCGCGCCGAAGCGGAAGCGGCTGTGAAGAGCGGCTGTTCGCACATCGTCCTGTCGGACGAGAACGAGAGCGCCGGGCGCGTCGCGTGCCCGATGATCCTGGTCACCGGCGGTGTGCACACGCACCTCGTCGCCAAGGGCCTGCGCACGTTCTGCTCGCTCACCATCCGCAGCGCCGAGTGCCTGGATACGCACTACGCCGCGGTGCTGATCGGCGCCGGCGCGACGACCGTCAATCCGTATCTCGCCTTCGCCAGCATCGCCAATCGCTGCGCGCATAATCTGACGGCGGTAACGCCCGAGAAGGCGGCCGCGAACTATCGCGCTGCGCTCGAAGCGGGCCTGCTCAAGATCATGTCCAAGATGGGCATCTCGGTGATCTCGTCTTATCGCGGCGCGCTCAATTTCGAGGCCATCGGCCTTTCGCGCGCGCTGGTGGACGAGTTCTTCCCGGGCCTGACCAGCCGCATCTCCGGCATTGGCCTTGGCGGCATCGAGATCGAAGCGACCGAGCGTCACGATGCGGCTTATGACGACGGCGCGCCCGCGCTTTCGGTTGGCGGCGCCTATCGCGTGCGTAAGGGCGGCGAACGCCATGCGCTTGACGCGGGCCTGATCCACCGCTTGCAGAAGGCGTGCACCGACGGCGACTACGCCGAGTATCGGCGCTATTCTGACAAGGTGCGTGAACGGCGTCTGCGCGAGCCGATCCAGCTGCGCGATCTGCTCGAAATGCGCGACGACATCGCCCCGATCGCGCTCGCCGAAGTCGAGAGCGTGAACGAGATCCGCAAGCGCTTCGTCACCCCCGGCATGAGCATGGGCGCGCTGTCGCCTGAAGCGCATGAGACGCTGAACATCGCTATGAACCGCATCGGCGGCCGTTCGGTGTCCGGCGAAGGCGGCGAGGACCCCGAGCGCTACACCCCGCGCGCCAACGGCGATGACGCCAACTCGGCGATCAAGCAGGTCGCCTCGGGCCGCTTCGGCGTCACCGCCGAGTATCTGAACAAGTGCCGCGAGATCGAGATCAAGATCGCGCAGGGGGCCAAGCCCGGCGAGGGCGGTCAATTGCCTGGCTTCAAGGTTACCGAATTCATCGCCCGCATGCGTCACTCGACGCCGGGCGTGACGCTGATCTCGCCGCCGCCGCACCACGACATCTACTCGATCGAAGACCTGGCGCAGCTGATCTACGACCTGAAGCAGATCAGCCCCGACGCGCATGTCTGCGTGAAGCTGGTGGCGCAGTCCGGCATCGGCGCGGTCGCCGCCGGCGTCGCCAAGGGCGGCGCCGACGCGATCCTGGTGTCGGGCCATGTCGGCGGCACCGGCGCCAGCCCGCAAACCTCGATCAAATACGCCGGCATCCCGTGGGAAATGGGCCTCGCCGAAGCGCACCAAGTGCTGATGCTCAACAATCTGCGCCATCGCGTGCGGCTGCGCACCGATGGCGGCATCCGTACGGGCCGCGACATCGTCGTCGCCGCTATCCTCGGCGCCGAGGAGTTCGGCATCGGCACCGCTTCGCTGGTCGCGGTCGGCTGCCTGATGGTGCGCCAGTGCCATACCAACACCTGCCCCGTCGGCGTCTGCACGCAGGACGAAAAGCTGCGCGCGCGCTTCACCGGCACGCCAGAGAAGGTCATCAATCTGATGAACTTCATGGCCGAAGAAGTGCGCGAGCTGCTAGCTGAGCTTGGCTTCAAATCGCTGCGCGACATCATTGGCCGCACTGATCTGATCGCCCAGATCAATCGCGGCGCGTCGCACCTCGACGATCTCGACCTCAACCCGTTGCTGGTGCGGGTCGACAGCCCGTATCCGCCCTACTCGACGCAAACCACGCGGGTCGAACCACCGCCTTCGCTCGACGAGCAGATCATCGCCAACGCGCCGGAATTCTTCGAACGTGGCGAGAAGCGCCAGCTCGATTTCACCGTGCGCAACACGCAGCGGGCGATCGGCGCGCGCTCTTCGGCTCTGGTCGTGCGCAAGCACGGCATGACCGGCATGCCGGCGGAGCGCTTGAACGTGCGCTTGTCCGGTTCGTGCGGACAAAGCCTCGGCGCCTTCCTGGTGCAAGGGATCGCGATCGAAGTTGTCGGCGACGCCAACGATTATGTCGGCAAGGGCCTTTCAGGCGGCGCGATCACGCTGAAGCCGCGCGCCGACCATGTGCGGGACGCGCGCTTCAACGCCATCATCGGCAACACCTGCCTCTATGGCGCCACCAGCGGCAAGCTGTTCGCGGCGGGCCAAGCGGGCGAGCGCTTTGCGGTGCGTAATTCCGGCGCGACCGCAGTGATCGAAGGCTGCGGCGCCAATGGCTGCGAGTACATGACCGGCGGCCGCGTCGCCATTCTCGGCGCCGTCGGCGAAAACTTCGGCGCGGGCATGACCGGCGGCGAAGCCTTCGTGTTCGATCCGGAAGGGCGCTTGCCGCTGCTGGCCAATGCCGAGACCATCGGCTGGACGCGCGCCGACGAAGCCGGCGCCGAGGCGGTGGCCACGCTCAAGGCGTTGATCGAAGAGCACGTACAGCGCACGGGCTCCGTGTTCGGCCGCGAAGTGCTGTCCGATTGGGACGCGCAGCAGCGCCACTTCTGGTACGTGCGGCCGAAGGCGACGACGCCGGCCGACAGCAAGCGCAAGAAGCCGGCCGGCGCGCGCAAGCTCGCGACGGCGTAAGCGCGCCGGCTAGAGGGCAGAGGCGCGGAGCGAAAGCTCACGCGCCCCCTTCGTTGTTGTAGTTGCGGCTTGCGCAAATCGCTGCTCGGGGCCAGCGTTGAGCCTCCGACGAACGAGGATCAGCGCTGCATGTACCGTCGCATTCTGCTCGCCTACGATGGATCGCGAGAGGGGCGGGCCGCGCTGCGCGAGGGCGCGTTGCTGGTCAAGCGTCTCGGCGCTGAGGCCTTTTTGCTGGCCGTTGTCCCGGCCTTGTCTTCGACAGACCCGATGTCCGCACCCATGGTCTCCGACGATGAGCGCGAGACGATCCTGCGCGAGGGCATCGCCAAGGCCGCGGAAATCGGGATCACGGTTTCAGGCCGGCTGGTGCGCGGCGAGCCGGTCGACGAGATCAAGCGCTTCGCCGACGAGATGCAGGCGGATTTGGTCATCGTCGGCCATCGCAAACGCTCGCTGCTGGAGCGTTGGTGGTCAGGCCCCAGCCACGCCGTTCTGATCGACCACCTCTCGTGCAGCCTGCTGATGTGCCAAAACGCGGCTGACGACGAGACATCCCCGCCTGCGTCCTAGGCGCCGCCGCAGCGAAAAGAAAACGCCGCGCCGCCAGGAAGCGGCACGGCGTTTCGCATGAAAAGCGCGGAGCGGACGCAGAGCCCGCTCCGCGTTTTTTGTCACCAGGCCAGGCTGACCCGCGCATAGAGGTAGCGGCCGTTGAAGCCGAACGGCGAGTAGAACGGGAAGGCGACAACGCCCGAAGTGTTGAGCGCCGCCGGCACCGCGTTCGGGTATTCGTCGAGCAGGTTGTCGGCGCCGAGCGCGAGGGTGACGCCGCTGTCGAACTCATAGCGGCCTTCGAGGTCGAACACCGTGTGTTCGCCCGTGGTGAAGTCCGCCGCTGGCGAGCCGCCAGGCTGCAGCACGTCGGCGTAATAGCTCGCGCGCGCAGTTGCGCCCCAGCCGCCATTGCTCCAGTTGGCGCTGAGCACGGCCTTTTCGCCCGGCGTGCCGGCTTCGATCGTCAGGATGCGGTTGCGGCCGAGCAGGGTCGGCGTCGGGCTGAGCGCCGAGAGCGAGGTCGGCACGCGCGTGACGTCGATGTCGTTGAAGTTCAGCGCGGCGATGAAGTCGAAATCGCCGACCGCGCCGCCGTCGAGACGATAACGTCCGACGATGTCCACGCCCCGCGTTTCGGTGTCGACGCCGTTGATGAAGAAGCGCGCGGCGCTGATGCCGAGCGGATCGAGCAGCGAAGCCACCTGCGCGCTGAAGGTGCGCGAGATGTTTTCCGAAAGCACGATCTGGTCGCTGATCTCGATCTGATAGGCATCGACCGTGAGGTCGAAATCGCCGTACTGGAAGACGAAGCCGAGCGAGTAATTGACCGCTTCTTCAGGCTGCAGCGGCTGGGCGCCGAGCGTGGAGGCAACGAGGCTGGTGGCCGGGAAGGTGCCCGTTTCCACTACGTTTGGCGCCACGAACACCGAGGCGGTGGAGGTGAAGAACGATTGCTGCAGCGAGGGGGCGCGGAAGCCGCTCGACACTGCGCCGCGGATGGCGAAATTATCGTTGAAGTCGTAGCGCGCCGTGATCTTGCCGTTCAGCGTGTCGCCGAAATCGGAATAATTTTCGTAGCGCACCGCGCCGCCGATCAGCAGCCGCTCTGTCGGTTGCACTTCGACATCGACATAAGCCGCCGCCGCGGTGCGGTCTTCGTCCACGACATTGCTCGGCTGGAAGCCGATGAAGCCCTGTGCGCCCGACGCCAGTGAAGGCGTCGCCGCCGGACCGCGATTGTACGAAGCCGGTTCGCCCGCTTCGATCTCGTAGGTCTCTTGCCGCGCTTCGAAACCCCAGGCGAAGTTGATCGGCGCTGCGAGCCCTGCATCGATGCCGCGCGAGAAATCGACCCCGAGCACGGTTTGGTCATAGGTGAGCGCGCCGTCGTAGAAGCTCGTCTGCGACGCTGCGCCATAGGTGGAGTTCAGCGAGTTTTCGGTGCGGAACTCGAGTGCGTTGCGGCCATAGACGAGGCTGACGTCGGTATCCCAACCCGCGAATTCGCCGCGCACGCCGCCCGCAGCGGTGAGGTCTTCCGAGGCGACATTGATCAGGGGCAGGAAGCCGTTCGGATAGATGGCCGGAACGTTGTTGGCGTTGTTGAAGCGGCGTGGGAACGCGGCGCTGGTGCTGTCGCGATCCTGGTAGCCGAGCCAGCCATAGGCCTCCCAGCCGCCGCCGATCGGCGTACCGGCATTGGCGTAGACGCTCCATTGCTCGACTTCCGGGTCGCCGAAGCGCGAATTCACCACTTCTGCGGGCAGCAAAGCGGGATCGATATCGCCGCGGCTGGTCGGGTCGCGCTGCAGATATTCCGCCGACACGGTGAGGAAGCCGTCCGCGCCGAGGCCGAAGCCCTGCCAGCCGGAGGCGGTCACGGTCTGGCCGTCGCTCGCATCGCGCGAGGAGCGCGCCGGATCGACCGAGGTGTCGTACTGGCCGTAGGTGACGCTGGCGCCGCCGCCTTCGCGCGCTTCGCGCAGGCGCACATTGACCACGCCGGCGATGGCGTCCGAGCCGTATTGCGCGGCAGCGCCGTCCCGCAGCACTTCGATGCGGTCGAGTGCGGCTACCGGAATGGCGTTGAGGTCGACCGCCGCCGAGCCGCGGCCGACAGAACCGTTGACGTTGACGAGCGCCGAAGCGTGCCGGCGCGTGCCGTTGACGAGCACGAGCGTTTGGTCAGGGCCAAGGCCGCGCAGCGTCAGCGGGCGGACCGAGTCGGTGCCGTCAACGACGGCGGGGCGCGGAAAGTCGACCGACGGCGCCACCGACGAGAGCGACTCGGCGAGTTCCGTGGTGCCTTGTTCGCGCAGCGCTTCGCCGGTGAGCACGTCGACGGGCGAGGGCGTTGAAAGCTGCGAGCGGCCGGCGCTGCGCGTGCCGGTGACGACGACAACGTCCTCCTCGCTCGCGTCCTGGGCGAAAGCGGCGCTCGGCAAGGCGATGGCAAGCAGCGATGCAGTCGCAAATAGACTGCGCGGAAGTTTAGTTTGCATAACGAATCCCCTTGGCCCGCCGCATCCCAAGCAGCGCCACAGTCAACAGCTAAGCGGCGCACGAATGTCCGCCAAGGCCAACAGACTCATCCGTGCCGTTAGTCGCGCTGAACTGTCGTTGCGGGAAGTGTTGGTCGGGAAGTCTTGGGAGGGCGCTGGGGCTGACGGCGAGGGCGAAGGGCCCAGGGCCGCGTCGAGGGGGCTCAAAAGCAAGGGGTTACGCGCTGGGACGGGGCGGGCGCCGGGGCGCGTCATCGCCGATGCGATGAGGTTTCGGGGCAGGTGGCGCGGGGCTGCGCTGCGAACGATGATCGGCTCATGCAATACGCAAAACTGGGCGACACCGGCCTCATCGTGTCGCGGCTCTGCCTCGGCGTGATGACGTTCGGCGTCAACACCCTCAACGCAGCGCTTGGCAAGGTCGACCAGGACGGCGCGTCGAAGATGGTGGGCGAAGCGCTCGACGCGGGCGTCAATTTCTTTGACACCGCCAACATCTATTCAGGCGGCCAATCCGAGGAAATGCTGGGTAAGGCGCTTGGCGCTCGGCGCAAGGATGTCGTCATCGCCACCAAGCTCGGCTTTCGCGCGGGCGCCGCCATCACGGACGCCGGTCTGTCACGTGGCCACATCATTGCCGCGTGCGAGGCCAGCTTGAAGCGGCTCGGCACGGACTACATCGACCTCTACCAGGCGCACAAGGAAGACACGTTCACCCCGCTTGATGAAACGCTGGAAGCATTCGATCGGCTCGTGCAGGCGGGCAAGGTTCGCTACCTAGGCTTTTCCAATTGGGCGTCGTGGCGCGCGGCGACTGCATTGCAGATGCAGAAGGAACGGGGTTGGGCGAAGTTCGCATCCGGGCAACTGCACTATTCTCTGCTCAACAGAGAGGTCGAGCACGACCTTGCTCCGTTCCTGCGGCATGGCGGCCTCGGCATGCTGGTGTGGAGCCCGCTCGGCGGCGGCTTTCTGAGCGGGAAGTACACGCGCGACAACATCTCCAAAGAAGGGCGTCACGCCGCCTTCGACATCGTGCCGTTCGATCGCGAAAAGGGCTTTGCGCTGGTCGAGGCGATGCGGCCGATGGCGGAGCGGCTGGGCTGCACCATGGCGCAGCTGGCGCTGGCTTGGCTTCTGTCCAAGCGCGTGGTGACGAGCGTGCTGATCGGCTCGGCCAAGCTCAGCCAGTTGCAGGACAATCTGGGCGCCGCCAGCGTGCGGCTCGATGCCGAGGCGCTGGCCGAACTCGATCGCTTGACGGCGCCGGCGCCGATTTACCCGCATTGGTTCAACGCGCGCCTGACCGACGCCAAGGTCGGCGACGGCCTTGCAGCTTCGACGGCGCAGCCATGAAGTTCGATCCGATGTCGGCGGAGACGCTGGAGAACCCGGGGACGGCGTATTCGCAGTTGCGCGCGCAATGTCCATTCCACGTCTATGACGGCCCTGACTTCAAGTTCGCGATCACCAGCGATTACCGCGAGATCAAAGAGGAAATCCTCCAGGACAGCCCGATCTGGAGCTTCCGCTTCGGCAACGCGGCGAAGGACGGCATCAGCGATGTCGGCTTCAAGACCGACCCGCCGTTTCACATGGCCTTCCGCGCCGCTCTTTCTCCTGGGTTCACGCCGAAGCAGCTGAAGAAGTACGAGGCGGACATCGAGCGCATCAGCGACGAACTGGTTGCGGCGATGCGCGCGACGCCGGGCGCGCGCGGGGATTTCCACGACCTGTTCGCGTTGCCGCTGCCAGCGCGCATGATGTGCGTGATGCTTGGCGCGCCGGAATCGGATTATCCGTCCTATAAGCGCTGGGCCGATCACCTGCAGGAGATGATCTTCCACGATCCGACCCCTGCGTCGTTCGAGCCAATTCTGAAAGAGATTTATCCGCATTTCATCGGCCACCTGGACCAGCGGCGCGAACTGCTGAAGCAGGCCGGCATCGATAATCCGGATGTCTCGGTGCTAGGCGCGGTGCTGCCGGATGATTTCATGTCGCGCACCTTGGTGACGCGCGTTGAAGGGCGGCCGCTGACGCAGGAGGAGGCGCTCAATGTCTGCCTCGCCTTCCTCACCGGCGGTCAGGAAACCACTACGGCGCTGTTCGGCAATCTGGTCTGGCGGCTGCTGCAGACGCCCGGACTATGGCAGCGCCTGCGGCAGCAGCCGGACTTGGTCGAGAGTGCAATCGAAGAGAGCCTGCGGTTCGATCCTCCGGTGCTGGCGCATTTCCGCACCAGTCTGTGTCCGACGGAAATGCACGGCGTGAATCTGCCGGAGCGCAGCAAGCTGATGTTCTCGATTGCCGGCGCCAATCGCGACCCGAGCGTGTTCGAAGCGCCGGAAGAGTTTCGCATCGACCGGCCGCTCACGGAGGCGCGCAAGCATTTGTCTTTCGGCGCCGGCGTGCACTTCTGCATGGGAGCGCCGGTGGCGCGGCTTGAGGTTCGGACGGCGTTGCCAAAGCTGCTTGCGGCGTTCCCGGCGCTTCGGCTCGATGGACCGTCGGAACGGATCGGATCGTGGATGCATTGGGGCCGGGTCAAGTTGCCCGTAGCGTGGGGCTGAGATGCTCGACAAGTCGAAAATTGGCGCTGAGACGGAAGAGCGGCAGATCGTCGTCGAAGCCGGTATGCTTCGACTGTTCTGTCAGGCTATTGGCGAGACCAATCCAATCTATCTTGATGAGGCGGCGGCGCGCGCGGCGGGCTATCGCGCCATTCCGGCGCCGCCGACTTATGCGTCCGTGCTCTCAAATCTTGCGCCGCCGAAGACCGATCTCGTGCTTGGCGTGCTCGGCGCGGACCTCGGGCGCATGTTGCATGGCGAACAAGGCTTCACCCAGCACAAGCCGATCTTCGTTGGCGACCGCATTCGCCTGCGTCAGCGCATCGCCGACATCTACGACAAGAAGGGCGGCGCGCTGGAATTCGTCGTGCTCGAGACGAGCCTCACCAACCAAGACAACGAGCTGTGCGCCACCATGCGTACGGTCGCCGTGCTGCGGAACTAGACGATGACGATTGCCGCTACCTATCGTGATGCCAGCGCCGGTGCGGCGTTGCCGACGCTGACACTGCCCCCCATCAGCCCGTTGACGCTGGCCTTGTTTGCAGGCGGATCGGGCGACCACAATCCGATCCACCTCGATCGCGCGTTCGCAGCCAAGAATGGATTCGACGAGGTATTCGCTCACGGCATGCTGTCGATGGCGTATCTAGGGCGGCTTCTTTCGAACTGGGCCCCGCCCGAGCGCATTCTCGATTTCTCGACCCGCTTCGTCTCGATCACGCCGCTGCGCGCGGTGGTTTCGTGTTCGGGCGAGGTGAGCGAAATTGCCGACGTGTCTGGCAAGCGTTGCGCTAAGCTCGCGCTCAAGACCACGCTTGCGGATGGCACGGTCACGCTCAGCGGCGAGGCGCTGGTTCAGCTCGATTGAGCCAGCCGCTCGCGCCAGGCGGCGCGGCGGATTTTTCCGGACTCGTCGCGCAGCGGCTCATCAACGAAGCGAACGCCGCGCGGCATCTTGTGCGGCGCCAAACGTTCTCTCAGCGCTTCAAGCAGTGTCGCTTCAGTCCAGCGGCCATCCGGATGCTGTTGCACGACGGCATAGGGCACGGCGCCGAGATCCGCGTGCGGCGCGGCGGCGACAATGCTGTCATGGATGCCCGGCAGCGCGTCGATCTGCGCTTCGACCTCGGCGGGGAAGACGTTGACGCCGCCGGTGACGATCATGTCTGTGCGACGGTCGGCGATGTAAAGGTAGCCCTCCTTGTCGAGCCAGCCCATGTCGCCGAACGATCTCCATTCGCCGCGGCGGCGTGCATCGGCGCCGATATACTCGAATGTGAGTTCTGGCCGGCGGAAATAGATTTCGCCGACTTCGCCGCTGGGCAGCGGCGCGCCGTGTTCATCGAAGATTTGAAGCTCCACGCCTTGGCGCGGGCGGCCCACAGAACCGGGATGCTCAAGCCATTCATCGCCGCGGATGATGGTCGATCCGATGCGCTCGGTGCCGCCATAGATTTCCCAGATTGTTTCCGGCGGCAGCAGCTTGAGCCACGCGCGCTTGACGTCGGGCGGGCAGATCGCCGCCATGTGCACCAGCGTCTGGATGCTTGAGATGTCGTAGCGCGCCAGCACCTCAGGCGGCAGGCGCGCAATGCGCGCCATCATCGTCGGCACCAGAAACGCCCAGGTGGCGCGATGACGCTCGACATGGGCGAGATAAGATTCGGCGTCGAAGCGTCCCATCTCAATGACGTGGCAGCCTTCGCCGAGCGCCGGGATCATCATGCCGAAGGGCGCGCTGTGATACAGCGGGCCCGGATTGACGATGATGGAATCCGGAACGCGGCGATGGCCTTGTTTCTCGATCCCCCACAGCGCCGGGTTGGGATCGATGATCAGCTTCGGCCGGCCGGTGCTGCCGCCGCTGGTCGAGATTTTCCAGCGGCTGGCGACCGAGAGCGGTAGCGGCGCATCAGCAAAGGCGCTGAGATCGGGAGAGAGCAGTGGCGATGCCGGGTGAAGCGTGAGCTTGGGCTGCGCCAGCGCGACAATCTCGTCGAATTCGCGCGGCGTGAGCTTGTGTGAGACGTGGACGGGCGTCGCCCCCGCCTTCCAGATTCCATAGACAAATTCGTAGTACGCCGCGCCGTTCGGAATGGCGAGAATGACCACATCGTCGTGGCCAACGCCCGCCTGCTGCAATTGCCGCGCCCGCTGATTTGAGCGCTGCTCCAGCTCAGCGCGTGTCAGCGCCCCGTCTGTGAGCGTCAGCGCAATGCGTTGCGGATCGCGGGCCGCCTGCGCCGCCAGCAACAGAGCCAAGGGCGCGCCAAGCTTGGCTGCACCGGATTCGTCCAAGAGCGCATCGTGCGTCATGCGGCGCATTTTCCCGGTCTGTTGCGTTTGCGAAAGGCAAGGATGTCGTTTCCGCGGGCAAAACGCCAATCGCTCATGCGATAGATGGCCCACGCGGTTCGGCTCGACGCTCCGGCTGGGCTAGCGTACAGGCCTGGGCGATCGAGAGAGTGTTGTGATGAAGATGGTGCATGAGCCTACCATGCTCTCTCACGGGCCAACGCCGCTTTACCACCAGCTTGAGCAGGAATTGCGGGCGCGCATCGCGCGGCAGGAATTCAAGCCTGGCGGGGCTCTGCCGACGGAAGAGCGGATTTGCGCTCAATATGGCGTCAGCCGCATCACGGTGCGCAGGGCGCTTGATGCGCTCATCGCTGAGGGTCTTATCACCAAGCGCCGCGGCGTTGGCACTTTCGTCACGCCGCCAGCGGCGGGTGGGGTGCGATCCGTGCGTCTCTCCGGATCGCTGGACGACTTTCTCGCCTCGGCAGGTACGCTGGCGACGCAAGTTCTCTCGATGGAGGAGACCGATGCGCCGGATGAGGCGGTGAACGGTCTTCGGCTCGATCCGGGCTCGCGCTGCACGCGGCTAGAGCTGCTCAGCTTTCTCGACGGGGCGCCGCTAGGTCATCACCAGCTCTACCTGCCCTTGGCGGTGGGCCGGCGGATCAAACCTGCCGATGTCGGCCAGAAGCTCCCCGTCATCCGCATGGTCGAAGACAAGCTTGGCACCCGGGTGGTCCGAGCGGAGCAATTCCTGGAGGCTGATGTTGCAGGACCAGCGGCCGCCAGGCACCTCGGCCTCAAGGACGATACGCCCGTGCTGAAGGTCACCCGCATCTATTACGACACGAGCGGGGCCCCGGTGGAAATGATCGTGGCCCGCAATCATCCGGAGCGGTACCGCTACTCGATCGACTTCGTGGCCAGGCCAAAGGCGGTCTGAGGCGTTCGGAAAATCGACGGACGTTCGAAAAAGCTGCAAAAACCCCTTGTCGACCCCTTAGTTGTTATGACAACATATCATCATAATAAATCTAAGGGGAGGATCTCATGGCTCGGTCGCTGGACCCTAAGAAGATCAAGTCGGCGCGTCGTGCGCTCGAAGTGCTGGAATTTTTTCAGGGCGACCGCACCGAGGCGACGGTGATGGATATCGCCCGCTCGATGGGCTACCCGCAGTCGAGCACCTCGGAGCTGCTGAGCTGCCTCGTCGCGCTTGGCTATCTCACCCGCGATCGCGCCGCACGCACCTATAAGCCGACCGCCCGTGTGGCTGTGCTCGGCGCCCGCGTGCAGCCGCGTCTGTTCCGCGATGGCGGCTTGCTGCCGATGATGGATGAGCTGGCGCAGGAAACCGGCGCCGTCATCGTGCTCGGCAACCGCGTTGGCCTCGAGGTCCAATACATCCACGCCGTGTCGCCGCAGCAGAGCGAGTTGCGGCTGGCGGAAGGCGCCTCCGCGCCGCTCGCTCATTCGGGTCTCGGCAAAGCCGTCATGGCCGGGATGGACCGCAATTATATGCGCAAGCTGATGCATCGCCTCAACGCCGAGAGTGCTGCAGAGATGCGCGTTCCGTTCGAAGCGATGGCGCAGGAATGCGATCAGACCAACGCGCAGGGCTATGCGGTGGCGCGCGAGGGCGGCGGCCACATGATCGCTGTCCTCATCGCTCAAGGCTGCGTCGAGGAAGGCGTTGCGCTTGGCATGCTGCTCACCGACGAGCAGTTCGAGACCCGCCGCGACTATTTCGTACAGGTGCTGCGTGGCGCCGCGGCGCGCTTGGCGCCGGCGCCGCAGCGCTACGTTGCCCAGCGCAGCGAGCGCGCGCCAGTGCAGATGATGGGCTGATCCGAAGATTGGCGGGTCAGACGGTGTCTGGCCCGCCGAGGATCACGACCGCCTGACTCGACAAGACCCCGCCATTGCCATGCGCGAGCGCGAGTTTGGCGCCGTCGATTTGACGATCGCCGCCCTCGCCACGGAGTTGGCGCACCGCTTCGATCAGCGTGAAGATGCCATTCATGCCGGGATGCACGCATGAGAGGCCGCCGCCATGCGTGTTCACCGGTAAAGCGCCGCCGGGCGCAATGCGCCCGCCCTCGACGAAGCGGGCGCCTTCGCCCTTCGGGCAGAAGCCAAGATCCTCGAGGAACAAGATCGTGTTGATGGTGAAGGCGTCGTAGAGTTCGAGCACATCGAAATCCGACGGCTTTACGCCTGCCTGCGCGTAGGCGCGCGCGCCGGCGCGCGCCGCCCCGGTTGTGGTCAGGCTCGGCATCGAGGCGATCTCCCGATGCGTCGTCTCCGAAGCCGCACCGAGCACGTAAACCGGGCGCTGCGGCAGGTCGCGCGCGCGCTCGGCGCGCGTCATCACCAGCGCGCCCGCGCCATCGGTGACCAGACAGCAATCGAGCACCGAAAGCGGATCGCTGACCATGCGCGACGCGAGGTAGGTCTCCAGGTTCAGCGGCTCGCGCTTGAATGCTTCGGGGTTGAGCTGCGCCCAGGCGCGCGCCGCCAGTGCGACTTCGCCGAACTGCTCCCGCGTGGCGCCGAACTCATGCTGATAGCGCGCGGCGGCGAGCGCATAGGACGAGACCGGATTGAGCGGCGCGTAGGGGGCCTCGTACGTCATCGGCCGAACGGTGTTGACGAGCTTGCCCGCAGCGCTGGCTTGGTTGCTGCCATAGGCCACCAGAGCGACGTCGATCGCGCCGGCCGCCAGTAGCCACGCCGCAGTTTCGACATAGGCCTGAAACGAGGAGCCGCCGAGACGGTTGTTGTCGATCACCTTCGGCTGGATGCCGAGATATTGCGCGAAGGAGAGGCCGCCCATCGTGTCGGTGGAGTGGCAGAAGAACAGCCCGTCGACGTCGCTCAGCGTCAGCCCGGCTTGGCTGAGCGCCGCGACGCAGGCCTTTGCGGCGAGATCGGAGGCTTCAAAGCTTGGTGCTTTGCCGACGCCAAAGGTTGCGGCGCCGACAATGGCGGTTTGGCCGCGTGGGAATTTCTCGCTCATGGCGCTTCTGCCGGCGTGAAGACGACGACCGGCTCTTCGCCGGAGGCGTCGATCCTGGCTTTCACCGCCATGCCGATTGCCACGGCCTCCGGCGCGATGCCCTCGACGCGGCTCATCATCCGCGGCCCCTCGGCAAGGTCGATCAAGGCGACGTTGTAGCTGGGCTCGGGCGGCTTCTTGCGCACCACTGTGGTGGAATAGACTCGGCCCAAGCCAGACGCCTCGATCCACTCAAGCGCCGCACCGTCGCCCGGCGCGACAGCGCGCGGATAGAACACGTAGCGGCCATCGCTCACCGCGCGCTGCAGCATGAAGCGGCCCTGCCGCAGATAGTCGAAGAATGCCTTGTCGGGGCCCGTCTCAGACATCGTTCAGTTTCCGCGATAGGCCGGCTTGCGCTTCTCTTTGAAGGCGGAGGTGCCTTCTTTGAAGTCCTCGGTGGTCACCATCAGCGGCTGAATGTTGGCCTCGAAGTCGAGTGCTTGTTCGAAGGTTTGCGCGGGCGCTGCATCGAGTTGGCGCTTGGCCATGCCGATGGCGATCGTCGGCGATTGGGCAAAGCCCCGCGCCAGTTCGAGCGCTTTGGCGGCCACCTCTTCGCCTGGGAGCGCATAGAGGGCCAACCCCAATTGGGCGGCCTCGGCGCCGCTGACAAAGCGGCCGGAGAATAGGATTTCCTTGGCCCGTTGCAGCGGCACGTAGCGCGTGAGCAGGAAGGCGGCGCCGCCATCGGGGGCAAGCCCGATATGACGGAACGCAAACTGGAAGCGGGCGTCCTCGGCGGCGACGATAACGTCGCAGGAAAGCGCCATCGCCCACGACATGCCGATGCAGACGCCTTTGACCGCGGCGATCACAGGCTTGTTGGTTTGAGCGATGGCCCGGCACATCCGGTGCATGTGCCGCATGCGCATCAGCGAGCCGCGCGTGCCGCCCCCGCCCATCTCGCCGACATCGGCCCCCGCGCTGAAATCATTGCCAGCGCCGGTGAGGATGATGGCGCGCACATCGTCATCGTCCTGCGCCTTCTCGAAGGCGTGCTGGATCTCCGTACGCATCGCCAGCAGGATGGCGTTCTTGCGTTCGGGGCGATTGATCGTGATGGTCGCGATTCCTTCGGAAACGCTGTATTCGATGCCCATGCGGCGCTCCGGCTTTTTGGTCTGGACGTGCTTACTATCATCGCCCGCCGCGTGACAGCCGTCTGCCGGGAGCGCAGGCCATATCGCGGCTGCGATAGCGGCTGATTTGGGCGCGCGGGCGCTTGTTCGAAGCGATGTGAGAGGCAATCTCGGGCCGTGCAATCGTTCTCCATCCGCCCGTTCGAGCCGCCGTTCGATGCGGCTG
>JAEUMR010000076.1 GCA_016791385.1 Hyphomonadaceae bacterium
ATGAATTATGTGGTCGTGCCGCTGTCGGCCGCAGCCGATGGTCATTTTGCATCCAGCATTGCGGAGGCTTCCGCTCGCATCGGCGAAGCGATCGATCGTGCGCTGGCGTTCCGGCGGCCGCTGCTGCTCGCTGGCACAATACTGACGCATACTGTCTTCGTTGGCGTGCCGATCGCGCTCGCGGCCAAGCGCTATCTCGGTCAGCAGGATTGACCAGCGGCCCAGCCGCTCGACCACGCCCACTGAAAATTATAGCCTCCAAGCCAGCCGGTAACGTCGACGGCCTCGCCGATGAAGTGCAAGCCGGGGACCGCGCGCGCCTCCATCGTTTGCTGCGAGAGCGCGTTGGTGTCGATGCCGCCGACCGTGACCTCTGCTTTTGCGTAGCCTTCATCGCCCGTGGGTGTCAGCGGCCAGTGTTTCAGCTTTCGCGCCGCGTCGATCAGCGCCGCATCCTTCATGTCGCCAAGCGCGCCAGGCGGCAGGCGTTCGCTCAGCACCGCGGCCAAGCGTTCGGACATCATCTCACCAAGCACGCTCTTGAGCTGGGCCTTCGGGCGCGCGCGCTTGCGTTCAACCAGCGCGTCTTCGTCCGCATCGGGCAGCCAATCGATCACGATCTGCCCGCCCGGAGACCAATAGGAGGAGGCCTGCAAGATCGAGGGGCCAGAAAGTCCGCGATGGGTGAACAGCGCCGCCTCGCGAAACGCAGCCTTTCCCGCGCGCACCGTCACATCCGCCGAAACGCCGGAGAGCGGGCGCATCCAGGCGAGATCGGTTTCGCCGAAAATTAGCGGCACAAGACCGGGTCGAGGCGCGATGGCCTGGATCGCGAATTGATCGGCGGCATCGAAGGCAAAGCCACTGGCGCCGAGTTTCGGAATCGACAAGCCGCCCGTCGCAACCACCAGGGTTTCGCTTTCGAACACGCCGCCGCTGGTCTCGACGCTGAAACGCTCGCCGCGGCTGATGCGGCCCACGCGCGCTCCAGTGCGGATCAGGACGCCGGCTGCCGCGCACTCATCGAGCAGCATGCGCACGATCTTCTGCGATGAGCGCGCGCCTTCGCAGAAGAGTTGGCCGAGCGTCTTCTCGTAATAGGCAATGCCGTGCTTCTGCACGAGCGCGATGAAGTCTTGTTGCGTGTGCCGCGCCAGCGCCGAGCGCGCGAAGTGCGGATTGGCGCTGATGAAGCGGTCGGGTGCGGCATTCAGGTTGGTGAAGTTGCAACGGCCGCCGCCGGAGATCAGGATCTTCTCGCCGGGCTCGCTATTGTGCTCAAGCACGAGCACGCGCCGTCCGCGGCGGCCTGCATGGAAGGCGCAATAGAGCCCTGCTGCGCCCGCGCCGATGACGATGGTGTCGAACCGCTGCATCGCGGCCCGCTCAGCGGCGCTCCCACTGCACCCAGGCGCCGTTTTGGTCGTAGCCGGGGGCGAGCATGTCGGCGATCGCGGGCGCAATCTCTTCCGGCGTCGGCAGCGTCATCGGGTCTTCGCCTGGGAACGCCTTTGCACGCATGGCGGTTCGCGCAGGGCCTGGATTGAAGAGGTTTGCCTTGATCGGCGTGACCTCTTGCTCGGCGGCGTACGAGAGCACCAGCGCATCGAGTGCGGCCTTGGTCGACGCATAGGGCGCCCAATAGGCGCGTGGGCGCTTCGAAGCGCCGGAGGTGATAAACACCGCGCGGCCCGCATCCGACGCGCGCAACAGCGGGTGCAGCGCGCGGATCAGACGCCAATTGGCGAGGAAGTTGACGGCGACGGCTTCGTCCATCACCGCGGGCGTGATCTGATGCGCTGGCGTCAGCGCGCCGAGCGAGCCGGCGCAGGCGGCGAGGCCGTCCAAGTGTCCGAAACGCTCGAACAGCGCGGCGCCCAGCTGATCGATGGCCGGCATGTCACGCAAATCGAGCGGCACGAGCGTCGCTTCGCCGCCGAGCGCGCGAATTTCGTCGTCGAGCTTTTCCAGCGCCTTTTGCGCGCGCGCGACGCAGATGACGCGCCAGCCGCGTCCCGCCAATTCAAGCGCGGCAGCGCGGCCAATGCCGCGTGATGCGCCAGTGACCAGCGCGATACGCCCCTTGGTGTTGCTCATTAGTTTGCCGGTTCCGCCAGCAGCGACAGTTGGAAATCGCGCGCGGCTTTGTCGTTCTCTTGGTCGAGAAGGCGGGTGGGATAATCGCCGGTGAAGGCGTGATCGGTGAATTGCGGATTAGCCGGGTCGCGCTTGTCGACGCCCATCGCCCAATAGAGGCCGTCAACCGAGAGGAAGCCGAGCGAGTCCACGCCCAGCGCCTTGCGCATCTCTTCCAGCGTCATTTGCGCGGCCATCAATTGCTTCTGCGTCGGCATGTCGATGCCGTAGAAGTCTGGGAACTTGATCGGCGGCGAAGCGCTGCGGAAGTGCACTTCCTTGGCCCCCGCTTCGCGCACCATCTGCACGATCTTCTGCGAGGTGGTGCCGCGCACGATGGAATCGTCCACCAGCACGACGCGCTTGCCGGCGATCACCTCGCGGTTGGCGGCGTGTTTCAGGCGCACGCCCAGGGCGCGGATTTCCTGCTTCGGCTGGATGAAGGTGCGGCCGACATAATGGTTGCGGATGATGCCGAGTTCGTAGGAAATGCCGCTCTGATTGGCGAAGCCCATCGCCGCAGGCACGCCCGAGTCCGGCACCGGCACGATGACATCGGCCTCAACGCCGGTTTCTTGCGCCAGCCGCATGCCCATGCGCTTGCGGATGTCATAGACCGAGCGGCCGTCGATCACCGAATCCGGGCGCGCGAAATAGACGAACTCGAAAATGCACGGCCGCGCCTTGCGCTCGCCGAACGGGAAGTAGGTTTCGATGCTGACTGCGCCATTCTTGTTCTTGGAGACGACGACCACTTCACCCGGCCCGATCGTGCGCACGAACTTGGCGCCGATCATGTCGAGCGCGCAGGTTTCCGAGGCGAGGATCGCCGCACCATTGCGGTCGCCCAGCACCAGCGGGCGGATGCCGAGCGGATCGCGCGCGCCGATCATCATGTTGTTGGTGAGCGCAACGACGGCGTAGGCGCCCTGGATTTCGTGCAGCGCTTCGACGAAGCGATCGACCACCTTGGCCCGGCGCGACTTGGCGATCAGCTGCAGGATGCACTCGGTGTCGGAGGTGGACTGAAAGATGGCGCCGTCTTCGACCAGGCGCTCGCGCAGGTCGCGCGAATTGGTGAGGTTGCCGTTGTGGGCGACGGCGAAGCCGCCGAGCGCGAGGTCGGCGAACAGCGGCTGCACATTGCGCAGGATGGTGCCGCCCTGGGTGGCGTAGCGGGTGTGGCCGATCGCGGCTGTGCCTGGCAGGCGCTCGGGCACGTCCGAACCGGAGAAGCGATCGCCGACGAGGCCAAGGTGGCGTTCGTGGTGGAAGCGGCCGTCATACGAGACGATGCCGCAACCTTCCTGGCCCCGGTGCTGAAGGCCGTGCAGGCCAAGGGCGGTAAGCACCGAGGCGTCTTCCGAACCGAACACGCCGAAC
>JAEUMR010000079.1 GCA_016791385.1 Hyphomonadaceae bacterium
CACGTTCAACGTCACGGGCTTCTATCAGCAGATCCACGACTATCAGCTGAACGCCTTCAACGGCTTCAACTTCATCACGCGCAACATTCCCGAAGCGATCAGCCAGGGCGTTGAGCTTGAAGTTGCTTCGCGCGTCACCGACGCGCTGACGCTGTCGGGCGGCCTGACGTACAACGATGCGTTCTATGACAGCACGGTCGTGTTCAACACGCTCGACCCTGTCCCGAACACCGTCAATGCGGGGACACCGTTCTCGTTCGCGCCGGAATGGGTGGCGACCGGCTCGATCTCGTACGAGATGCCGATTACCAGCGACATCCGCGCGATGTTCTACTTGGACGGCCGCTGGAACAGCGAATACCGCACCCAAACGCTCCAGCGTGATCCGCTGGGCCGCACGGACAACGGTTCGTTTGCGATCTTCAACGGCCGCATCGGCATCGGTCCGCAAGACGAGCGCTGGTCGGTCGAATTCTGGGGCCGCAACCTGACCGACGAGTTCTACTACGTCGGCGCCTTCTCGCCGTCGCTGCAAAACTCGGTCGTGATCTATCCGAACGAGCCGCAGACCTACGGCGTCACCGTTCGCGCCCGCTACTAAGCAAGGCGAAACTGGTAAAGGCAGCGGCCGGAGCGAAAGCTCCGGCCGTTTGCTTTTGGGGGCCAGCGCAGCGTAAGCGTTGCGCATGCGTTTGGCGGACCTCGACATCCTCGTCGTCGACGATCACGAGGCGATGCGCACATTGCTGCTGAGGGTGCTGAACCGCGCTGGCGTGCCGAGGCTGCGCTCGGCGGAGGCCGGGGCGCAGGCGTTGGCCTTGCTTGCAGAGCGCCCCGCCAACCTCATCCTGGTGGATCAGAGCATGCCGGGCATGGACGGCGCCGCCTTCATCAAGACGGTGCGCGCCGAACCAGCCCTCGCTTCAGCGCGCGTGATCATGATCACGGGCCGCACAGAGACAGCGCAAACCGGCGCCGCGCGCCAAGCCGGCGCTGACGCCGTCCTGATCAAGCCCGTGACGCCGCGCGCACTGCTAGAAGCGATCGACGCGGTGTTCGCTCAGAGCTGACCACGCAGCATTTGCAGCATGATCGAGAAGTCCCGATTGCCGAAGCCGCGCTGCACCAGTTCGCCGTAGAGCGCTTCGGCAGCGCCACCGAGCGGGGTCGGCGCGCCAGAGGTGTCGGCGGCCTGCTGCGCCAGCTTCAAATCCTTGAGCATCATCGCTGCTGCAAAACCGCCCTCGTATTCCCGGTTCGACGGCGCCGCCGGAACCGGCCCGGGCCACGGGCAATAGGAGGTCAATGACCAGCACTGCCCCGAAGCCTTGGAGGCGATGTCGTAGAATTTCTGCGCGTCGAGCCCGAGCGATTCCGCCAGCGCGAACGCTTCGCAGGTGCCGATCATCGAAATGCCCAGCAACATGTTGTTGCAGATTTTCGCCGCCTGACCGGTGCCGCTGTCTCCAGCGCGGATGATCGCTTTGGCCATTGGCTTCAGCGCGGTTTCGATGTCGGCGAAGTCCTGCTCGCGGCAGCCGACCATAAAGGTGAGCGAGCCGCCGTTCGCAGCAGCCGTACCGCCGGAGACCGGCGCGTCGGCGGCGCGGAAGCCTTGCATCGCCGCATCGCGCGCGACGGTGCGGGCGCTGTCGACGTCAATGGTGGAGCAATCGATCAGCAGCGCGTCCTTCGGCGCGTTCGGCAGGATCGCTTCGGCATAGAGGCTGCGCACATGCTCGCCCGCGGGCAGCATGGTGATGACGACATCGGCGTCCTTCACCGCCTCGTGCGCGCTCGCCGCGGGCTTCATGCCCTGTTCCTGCGCCTTCGCCAGCGCCTCACGCGACAAATCGAAGGCGACGACCTGATGCCCAGCCTTGGCCTGATTGGCCGCCATGCCCGAGCCCATATTGCCGAGACCGATAAAGGCGATGCGGGTCATGCTATGCTCCTTGTTGGCGCTGTCTTAGCGCCGGCGGGCGCTGGGGCAAGCGCGGTGCGCTGGCTCACAGGTCAGAGTGGATGCCATTCCTGGTCCGGCGGCAGCGGGGCGAAAATCTCATCCAGCATCGCGTCGGTGACGCCCGCCAGGGCGGGCGGATTCCACACCGGGGTGTTGTCCTTCTCGACGATCAGCGCACGCACGCCTTCGATGAAGTCGCGCCGCTGCACCACGCGCGCGCCGATCCGGTATTCCTGGCGCATCTCGTCTTCGAACGAGCCCATCGCCGCGCCTTCCCGCAATTGCCGGAACGCGACCTTCAGCGTCTGCGGCGACTTGGTCTGCAGCGTCACGAGCTGCGCTTTGGCCCAGTCCGAGCCATCCTGCTCAAGCGCGGCGACGATCGCCTCGACGCTGTCGAGCGCGAACATGCGATTGATGCGCTCGACATTCTCGGGCGTCAGTTCCTTCGGTCGGCCCGCGCTCTCGCTGAGCGCGTCGAGCCCGCTCTCCAGCGCCCGGGCGACGTCATGGGTTTGCGCGGCGCCCGCGATCTGGGCGCGCGCTGCCTGAAGGATTTCCGTCGGCATGTAATGGGTGGCGACCCCGGCGATCAGGCAATCGGCGGCCTTCAAGCGCGCGCCAGTGAGCGCAAGCCACATGCCAATTTGGCCAGGCTTGCGCGGCAGATACCAGCCGCCGCCTACGTCTGGGAAAAGGCCAATGCCGGTTTCCGGCATGGCGTAGGTCGTGTTCTCCGTGGCGATACGGAAACGCGCCGGCATCGAGATACCCACCCCGCCGCCCATGGTGACGCCGTCGATCAGCGCGACGACCGGCTTGGGGTAGGTGAACAGGAGGTGGTTGAGCTGATACTCGGTGTAGAAGAACTCCCGCGCTTCCCGCCCATCGGCTTTGCCGCTTGCGGCAAGCATGCGGATATCGCCGCCGGCGCAGAAGCCGCGCGTTCCAGACGCGTGGTCGAGCATCACGGCGCGCACGCTGTCGTCGCCGCGCCAAGCGAGCAAGGCGGCGATCATCTCCCGGCACATCTGCGTGTTCAGCGCGTGTAGCGCC
>JAEUMR010000004.1 GCA_016791385.1 Hyphomonadaceae bacterium
GCCTAAACTCGGCCCCATGGCCATCATCGTCTGCCCTCTGTCACGCGCGCCGCACATCGCGCGTGAGCGAAAGCCTTCGCACGTCGTCAGCCTGCTCGACCCCGGCACGCCTTTCCCGGTCATCCACGGGCATGCCGAGGAACGCCACCTGCGCCTGGAAGTGCATGACATCGCCGCCGAGATGGAAGGGCTCGACGCCGTCTGCGACCAGCGCATCAGCCGCATTCTCGACTTCGTCTCCGGCTGGTCGCGCGAGGCGCCAATCCTGATCCACTGCTATGCCGGCATCTCGCGCTCGACCGCGACCGCCTTCATCACCGCCTGCGCGCACAATCCGGGGCAGGACGAAGAAGAGATCGCGCTTGCCTTGCGTGCGGCTTCACCAACGGCGACGCCCAACCGCCGCTTCGTCGCGCTCGCCGATGCAGCGCTCGGCCGCGGCGGGCGCATGAGCCGCGCCGTCGAAGCTATCGGCTTTGGCGCGCCACGCTGGCCGGACATCGCCGAAGCGCAGCCGTTCACGATGGCGTCCCGGTTCGGCGCATGAACAGGCCGCGCGTCGTTATCGGCCTCTCGGCTGTCATCGTCGCAGTGACGGAGGATGCGCCATTCGTGCTGGTGACGCGCGAAAGCGGCGACGACGCAACCGGCTTGCCGTTCGGCCCATTCGATCCGGCCGGCGATAGAACACTTGAGCTTTCGCTGCGGCGCTGGGTCAGCGAGCAGACCGGCTTCACCATCGGCTATGTCGAACAGCTCTATACGTTCGGCGATCGCGGCCGCGAAACCCCGCTCGCCGACATCAAGGGCGATCATCCCGATCGCGTCATTTCAATCTCATATTTAGCGCTGACGCCATCGCGCGCCGTGCTCGATCGCGAAGGCGCGCGCTGGCGCTCCTGGTACGAATTTTTCCCGTGGGAAGATTGGCGCGATGGGCGCCCGGCCGTGATTGACGAAATCATCGCGCCCAAACTGAGCGCCTGGATTGAAGCCGCAGACAGCGCTGAAATCGCCACGCAACGCCGCGGCCGCGCGCGGCTCGCTTTCGCCTTCGACGGCGCGGTCTGGAACGAAGAACGCGCGCTTGAGCGCTACGAATTGTTGTACGAAGCGGGCCTCGCGCCGGAAGCGGCGCGTGACCGCGCGCGCTTCGACGGCAAGAGCGCTGCGGCGATGAAGCCCGCGCCCGGGCTGGGCGAGCCGATGATGTCCGACCACCGGCGCATTCTCGCCACCGCGATCGGACGCCTGCGCGCGAAGATAAAATACCGGCCAGTGATCTTCGAACTGGCGCCGGAGATGTTCACGCTGCTGCATTTGCAGCGGCTGGTCGAAGGCATCTCCGGGCTCGAATTGCACAAGCAGAACTTCCGCCGCTTGCTCGATCGCGCAGGGCTGGTCGAAGGCACCGGCAGCTTCGACGCAAGCGCAGGCGGACGGCCCGCCGAACTGTTCCGCTGCAAGCGCGAAATCTTGAGCGAGCGCCCCGTCGGCGGCGTGCACGTGCCCGCGCCGCGGGATTGAAATACAACTTACAGTTGTGGATTATTTGAAGCGGGTCTACTCGTTGGGGCGCCGGCACGATCGCCGCTTCTGCACCAAAGGGGGCTTTGCCTATGATCTATCAACCGATGCCTTATCCGCCGCCCTTCGACGGGGCTTGGTCGCGCTCGGCAGCGCCCATCGAAGATTGGGGACGGCCGCAGAAACCCTGGATGGAGGGCTATGCGACGCGCAGCGCACGCTCGCGTTGGGACGACGGCGACTTCACTCCGTTCGATCCGCGTCCGTACGAGATGCGGCGCGGCTGGCGTGAATCTTGGGGCGGCAGTCCCGGCCCCTTCTACGATCCGCCGACAACACGCGGCGCCGCAGACGGCGCGCTCAATCCAGCCGATTTTGGCGGCGCGCCTGCTGCTGCGCCCATTGATCGCGGAACCGGCAGGATCATCGAGCAATTGTCGCATTGCTCAGCAGCGTTGAAGCGCGTCGGCGAACGGCTTTCGCGCGCGGGTTCGGACATTGATCGCCGTGACGCGGCGATAGATGGCTACGCCGCGCTGGCCTATTTTTATGGCTTGATGGCCTCCGAAGGCATCACCCCACAGCCGGCGATCTTCGGTGAAACAGCGCCGGCGCGAAGCGACACCTCGCGTGGCGAGGCTTGCCGGGAAGCCGGCGACTTCATCGATCGCATGATCGGAAAGTACTCCCGCGGCTCCCGGGGCGCCTTTTCCGATATCGGCGAAGGGATCGACAAGATCGGCGGTTGCTACCGAGAAGTCAGAGAGAACCTGGGGCGCTGAGCCATGGCCGCATGGCCGCTGCAATGCGCCGTCTATGGTGCTGGGGATGCGGGCGCTGGCGGCGCATTCCCAGCGCTGCAGTCGTTTCTGTGGCGCCAGCTCGACGGGCTTAGCCGCGTCATCAGCACCGATCGTGTTGCCGGCCTGGCGCAACTCGACAGCATGAACGCACCTTCGATGCGTTGGGTGCTCGATCCGCGCGGACGCACCAAGCCGCAGACGATGCCCGACACCAATACCGGCGATCCGGCGCAATTGGTCGAGTTCGCGCAATGGTGCGAGCGCTCCTGCCCGGCGGAGCGGCACGTGCTGGTGTTGTCCGGGCACGGGCTCGCCTTTCAGGACAGCGTCACCAGCGGCCATTACGGGCGCGGCGTCGCCGAGATGGGCGCGATCAAGCGCGCGAAATCGCTGTTCAGATCGCGCACCATCGGCACACGCGCGATCCTGATGGACGAATCCGATTTTCTCACCGTGCCGGAGATGCGCGGCGCGCTGGCGGCGATCGCCGCGGGATATTCATCGCGCCGGATCGACACGTTGGTGTTCGACGCCTGCCTCATGAGCAATGTCGAACTGATGTACGAATTGGCCGGCATCGCCGGCGCAGTGGTGGGCGCTGTCGATGAGATATCGGGTGCCGGCCTCAACCTCGCCGGCGCGGCGCAAATCCTGCACCGCGATGCGCCCACGACGCCAAGTGCGATCGCGAGCGCGTTCGTAACGGCTTATGAGCCGAACCAAGCCAGCGATTCCTGCATCGCGGTTGTGCTCGACGAGGCTCGCCTCGACGAGGCGATCGCGTCGTTTGCCGAATTCTCCACTCTGCTCCTAGCCGACATCTCCGCCAACCGCGAACTAGCGCGGCTGTGCCGCGACGCCTTGGCCAACAGCAGCCGCGAGTTGGTGTGTTACCGCAGCAAGTCGCTCGCCGATCTCGGCGCGGTGCTGGTGGCGATGCGCGAGGTCGGCCTGCCGCAACGCACCCTGGCCGCGCTCGAAAGCGCCGTGCGCCAATTCGCGACGCTGATCATCGGCCGCCGCGTCGGCTCGGATTACGCCAACGCGCTCGGGCTTTCGCTGTTCGCGCCTTCGAACATCGAGCAATACCACGTCAATGTACGCGACTATGCGAACTTGGCCTTTGCGCAGCGCACGCGCTGGGGCGACGTGCTCAAACAGCTCTATGGCTTGCCCGCCCCGGCCTCGCTCTCGATCCAGGCATTGCTGGCTGCAGGCGCGCCGTAATTGAGCGGATCGACCAGCAGCCCGTCCACGCTCACTTCGTAGTGCAGATGCACGCCGGTGGCGTTGCCGGTCATGCCCATGCGGGCGAGCGGCGCGCCGGCTTGCACGAAGGCGCCTGGATGCAGACGCGGATCGATTTCGCTCAAGTGCGCGAACAGGGTTGAAACGCCTTGGCCGTGATCGATTTCGAGCACGAGGCCATAGCCGCCGCGCCAATCGGTGCTGCGCACCCAGCCATCGGCCGGCGCGTAGACAAAACCGCCATCGGGATTGGCCAGATCGATGCCGCGATGCTCGCGTCCGCCGCCATTGGCGACGCCGCGCCAGCCGAAGCCGGAAGAGAGGCACGCCGATTCCGCGGGCATGCGCAGCAAGGGGCCTGCGGGGGTGTAGATGTACGGGCTGTAGCGCAGCGCTTCGCCGCGCGCGCCGACCTCGCCGAGGTTCGAGCCAGAGGGCGAGCAGACGAACAATTCGCTGTGCAGCGCAGCGCGCGGCGCGTTGAGATAGAGCGCCGCATCGGAGGGCGGCAGCGGCGCTGTGGGGCGCGCGGGCGGGATCGATGTGGTGACGGTGCTCGTCGCGCAGGCGGCGAGTGAAAGCACTGCAAACAGCGAAAGTGCAAGGCGGCGCATCGCGCTTCCTCCCGACAATCGCCCCTCGCCCTCAGACTTAGCGGCTTTTCGCAGGCCGCGCAAAGTTCCGCTGAGCTTAAGCCACCGGCACGCCGCGCGGCAGCAGCGTCCACCAGCGCGCCGGAGAATTCATGCTCTCCGCCGCTTGGCCGGCCTCGGCGCCGGAACCGAAGAACACATCGCCGCGCAACGGACCCCGGCGGATCGCCCCGCCCGTATCTTGTGCGACGAGCAAACGGCGGAACGGCTGGCCTTGATATTGGCCGTCAACGAACACCACCGCGCCGTACGGATGGTAGGCTGGGTCGACTGCAATTGAACCCAGCGCGGTGAGATTGACGCCAGCGGCGCCGCGCGGACCGGCGCTGAGGTCGTCGATCGCTTCTTCCTGGAAGAAGACATAAGAGGGATCGGCGTTGAGCGCTTGGCGCGTGGCGTCGGGGCCGTTCGCGTCGCTCCAATTCTTGAACGCACTCCAGGACGGCGTCTGCAACTGGCCGGAATCGCGCAGCGCACCGAGCGCCGAGCGCCAGCGATAGCCGTTCTGCGCCGAGAATTGCGCGCGCGATTGCGTGCCGTCTGGAAAGGCGATGCGGCCGGAGCCTTGGATCTGCAGATTGTAGACATCCACCGGATGCGCATAGGCGAACGCGCGCGAGACAGGGCGTTCGATCTCGCTGCGCGACGGATAAGGCTCGACGCTCGTGCCAACCAAGCGGCCCGTCAGCGCGCGCGGCGCCCCGCGCAGCACTTCGCTGTCATAGGCTTCGGCGAAGGCGGCGAGATCGACGCTGATCATGTCGTCGGGCTTGCGCATGAGCGGTTCGGAGAAGCGCGCATCCGGCATGCGGCGCGCTTCGATCACCGGCTCGTAATAAGCGGTGAGACGCGCTTCGCCAGGGCCGCGCACTTCGTACGGGATGAAGTTGGCTTCGAAGAAGGCGCGTTCGCCGCCGGGCGCGACTTGCTGCGCGGCGGCGCATGCCGGCGCCCATGAGCCGACCGTGCCGCCATAACGGCCCCCGCCCGGCAGCGCAGCATCCGGCGCGCGCAGGCGGCGTCCATCGCACGAGCGCTTGAACGCGGCGAGCGCGGGCGCGAGATCGGCGCTGCTCCAGCCCGGCAGCTCGTTGAACGAAGCCGGCCGCAACGCGAACTCGGCCGCCGGCGGCTGGCCTGGCTGTGGACCTGGCCCCGCCTCTCTCGGCGTGGTGGCGCAGGCGGCGAGCAGAGCAACGAGAACGAGAGAGAGTGCAAAGCGCATGCGCGTTCCTCAATGCTAGCGGCGAGCCGCGCCAACGCGGCAGAACCCAACACGTCTGCTCGCCTGGGCCAAGAATGTTGGCGCATCCTTACCGCTTTTTGTTGCGCCTGGGGGCTGTGGAGAGTAGTGTCGCAAAATTGAGTTATGCTCAAACGTAGCATAAGGGGTGGGGCGGGGCCTTTCCTGCCGAGCTTCGCACCCCATATATGCTCTAGTTGAGCATAATAGCCCATTCAGGGCGCGAGGAGGCCGACCCATGGCCCGCATCATTGACGCTCCCCTCACCGGCTCGGAAGGCTCGGGCTGCGATCCGCGCGCCGTCCATGGCGCCTGGGGCTCGCTCGACGCCGCCCGCAAGCGCGGCCTCAGCTACAGCGCCGAGGTGAAGGCTGAGACCGACGCGCTTTATGAGAAGGTCAAGCACGTGGTGCCGGCCGTCGAATGGCCCGCCTATGCGCCGCTGATCGCCGCCATCAACACGATCAAGCGGCAGAAGAACGCGGTGATCCTCGCGCACAATTACATGACCAGCGAGATCTTCCACTGCGTCGGCGATTTCCGCGGCGACTCGCTGCAGCTCGCGCGCGAAGCGGCGCAAACGGATGCGGCTGTCATCGTCCAGGCCGGCGTTCACTTCATGGCCGAGACTTCGAAAGTGCTGGCGCCGGAGAAGACGGTGCTAATCCCCGATCTGCGCGCCGGCTGCTCGCTCGCCGCATCGATCACCGGCGCCGATGTGCGCTTGATCAAAGAACGTTTCCCGGGCGTGCCGGTCGTCACCTATGTCAACACCTCGGCGGACGTGAAAGCCGAGAGCGATGTGTGCTGCACCTCCTCCAACGCCGCGGCGGTGGTGGAATGGGCAGCGCGCGAGTGGAACAGCGATCGCGTCATCCTGTTGCCGGACGAGTATCTGGCCAAGAACGTGGCGGCGCAGACCGGCATCAAGATCATCGCCTGGCATGGCCGCTGCGAAGTGCATGAGCGCTTCACGGTGGCAGACATCGAAGAATTGCGCGCGGCCTATCCGGGCGTCGTCATCCTGGCGCACCCGGAATGCCCGCCCGACGTGATGGCGGCGGCGGACTTCGCCGGCTCGACCGCGGCGCTGCAGGATTATGTGCTGGAGAAGCGCCCGGCCAAGGTGGTGCTGCTGACCGAATGCTCGATGAGCGACAATGTCGCCGCCGCCGCGCCGGAGGTCGACTTCGTGCGCCCGTGCAATCTCTGCCCGCACATGAAGCGGATCACGCTCGAAGGCATCTATGACGCGCTGGTCGAGATGAAGCACGAGGTGACCATCCCCGAAGACGTGCGCGTGCGCGCCAAGCAAGCGATCCAGCGCATGCTCGATCTGCCGAAGGAAAAGCCGCGCGCGTTCAAAGTGGGCATGCCGGAAACGGCCGTCGAGCTGATTTAGCGTCATGGAGCAGCGATGCGCGTCAGCTCCCCCTCCCCGCGAGGGGAGGGGGTTGGGGGGCGGGGCGATTCTGCACGCGCCGAATGCCCCGCAACCTCCAAAGCTTCTTCGTATGACTTGGCTCTCCCCGCCCCCTGCCCCCTCCCCTCGCGGGGAGGGGGAAAGAGCACCGCATGCCGAGTAGATCAGTCCTCGTTGTCGGCGCAGGGCTCGCCGGGCTCTTCCTGGCGCTGAAGCTGGCGCCGCGGCGCGTGACGGTGCTGAGCCAGGCCCCGCTCGGGCAAGCTGCGTCATCGACATGGGCGCAAGGCGGCCTCGCCGCAGCGCTTGGCCCCGGCGACGATCCGGCGCTGCACGCGGACGACACCGTGAAGGCCGGCGCGGGATTGGTTGATCCGGTGATCGCGCGTCTGCTGGCCGAAGAAGGCCCGGCGCGCGTCTTGGATCTCATCGCGCTGGGCGTGCCGTTCGACCGCACGCCGATGGGCGAACTGGCGCAGAGCCTGGAAGCGGCGCATTCACGTCCGCGCGTCGTGCGCGTGTCGGGCGATCTCGCCGGCAAGGCGATCATGGACGCGCTGATCCATGCCGCGCGCGCCGCGCACCACATTGAGATCGTCGAGAACATGCGCGCGCGTTGCCTGTTGCAGGATGCGAACGGGCGTGTGCGCGGGGTTTGGTGCGACGGCGCTGTGACGTTCACCGCCGACGAGACGGTGCTCGCCACTGGCGGCTCGGGCGGGCTCTACGCGGTGACCACCAATCCGCCTGAAGCGCAAGGCCAGGGTTTCGCCATGGCGGCGCGCGCAGGCGCGCTGATCGCCGATCCGGAATTTGTGCAATTCCATCCCACCGCCATCGATATCGGCCGAGATCCCGCGCCGCTGGCGACGGAAGCACTGCGCGGCGAAGGCGCAAAGCTGATCAACGCCGCGGGCGAGGCGTTCGTCTCGGAACTGGCGGCGCGCGATGTGGTGGCGCGCGCCATTCATCGCGAGCGCAGCGCCGGGCGCGGCGCGTTTCTCGACGCACGCAAAGCAGTGGGCGCGCATTTCCCGGACGAATTCCCGACCGTCTTCGCCGCCTGCATGAGCGCGGGCATCGATCCGCGCGAGCAGCCGATCCCGGTGGCGCCGGCGGCGCACTATCACATGGGCGGGGTGGTCACCGATGTGTGGGGCCGCACCACGCTGGACGGATTGTGGGCGATCGGCGAATGCACTTCGAGCGGCGCCCACGGCGCCAACCGGCTCGCCTCCAATTCATTGCTGGAGGCGGTCGTGTTCGCGCACCGTGTCGCCGACCGTTTGCGCGACGGCGGCGATCCGCCCGCCGCAGCGCCGCCGCAGTGCGAGCCGCCGCCAGCGCTGGCCGACGCGCCGCGCGCTGCGCTGCGCGCGCTGATGCAGGAGCACGCCGGTGTTGAACGCAACGCGCAAGGGCTTGGCTTTGCGCTCGACCGCATCGATGCGATGATGCGCGAACATGGTCGCGCCAACGCGCTCTATGCCGCGCGCCTTGTCGTCATGGCTGCCCTGGCCCGCAAGGAAAGCCGCGGCGCCCATTTCAGGAGCGATTATCCGCATGCCGCTGAACCGCACCGCACCTTCCTCACGCGCGATGATGCTGCCCCCGCTTCCTGACATCGTGCTTGAGCCGATCGTCAAGCTGGCGCTCGCCGAAGACCTCGGCGTCGCCGGCGATGTCACGACGGACGCGCTGATCGATCCAGAGACGCAAGGGCGCTGGCGCCTGGTCGCGCGTGCGCCGGGCGTTGTCGCCGGGCTCGATGCGGCGGCGCTCGCCGCGTTCATGATCGACGCGGATATCAGCTTCGCCGTCGCCGCGCCGGACGGCGCGCGGGTGAAGGCGGGCGAGACCATCGCCGAACTCGAAGGCCCGGCGCGCTCGGTGCTGATGGCGGAACGGACGATGCTCAACTTTGTCGGCCGCCTCTCCGGCATCGCTACGCTGACGCGCACCTATGTCGATGCGGTCGACGGCATGGGCGTGATTATCGCATCGACGCGCAAGACAACGCCAGGCATGCGCGCGCTGGAAAAGCGCGCCGTGAAACTGGGCGGCGGCGGCGCCCACCGCTACGGCCTCGACGACGCGATCCTGATCAAGGACAACCACATCGCCGCCGCCGGCGGTGTCGCCGAAGCGCTGACACGGGCGCGCGCGGCGGCGGCGCACCTCACCTGCATCGAAATCGAAGTCGACAATCTCGATCAGCTGCGCCAGGCGCTGCCGCATGCGCCGAGCGCGATCATGCTCGACAATTTCGCGCTGGCCGACATGAAAACAGCGGTGAAACTGGCCAAGGGGCAGACCCTGCTCGAAGCGTCCGGCGGCATCACCATCGAGAACGTGTTCTCGGTGGCCGAGACCGGCGTCGACGTGATCAGCATCGGCGCGCTCACGCACTCGGCGCGATCGCTCGATGTGGCGCTGGACGTGGTTTAAGCGGCGGTGTTGATCATCGCGAACAGCAGGTGGTCGCGCCAGGCGCCGTTGATTTTGAGATAAGCGCGGGCAACGCCTTCGTGGGTGAAGCCCGCTTTCGCCAGAACGCGGCGCGAGGCGGCGTTGTCAGGCTGGCAGGCGGCCTCGACGCGATGCAATTCAAGGTCCTCAAAGGCAAAGCGCACGGCCGCGCGCACGGCGGCGGTGATGTAACCGCGGCCTGCGAACATCTCGCCGGCCCAATACCCCATCGACACCGTCTGCGCGACGCCGCGGCGGATGTTGGACAGCGTCACCCCGCCCACCAGCGCGTCGTCGTCATCCCGGAAGACAAACAGCGCGTGGGCTTTGTCATCGCGCGCGTCTTCGGTGTAGCGGCGCAGCTTGTAGCGATAGGAGGCGCGCGAGGTTTCGTCCTGCGCCCAGGTCGGTTCCCACGGCGTCAGGAAATTGCGGCTGGCTTCGCGTACGTCGGCCCATTCCTGGTAATCGCGCGCTTCCGGCGCACGCAGGTACACGCCTTCGCCATCGATGCGCCGCGCCGTGTCGCCGTCCTTGCGTATCAGAGCCATAGCCTCACGAGTGTGCCTGAAACGCATCGAGCGCGCCATGCCCCGCCTTGGGGCCGATGGCGGCCGCCGCGGCGGGCCCGGCAAGCGCGGCGCGGGCAATCGCCTGCAGCTGCTCGGCTGTAACCGCCTCGAGCTTGGCCCGGATTTCGTCGAACGGGATCAGCCGGTCGCGCTGGAACACCTGAGCGGCGCGGGCTTCGGCGCGCGCCGACGGCGCTTCGAGGCCCATCAGAATCTGCGCCCGAGCGACCGCCTTGGCGCGCGCGAGTTCGTCCGCGTGCGGCCCTTTTTCCGCCAGCAGCGCGAGCTGATCACGCACGATCACCGCCACCTCGCGTGCGGTCTTGGCCGAACAGCCGGCATAGACGCACAGGCGGCCGTCATCCTCGACCGCATCGAGGAAGGAATCGATGGCGTAGACGAGGCCACGCTCCTCGCGCACTTCCTGGAACAGACGCGAAGACATGCCCCCGCCGAACACTTCCGAGAGAAGGCGCGCGGCGATCAGCGCATCCGACCCCGCCGGCGGGGCCGGCCAGGAAAAGACGAGATGCGTCTGCTCCAGCTTGCGCACCTCGCTGGCGCGGCCGGCCGTAGCGTGCGCGGGCGCGCAGCTTTGCGGCGGGCGCGGCTTGAGTTCGGCGAAGCGCGCGTGCACGCGATCGAGCAAGGCGTTGCGGTCAAACGCGCCGGCGATGGAGATGACCATGCGGTCGGGCGTCATGTGCGCGTCGTGGAACGCGCGCAGCGTCTCGACGCTGACATTGGCCAGCGATTCATCGCTGCCAAGCACGGGCCGGCCGAGCGGCTGGCCGGGATAGAGCGCGCTTTGGTGCAGCTCGAACACTCGGTCATCCGGCACGTCGAAGGCCTCGCCGCGTTCTTGCGCCACGACGCCTTTTTCCTTCTCCAGATCATCCGGGGCCCAGTGCGGCGCGAACAGGATGTCGGCGATCAGATCGAGCGCGAACGGCGCGTTTTCGGCGACGATGCGCGCATAATAGGCGGTGCGCTCATAGCCGGTGGCGGCGTTCATCACCCCGCCGACATTCTCGATCGCTTCGGCGAACTGGCGCGCATCGCGCGCGCCTGCGCCCTTGAACGCCATGTGTTCGAACAGGTGGGCGATGCCGTTCTGCTCGGCCGGCTCCCAGCGCGCACCGACGCGCTGCCACACGCCCAACGCCGCCGTGCCAAGCCCTGGCATCGGATCAAGCGCGACACGCACGCCGTTCGGCAATCGAATGAGCTCTAGCTCCACGCCCGGCTCCGCTCGCGGATGGTGCGCTTCACCGCTTCCGCCTCGGCTGGCAGCGTGTCGAACTTTTCGGTGCGGGCAAACAGATCGGCGCAGTGCTGCGGCAACGGCGGGTGCTGGCCGCTGGCGCGTTCAACCGTCTCGGGGAACTTCGCTGGATGGGCGGTGGCGAGCACGACGCTGGGCTTGCTATCGATCTGCCTCGCCGCGCGCAGACCGACAGCGGTGTGCGGGCAGGCTAGGAAACCGCCCCACTCCGCCGCGGCGTTGCGCATCTCGTCGAGCGTTGCGGCGTCATCGATGCTGGCGGCGCCGAACTCGGCTTGCAGGCGGGCGAACGCGGCAGGCGGAATGTCGAAACCGCCGCCTTGGGCGAAGCTGGCGTAGAGCTGGCGCACGGCGGCGCCATCACGGCCAACCGCCTCAAACAGGATGCGCTCGAAATTGCTGGCGACTTGGATGTCCATCGCCGGCGACAGCGTTTCTTGCGAGTGCGTCGCGCGCGCATAGCGTCCGCTGTTGAGCGTGCGGGTAAGAATGTCGTTGGCGTTGGTGGCGAGCACGATCTTGCCGATCGGCGCGCCGCATTGCTTGGCGACCCAGCCCGAGAACGCATCGCCGAAATTGCCGGTGGGCACGACAAAGTTTGGCTTGGCGTGCGCGGCCAGCGTGTTGGCGGCGATGTGGAAATAGACCGATTGGGCGACGATGCGCGCCCAATTGATCGAATTGACGCCCGAGAGCCGTGCGCGGCTGGAAAAATCGGCGTCGGCGAACAGCGATTTGACGATCGCCTGGCAAGCGTCGAAATCGCCTTCGATGTCGAGCGCGTACACGTTGGCGGCGCCCGAGGCGGTCATGAAACGCCGCTGCACCTCCGAGACGCGTCCTTTCGGCGTCAGCACGAAGAGATCGACCCGGTCAGTGTGCTTCAACGCTTCAACAGCGGCGCCGCCAGTGTCACCCGACGTCGCACAGACGACGCTCAGCCGTTCATTGCGGCGCGCGAGTGCGTGCTCGTAAAGCGGCGCGATCAGCTGCATCGCCACGTCCTTGAACGACAGCGACGGGCCGTGGAACAGCTCCAGCAACCACGCGCCGTCGCCGATCTGGCGCAGCGGCGTCACCGCCGACGGCCAGGGCGCAGCGCCCGAGGGACGGCGCAGATAAGCGCGTTGCGCGATCTCGGCGGCTTCCGCTTCCGTCAGCGCCTCGCCAGCGAAGGCGTGCAGCACTCGGCGCGCGACTTCGGAGAAATGGTCCGTCGTGCAGAGCGCGCGGAATTCTTCGTTGTCGAGCGTGCGCGGCCACGCTTCCGGCACGTAGAGACCGCCGTCCGGCGCCATACCGGCAAGCACAGCATCAAGAAAGGAAACCGGCGGCGCTTGTCCGCGCGTAGATACGTACTGCATGGGTGCTTGAACCTTAGAGCGCGTGTCCGTGTGCGCCTAGTCGCGCGGGCGCGGCGGGGACCCGAAAGAGAGACGGCCCACGCTCATGTGATAGGCGAAATACACCGCGATCAGGATCGCGGCGAGACCGTACCAAGTGAGCGCGTAGCCGAGATGGCGCTCGGGCGGCAGCGCGTCCGCGCCAGGGGCGACGGCGAAGGGGTTGGGCATGGCGCGGCCATCAGCGCCGACATAGGTCGAGGCGATGTAATAGTCGGCGACTTCCGCCAAACCGGCATTGCGCCCCATCGCCTGCAGGTCGACGGCGAACCAGAGCCGCTGCAGCGGACGCGCCGGCAGCGTGAACGGGCCGGATTCTTCCGGGCGGATCGAGGCGCCCTGGATCGGCGCGCCGAGACGGAGCGCTGCAGGCACGCGCACTTCGTCCGGGTTCGGCGGATCGATCGCGGGGATGAAATCGGCGTCGACAAAGACAGTGGTGTCGCCAAACGCGACCGGCGCGAACACGCGCCAGCCCTGCTCGTGGGTGTCGGCGCGCACGCCATAGACGAACTGGATCGCGTTCGGCAGCGGCTGGTAGCTGGCGATGGTCATTTCCGCGACCGGCTCCTGCGCCGCCGCGGTTTTGAGTTCGTACTTCTCCCACTGCCAGCGGCCGAAGGCGATCAGCACGGCGAACGCGACCAGCGTCAGCGCCGTCATCAGCAGCAGCGGACGGAAGCGGATCATTCGACGTCGTCCGACGTCGCCTCGCGCGCCTTGTGCTTCCATTGCAGCGCGAACAGCGTCGCCTTGAACGGCGGCAGGAGCGCGAGGCAGAGCGCCACCGCCGTCACCATCGTGATGGTGAGCGCGAGCCAACCCGGCAGGTCGAGCCCGAATTGCAAAATGATCAGCAGCGGCGCGACGATGGCGCCGACGATGAGGATCACGAATACCGCCGGACCATCGCCCGCGTCCGCCGCCTTGAAGTCGGCGCCACAGACGCGGCAATGGTCACGGAACTTGAGATAGCCGGCAAACACCTCGCCACGGCCGCATTGCGGGCAGCGGAGCTGGATGCCCGCAGCCCATGGCGAGGGCCGCGTTTCCATCGTGCTCAATTCGACTGCATCGTCAGGTACGGCGTCACGTAGACGAAGGTGAAGAGGAAGAGCCACACCACGTCAACGAAGTGCCAGTACCAGGCCGCGGCTTCGAGGCCGAAATGCTTCTGCGGCGTGAACTGGCCGGCCAGCAGGCGCAGCAAGCACACGAACAGGAAGATCGTGCCGATGATCACGTGCGCGCCGTGGAAGCCGGTCGCCATGAAGAAGGACGAGCCATAGACGTTGGCGTTGGTCACGCCGCCTTGGTTGCCGAAGGCGAAGCCCGCTTCGGGATATTCCACGCCGAACTGGACGAAGGTGAAGAGGCAGCCCAGCAGCACGGTGAGGATGAGGCCCAGGCGCGCGCCCTTGCGGTCGCCCTGCTGCAGCGCGTGGTGCGCCCACGTCACCGTCGTGCCCGAGAGCAGCAGGATGAGCGTGTTCATCAGCGGCAGGTGGAACGGGTCGAAGGTTTCGACGTGCGGCGGCGGCCAATGCGCCCAAGCTTGCGTCGTCGCTTCGTCCCAGGTCGGCACCACCCAGGCGGCGCGGTGCTCGTGGAAGATCGCCAGCTCGAAGAACATCCAGAACCAGGCGACGAAGAACATCACTTCAGACGCGATGAACAGGATCATGCCGTAGCGCAGGCCAATATCGACCACCGGCGTGTGATCGCCATGCGCGCTCTCCTTGATCACATCGCCCCACCAGCCGATGCAGGTGACGACCAGGATGCCCATGCCGATCAGGAACAGCGTCCAGTGGCCGTGGCCGAAGAAGAAGTCGTTCTCGTTCGCCGACAAGCCGCGCATCAGCACGACCGCGCCGATCGCGGTGACCAGGGCGCCGACCGAAGCCGTGAAAGGCCACGGGCTCGGATTGACCAAGTGATAGTCGTGTTTGACGTCGCCGTGCGCCATTTCGATCCCCATAGCGATCCGCCGCCGAAGCGGACGGATTTACGTTCTCAGCTTGCTCGCCCGGCCGCCGGCGCTTGCGCAACCGCCGACCGGAAATAAGTGTAGGATAAAGTGATCGTGTCGATGTCCGCCGTATCCGGATTGGTGACGATTTCCGGATCGACGAAGAACACGACTGGAAGCTCGGCTTCCTCGCCAGGCGCCAAAGTGCGGTCCTGGAAGCAGAAGCATTCGAGCTTCACGAAGTACTGGCCCGCCTGGTGCGGGGTGACGTTGTAGGTCGCGCGCGCAATCACCGGCTCGTTCGAGGTGTTGCGGATGCGGAAGAAGGCCAGGCCGCTTTCGCCGATGCGCAGCGATTCCTGCGCCTGCTTGGCCGCGAACTCGACTGGCAGACCCGGCGCGATGTTGGTGTCGAAGCGCACATTGATGCGCTGCGCCAGCGGCGCGCTCGGCGCGGCGGCGGCGGTCTGCGTGGTGCCGCCATAGCCGGTCCACTTGCAGAAGGCGTTGTAGAGCGGCACCGCCGAGGCGGCGAGCGCGCTCATGCCCAGCACGGCGCCGACAACGATAGCAGCGGTGATCGCCATGCGGCGCTTCTGCGGCGTCATAGCGGGATCTCCCCGCCGCCGCGGATCTTGGCGATGGTGATGAAGAACACCAGCAACACGAACGCGAGGATCGACAGCGCGAGCCAGAGGTTGCGCCGCTTGCGCGCCTTCTGCTCCTCGGGCGTGATGATCACCGGCTCGCTCATGCGAACACGCGCTCAGCCAACAACGCTGCGAACAGCGTGAACAGATACAGGATCGAGAAGCCGAACATGTCGCGCGCCGGCTTATCTTGCGCCTTGTCCCCTTCTCCCGCCTTTGAGCGCCACACGCGCCAAGCCAGGAAGACGAAGAAGACGCCGCCAAGCGCGGCGAAGGCGCCATAGATCGCGCCCGCGAGTCCAGTCAGCACCGGCGCGAACGCCAGCGGCGCCAGCAGCAGCGAGTAGAAGAAGACGTGCGCGCGCGTCGAAGCCGGCCCGTTGGTCACCGGCAGCATCGGCACTTTGGCGGCTGCGTAGTCGGCCTTCTGCAACAGCGACAGCGACCAGAAGTGCGGCGGCGTCCAGAAGAAGATGATGGCGACCAGCAGGATCGGATCGAGCGACAGCGCGCCGGTCTTTGCCGCCCAGGCGATCGCCGGCGGCAGCGCCCCGGAAAGGCCGCCGATGACGATGTTCTGCGGCGTCGAGCGCTTCAGCCACATCGTATAGACGACGGCGTAGAAGAAGATCGTGAACGCCAGCAGCCCCGCCGCGAGCGGGCCGGCGGCGATCTGCATGGTCACCACCGAAAGCGCCGACAGGGTCAGGCCCAGCATCAGCGCTTCTTCGCGGTCCACGCGGCCCGCAGGAATGGGCCGCGTGCGGGTGCGCGTCATGACCGCGTCGATGTCGGCGTCGAACCACATGTTGAGCGCGCCGGCGGCGCCCGCCGCCACCGCGATCGCGAGGATGGCGGCAAAGCCGAGCACCGGATCGCCCGCGCCGGGCGCAGCGACGTAACCGACGAGGCCGGTGAACACCACCAAGCTCATCACGCGCGGCTTCAGCAGCGCGAGATAATCGCTCGCGCTGGTGGGCCGTACGTGGGAGGCGGTGACATCAGCCAAAGCGGACTTGCCTCACTCAGTGATGCGCGTCCGGCTTGATCACCGGCAATTCGCTGAACTGGTGGAACGGCGGCGGCGAGGACAGGGTCCATTCGAGCGTGGTCGCGCCCACACCCCACGGATTGTCGCCGGCCTTGCGGCGCACCACGAACATTTCGACCAGCGCCACGAAGAACACGAGCGTGCCCACCATGGTGATCACGTAGCCGATCGAGGAAATGTAGTGCCAATGCTCGAACGCGGCTGGGTAGTCGATGTAGCGGCGCGGCATCCCCTGCAGGCCGAGGAAGTGCTGCGGGAAGAAGATGACGTTGACGCCGATGAACGTGATCCAGAAGTGCAGCCCGGCCAGGAAGCCGTTGTAGCGATAGCCGCTCATCTTCGGGATCCAATAATAGAACCCGGCGAACACCGCGAACACCGCGCCCAGCGAGAGCACGTAGTGGAAGTGCGCGACCACGTAATAGGTGTCGTGCATGTAGGTATCAATGCCCGAGTTCGCGAGCACGACGCCAGTGACGCCACCGACGGTGAACAGGAAGATGAAGCCGATCGCCCACAGCATCGGCACTTTGAACTCGATCGAACCGCCCCACATGGTGGCGATCCACGAGAAGATCTTGATGCCCGTCGGCACGGCGATGACCATCGTCGCGGCGACGAAGTAGGCTTCAAGGTCGAGCCCCATGCCCACCGTGAACATGTGGTGGGCCCAGACGATGAAGCCGATGAAGCCGATCGCCACCATCGCGTAGGCCATGCCGAGATAGCCGAACACGGGCTTGCGCGAGAAGGTCGAGACGATCTGGCTGACGATGCCGAAGCCTGGCAAAATCAGGATGTACACTTCCGGGTGACCGAAGAACCAGAACAAGTGCTGGTACATCACCGGGTCGCCGCCGCCGGCCGGTTCGAAGAACTGGGTGCCGAAATTGCGGTCGGTCAACAGCATGGTCAGCGCGCCGGCTAGAACCGGCAGCGACAGAACGAGCAGCCACACCGTGACCAGGATCGACCACACGAACAGCGGCATGCGGTGCATGGTCATGCCCGGCGCGCGCATATTGAAGATCGTGGTGATGAAGTTGATGGCGCCGAGGATCGAGCTGATGCCGGCGATGTGCAGCGACAGGATCAGCAGATCCATGGACGGGCCGCTGTGGTGAGTCATCGACGTCGACAGCGGCGGATACAGCGTCCACCCCCCGCCGAAGCCGGGATAATCGCCGTTGCCCGGCACCAGCATCGAGATCACCGACAGCGTGAACGAGGCCGGCAACAGCCAGAACGAGATGTTGTTCATGCGCGGGAACGCCATGTCGGGCGCCCCGATCATCAGCGGCACGAACCAATTGCCGAAGCCCCCGATCATCGCCGGCATGACCATGAAGAAGATCATGATCAGGCCGTGATAGGTGACGATCGTGTTGTAGTAGTGCTTGGCCGCGTCGACGTCGTGAATCCACGGCAGCTGCGTCAGCACGCCGACGCCCGGCTGCGCCAGCTCCCAGCGGATCAGGCCCGACAGCGCGAAGCCGATGATGCCCGCGACAATGGCGAACACCAGGTACATCGTGCCGATGTCCTTGTGGTTCGTCGAGAAAACCCAGCGCTTCCAGTCCCAGAGGCTGGGGCGGTGATCGGCGTCGTGATGATCACCAGCGTGCGTGGCTTCGTGCGTCATCGGCGTTTGCTCTCTCTGTCGTCGTCAGCGTGTCGGCGTCGCGGCGGGCGCGGCCGGCTCTTGTTGGGTGGCGGGCGC
>JAEUMR010000003.1 GCA_016791385.1 Hyphomonadaceae bacterium
AACTAAGCGGATGATTTCATTCAAAAACGCGATTTTTCTAAGCGAGTGTGATCTATTGTCTACATTCAGTAGCTCGTTGATCCGGGCGCCAACCCATGCATTGCGCCATCATTCGAGATGGTTCACCGACACACGCCGAACATAGCGCGGCACAGTGCAACCAGCCAACTCCCGACTTGCTATAGCCACCCACGGACGGCGGCGCACGGCGGTTCCGCGGGGCTGACAGCGACAAGCGCTCATACCCACCCTACTTTAACTCACTTGCAGTGTTGGCTCACTTCGGCAAACCAGCCTTGGGCAGCAACGCGCAAAGGCAGGTCTCATATCGCCTGGCCGCGTCCATGCACTGCGAGCCTTAGCCTTCCTCGACCGTGGCGCGCACCACCTCAATCAGGCGCCGGCGCACTTTGGCGCTCTTGATCGAGGAATAAAGCTTCAACAACTCGATCGCGCTAGGTTCGCTCAGCGCCTTCTCGATCCCGTGGCCGCCATCACGCCGTTTGGCCTTGCCAAGGCCTTCGTAGAAACTCATCATTGAGACATCCAGCGCGTCGGCAATATGGTTCAGCCGGCTCGCCGCGATGCGATTGATCCCCTTTTCGTACTTCTGAAATACAGCATAGTCGGCCTTTTTGTCGCGCTTGCGCCCGCTTGCTTGGTCTCACCTCGCTAGGACAGCGCGCAATACCGTTCGCCTGATCGCGGTATCGTTGACCCGAGCGAAGTTTCCGATCAGGAGCAGTGGCGCGACCTTCTGTCTATAATCATCGACAGAGCGCTACCACGGTCCTGCGGTGTAAGCTGGCCGGCTCGCTCGAGCGTGCGAAATAGCGCCTCCGCCCGTGAATAATAGGGACAGGATGCGCGCTCCAAGCCATTATCCGCATGCAGATCGCCAAGCATGGCAAGACTGATGGCGTAGGCGCGAGCACGCGCGGCTTCGCCGGGTGCAGAGCGGTAAAGCGCCTCGCGTTCGGCGACTTGCGCGCGCAACAACGCCACACCCTCGCCGAAGCGGCCGGTCATGGCGAGCCCTTGAGCCCGCGCGGTCAGCACCACTCGGTAAAGGCGATGGCTTGCCTCATCGTCCGGTTCGTGTCGCAGCAATTCAGGCAAACGGCGCGCCGCCCCCTCGAGTGCAGCCAACCCCGCCCTGCCGCGATCACGCGCCAGCAGTGTTGTACCGAGGGCCCATTGCGCCCTGATTGCGTTGCGCAACGCCTCCATATCGGTCGGGTTCGCATCCGCGAAGGCGCGTGTCATGTCTGCGTAGCGGCGGTAGGCGGCTTCCGCTGCGTCGAGGTCGCCCAAATAATACTCAGCCTCGGCCAAAGCATCTTGGAGCCGCCCTCTCAAGAACACCTCTTCCCGCGAACGGTCGTCCCCGGAACTGGTCGGGACCGCACGCGCGATCTCCCGCGCCTCCTGATAACGTCCCTGCCAATTTCTCAGCGACGCCGTTTCGACTGCGAGATCGAGCGCAAGCAGATCACCAGACGCCGCCAGTTCTCGATGACGTGCGGCTGAGCGAATGAAGGCTTCCGCCCCCGCCATATCCTGGTCAACGTTCATGGCTATACTTGCCCGACGAAGCGCGATCCGAGCGCGCAGGACGCGGGCGTCCGCATTGTCTGGAAGGGAGGCAGCGATCCGCTCGGCCTCCGCGAGATTGCGCTTCGCGGATTCATACTCGCCCAGATTTGCATGGTGCCGGCCAGCCTGAATTTCAGCGATGCGCAGCAAACCTTCAGCCGTTTCGCGACGGACGTCGTCGGGGGCCCCCGGCGAGTTCGCAAGCTGGTCGAGATAGCCTTGCGCAACCCGCGCCAAATCACGGCGTAGCGTTAGCGAGCGCGGAGTGCGTTCCATCCGGTCGTATAAATCGAACAGCAGATACTGCGCCAGCTCACGCACTTCCCCAAAGCGCCTCTCAGCCAGCTGTCGTTGGCGTTCGGCTTGAGCGTAAAAGAGCGAAGTGATCCCCAGCGCCGTTACGAGTCCCAGTAGAGCCAACACGCCAAAAGCAACTCGAAGTCTCCGTCGGCGCAGAAACTTCCTGATTGCATATGCTGGCTCGCTTTCGCGCACTGCGATCGGACGAAAATCCAACCACCGGCGCAAGTCTTCCTGCAGAGCCGCAACCGAGGGGTAGCGCGTATTCAGATCGAATGCCGAGGCGCGTTCAATGATGGCGTCAAGATCCTCGCGCGCCTCAGTGGCCTTGTCACGGAGCAGCGCCCCCGCCATTACGCCAAGCGCGAAGACATCATCGGCCGGCGACGGCGCTTCGCCAGCGATCCGCGCCGGGCTGGCGAAACCCGGCGTCAGCGGGAATGCCGCGCCCGCATCATCATCGCGCAGCATGCGAGCGACGCCGAAGTCGATAACCTTTGGATCGCCGACCTCGGTCATCAGGACGTTTGCCGGCTTCAGATCGGCGTGAACGACGAGATTTTGGTGCGCGAACTGCACCGCCGCGCACACATCGATCAAGGCGGCGACAACCTCACGCGCGGGCTTGTGCGCCGCCCAAGAATCAATCGCGGGGCCGCGCACGCGCTCCATGATGATATAAGGCGCGCCCGTTTCGGTGACTCCGCCATCAAAGAGCTGAGCGATGTTGCGATGCGCTAACTTTGCCAACGCGCGCCGTTCTCGCTCGAATAGGGTCAGAGCTGTCTCAGGCAACAGAGATGGCTGCAGTATCTTGATCGCAACCTCATGCTCGAACAAGCCGTCGTCGCGCTCGGCTAGGCAGGTAGCGCCCATGCCGCCGACGCCGAGCAGACCTGTGATGCGATAGGCGCCCACGCGTACCGGCAGGCGCCCCGCCGAGCGAAGGGTCTCCAGGCCGAACGACAGCGCCTCTGCGGCGCTGCCGGCGTCGGCCTTCACCAGACGCATGACTTCAGCCTTCAGAGCGTTGTCGGCGCCACATGCTGCCGCGATCCATTCAACACGCGCTGCCTCCGGCTGGTCGAGCGCTCGCTCGAACAGGTCAAGAGCGCGTCCGGATAGAACCGCGCCCAAGCTTCAGTCCGTCAGCTCAGCCGCAAGCCAAGCCCGCGCGGCGCGCCATTGGCGCTTCACAGTGCTTTCCGAAATGCCGTCATTCGCGGCAATCTCATCCAGCGTCAGCCCCGCGAAGAACCGACGTTCAACGATGCTCGCCAGCTGCGGCGAGATCGCCTCGAGTTTGGTTAGGGCCGTGTCCAGCGCTTCGAGGTCCACACGGCCGATTGCGCCCTGCGGCCATTGCGTCTCGACCGGCGCCTGACGTTTCCGCGCCCGCATGCGGCGAATCTCGTCGATCAGGATCTGGCGCATGACGCGAGCGGAGAGTGACAGGAAATGCGTGCGGCCATCAACGCTCATCTGGTTGAAGCCGGCGATGCGGATCGCCGCCTCATGCGCAAGATCGGTGGGCTGGATCTGCAGCGCTTGCGCATCACCATTGAGGACGCGCCTGGCGACGCGCCGAAACTCTTCGTAATGCACCGACAGCATCTCCGCCGGCGGCTGCGCTCCGCTTTCAGCATCGACGAGGGTGATGCCCATTGCCAAACCCCTGTAGGCCAAGATTAGCCCCCGCTCTGGCGGCCATGCAAAGCCCAGACCCCTCCGGGACGAGATTTTCCGGCCGGCGTTGACCCGTTCCGGCGCTGGATTTCGCCTTCCTGTCTGACGCCATGCATAACAACTCGCTACCCCCTTTGCCTAACGCCTCCCGGGTCACCCCCCGGCGCTCGCTCCTAGGCGCGTTCGCCGCCCTGGGGCTGTTCTGTTCAACTGGGGCTGCGGCCGACGAGCCTATCGCCAACCCCGCCGCAACTGAACCGGCCTTCGAACAAGCCCTGTCGCGAGAGCGCGGTCTGGTCCGACGGATGGCAGCGGGCGAAACCCTAACAATGTTCGGGAAGTCTTTCTCGGCGCAGCAAGACAGCGTCGCCTATGTCTCGCTCTCAAGCGATTATCTGGCCGTGGCCGTACTGGCTGGAGAACTGCGGTCCGAGGATGGCGTCCAAGGGGGCCCCGGACGGGTCTTGGTGACGCCGCTGGATGGGACGCGCACGGAGCGCTTCCAGTTTGACGTGGCCCAACTCCGACGGACACTGCCAGGCGAGGCTCTTGACGGGGCGACTGCGCTGACGCTGGACGCCATCGAGCGGCGCCAACGGCGCGCGCGTTATTTCGGTCTGCTTGAACCCGTCGGCGTCAATGCAAGCGCCGCTGCGCCAGATGTCGAGCAAATCCGACGCACCTATCTCAATGAACCGCTGCTGGTGCGCCTGCGCCGCTCGGCTAAGGGAGATGCGCGCGCGCTCTCACAATCGACATCGCAAGCCTTCGTGGCGGCGCTTGCTTCTGGTGCTCACGACGATGTCGCTGCGCTGATCGACCCCGGACCATTTCTGGCTCAGACGACCGATCCAATCGCTTGGCGTGCGGCTCGTGCAGCATTTGCACAACGCCTAGCGTCGCAACCGGGCTTGGCCGCCGATCTGACCGGCGCCGTCGTAACTCTGACCGCCGACCCAACCCAAGCAACGGTGACCTCGCCCTTGGGGCGCACATTCACCCTCACTCTTACGCCACGGGACCGCGCGCTTTTTGTGACCGCATTCACGGAGACGCCGCCATGATCCGCGTCGCACTTTCACTGCTTCTGGTCCTGAGCCCGATTTCAGCCGCGGCGCAGACCGCGGGGTTCACACCAAGCGACTTAGAGCGCGCCGCAAGCAGCCTTCGCCAGGGCTCAGATCGCGACCTGCGCACTGCGCGCGCCATTTACGCACAGACTGAGACGCTTCGCGCCGCTCTGCTTCTGAATCCCGACGCAGCGATGTATGCCCTCTCGCCCGGCGAGCGAGAGATACTTTCCGGAGCTTTCGGGCCCGATGACGGGCGCCTTTCCGCGCGTATCGGCTGGTTTGCGCGCGGCGCAACGGTGCGCGTCGCCCCCGGCGATGCGCTAGGCACGGCCGGGCTCTACAACCCCATCCTGGACGCATGGCTTGTTGTGCGGTGGAACGTCCTCGGCGGCGTGCTGCGGCTAACCGACGCCGCACTGGCCGATGGGGCGGTGATGCGGCCCCAGGGTGAGGCAGCGACATGGATCGGCGCAGGCGCGGGAGATCCGGCCGCGCTCGCGGGCCAGCGCGATGCGGCTTCCGCGCGATTCGACGAAGCGTTCTCGCAGTATGGACCAGACGCGTTGTTCGTCGCACTGGCCAATCCGGCGGCGGCGCGCCGTCAGGAGGTCTGGGCGCGCACGGATCGATGGCTCGCAGGCCTTGCGGCTTGGGGCGCCTCGCACGAGCGCGCGCGCCGGGTGGAGCGGGTGCATGAGGCGCTTGTCGAGGGGCCGATGAGCGCTTCCGGGCGCCGGATGGGTTTGCCACGCGCGCTCGACGCCATGCCACCGCGTCTGCGCGCCACGATGGCGCCGATCGCGGCCTGGTCGACGCCCGAGAGCGAGCATCTCTTGTTCATGTCACCACTATCTGGAAGCCGCGCCTTGCTCATGACCTTGAACGGCTCGGGCGCGGCCGGTTTCGAGGCCCTCGATCTCTCCGCCGCCACCTCCTTGGGAGCCCAACCGTGATGCGCCTAGGCACACTTCTCACAGCGCTCGCCGTGCTGTGGCTCGGTTGTTCCGCCGCCTCCGCGCAAGCACGGCTCGACGCGACCGCGGCCAATGCGCGGTATCTGCTCTCCGCCTCGCCGACGCTTCTGATCTCTGCCTCGGATCCTGTCTCGGCGAGAACCTTTCTCGCCGCAATGGGGCCAGACGACGGCGGTCTTGGCGCGCAGCCTTGGAGCGATCTGATCGCTGGTGCGGTGCAGTTGCGTCGCGAGAGCGGCGACAGCGGCCAGACCCTTTGGTACAATCCCGTCTTCGATGCAGCGTTCTTCGTCGCTTGGCGGCGCAATGCCGATGGATGGGAGGCGACTGACGCGGCCCTGATCCTGGGTGAAGCGCTGCGCGACACCCGGCTGTCGCCGACGCTCGGCTGGATGGCCTGGATGCGCTCGGAGCTGCCGACGGCGGAGCTTGAGGCGCTGGCGCGCGACACGATCGCAGCCGCCAATGCTGCTCCGGATTGGGCCGCATTGGCATTTGGTCGCGACGCCCAACGAACCCTGGCGCTATTGCGCGTCGACCGCGCGGCCGCTGGCTTGCGACGCGTGCCCCCCGCTGCGCTCTCCGACGCGCTCGATCAGCTCGTGCACCGGGGCGACGGCGATCCCGGCACGCAGGCCGCGCTCGAACAAGTTGGCGTCCGTGCATACCAAACGCTGCGTCCGATCGGCGCCTGGGAGGGCCCCAACGGCGCCACCGTCGCGCTGCAAGCGCCGGATGCGCCTGCGCTCACGATTCTTGCGCAGCTGCCCTCCGATGGCGGCGCCTACCGTTTCTCTCCCGCGTTTACGCTCCGCCCTGCCTCGGAGGCAGATCAATGAGACATGGGCCGACGCTTGCTTTGGCAGCTCTTGCTTGGGCCATGGCCGCACCGATGCTTTCGGCCCAGGAAACACCGCGCGGCGCGCAACAAGCACCGACGCCGGCGCCGGCTGCGCCGCCGCGCGACACAGTGCTCGAGTACGCGCCAGAGTCGACGCGCGACGCCCAAACGCCCCAGTCGCCAACGCCTCCAGCCTCAACCGAAGAGGGGCGTCGCTTGGTCGACCGCACGCTGCAACGACAGCCCGGTGAGACGCGCGTTCAGGCGCTCGAGCGCCAGGAGCGCGAGCGGGCGGCGCAGGAAGAAGCCCGGCGCGCCAATGAGGCTAGACAGCGTGCGCAAATGGAGCAGCAGGGGCGCGATCTGAATCAGCGCCTGGATCAGGCCGTGACCGCAGGGACGATGACAGCAGAGGGCCGCGCGCAGGTCGATGCGATCATGGAGCGCACGGCTCAAAACGTCCTCGACCGCATCCGGCGCACATCCATTTCAATGACGCCAGACCAACAGGCCCGCTTAACGGAGATTCTCGAAAGCTTCCAAAGCCGTGTCGTGAACAGACAAGTCGTCTTGGATGGACGCTCTGGCGACGCCGCCTTGATTCTTGATACCGCGGACATGATGCTGGAGCTGCAACAGACGCTGAACCGCGACATCGAGCCATTAGTTGTCGACATCATTACAACTCTGGAATCCGGTGTTCGTGAAATTTCGTATGTTCCCGGCATAGAGACTGCCACGCCAGACATCCAACGTGACATCGATGCGCTATCGCGCATTCCGGGACGAGTTTCTTCCAGCTTTGGCGCGATCAACTATTCGATAAATGACGCGCGGTCCCGGATTGCGGAAAATCGCTCTGAGTACGAGCGTCGCGCGCAGGCCTATCTTGACGAGTTGCACGGGCGCACGCTCCGAGAGACCGCCGCAGAACTCGACCGCCTGTACCCAGTTGCGCCACCGGCGGCGTCGCAGGCGCCGAGCCAACCGACACGGCCAGCGCCAACATCAACCCCGTCGATCGGCGAGCCCACACAAGTGGGCCGGTCGCGCTCGACACCTTCGCGCGAGGGCCTGAACCCCGACGGAACGCCGGTCGGCGATCCGTTTGCCGGCCTGCGCGTGCCAGCGCCGCAAACTCTACCCCCGCCGCGGCGGCCTGCGCCATCAACGCAGGCGCGCCAGCAAACGCCGCCGCCTCAAGTGCGCAATCCGCCCCCCCAACGCCAAACCCCGCCGCCTCCCGTCGTGCTGACGCAAACGAGCACCCGCTCCGATGACGGAGAGAACATCGGCGGCGCACCGCCGCCCCGGCAACCACAATCCCCGCCAATGCCCGCAACCTGGACCGTTGGCGACACCACCTATGAACTGCAGGTCTATTTTGAGAACGGGCGTCTCAATTACCGATACTCGCAGACCACCCGCCGGCTCCCCCCCGGTCGGTCCATGCTTGTGTCGGATCCTGCGCTTGAAGGCGCCATGGACGGGCAATGGTCCGTGAACGACGCGCTCGCACAAGCAGGCAACGCCCTTGGCCGGCTGCCAGACTTGCGCGTCGCCGATCAACGCGATCCCTATCCGGGGCTTGGCGATCCGAGCGGCCTTTCGGTGGCGGACTTGGCGGCAATATACGAGGGCTGGGATCCTTACGCGAACGGCTTCCATTATCCGGGGCCGTCCTCCGCCGCGGCAACGCCATCCTCGGCGCCGCGGTCGCTCGCGATCGATTGGTACCTCCCGTCATCGAGCGACTTGAGCGCGCAGCTCGCGGCCGATCGCGCGGCCGGCTTCCTGGCGGGGACCGCCGCGGAAATGGGGATGTTCGTCGAGTGGGGCGGCTTCACCGGCGCCGCCGATCCATTTCGCGTCGGCGCACCAGCCCAGCGCAGCGCCCTGGCCGATCTTTGGGCGACGCCGATCAGCGCGGGTGAAGACGCCTGGGGCGGTCGGCTCTACAACGCCCCTAATCCATGGGCCTACCGCCCCCTGGCTGAAACGTCGCGTGACCTCGCACGCGCGCTCTATGGGCCGCTTTGGTCAGACCGACCATTCCAGTGGGCGTATGATCCGACCGGTCTCGACAACCTATTCAGTCAGGAAGGCCAAACGGTCGCGTGGCTCAACGGCATGAGCCAACGGGACTATCTGCGCGCTCTAATCGCGGGGGATGTAAACACGCTGTCGCGCCTCTTGGCCCAACCCTTCAACGTGCTGCTGACATGGGGCCCCGGCGCTTTCGACCTGGATCTGCACATGACAGGTCCGAGCGGCGCGGACTCCACACAACGGTTTCACATCTACTATGTGGCGACCGGCCGGCTAGACGACTTCCCATTCGCGGAGCTGATCCGAGACTGTATCTGCACAAGCGGCAGCGAGGTCATCCTCACGTCTAGTCTGGTTCAAGGCGGTGTCTACCGAATTTCAGTCTTCAACTTCGGCGACCAAAGCGCCGCCAGCACAAACCTCGCTAACACTTCGGGCGCCGTTCTTCAGATCGTGCGCGGCGGCCAGGCCGTGCCTCAGGGCAATGGCACGACCATCGTTGGCGGACGCGTCATTTTCACAGGCCGTCCGCCGCAAGACCAAGCCGGCAACACTTGGATCGCCGTCGAAATCGATCCGCAAAATGGCCGCATACGCGCACCGGACGTGATCACGCAAAATCAGGGGTCAGACCGTGTTCCCTAAGTTTATAACCTCTATAGCGGTCTCGTTAGTCGTATGGTCAGCCGGCATCGCGCAAGCGCAGACCGGACCAAATGCAAACCTTGATGAGAGGTTTCGGGTGCAGTCGGTGAACCCGTTGCGCCCCGCCAACGCCGCTGAAGCGCTTGCCACCGGTACAGGCGATTTGATCCTGTTGCGCCGGGCGCGGCTCATCACGCTCGAGGCCACCACCAACGTAATCGACAGCAACAATGCCTTTCTTAGCGACTCAGAAGAACAACGAGACGCCGCCGCGTCGCTTGACTTGTCAGCGACCGCGCAGCTGCGCCTGGGGCCCCGCACTGCGGCCAGCGTCCGGCTGGCTGCGTTCCAAACGCGCTACGAAGAGTTTAGCGGACTCGACTACGCGGCCGCCACGGCGACGGTTGCAGTGCAGACCCGACGTCTGGCCTTGGATTGGACCGCATACTATCAGCACGCCGAACTCTTCGAGGACCCCTTCAGTGATCGACAGCTGACCCAAGATCGATACCATCTCCGAGTTGGCCGTGCGCTGGAGCTCGGCGATTGGACCATTGGCGGCTCGGTCTACGCTGAACGTATCGACGCCGACCCCGAAGAATACAACAATTCCGCGGTTGGCGTGGAAGCGAGCGTTTCGCGCCCTGTGCCGCGCCTTCCCAGACTGACCGCCTTCGCACAAGCCGCCTACGAACGGCGTAAGTATGATTCGTTCTTCGAAGGTCTCGTCGGCTCTCCACGCCGCGATGACAACGTCTCCACCACCGTCGGCATCGCTTGGTCGGTTAGCTCGAACGTCCAGGTCATTGGAGGCTATAGCGCACGAACCAATCGCTCCTCGTCGGATGTCAATCGCTATGACGCCGGTTCGGCCTTCATCGGGATTTCCGCTCGCCACCGGCTCTGAGCTGTAACGAACACCGCCGAACGCAACCTAAGGGCCTGGGCTGAGTGAAAACACCGAGCATCCCTAGTGACGCGGGAGGCTTGCGATGAAGCGGTTCGCGGAGGGCGCGGCGGCGCCGATCATGGGCGCGATGATGATCGTCGTATCGCCCAGGCAGGAGATGGGCGATTTCATGCGACCAAGAGCCAGCCCATCCTTGAATCTGCGCCAACGAATTTAGCACGGGGATGACTTGAAGCACTCAACACAGTTCGTTCGGCGGAAGTCAGCCGAGCTTCAACGCCTTCAATCGTCCGAGACTCGACATCTGGCCGCGTTGAAGCGCTGCGAGCCTTAGCCCTCCTCGACCGTGGCGCGCACCACCTCGATCAGGCGGCGGCGCACTTTTGCGCTCTTGATCGAGGCATACAGCATCAACAATTCGATCGCGCCAGCTTCGCCCAGCGCCTTGCCGACCGCATTACCGCCATCGCGTTTCTTAGACCCGCCAAGGCCCTCGTAAAAATGCACCACCGGGACCTCAAGCGCACCGGCAATGTCGTAAAGGCGGCTCGCCGCGATGCGATTGATGCCCTTTTCGTACTTCTGCACTTGCTGGAAGGTGACGCCGAGCAATTCGGCGAGCCGTTCCTGGCTCATGCCGATCTCAAGCCGGCGCGCGCGCACCCGCGCGCCGATTTCCCTGTCGACCGCCCCCGCTGACCGCTCCTCGCTCAAAGCATTCCCCTCTCTCCTGCCGGTTGCAGTGAAGATCAGGGAGCGATGCCCGCCAAGGGGGCACGGCCAGGGCGTTTCTACTTTGCGTTGCGCTGAAAACGAGCCGCTCCACCCGGCTGCTACCTAGGGGCGAGTTTCAACCCATTTTGGGTATGCCGCCGCCGTGGCCGCCGAGCCGGGCTCATCCCGGCGCGCTTGGACGCGCGCGGGCCGCACGCGAGGCTAGTGTTTGACGTCGCTCTCGGCGCTTAGGCTCGCGCTGCTTTCGTCGAGGCCTCGCACCGCCTCAAGCAGGGCGTCTATCACGCGCGCCGGCGCGGCCGCGTCCAACGCCACTTTGAGAGCGGTCTCGGCGAAAGCCGCCGCATTTTGCATCGAGGGGGCGGTGTTGGTGTTGTCGATCATGACGGGCTACCTCGCTTGCGATCAAGCCAGCACCGCGTCCATTCTGCACTGTGTTTTATCGCACAGCGGCGCATTAGAGGCGCAGCGCTGCAAGCGCCTGCGCTTCCAGCATCGGAGCGATCGCGCGTTCAACTTCCCCGAGCCAGGGCCCTTGCTGGGGCGTGAGCGCAGCGGCGGCGTCATCCGCCGCTGCGCTGCGGGCGAGCAATGCACGCAAGCGCGCCGCCTCATCCTCTGCGCCATCGGCGCTCTCAAGTTCTGCAAGCTCGGCGATGGCGCGCATCAGATGGGGCCGGGCCCGGCGCGCGAGCGCCAATCGCGTCGCCAACAAAAGACACGCACGCGCCGCAGGAAACAAACTCAACAGCCGCTCCGCACGCGCCAAGTCGATCAGTACGGCGATACGCACATGCTGGTCGCCAATATCCTCAACCACGCCAAGCGCCTCGTGCAGGCAATCGAACGCCCGGCCCGTCTGCCCCGATTGCATCAAACAGACGCCGAGCTTGTTGAGGATGATGGCCCGCCAATGGGGTGCGCCCACCGCCTCTTCAAGCTCGAGACCGGCGGCGAAATTCGCGCGCGCATCGTCAATGCGCTCTTCGCTGCGCGCCAACTCGCCGGCGGCGTAATGGGTGTGCATGACGCCGATGAGATTATGGGCGCGGCGGCAGATCGCGAAAGCGCGCCGCAAAAATTGGCGCGCGCTTTGCCCATCGCGCTGCATGATCGTCACTGTCGCCAGACTCATCAGAGAATAGTGCTGCCCCATGACATCGCCGAGGCTTTCACGCACGCGCAAGGCCTGCTCATAGGCGGCTCGGGCGCGATCCAGCTCGCCGCGGATGTGATGCAGGTTTCCCATGGCCTGGAAAAGGTGACCCGCGCCAAGCCGATCAAGCGGCTCAGCCGCCAATTCGTTGATCAGGCGCTCGGCCTCCTCAAGCGCGCCCGCGTGCAGCGCCATGTTCGCCGCCATGGCGGCAAAGTGGCGCTGCAGCGGTTGGCGCAGGCGCGCGTACGCGCTCTCGAATAGCCCCTTCGCGTCACTGAAGCGCGAGGCCAACGCCAGCGCGTAGAACAAGGCTTCGCCTGTCGCCACGATCGCCGCCTCGTCGCCTGCGTCCAGCAGCATGGCCCAGGCCTGGGACACGTTGGCTAACTCGCGCACAAATCGTTCGAGCGCGCGCGGCTGCTCATGCTCGCCTTTCACCTCCACGCAGGCTGATGCGATCGCTGCGTAATAATCGCAATAGGCGCGCCTGACCTCCACCTGGCCGTCCATCGCCTCGAATTTGCGCCCCGCATAGCCATGCACCAAAGCGTGCAGGCCAAAGCGGTGTTCGCCCGCGCGCGCGATCAATCCGCGCTGCTCCAGCGCCAACAAGAGATCGCTATCGGCGCCCGCAATAGCCAGCGCGGCGCCGGACTCAAAGCCGCCGGCGAACACCGAAAGACGCGCCAGCGCCGCCCGTTCGCGCGGGGAAAGCAAGCGCCATGACGCTTCGAAGATGGTGCTGAGGCGTTGCTCGCCGCTGTCGCTGGGCGGGGCTAGAAGATCGGCGTCGCGCTCTACACGGGCGACAATTTCTTCCAGCGACAACAAAGGCCGCCAGCGCGCGCTCAGCTGCAAGGCAAGCGGCGATCCCCCGATCGCCGTATTCAAGGCGTAAAAGGCGCCAGCCTCGCTCTCATCAGGGAGCTTGCCCCGATAAGGGGCCGCCAATTCGCTCTGAAACAGGCGCCACGCGGGCGAGGCCATAACCTCTTCAACCAAGGGGCCGCGGCACGATAATCCCGTGACCGGGTGGACAATCTCGCCCGGCGCCTTAAGCGGAGCGCGGCTGGTGGCCAGCACCACGAGATCGGCGCAGCGTTGCAGCAGCGCTTCCACCCGCGCAGCCTCGACCGATCCAGCATCATCGAGCACCAACAGACAATTTCTGCCGGCGAAAAAGTCCGCCAATTGGCTGAGCGCTTCGCTCCCGGGCTGTGGCGACAATGCCGCCGCCTGCGCGATCGCCGCATAAGGATCAACGCCTTTAGAAGCGGCGTGGAAACTTACGAAGAACACCGGCTGAACGCGCGCGCGCTCATAGGCCAGATGCGCCGCGAGCTTGGTCTTGCCATTGCCGCCAGGACCGGTGAGCGTGACAAGCCGGGTTTGCGCCCGGTCGAGCAAAGCCGAAAGTGCGGCAAGATCTGCCTCGCGGCCAATCAGCGGCCCGTTCAGATGCGGAATCGCCGCGGCCGCGCCGGGGGCCCGCAGCTGGGAAAACCTGACTGGCTCGAAAGCAGGATGGGAAAGGCTGAAGACGCGCAGGGGCGCGCTCAAATCGCGCAAGTGACACGGCCCAAGGTCGTGCAGCTGCGCCCCCAGCGGCGCGGGCCAAAGCTTGGTCCCCGCCTCGCTCAACAGAATCTGGCCGCCCCATCCCAAGCCCAGCATGCGCGCGGCCCGATTGATGGCGACGTGATCGACGCCCGTCTCATTTTCAAGCGCGCCCTCATGGATGGCGATGCGTACTTTGAGCCCGCCTACCGCGCGCCAATCCTCGCTCTGAAGCGCCAGCTGAATATCGAGCGCGCACTGCAGCGGATTGCCCGCAGCGAAGATGGCGCAAGCGCCATCGCCGGCCCGATCGATAATGCGTCCCCCATGCCGGGACACGCACGCCTCGATGATCTCATAATGGCGGCTTAAAGCCGCGCGCATCTGCGTGGGCGTGCGCTCCCAGCGTTGCGTGCTGCCCTCGATGTCGGTCAGCAGATAGCCGGCGACGGCTTCAGAGCTGAAAGATCGTGCATTGCCCATCGCGCTTTAGGACGCCCAGTCCACGATCTGGCTTGCTGTCACGCCCGCGCGGCGCTCAAGCAGGCTACGCAAACGCTGTGGATCAAGGATGGTCAATTCCCTTCCGCGCTGACGCAACACGCCCTCGCGCGCCAGGGCGCGCATTTCACGCGTGACGGCTTCGCGCTGGGCCCCAATGGCGGCAGCCAGCGCAGCATGGGTCGGCGCCTTCTTGATGAGGATGCCCGGCCCTGAACTCTGACCGCTGCGCGAAAGACGCAGCAATTCGGCGTACACGCGAAAGCGCACTTCAAGCGCGGCGAGCTCGAACACCTTGTCGGTAAGATGCACGATTGTGCGCGCCAGATCGCGGGCGAACGCCAGCGCCAGCGCGCCGTTGGCGGCGAGCGTTTGCGCAAACAGATCGGGCGAGCATTCCGCCAGCAGGCCGCCGGTTTGCGCGGTCACATTGACCGTGCGCGGCGAGGCGGTGAGCGCGGCGATCTCGCCAAAATGGTCGCCCGGGCCCAGCGTTCGGATCGCGACATGGCGACCGATCGCGCTTTGCAGCGAAACCGTGAACTCGCCCTCGACAATGAAATAAACCGAGGCGTCCAGCGCCAGATGGGAAATGACGCCTTCCCCCGCCTTGACTGGACGCCAACGCACCTTCCCTGCCAGAGCGCTGAGCGCTGCTTCGTCCAAGCCGCTCAGAACCCCCACCTTGCCCAGCGCGGCCAAACCGGCGGCGGGCGCAGGCTTCTGACGCTTATTGCTTGCCGCCTTCATCAACGCGCTCTCTACCCACACGAGCGCACTATAGCACGCCGGCGCGGGCCGGGCGCCACTCCTCCGGGCCCGCCGCAGCCAGCCCTAGCGCTCGGCTGCGCTCAGCATGCTTTCAAGCAGCGCCAGGCGCGAGGGCGAGGGCGAGGGTTCGCGCAGCGGGGGCACATAGAGCGTCGAGGATTGGTCGATCTCGGCCAGATGCAGATCTTCCAGCTTGAGCCAATCGATCCGGGGCCGTTCGGTCGGCAAACGCGCGCCAGCATAGACCGCCACCCGATGCGCTGGCGGATAGACATCAAGCAACACCAGCGCCAACGCTGCGAGCGCGCCGGGGCGCGGCGCGAAATCACGGAACGCGCCGTCTCCCAACACGGCAATCTGCCACAGGATGAGCGCAGCGCTGGGATCAAACGCGCGCGCATGGGCGAAGAAATCGCGCGCCTCGTAGCTTTGACACCCTGATGCGCCCGGATCGACGCCAAGGTCGGCGAACAGACAATCTTCGGCCGAGATCGCCGGCAGCATCACCGCGTTGAACCCTTCCGCCCGCGCCCGCGCGATCGCTTCATGCGATGGCGTGACAAAAACCCCAGGATGCCCATAGAGCGCCACCACCACGGCCAAACCAGAGCGCACCAGCTCAAGCATGCGCTCGCTCATGGCCCGATACGCACGCGGACGTGACGACGCCGCTTCATACTGATCTTCAAGCCGCTCAAGCCTGGGGTTGAGCGTGCGCAGCCAGGCTTCAACGACACGATCACCCATCAGGGCGAGCACAATGTCGGCCTCAATGATGACGCGCCGGGCTTCGGCGCTGAGATGACCCGCCAAGGTCAACCCAGTGCCGACGACGACAAGCGAGCCCTTCTGTTGCGTGTGCAGCGTCTCAACGCCCATTGCTCAATCCTTGTTGGGTTCAATCCCTTTGGATTCATTCCGTTCCGCACCGCAGGTTGCGGGGCGCGCGCACAGGACGCGCACCCCGCCCCTTGCGTCAATCAGGCCGCGCGCGCATACGCCGCCGCCGGCACAACGATGATCTTCGGCGGTTCAGCACCGCCCAGGCCCACCGCCTCACGCACGCGCACCGCCGCGCCGCTCATCAAAGCGGCGCGCGCTGCCGCATCGAGCGTGCGAGCGGCCAACACCGCTTCACGCTCGCCATGATAGCGAGAGCGTAGAGAAGGGCTTTCGCCGAGTTCGATCAAAAGCTTCAACATATCGGACATCACGCGTCTCCTTGACAGTCGAACGGATCATGGTCTCCGGCCCAGCAGGGCCTTCCCAAGCCGAAGCCCCGTTCGAGCATCGCTTCGGCATTGTTCAATGCGCCCTCGCTCCAACCCTGCTCGCGCGCATAAGCTTCACCACATAAGAAGATCCGTAGATTGGGGTTGGGTTGGACAAGACGCGCGCGCGCCTGCCATGAACGCGCGCCCGGGGCCCAGGCGTGCCAGGCAGCGGGCCAAAACACGAAACGTCCCGACACTGGCGCTGGAACCGAACCGTACAGCGCCTCGAGCTGGCGCATCGCCGCTTCGATCATCGGCGCAGGCGCGTCTGCGCCCTTATCTGCGAGAGCGCGCCAATAGTGCGCGCCCGCGCCATCGGCAAAAGCGGCCAGCATCGAAACGCCGGACGGGGCGAAATAGCATTGCTGCAGCGGCAGATCGGTGTGCACGGCCGCGATCGCATCAGAGGGCGCAGCCAGCACGGCCGGGCGCCAGCGCTGCGCAAACTCTAGAAAGAGCTTGCACGCTGGGATCGTCACCAGGCTTGCAAGATCGGCCGCAAAAGCTGGCCCCACCAACCCGGTCTCGAAGCGCACCGCCTCAACCTGCGAAGGCGCCAGCGCCAGAATAAGCGATGTTGCACGCAAGCGGCGCTCACCATCCGGGGTGGAGAAGGACAAATGCATGAGCGCCCCGTCGAAACCGACGGCGCAAAGACGGTGGCCCATGTGGATCGCGCACCCGGCCCGCTCCGCCATCTTGCGGGCGAGCGCGCCGAAGCCCGCATGCACGCGGCCATAGCGCTGGCCCGCCCGGGTCTCGAGCAAATGCACAAGGCTTGCGTCATAGGCGTTGATCTGCGCAAACGCTGCGGTGCTGCCATGGCTGCGCTCTGCAAACGCCAACGCCTCGTTCGACAGCGTGCGCTCCAGCAGTGTTCGCATCGGCCAGCGCCAAAGCGGGCGGCCCTCGATCACAGCCGTGCGCAGAATGCCTTCGACATCATTGAGCGCGCCCTGCCCATCCGCCGCCGCACGCGCCTCCGAAAACTCCGGCGCGGAGGCTGCAAGCGCGCGCTCGATGAGCGCGCTGGCGCCAAGCCTGTGCTCCTCAGCGCGCATCAAGAACGGCAGCGCGGGTTCGCCCGCTTGCAGCCAACGCCCGCGCAGAAAATAACCCGCACTGGCAAAGTCGACCGGCGCGATCGCGCAACCGAGTTCGCGCGCCAGCGCCAGCGTGGTCGTATGCTGATTGGAGACGAAGGCCGCGCCCAGCTCGCAAACCGCACCGTCCCCAGCGGTCGCCGAGCGCCAGCGGCCGCCCACTTCAGGCCCTGCCTCGAATATCTCAACGGAGAGATCGGGCCGTTCACGCCCAAGGCGCAGCGCGCAATAAAGCCCCGCAGCGCCTGCGCCAACGATGGCGACGTCGACACGATCGGCGCCGGGAATATTTGTGATTTTTTGCACATTGCGCGCTGCAAAGCGGGGCGATGCGTTCGTGCTCGTCATGGGCAATCGGCTCTCCGGACGAGCACGATAAACCCCGTATAGAAGCGGTCATGCGCCATAAGATGTGCCGACGAAACGACGCCGCTGCGCGCTTGCGTCAGCGTTTTGCAAGCTTACGGCCCAACAAAATGTCGAACTGGCCAAAGTGCGCGCCGGCGGCCATGATCAGACGCTCGCACTCTTGAGCGAGGATAGATGCAGGCAGCCAGCGGACCGGCCGATCCACAGTGCGTGATCAGCGCGCGCTTTGCGCATGCACAACAATGCGCGTGCGCCGCCTACCGCGACTTCCTGCGCCAGCAGATTTTTCCGGCGCCGCTCTGTGGCGACGAAAAAGCTCTGATCGCCGCGCGCCGGGCGCTGATGACACTCGAGGCGGTTGAGCTCTTGTCCTATCCCTGGCGCTATTCCGATTATGTGACCGCTGACGACATCGCCGCGGCAGGCCTTGGGCCGGTCCCCGCTAACCGGCCGATCGTCACCCGCCGCGCGATCGGGCGCATGTTGTGGAAGCAGCACGGCGACGACGATGCTGAGCCTTATGAACGGCGCGCAGCGCGCAACGCCCAAGGCTGGATCCAATATGGCCTCGTCGAGGAGCGGGTGCACCGGCCCAATCTGAAGGAATTGCGCGGCACCGCGCGCCTGCACGCGTTGATGCAGGCCTATTACGTCACCTTTGCCCGCGAAGCGTCGAGTTCGTTCATGAGCACGGCGCTGTCACCCGCGATCGCCCATGCCTGATGTTTTCCTTCCTCATGCAGGCCAGCGCGCGGGGGATGCGGCGCTGATCTGTCAGCGCCTGGAAGAGCTGCACCTATCGGTTGTCGACCAATGCATCACCGGATCACACTGGCGCGCACGCGCCTCTGCGCACATCAACAGCGCCGCCCTTGTCGTGGTGTTTTTTGCTGGAGCAGCCGAAGACGCGCTTTTGGAAGTGGTTGCGGCGGCCGAAGCTGCCGGTAAGCGGGTGCTTCTGGCCGGGCCGGAGGCTGTGCTTGAGCGCTGTCTCGATTACACCGCAGCGCCAGCTTTTGCCTGCGCCGATGGACAAGGCGGCGCGCTCGCAGCGCTTGCGCACACGATAGCGGACCAAAGCGGGCGCTGCGATCCCCAGTTCGACAGCGATGAACCGGAGCCGGCCTTGCCTGTGATCAGCGACCAAAAGCTGCGCCAGGATTGGGATCTGTCGTTTTGGCTGGATTCCGCGATGGCCGGGTCGCCAGCAACGCCAGCGTCTGCCGCTGCCGTAGCTCCGCAACAAAGCCAAGCGCTGGGTGTTGAAATGCGCAGCGGCGCAGCGGCGCAGCGCCTGGCCGGAGACAGACGCGATCGAGGCCATCTCATCTTGAGCCGCACCGGGCGGGCCCCGCTCTTGCCCGAGAGCCTACAACGGGCATTTGCAGGCAAAGCACGATCCCATCCCGTCTCGCCCGCGCGCTATCAAATCAGACGCAGCAGCGACAGCCCCGAATTACGCAAAGCCATAAAGGCGATCGAACAAGCCGCTTGGTCCTCGCTGGGTTTTCTCAATTTCACCCGCGCTCATTTTGCTTTCTATCAAGACCTGTTGGACTGCTATCCCGAATATCAAATGTGCCTTGTCGATCGCGACAGCGGCTATCCGGTCGCGGTGGGGGCCTGCGCACCCCTCGTTTGCGACTTCAACGCCTTGCCCGACGAAGGCTGGGATTGGCTGGTTGAAAAAGCCGCCTCCGACATAAGCCGCACCCGCCATAACGCACTCGGCGTACTCTCGATCTCTGTGCCTGGCATCCATCGCGGCAAAGGTCTTGTCGGCGCCATGATCGCCTCGATTCAGCACCTGGCGCGCGAACGGGGCCTTCAGGGCGTGGTCGCGCCAGTGCGTCCCTCAGCCAAACAAGCCCACCCGTTTGTGCCGATCGAAAGCTACGCCCGTTGGGTCGATGACAAGGGACGCCCGTTCGATCCTTACCTGCGCGCGCACCTTGCCGCCGGAGGCAAGATGCTGAACCCAGCCGGGCGCTCGGCGGTGATCGAAGAGCCGACCGCGTTTTGGGAAATGATGACCGGACGCGTGTTCGAGAAATCCGATGATTATGCGCTCGATGGCGCCATCGCGCCGGTGCGGATCGATCTGGAGCAAGGCGCAGGGCGCTATGAGGAGCCCAGCATCTGGTTTGCCTATAGTCTCGCCCCCTGAACAGCGCCGGCCCGATCTGGGCTCCAATGTGATCTATATCACCTCGCGCGCGCGCGCGGATGCTGCTCCAACTGCCCTGCTTCCAACTCATCATCGTCAGGATGGATAAGGATCAGCGGTGCAACCGGAACACGCTCATAAGGCGGCTGCGCTTGACCTTTTGCCCATCGCCGTCGTGTTGACCGATCGCGCGCTGCGGCTGCTCGACGCCAATGCGGCCGCCGCAACCATGCTTGAGCGCGGCGATGGTCTGCTCGCGGCCGCGGGCCGGTTGGAATGCCGCCTGCGCGAAGACAAGGGCCCGCTTCTGGCCGCAATCACCAACGCGATCGCGGGCGCACGCCCAAGCGCGCGCGCGCTCGTGCGCATCAGCCGCACGCGCGGGCGCCCTTATCTGGCGCTGGCGCTTGCCGCCCCCTTGTGCGCCGATCCCTTCTGTCTTGTGCTAGTGGCCGACCCCTCAAAGCGCCAGGAAACCGAAGCGTTCGCGGCCATGTTCGATCTGTCCGAGCAGGAATTGGACAATGTCGAAACCGCGCTGACCCAGCCGGGGGGCGCTGGCGCGGCAGCGCCGCTCGCCCGCACGCGGGATCGCTGAGATGTCTGGCACACACTGCACGAGCGCGCGCCGATGACCATCGACAGCGAAATCAGCGCCATCCGCGCCAGCCTTTACGAATGCGCGCTGGGACAAGCAGAATGGGCATCCACCCTTGCCCGCGCCGGGGCATTGGTGGGCGCCCATTCGGGCCTGCTGGCGCTGCCCACCTATGACGCTGACAGCGGCTATCTGATCGATGCGATCGACTGGAATGTCGACGCCGCGGCCGCTTCCTCGCTCGCGCGCGAACTG
>JAEUMR010000010.1 GCA_016791385.1 Hyphomonadaceae bacterium
GGTGTGCCCGTTCTCCGGCGCCGCCGCGCCGAAGATCGACTACAAGGACGTGAAAATGCTCCAGCGCTACATCAGCGAAAAGGGCAAGATCGTCCCGGCGCGCATCACCGCCGTTTCCGCCAAGAAGCAACGCGAACTCGCGCGCGCCATTAAACTGGCGCGTGAACTCGCTCTGCTTCCGTTCGCCGTTCAGTAAGGAGACCAGCACATGCAAGTCATCCTGCTTGAACGCGTCGAGAATCTCGGCGGCATCGGCGACGAAGTGAAGGTGCGCGACGGTTACGCCCGCAACTTCCTGTTGCCGCAAAAGAAAGCGCTGCGCGCCAACGACTCCAACCGCAAGGCGTTCGAAGCACGCCGCGCCGAGATCGAAGCCCGCAACGCCGAAGCCCGCGCTGCAGCGGAAAAGGCCAGCGGCAAGGTCGACGGCACCTCGTACACGCTGATCCGCCAAGCCGGTGAAGCTGGCCAGCTCTACGGTTCGGTGTCCTCGCGCGACATCGCCGACGAGATCGTCAAGTCGGGCGCCAAGATCGACCGCAATGCGGTCGTGCTCGACAAGCCGATCAAGACCATCGGCGTCTATGACGTGCGCATCCGCCTGCACGCGGAAGTGTACGCCAGCGTGAAGGTCAACGTGGCCCGTTCGGCCGACGAAGCCGAGCGCCAAGCGCGCGGCGAAAACGTCATCGCTTCGGCGATCGAAGCCGAACGCGCACAGGCCAACGCGGCCGCCAAGGAATTGGCGGCGGCCTCGATCACCAACGATCCGGCTGCACGCGCCGAATAAGCGCGGGCGTCAGGTCAGTCTTTGCGATCGCCCGGCGAGTCCAGCTCGCCGGGCGATTCTTCTTCTGCGGGGATCGCATACGCGCCGCTGAACCAGCGATTGAGATCGACATCAGCGCAGCGCTTCGAACAGAACGGCTTGAACTTCGCATCCTGCGGCTTGCCGCAGATCACGCATTTGCCGCGCGGGGTTTCATCCGTGCTCATAGCGCCCTCGCATCGATGCGGTCGCGCGGACCGGGCTGGGCGTCGATCGTCCAACGCATGCCGATCCGGCCTGAAAGGGCGCTGCGCCAATCGATCTCCGCCGCGTCGAGCCAGGCTTTAACCTCAGGCGAAACCGTGCAGGCGATCTGCCGGCCCGCTTGCGCGCGGCCTTCGCGTTCGATCGCGCGCAGCGCCATCAGCGCCACCGTCTCAACGCTGAGGCGGCCATCGGCGTCGCGCAATTGCTCATGCAATGGACGTCGCAATTGGGAGCGTGCGAGCTCGTAGATTCCAAAGCGCGAAAGGCCGCCGAACTGCACGCTCCACGGATCGCCAGCGAATGCGCTGCGCACCGCCTCCTCCAGTAGCTTCAAGTGCGACTTGGCCCTGAGCGAGACAAAATCAATGGCGACAAGCCCACCCAGATTGCGCAGGCGCAGCTGCCGCGCCGCCTCCTCGGCCGCCGCGATATTGAGATCCAGCGCGAAGCGCTCGGGATCGCCGGTTCCCTGGCGCGCACCCGCGTCCACATCGATCGCCACCAGCGCCGAAGTCGGCTCGATGGTGAGCACGCCGCCGCCGGGTATGGGCGCGGTGCGCGCTAACGCATCCTCGGTCAGCGCATCGAGCTTGGCCCGCGTGACCGGATCGGCGGGTTTGGCCAGCACCAATTCGTCATCGACCTCGTGCCGGGCGATCTGATGCGGCGCCTCGCCGTCGTGGCCGACGTCCTGCAGATCAACGACCGGATTCTTCGCCCGCGCCGCCTCCCGCGCGACCGAGACGATCACGCCCTGGCCCTCGTGCAGAGAAAGCCGCTCGCGGCCCATCCGGGCGCGGCCGTCCTCGCCGAGCGGCAGAAAACCCTGCTCCTCGCGCAGCCCCAGATCGAGGAACACGCCGCGCCGGCGCTTGTCGATTTCGCGCACGCGTGCGCAATAGACCTCGCCCCAGCGCGCGCGGCGGCCTTCATCGCTCGCGCGTGTGACGCGCAGCGCGATCGGCCGGCCATTGCGCACGAGCGCTTCGCGCGTCTCGCCAATGGCGCCGTCAATCCAGGCCTCAAGCGGCTCGCTCATTGCGCGCCTTCGAGCAAATTCGCCGTCTCATAGAGCGGCAGACCGACAACAGCCGAATACGAGCCGATGATTGTGCTGATGAAGCGCGCCGCATGCCCCTGCACGGCGTAGCCGCCCGCTTTGCCATGCCATTCGCCGCTGGCGATGTAGGCGTCGATCTCCGCCGCCGAAAGGCGCTTGAAGCTGACGCGCGTCTCCGCCAGCCGCGTCCGCGTCGGCCCGCCCGGCGCACGCACGGCGACGCCCGTGTAAACCCGATGGGTGCGGCCCGAGAGCAGCGCCAAACAGGCCCGCGCCTCGTCCTCGCTCTCAGCCTTCGGCAACACACGCCGGCCAACGGCGACCACGGTGTCGGCGCCAATGACGATGGCGTCCTCGGCGTGCACCGACTCGGCTTTCGCTGTCGCCAGCCGCAGCGCCAGCAGACGCGGCGTTTCACCCTTCAGCGGCGTCTCGTCGATGTCGGCGGCGATAACTTCGTCGGGCTCAAGCCCGATCTGCGCGAGCAGCGTCAGGCGGCGCGGGCTCGCGCTCGCCAGCACAAGACGCGGCTTCATCGCGGCTTCGGAAACCCGAGCCGCTGGGCGTAGATGCGGTCAACCGTGCGCGGATTCATGATCTGCGGCAGCGTGCGGTCCATAAACGGACGGCGCAGGATGGCGTAGCGTACCTTCGGTTTGGCGCTGCTCAGGCAATGCCAAATCAGATCGCCGACATCGGACGGGGGCAAGCCTTTGCGGCCCTGCGTGAGCATGTAATCGATGACACGCTTGATCATCGGCGCGTAGGGCGTGTTGGCGAAACGATTGAGATCGTTCTGCTCGGCCTTGTCCCAGATCGGCGTCGCGATAGCGCCAGGGCCGATGACGATGACATCAATGCCGTAAAGCAGAAGCTCGCGGCGCAGCGATTGCGAATAGCCTTCGAGCGCGAATTTCGAGGAAGAATACGGACCCACGAACGGCGCGCCATTTTGCCCGCCGACGGAGGAAATCATCACGATGCGGCCCGGCCTGCCGGTTCGGCCCGGCTCGGCCCCCAACAGATCGGCGAAGGCGCGGGTGACGGTGTGCACGCCAAACAGATTGATCTCGAACTGGCGCCGCAGCTCCTCGGTGTCGAGATGCAAGAGCGGCCCCGGCACGGCGATGCCGGCATTGTTGACAAGGCCATAGAGCCGCCGGTTGCCGAGCGCTTGCGCCACCTGCGCCGCGCCCGCGCGCACCGCCGCTTCATCGGCCACATCGAACAGAAGCGGGGTCACCGCTTCGCCGAACTCAGCATTGAGACTGTCGGAGTCGGCTTGCTTGCGCACGCTGGCGAACACATGCGCGCCTTCGCGCACGGCTTTCGCGACGGCGGCGCGACCGATGCCGGTCGAAGCGCCCGTCACGACGATGGCGCGATCGAGAGAACCTGTCGTCATTTGAACCTGTACGTGACGCGGCCCTTGGTCAGATCATAGGGCGACATCTCCACCAGCACCTTATCGCCCGCCAGCACGCGGATGCGATTCTTGCGCATCTTGCCGGCGGTGTGGCCGATGATCTGGTGGCCGTTCTCCAGTTCGATCCGGAACGTCGCGTTGGGCAAAAGCTCCATCACCGTTCCGGCAAATTCCAATAGCTCTTCCTTGGCCATTAAAGCTCCAGTTTGGGGCCCCGGATTCGGGGCGGCGAGGCCTTATAGGCGCTGAGGACTAGCCCGTCGACGGGCGCTCGAACCGCTCGGCGATGCGCCGCACGAGCCCGTCGCGGACCGCGCGGTACTCCATCAGCACCTGTTCGCGCGATCCTTCCGCCAGGGAGGGGTCAAAAGTGGGCCAGTATTCAGCGGCGAGGCCTAGCTTGGGCACGAGATCGAGCGCCCGGTGGTGGGCCTCGGGGCTCAAGGACACGATCAGCTCGAACGGCCCCTCGCCCTCGTCCTCCTCGAAGCTTTCGAAGGGCTTGGGCCGGACGCGGGAGATATCCCCGCCAAGCTCGTCGATAACGAACGCGGCCATCGCCGAGACTTCCTCGCCAGGGCGCACCCCGGCGCTGTCCACCCGCACCAGCGGGCCGAAGCGCAGCCGCATCAGCTCCGCCGCCATCGGCGAGCGGATCGAATTGTGTGTGCATGCAAACAGCACCGATCGCGGCGGTCCCTCGCCCCTCGACATCGGCTCACGCCCTGATGCGCAGCGCGCAGATCAGCGTGAACAGGCGCCGCGCTGTCTCAAGGTCGATGACGAACTTGTCCCGAAGCGAAGCCTGCAGCACTTCCGCCGCTTCGTTGTGCAGGCCCCGGCGGCCCATATCGATGGCCTCGATCTGGCTGGGCGAGGCGTGGCGGATGGCGTTGTGATAGGTCTCGCAGATGAGCGCGTAGTCCTTGATCAGCTTGCGCAGCGGCGAGATCGACGCTTGATGCAATCGCACCCGCTCGCCTGTGGCGGCGACCGTCACATCGTAGGCGAGACGGCCCTCGATCACCGACAAGGTCAGCGCGTAGGGCCCGCGCTCTTCGCCGGCGACGGCGAACGAATTCGACTCCTTCAGATCAAAAAGCGCGATGCGCCGCTCGTGCTCTGCATTCGATGAGGCGGGCGCTAGCGAGGCTTCGTCAAGCTGAACGTCAATGAGACGGTTCTCGCTCATCACGCACGCTCATGGTCCGGCCGGCGCGGCGTCGGCCAGGGGTCGCCCATGTCGACAAGCAAGGCGTCGAGGCACTCCACCTGCAGCACGATCTCGCCCCCGCCCGCGAGCACGAGACGCACTTGCCCGCCGGGCGGCTCGGCGTCCGGAACGAACGCGACCGACAAGACCGAGGCTAACGATTCTCCATCGCCAGCCCGCACATGCCGGGATTTCACCGCGAGCACGCCCTCGAACGAGAGCGCCGAGCGGATGCGTTCGTAGGGCCCATATTGGCCCGCATTTTCCCAGCGAAAGCGGCTCAGCATGGCGGTGAAGCGGCGCGCCTTTTTGTTGAGCGTCACGTCCTTCATGCGCACCAGCGCATCCTGAACAGCCGCGCCGATGATCTGCAGATCGGCGTCGTCCTCGGCCATCAGTTTCAACGCGCCGCTCATGCGCCTCAATCGCCCCGCTGCCGCTCGATCTGCGCGCCGCAGGCGGCGAGCTTGGCTTCGAGCGATTCAAAGCCGCGGTCCAGGTGATAGACGCGGTTGACGATCGTTTCGCCCTCGGCCGCAAGGCCGGCGATCACCAGACTGACCGAGGCGCGCAGATCGGTCGCCATCACCGGCGCGCCAATCAACTTTTCTACCCCCGTGACCACAGCTTCGTTGCCATGCACCGCGATCTGCGCGCCAAGGCGCGCTAATTCGGGCGCGTGCATGAACCGGTTTTCGAAGATCGTTTCGCGGATGCGCGACTGACCGTCGGCGAGGCACAGCACGGCCATCGCCTGCGCCTGTAAGTCGGTCGGGAAGCCGGGGAAAGGCTCCGTTTCGAAGTCCTGCGCCAGCAAGCGGCCGCCATTACGGCGCACGCGCACGCCGCGCGCTTCGGTTTCGACTTCGACGCCCGCACGGCGCATCAGCTCGGCGAGCGCAGCGATGTGATCGTAGTTCGCGCCTTCAAGCAGCACGTCGCCGCGCGCGGCCGCCACAGCCAAGGCGTAGGTGCCGGCTTCGATGCGATCGGACACCACGCGGTGCTTGGCGCCTTTGAGCGATGTGACGCCACGAATATTGATCTCGCTCGTGCCCGCGCCTTCGATGCGCGCGCCCATCGCGTTCAGGCAATCGGCAAGATCCACGATCTCGGGCTCACGCGCCGCGTTACGGAGGGTGGTGTCGCCCTGCGCCAGCACGGCGGCCAGCATCGCGTGCTCCGTCGCGCCGACTGAGACGAACGGGAAGGTGATGTCAGCGCCCCTCAGGCCGCGCAACGCCGCCGCCTTCACATAGCCCTGCTCGATGTGAATATCGACGCCCATGGCCTCGAACGCCTTGAGGTGGAGATCGACCGGACGTGCCCCGATCGCGCAGCCGCCGGGCAGCGAAACGGTAGCGTGCCCCACCCGCGCCAGCAGCGGGCCAAGTACATTGAACGTCGCCCGCATCTTCCGCACGAGGTCATAGGGCGCGATTGTCGAGGCGATGGCGCCGGCGTGCAGGCGCAGCGTGCGCGCCTCCTTGATCCACGCCACCTCGACGCCGAGAGAAGCCAACAGCTGCGCCATGAAGCGCGTGTCGGCGAGGTCCGGCATGTTTTCCAGGACGAGCGGCTCGGCGGAAAGCAGCGCCGCGGCCTGCAGCTTCAGGGCCGAATTCTTGGCGCCGTAGATGGGAATGCTGCCTTTGAGCGGGGCGCCGCCCGTGATGGCGATACGGTCCATAATTGTCTTTCGTTTGCCCCCGAGCCGCCCCGGTTATGGGGGCCCGAAACGGCGTAAGCAAGGCGCGGTTCCGTGGGGGTAGGTCTGCGTTGCGCTATTTCTTACCGTCAGGCTTTGCCGCCTGCTTGCGGCGCGTGATGTTGCGCTTCAGCGCCGCCGCCAAGCGCTCGTCACGGGCCGATTTGGGCGGTTTCGGCGGCTTTGTACTCATCCTGGCAGTCGACCTCGGCGAACACGGCGCTACACTTGATGCCGTGGGGGAAGCATCATGACGGCCGAAGCGGCGCCTGAGCAACCGTTCAAACAGGAGGGCCGATTCTTCAACGTTGCGGGCCTGGCGCTGCGCAATGCGGGCCTCACCCTTCTCACGCTGACGCTCTACCGCTTCTGGGCCCGCACCGCGATGCGCCGCCGCGTCTGGTCACGCATCCGCACCATGGGTGACCCGCTCGAATATACCGGCAGCGCCTGGGAATTGTTCCGCGGCTTTCTGATCTCGCTGCCGACCTTTTTCCTTCCCGCCGCCTTCGTCTTCTACATCGCTCCGTTGCTGATGGATCCGGTCAGCGCCTCCTGGCTGGGCATCGGCTTCTATCTCGTCGTGGTGCCGCTGATGGCGGCGGCGCGTTACTGGATGCGGCGCTATCAGCTTTCGCGCACGCGCTGGCGCGGCATCCGCCTTGGCCTGGCGGGCTCGGCCTGGAACTTCGCCTTCGCTTCCTGGGGCTGGAGCATCCTGCAATCGCTCTCGCTCGGCTGGTACACGCCCGCCGCGCGGATAAACCGGGCGCGTCTGTTGTGGGACAACGCCCGCTTCGGCGATCAGCCGTTCAACTTCGTCGATGACGGAGAGTCGCCGCAGAAGGGACTCTGGTGGCCTTTTGCGATGGGATGGTTCGCGTTTCCCTTGGCGTGCCTGGTCGCGTTCATGATCGCGACGGCTGTCGCCGCCGGACTGATCGGCGCGGGCATGCTCACCCCCGCAACGCCAGAGGCGCCGATGAATCCGGCTGCCAATATCGTCATCGGCGTGGTGATGATCGTGTTCGTGCTGTTGCTGATGCTGCTGTTCTGGGCCCCCTACAACGCCGCCGCCATGAACCGCATCGCTTCGCTGATCGAGCTCGACGGCGCGCGCTTCCGGCTCAAGGCCAAAACGTTCTCGTGGTTCTTCGTCTCACTCGCGAGTTGGCTGATCACCATCTTCTCGCTGACCCTGCTCGCCCCACTCGGCGGCTTTCTGCGCGTGCGCTACGTGATCAACCGGCTGGAGATTATCGGCTCGCCACGCTTCGCCGAGATCGGCCAAAGCATCGTGCCGGAAGGCAAGTCCGGTGAGGGCCTGGGCGATGCGTTCGATCTCGACATGGGCGTGGGGATCGTCTGATGCGCGTTCGCTATGCCGACGGCCGCGCCGCCGTTACCCATGATGCGACCTGCGAAATTGGCGAGGATGCGCTGACGCTGCGCATTGGCGAGACGAGCCACACCTGGACCTTTGCCGAGAGCCGCCGCGCCGACGACGGCGCAAGCGGCGTCATCCTCAAACGCAAACCCGACACGGGCGAGCGGATATTCTTCGCACCAGACGACACCGCCGAACTCAGAGCGCGCGCGCCGGAATTGTTCACCGCGCGCACGCTCGGCCGCGAAGGGCGAGGCGTTGTGATCGGCCTAGTCGCGGCGGCTTGGTCTCTCGCCGGCGTGTTCCTGGTCGGCGTGCCGATGTTGGCCGCGCCGATCGCCGATCACATCCCCTCGCGCTATCGCGACCAGATTGCCGATATCTCCTGGTCGCAGGTCGACGCGGTCACCAATTATTGCGACGACAGCGACGAAGCCGCGCGCATCCTCAATGACCTCACCTACCGGCTGATGGCGACATCGAACGTGCCCCAGCGCGAGCAGGTGTGGGTGACGATCGTCGACGCGCCGTTTCCGAACGCGTTCGCGCTGCCGGACAATTCGATCGTCGTCACCGACGACCTGATCGCCCTCGCCGAAAATCCCGACGAACTCACCGGCGTGCTCGCGCACGAGATCGCGCATATCGAACACAATCACATCATGAAGAACCTGATCCGCCATGTCGGCGTCGGCATCTTCTTCGACGTGGTGGTTGGCGGAGCGGGCGCCGGCCAGGCGCTGGCGCTGGCGTCGGTCAATCTCGCCGGCTTGAGCTACAGCCGCGACGACGAGAGCGACGCGGACCGGCGCGGGCTCGATTATCTCGACGCCGCCGGCATCGACACTGGCGCCCTCGCCCGCTTGTTCGACCGCTTCGCCGAGCAGGCGCAGGAACATGGCGCGGCGGGTATGCCGACCCTGTTCTCCAGCCACCCCGCCACCGCCGAGCGCGCCGCGGCTGCCCGGGCCCGCGCACGGGCGGGCCGCAGGCCCTCGCTGACGGATGCGGAATGGCAGGTGGTGCGCGCGGCCTGCGGCGGAGGGCTGCGGAACCAGATCGCGCCCGAACCGGAGACCGGAACCGCCCCAGCCCAACAGCCAGCCCCGGCAGCCGAGCAGCCGCTCGCGGGCGGGGAAAAACCGGGCGCTGAGGATGGGAAGCCGAAATAGCGGCTGGTGCCACGGGTGAGGATTGAACTCACGACCTCACCCTTACCAAGGGTGCGCTCTACCACTGAGCTACCGCGGCGACTCCGAAGGCGGCGCTTCTAGCCCGCGGCGGCGGGCCTGAAAAGCCCGCTCTGCGCGACCTAACCGCCCCCAAGGCGGGCCAGCGCAGCCTGATAGTTCGCCAGCCGGGCGGAATAGTATTGCGGGGCGACCCCGGCGTTCTGGCGGCGCTCCTGCAGCGCCTTCTCTTCGGCGGTCAATTCCTTGGCGTTCGGGTTGAGCAGCCCGTCATAGGCCTGCCGCACGATCGAGACGGCGGCTGACAATTCCGCCTTGGTGCGGGTGATATTGGCCTTGCTATCGAGCCGGAGGTCGGCGGCGATCAGGCCAAGACCGTAAGTCTTCAGCGCGCCCCGGCCGGCGCTGTTCACAGCGATCACGCCCGGCCCGAGACCGAGCGCGCCCAGCGCATCGCGGCCTTCCCCGCCCGCGTCCAGGCGCAGCGCCTTGCCGTCGCGCGCGGAAATCTTCAACCGCTCGAGCCCGCTCTCTTTCACCACCTCCGCCTTGCCGGCGGCACCGATCACACGGTTGATCGAGGCGGCGAGCGAGGCGAGCGTATCGTTCGTGCCGATTTTGATCGTGGTGAGACGGCGGCCATCGGCGCCGATGCGGAATTCGTCACCCGCCCGCAACGCGCTGCGGCTGGCCAGCGGCGCGCTCGATTGCGGCGTAATCGCCCCGGTCGGCAGCCCGAACACGTCGAGCGGAGAAGCGCCTGCCGCGCTCGTGGCCATACCGGCAAAGCTCAGATTGCCCGCTACCGAATTAAACGTGCGCGCCCAGGCCACTTCACCATTGGCATCGAGACGGGTGAGGAAACTCGACTTGCCGCCGCCTTGGCCGGCGATCACGCCGCCCGCATTGCCCGCCGCATAGATCGCGCCGCCGACAAGGGCGAGGCTCTTCACCGCATCGTCCTGAGAAGAACCAAGATAGCTGGCGCGATCGAGATTGGCGGAAACAAGATCGGCGTTGATACGCGCAACGAAGCCGTCTTTGCCCGCAGCGGAAGCCTTCGCCGGGGCGCCGAGCGTCAAACGGTCGGCGCCGACTTCGCCGCCGACATAGAGCGATGCGCCATCGGCGACGATGGCGTTGATGGCGCCGTTGTAGAAATAGCCGATGTCGCGCGAGGCGCCCGCGGCAAAGCCTGCGCTGGTCGAATAGCTGAAGCTTCGCAGAATGCCGCGATTGTTCTCGACCCCGCCGGTGAAGATGTCGAAGCCGCCAGAGCCGTTGTCGCGCACGAGCAAGGCTGTGGCCGCATCAGCGCCGCCAGAGCCGAATTGCTTGGTGAACAATTCACCGCCGCTTGCCGAGTACCCGCGCACGTAACCATCGGCCGCGCCGAGCGCGACTTGGCCGCCGAGAGCGGACTCGGTCTGGCCCGCGACGATTACGCTGCCATTGCTGGCGAAAGCGATGGCGTTGACTTGGTCGGCACGATCGGCGCCGCGGCGCGCGGTCCACAATTCCTTGCCGTTCGCGTCAAACACGCTGACGAACGAATCTGCGCCGCCTTTGCTGCTCGTGCCGGAGAGTTCACCCTCGACCGAGCCGGCCACCGCGACCTTGCCGTCGGCCGAAACGGCCAAGGCAAAGCCGCTCGCCGATTGCGAGGCGCCTAGCATTTCGCTGAACTGAAGCTTGCCGGCGGAATCGTATTTGAGCAGCGCCACATCGCGCGCGCCCTTGATGACGCTGGCGCTGGTGTCGCCGCCAAGATCGGCGAGCACGTACACCGACCCATCCGCGCCCGCCGCCACCGAACGCGCTGTGGCTATCTGCAGGTTCGAACCGATGGCGACATCGAAGGCGCGGCCCGGGAACCAGCCGGAAGCATTCGCACTCGGCGCTGTGAAGGTGGATTGCGCGGGAATGACGACCGACGCGGAAGCGCCGCGCGCGGCGCGCAGCGCCACACTCAGCGTGCCGACCGGGTCAGCAGCATGCGAACTGGAATCGATCGGATCGAGCGTCAGCGTTGTGGCGCTGCCGCCGAGGTTCACGTCCTTGATCGCGCGCACCGTGTTGGATGAGCCGGTGACAACGCGCAGCCCAGCGCCCCCGCCAGACAGAGCTGTCGCCACCACACCGGCGTCATAGCCTTGCGCCGCAAGCGCTTCGTTGAGGCGCAGCGCGGCGCTTTCGAGCGTCGCAGGATCGCCGCCTTGCAGCGAGGCTGTGATGGTGCGCTGGCCCCAGAGTGTGTCGAGCGTGATCGAGACAGTTTGATTGCCGAGCAGCGCGGCGACATCGTCGCTCACACCAGTCGCAGCTTGGGCGCTGGTGAAGCTGCGTTGGGCGGCAGAGGCGCCGCCAAGGCCTGCGCCCGGGTCGGCAGATTGCAGTGTGAGCGTGTCGCCGTTGATCTTGATCGACGAAAGGCGCTGCCCCGAGCCTTCCGCCGTGCGCCATTGCGTGAGGTCCGCGCCGTCCGCAGACATGTACAGTCCGGCAGCATTGAGCGCGGCGTTCAGCCGATCCTGGAATGCGCCGCTCCATTCGCCGGGTGCAGGATCTGGATCGCCGGCGCGCTCCAATGCACTAACGGCAACGCTTACGGTTTTCTGGCCGGTCGGCGTGTCGACAATGATCTGAATGTCCAACGCGCCGGTGTAGGTCGCAAGCGGCGCGCCGCCGGTTACGTTGGTGGTGCGGATCGCATCGCCGAAAGGCTGACCAGCACTGGCTATAGGCAAGCCGCCATCCACCCACGCGCCAGGCGCCTGCAGCAGCGCTTCGTGAGCAGCGCCGTTGAGCGTAGCGCTGACGCCAATGACGTTGTGCAAGCCATCGACACGCAGCGTTAGCGTGCCGGCATTGTCGACCAACGATGCAGCAGCCGGAATGCCCTTGTCGCGCAGCTGCGCATTCAGCTGCGTTTCAAGCGCGGCTGCGGTAATGCCGCCCGCGCCGCCCTCGATCTTAATGACCTGCGTTTTGGTCGCCGTGGTGATGGTGAAGCTCTGTTCGCCGACAAAAAGATCGCTGCTGGACGCGACGGCGCCAGCTTCATAGCGGCGCGCGAACACGCCATCGCGCAGACCGCCCACCATGCCTGGCGGTTCGATGGTATCGAGTGAAACGGTCTTGCCGCCGATAGTCAGGCTCGCGGCGCGAATGCCGTCACCGGCGAAGATCGAGAGGCCGCCATTGCCGCTGTCTTCCCAAGTGTCGACGCCCGCAGCGAGACCTTGCTCGTGCATCAATTGCGTGAGCCGCTCGGAGAGATCATCGAGCAGCGCCTGATCGTCCGAACCGCGCCACGCTTCCTGATCGCCGGTGCGCCAGCCGGTGGTCAGCGTGATCGTGCGGCCATCCGGGGTCTCAAGCTTCAGAACCGCCTCGCCGGCGGCGCGGAGCGCGCTTTCCAGCGTATTGACGCCGGACGAGGTGAGCGTAGCCGTGCGTTGCTCCCAGGCGCCTGCGGGCGCGGCGGTGTAGGGCGAACCTGGGCCGTACCATCCGGTCGCGACATTGGCGCCGATCGGATTGTCTGTCGCGCCGGGCCGTGTCAGCCAAACCGGCTGTCCGCCTTCGCCGCCGACGTCTTCAAGTTTGACCAGACGCGTGCTGCTGCCTGCCGCGCCAAGCACGTAGAAGGCTGGCGTTGCGCTGTCGGGCTGGAAGGAAATCTTTTCGCCCGCGCGCACATCGACCTTGAGCGCGTATTGCTTCGGGCCGGTGTACTTGCTCGAGACCGTCTTGCCGGCGAGGACCGTGCTTGTCTCTTTCGGCGTGATGTCAGCCGCTTCCAGCCGCGAAGCCGCCCCCGCCGCGGAGAGACGTCCATTGATGAAGCTGATGACGTTGCCGAACGAACGTGTGGTTGATCCCATCTGCGAAAGGTCAATCACGACGTTACGGGTCACGCCGGTGGCGGACTGCGCGACAACAGTGAACTTCGCGTTCGGATCGAGACCGGCGAGTTTCTCATAGAGCCCGCCGCGATGAATGTAGTTGGTGACGTAATCTTCCGACACCGTCGGCATCGCCAGGGTGGTCTGGGCCGCATCGACACGGTCGCCTTGCGCAAGGCGAACATCCTCGAATTGCTCGCTCGCAAAGAAGGCTTGCAGTTCGGTGAGACCGCGCGCGAAGGCGGCTTCGGTCTGCTTGCGTTGCGCGGCGCTGAGCGTGGCGCTCTCGGCGTTGCCGGCAAGCGCTTGCAGCGTGGACAGGCCCGAATAGAGCGCGAACAGGCGCTTGTAGTCGCCGGTCGCGCCGAGGTCGCTATAGAGCTTGGCGCTGGTGTCGAAGAACGCCTTGTTCGCGAGCGCCCGCTCCACCAGCACGGAGGCAGCGGGTGAAACGCCCGGGGTCCACACCGGAGCGATCGGCGCGTTGGGGTCTTGCGTCGCAGTGGCGGTGTCGACGCCAATGCCGGCTTTGGCCTTGGCCCAGGACGTCAGCAGATTTGCGTCGACGCCCGAGGTGGACGTCCCGCTCGCGCCAAACAGCGCGCTGGCCAAGCCTGAACTGATCGAATTGACCACGCCGACTCCGTCAAGCGATCAGCCTCGCTCAAGCGGAGTAAACAGGGCATTGGCAGGAAATCGTTAATGCAGCCCCGTGACCTGGGCCATCTGTTTGAAAACCGGGTATTCCAGCAGCCGCGGCCAGAGCTGGACCCCCTGCCAAATCGACAGGCAGATCACCAAGACCGAAGCCGCGCCAAGCAGCACCCTGGCAGGCGCGATCTTGGTTACGAAACCGGCCAGCGGCGCGGCTGCGACGCCCCCGAGAATGAGTCCCGCCAGCGAGGCGCCGCCCTGGGCCAAGCCACCCTCAAGCGCAAACCGGCCGGTCATGAACGCGCCGAGGAACGTAATCGAAATCGCGACGGTGACGACAAACTCGGCGGCGTTAACGCTGCCGATCACGTAACGCGGTGTATGCCCCCGGCCCATCAGGGTCGAAGACACCACCGGTCCCCAGCCACCGCCGCCGCTTGCATCGAGAAAGCCGCCGACCACGCCGAGCGGGATCACGTGCTTCAGATGCGGCGGCTCCTCCTTCGGTTCGCGTAGCGCGCGCTGCAGCATGAACAGGCCGAGCACGCCAAGATAGGCGATCACGATGGCCTTGATGAAGGTGGGATCGAAGCCGGTCAGGATGTAGGCGCCAGCCACCCCGCCGACGACGCCTGCCGGCGCGAGGCGGGCCAGCAGCTTCCAATCGACGTTCTTGTGCAGAAGATGAGACGCGCCGGATGCCCCGGTGGTGAAGCACTCGGCCGCGTGAATGGTGGCTGAGGCCTGCGCTGGCGGCACGCCGAAGGCAAGCAGCACGCTTGACGATATGACACCGTAGGCCATGCCCACAGCGCCATCGACCAGCTGCGCCAGGAAGCCGACCAGCAGGAAAACGCCGAACGTCGTCAGCGTGGGCAAGTAGACTGAAGCGAGTTCCATCCGTCCTCTTCGCCCGACTTCAGAGCGCCCAGGTCTGGCCGCGCATTGCGGCCTCAACACGGCGAGCCATTTTCAACTTGCGCTACCATCAGGGCTTTTCAAGCCTAACCCCTTCTCCACACGTGAAATCCAAGCTTTCACAAATGGATAGCCCGCAAGATCAAACCCTCCCCGGGGGGCGACGCGGGTGTACGCCACCAACGCCACGTCGGCCAATGTGAGGCTGTCTCCGACCAAGTATGGCGTTTGTTTGAGCTGCAGTTCCATGCGCGCCAGCGCCGCGTGCCCCTTTGGCAAGAGCGCCGGATCGAGTTCATCCTCGCTTTGGCCCAGGAAGAACTTCCGCGCGATGCGCACCGCGATCGCTGGTTCGTGGCTGTACTGCTCCCAGAACAACCACTCGAACATCTTGGCGCGCTCGTAGGCGTCGCCTGGGACGAGGCCTGTGCCTTCGGCCAGGTGCAACATGATCGCATTGGACTGCGCCAAGAGGCGGCCGTCCGGGAGCACCGCGGCGGGGACCTGCCCAGCGGGATTGATGGCGAGAAAATCGGCTGTGCGCGTCGCCCCCGAGAAGGTGTCGATCTCCACCCACTCATAAGCAGCGCCGGCATAGTCGGCGACCCACTTGGTCTTGAGGCAATTGCCGCTGTTCGAACTGCCGTAGAGCTTGAGCGCGTTCGCCATTTGGCCCCCTCGCCGCCGACCTAACGCCTTGGCGGACAATGGCCAATGGGGACCAGCTAATGTTGACGTTTAGATGATGGAGCGCGCCAACATGGGCCGCCGCCGGCCGGGGCGGCGGCCCATCTTGCTCAGCGTCCGGAGGCTTCGCGCGCGGCGCGAAATTCAGCGTTCGCGCGCCATTGCGGCCATTCCTCGCCGTCGGCGAGACGGCGGCCAACGGCATAGAGCGCCTCCAGGTCCTGCGCGCCGCCGGTCATGTTCCAGTCGGGCGTCACTTCGTCGGACGGCTTGTGGTAATTGTTGGCGGTGTAAGCGTCACTCAGCGCGCGACCGCGCGCTTCGCCGCCATCGACCATGTCGATGCCGCTCGATGTGTAGAGCACCGGGATGCCGATTTGGGCGAAGTGCAAATGGTCCGACCGGTAAAAATAACCGGCCTCGGGCGATGAATCGGGCGCAACGCGCCGGCCTTGCGCACCCAGCGCCTCGACCAGGAGGTCATCCATTTCGCTCTTGCCGTAGCCGACGATCTCGAAGTCGCGGGTCGGTCCGAAATTGTTGATGCCGTCCATATTGATCGCCGCCACGGTGTCGCGCGGCGCGAAGACCGGGTGCTGCGAGTAATAGAGCGCGCCCAGCAGCCCCTGCTCCTCGGATGTAAGCGCGATGAACGCAACGCTGCGTTCAGGCTGTCCCTGCGCGGAGAAGCGGCGCGCGAGTTCGATCAGCGCTGAGGTCCCCGTCGCGTTGTCGAGTGCGCCATTGCAGATGTCGTCGCCATCAACTGGCGGGCAATGGCCAAGGTGATCCCAATGGGCCGAATAGATCACGGTTTCGTTCGGATGCGAGCGCCCCGGCAGGACGCCGATGACATTGGATGTCGTGCGCACTTGGGCGTCGGTTTCCAGGTGCAGCGAGCCGTTGAGGTTCATCCGCACGGCGCGGAAGCCGCGGCGCTGCGCGCGCGCTTTCAGCTCGTTGAGGTCGAGATGCGCGCGGCGGAAGGTCTCCATCGCCACGTCATTGTTCATCCAGCCTTCGAAACCGGCGCGGCTGGCGCCGCGATCCTCACGCACGATGTCCCAGCGCGGACTGCCAGTCGCCGATTGGATCACCGCCCACGGATAGGCGGCCCCCGCGGTTTCGTGGATGATGATGGCCCCAGCTGCGCCCTGGCGCCCGGCTTCCTCGAACTTGTAGGTCCAGCGGCCGTAATAGGTCATGGCGCGGCCGCCGAAACCGCGATCGTCGCCGGTTTCGAAATCTGGATCATTGATCAGGATAACGGCGATCTTGCCGTGCATGTCGACGCCAGCATAGTCATTCCAGCCCAGTTCGGGCGCGTTGATGCCGTAGCCAACGAACACGAGCGGCGCGTTTGCGATATCGACCGTTGCATCGAGACGGCGGGTCCATGCCGAGAATTGCGTCGCGTATTGGTACGCACGCGCGCCGTCGCGGCCGGAGATCGTGAGCGTAGGCGTATTGGTGAGCTGCGCCGATACGAGCTGTGTTTCCTGCGTCCAGGAGCGCGTGCCGTCCGGCAGCGTCACGCCCGGCTGCAACCCCGCCGCGGCGAACGTCCGCGTCAGGTACTCGATCGTGCGGCGCTCGCCTTCGGTCCCCGGAGCGCGGCCCTCGAACTCATCGGAGGCCAGCACGTTCACGTGCGCGAGCAGCGCTTCGGGCGAAAGCGGCGGGTAAGCGAAGGCGGGCGCGACCGGAGGCGCTGCGGGCGCCGCCGCGTGCTGGTCGGCGCTGGCGCACGCGGCCAACGCAAACGCTGCCACCGCAGCGGCGAAACGGAACTTCATCGGGCGTCCCCCAGGAGCGTTACTAACTGGGGCGCACCTTACGCGGTCAGCGCCGCCGCTCAAGCCAGCCAGGGCGGGACTGGCAGTTCTTTCGAGCGGAGAAACTCCGGGTTGAACAGCCGTGAGGTGTAGCGATTGGCGTAATCGCAGAGCACGGTGACGATGGTCTTGCCCGGCCCGAGTTCCTTGGCGAGCCGAACCGCGCCAAGCACGTTCAGCGCCGACGAGCCGCCCAGCGACAGCCCCTCTTCCTGGATCAGGTTGTAGAGCACAGGCAGCCAGTCGCGGTCTTCCACGCGGAAGGCCTGGTCTACAACGACGCCTTCGAGATTGGCGGTGACGCGGCCCTGGCCAATGCCTTCGGTGATCGAAGTCCCTTCAGCCTTCAGTTCGCCGTGCTTATAGTAATTGTAGAGCGCGGCGCCGCCCGGATCGGCGATGCCGATCACCATGTCCTTGTTCTTGGCCTTGAGGCCCATCGACACGCCGCCGAGCGTGCCGCCCGATCCGACGGCGCAGATGAAGCCATCGACCTTGCCTTGCGTCTGCGACCAGATTTCTTGCGCGGTGGTGTCGATGTGGCCTTGGCGATTGGCGACATTGTCGAACTGATTGGCCCAGATCGCGCCGTTCGGCTCACTCTTCGCCTTCTCCTCGGCGATGCGCCGGGCCACCTTCGGGTAGTGATTGGGATCGGCGGCGGCGACAGCGTCGACTTCAACGAGCTCGGCGCCGTGTGCAATGACGGCGTCCTTCTTCTCTTTGCTCTGGGTGCGCGGCATCACCACGATGACGCGATAGCCCTTGGCCGCACCGACCATGGCCAAGCCAATGCCGGTATTGCCCGCCGTGCCTTCGACGATCACGCCGCCGGGCTTCAGTTCGCCGCGGCGCTCTGCGTCCTGCACGATCGCCAGCGCAGCCCGGTCCTTCACCGACTGGCCGGGGTTCAAGAACTCGGCCTTGCCCAGAATGGTGCAGCCGGTCTGTTCGGACGCGCGCTTCAACTTGATCAGCGGCGTATTGCCGATGGCTTCGATGACGGAGGGGTAGATCATTCGCTTCTCTCTTGGGCCGCAGATGTGGCGCCGCCGCCCGCAAAGGCCAACTAAACTGTCGCTTTAGACCCTGACGCAAGGGCTGCTAGGGGCGCAGGGGTCGCATGGCGCCATGCTTTCGGTCGCTTTGGGCTGTACCGACCCCTCTGCGTGCGGGAAAAGCCCACTGGGTTGTATGTGCGGGAAGCGGATCGATGAAGCCGACTAGAACTGCCTTCTGGCGCACCTTGTGCCTGACGCTGTTCGGCCTCTTGTTCGCGGCCGCGCCGGCGCGCGCGCTGTCCGAGTGGGACAATGTACAGCGCGTGGTCGTGATCGGCGACCTGCACGGCGACTATGACAAGTTCGCCGACATGCTGCGCACTGCCGGCCTCATCGGCGCCGACGGCAATTGGTCCGGCGGAGAAACGCACTTGGTGCAGCTCGGCGATGTGCCCGATCGCGGCGCCGACAGCCGCATGATCATGGATCTGCTGATGCGGCTTGAGCCGCAGGCGCAACGCGCAGGCGGCTATGTGCATGCGCTGATCGGCAATCATGAAGCGATGAACATCGAAGGCGACCTGCGCTACGTCAGTGCGGGGGAGTACGCTGCTTTCGCCGATCGAAACTCGGCGCGGCGGCGCGACCAATATTATCGCGCCGTCGTCGCAGAATTGCGCCGCCATCCGCCTGCGTCCGGACCACCCCTGATCGACGCCGCTTTCCGCCAGAATTGGCTGGCAAGCCACCCCCTGGGTTATGTCGAGCACCGGCAAGCATGGGCCGTGAGCGGCCGGTACGGCCGCTGGATCGCGGACCACGAATCCATCATTCGCATCAACGACACCTTGTTCATGCATGGCGGCCTCGGGCCGAGCTTCGCAAGCGCCGAGCGCGACGCCATGAACGAGGCCGTGCGCGCAGCGCTGCGCGGCGCGCCGTTGGCGGCGTTTCCCGACATCCTCACCAACGAGGAAGGGCCCCTCTGGTACCGCGGTCTGGCGCAAAACCCTGAAGCCTCAGAGATAGGCAATGTGCTGAATTTGCTCGGCCGCCACCACGTCTCACGCATCGTCATCGGGCACACCAAGGCAGCTTCGACGGTGTTGCCCCGCTTCGGCGGGCACATCGTCTTGGCCGACATCGCCATACCCTCCGGATACAGCGATCCGCACGCGTTCCTGATCTTGGAGAATGGCGGCGCTTTCACCGTGCATCGCGGCCAGCGCCTGCCGCTCGCGGGCGATACAGCGCAGGCGACCTGCAGCTACTTGCAGCAAGTCGCGGCGCTGGATGGCGGCGCGGGCCCGGTCGCGGCGTTGGCGGAACGCTCCTGCGCGCCCGCGCCCTAGCCGCGGCAGCGCTGTAGCATCAGCCGGTTCACGCGGCCGGGGTCATCGATGATCTCGAAGAAGCCCTGGATGAAAGTGCGCGCATTGCGCCGCTCGCTCTCGCTTAAGCGCGTCTCGCCCTCGATCAGCGCGAAGATGGCGTCACGGCGGGCGCGAAAGCGGTCCAGCGCCGCTGGAAGCGCGTCATTGTGCGAGCAATAGCCACGGAAAACGCGTTGGCGAACCGAGCTGATGCCAAGCCCTTCCGGCGCGAGCGCGTACGGAGCGTCGACGAAACCCGAATAGTCGAAATCATACGGAACTGGCACGATGTTCGTGCGCGCCTCAGCGCTCGCCGCGATCAGCTTCACGTTGTGGCAACAGCCGCGACCGGGATGATCCTGCAGCGCATCCCAATCGAGATTGCCGATCATGTACTGAAACACGCTGAGCGTCGCTGCAGCATTGGCGTCGAGCTGCGAGGATCGCACTTCCGCTGATTGTACGTCGATCGGCACGCGCCGCTCGTTGCGGCGGGCCATATCGGATTGGTCCTCGATCAGGAAGTTGAACTGCGTCTCCTCACGGCGGCGGCCTTCGCTGTCGCGATAGGCCACGCGAACAGGGCGTACGCGGAAGCTCATCGGCGTAACTTCATTGTACATCCGGTAGGCGAGATACTCGAGTACGGTGAGCTGTTCGAAATTGCCGCTGGTCCGGCAACGCGTAACCAGCTTGAGCTTGTTTTGCCCCTGCATCGGCGTACCGCGCACTGCAGCGCCGTCAAAGTTGAGGCGCAGCGGCGGAAAGCTGCAGATGCCGCCAGTGCGGCGCGAGATGCCGCCAGCTGACAATTGGATGTCGAAGCGATGCGCTGCAGCGCCGTCCTGCAGGATAAAAACAGCCGGATAAGCGTCCGTATTGCGCTGCGCGGTGCGCACCAGCGTGCCGATCGGCCCCTCAATCGCGGCCTGCAATTCGGTATCGTCGGAGAACAGGCGGGTTTGCGCTGACGCGGGCGCGAGCGCACAGGTCGCACTGATGATGAACGCTATCGCGGCAGTTTTGATTGACGACATCATCCCCTCCCCCTGACGGAACGGCATGAGCTTAAGAAGGGCGGCCGTGGATTGGAAGCGCTTCTGCGCAACGCAGGTCACGTTGCGGGCGGCCGGGGCCCGCGCGTAGGGTGCACGGCAAGGGAGCGAAGGACATGACCAAAGCAGCGCTGCCCCAGCACGGCCAAAGCTGGGAAGAGATCGAGGCCCTCATGCGTGCCAAGGCGCAAGGCGACGTGAAGTGGCGCGAGGGGCGCACCGGACTCTACGTTTTCAACGCCGGCCCTGACGTCGAGCGCGTGCAGAAGGCCGCTTATGCGATGTTCTCGGCCGAGAACGGGCTCGGTCCCGCCGCCTTTCCCAGCCTGGCCCAGATGGAGCGCGAAGTCGTCGCCATTGGCCTTGGGCTACTGAACGCGCCGGGAGGCGCGGCGGGCGCCATGACGAGCGGCGGCACCGATTCGATCTTCATGGCGGTGAAGACCGCACGCGATCATGCCCGCACCAAGCGCAAGCTCAAAGAGCCGATGAACTTGGTGATCCCATTCACCGCGCACCCCGCCTTCGACAAGGCCGCCGCGGTAATGGACCTCGAAGTGCGGCGCGTGCCGGTGAACGATCTCTTAGCCGATGTTGCGGCGATGGAGGCGGCGATCGATGAGGCGACGCTGCTGATCGCTGGATCGGCGCCGTGCTTCCCGTACGGATTGATCGATCCGATCGAGGCGCTCGCGGAGGTGGCGCAACGCAAGGGTGTTTGGATGCACGTCGACGCCTGCGTCGGGGGCTATCTTGCACCGTTCGTGCGCATGGAAGGCGCGCCGTTGCCACCGTTCGATTTCGCCGTGCCTGGCGTGAGTTCGATCTCAGGCGATCTGCACAAATATGGCTATGCGTCGAAGGGCGCTTCCACCGTTTTCTTCCGCTCTAACGATTTGCGCGAATACATGCCGTTCGACGCCGGCCCTTGGCCGATGGGCCGCATGGTGACGCCGACGCTGGCGGGCACACGCCCCGGCGGCGCCATCGCCGCGGCCTGGGCGGTGATGCATTTCCTTGGCGTGGACGGCTATCGCGAAAAGCAACGCGCCGTGGTCTCGGCGCGTGAGAAGATCGAAGCTGGCGCAGCCAGACTCGGTTTCCGTGTGCTCGGCAAACCTCAACTCGGCATTCTTGCCTTCACGCACGACAGCGTCGATCCGCTGCAGGTGCATGCCAAGATGATGCAACGCGGCTGGTTTACCGCAGCCAATCTCGAGCCGCGCTCGATTCACCTGATGTTGTCGCCGAAGCACAACGAGGTGGCCGAGCAATACCTTGCCGACCTCGAAGCCAGCCTGCGGGACGTCTCGCCCGCGACGGCGCCGAGCGCCGCCACCTACGCCAACTGAGAAACGCCATGACGCTTAGTTTTGACTTCTACTTCTCGTTCCGTAGCCCCTATTCCTATCTGGCGACGCCGCAAGTCGAAGAGCTGGCCAAGCGCTACGACATCGAACCGCGCATGCGCATCGTCATGCCGATCGCCATCCGCATCCCGGGCTTCTTCAAGCAAGTGAACCCGATGTGGCCGCCCTATCTGCTGCGCGACACCTTTCGTATCGCGCAGATGAACGACATCCCGTACCGCTGGCCGCGCCCCGATCCCATCGCCATGGACATCGGCAAAGGCGAGGTCGCGGCCGAGCAGCCCTACATCTTCCCCGTCAGCCGCCTCGGCGTGCTCGCGCAGCGGCAAGGACGCGGCCTGCCGTTCGTACGCGCAGCGGCGCACGCGATCTGGTCGGGCGAGGTCGACAATTGGTACGAGCCCCAGCACTTAACGGCGGCGCTGGAGAAAGGCGGCCTGCCCGCCGCGGAGATGTTGCAGCTGGCGGACACCCAGGCGGGGGAGCTGGACGCGGAGATCGCAGCCAACGAGGCGGCGCAAACGGGCGCGGGTCATTGGGGCGTGCCGCTGTTCGTGTTCAACGACGAGCCGTTCTTCGGCCAGGACCGGCTCGACCACCTGATCTGGCGCATGCGCCAGCATGGCCTGACTGAGCGCGCTTAACCCTAATCGCGCTAGGCTTCGCGCCTCTCATGTCCGGCATTGACGCGCGCGCGCGGGGATGAAGACTGCGGCCATCTCTGCTTGGGCGGCGCATCCTATGAAACCTGAGACACGCGATACGATCTGGGTCGCCATCCTGGCGTTCGTCTCGGTCGTGCTTCTTTCCAGCACGATCTGGGAAAACGGCGACATTGAGCTCAAATGGTGGGCGGTGAAAGCCTGGGCCAATTTCCAGTTCCCCGACTTCCCGCCGAACCACCACAATATGCGCTGGGCGATCACGTTCCCGGCCGTCTTCTTCATCCGCCTGTTTGGCGACGGCGCGCTGCAATATTTGCTGCTGAACCACCTCGTCTTCGCGCTGACCACCGCAGGCCTCTACGCGCTAGTCCGTTCGCTGACCTCGCCGCTGGTGGCGGCGCTGGCGCTGGCGGTGTGGCTGATCAATCCCGCCGTCTCAGGCCTCGCCGCCAACCTGATGCCGGAGATTTACAGCATCGCTTACGTGGTGGCGGCGCTGCTCGCGTTACAGCGCGCCTACGCGACGGGCTCGCGCTGGTTCTTTGCTGGCGCCGTGGCGCTGATGTTCTGCGCTTATGGCGCGAAGGAGACCAACATCTTCTTCATGCCCGGCTGGGGCTTGTACGAGCTGATGCGGCGGCGCTGGAGCAACGCGGCGCTGATCGTCGCCGTATTCGGCGCGCTGCTGGCAGCGGAGACGCTGGCCGTGGACACGCTGCTGAGTGCGCGCCACATCGTCTGGGGCCGGGCGCAGGCAATTCTGCAAGCGGGCCATCTCAACGAGATGACCGAAGACTGGATTTACCAGCCGATCGATCTCTTCACGCGCTGGCTCTTCATCGCGCCCACCAATCTCGACCGGCTCGAATTCTATTCCAAGGCGCTCTACTGGCTGTTCTTCATCGCCACCGGCTGGAAGGCGTGGGAATGGTTCCGCGCCCGCACCGCGCTGCCGCCTGGAAAATCCGAAGCCCCCGGCGCGGACATCATCCCGGTAACCTGGGCGATGGGGCTCTCGTTCGCCTTCTGCACCACCTTCTTCATTCTAAAGCTTAATCCGCTGATCCTCGGCCAGCCGTTGAACGACCGCTATCTATGGCCGCTGCTGGCGCCGGCGACGATCATCTTGAGCGTGCTGGGTCACCGCGCGCTGCTGGCAACCGAGAGCGCGCAGACGGGTCTCGCGCGAACCTCAGCACGCCTGCAGGCGTTCGCCACGCCGCTCGCCTCCGGCAAGCTGGCGCTGATGACGCTGGCCGCGATCGCGGGGTTTGCCACGCTGACGCGCGTGCCGATCGAGATGGGCTCGGTGCACATTCGCCGGCACGGCTTTGAGAAGCCCTATACGACGCTTTCGGCGCAGCGCTGGTACGACGAGGCGCGCGAACACCTGATGCAGGGCTGCACCTTGGCCTTCCCGCGCCGCCGCCCAGCGCAGACCGTGCTCGTCCATGCAATCCCGTATCGCGACGTGTCACCGACGCTGCAGCTGTACAATCAAGAACTCGATGGCCTGATCATCGCCGGACGCCGCCTGCACGGCTGGTCCATTCCGCGCGAAGATTGGCCGCTGTTCGAAGGCAAGCTCTACGCCGAACTCGACAACCCCGATTTCTTCCGGCCGTACGCAATCCGGCTTGAGGGGGCGGGCCAATGCACGCAGATCTTTTATCTCGGCCAGGCCGATATCGCGCCGCAGGACCAGTTGATCGAGGGCGCCCTGCACGAGCCGCCAACGACGGCCGCGCCCTAAAGCGCCAACGTAGAGAGATCGAAGGACCGGCAGCGCACGCCGAGCTCTGCTTCCGCGTTGAACAACGGGGCTTGGTTCTGATGCATCAGACTGATCAGGCTGTCGCTGCGCAGCCGCGTCGGCAGACGCGCAAGCTCTGCTGCGCGCAGCGCCAGCCACATGGCTTGCCAGGGCGTTGGGACTGGCACGACCTTGCGGCCAAGTCGGGCCCCAATCGCCTCGATGATGTCGCGGAACGTGTGCGGCGCATGGTGCGCGAGCGTGACCGGCGCAGCGGTCACATTTTCCGCTGAGAGCGCCCGGTACACGCCATCGGTCAGATCGTCTTCGTGTAGCGTGAATTGGATCTGACGCCCGTCGCCCGGCATCGGCACGAAGCGCGAGGTGCGCACCTGCGCCACCAACCGGCCGAACATGCCGCCGGGCGAGAGGCCATAGATGAGCCCGGGCCGCAGGATGCGTGCGCCGAGCGCGCTCGCGGCGGTTTCGATCTTGAGCTTGGCACGGCCATATTTGGAGCGGCAGCCGTCGAACGCGCTAATGGTGGAGATCAGCACAACGCGCTTCACACCAGCCGCCCTGGCAGCCTCAAACAGGCGCTTTGAGCCTTCGACATTGACCGCGTGGATGTCGTTCCACTCCACCGCTTGAAAGTCATAGGCGCAGTGAATCAACGCATCGGCGCCGCGCAACGCATCGGCGGATACAGGCTCACCGAGTTGTAATTGCACTTGGCCAGGCTTGGGCGCGCGCGTCATCGCCGTCACGGCCCAGCCTTCGGCCGCCAACTTGGCGGCGATCAGGCTTCCGACGTATCCGCTGGCGCCGGTGAGCAGGCAACGCGGCGCAGCTGATCGAGCTTCGCTCATGCCTCGTCCCTCGCCGCTTCTGCGCCAATCCGGTGCGCGTTGGCCATGACCGCGAACGTGATGGTCGTCGCCGGTATGCTGGGCAACACGCTGGCGTCGACCGCGTGAATGCGCCGCCAGCCAAACGGACGGCCAAGTGTATCACTGGCCGCCCCCTGCGGCGCTGTGCTCATCGGGAACGAGCCACCGACATGGAAGCCGCGCCCTGGTTCGGCGATCTCCAGCAGCGGCCAAACCGGCGCAGCCCCGAGCTTGGGCGCCGCTGCAAGCAATTTGCCGATCAGCTTGCCCACGCGGCTGCGCACCTCGGCGCTCGCTTGGCCGCGCGCAAGCAGCGCTCCGCTCTCAAGCGAAAGCTCAATCGCACCGGAATGCGCCGAATGCAGGTAGCCCTGGATCAAGCCGAGGCGCGCATCAGCAAGCGGGGCCGCAAAACTGAGGGGGCCGAGCCGGCGGCGCACTTCGTGGGCCATGTGGTCATTATACGAATAGACCTGCATGTGCACCGTGTGCGGGCTGATCGCAGCGTCGCGTAGTTCGAGGAAGAGCTGCGCCATCGTGTGCAAGCGTTCGGCGCTCGGCTTCGGTGCACCCTTGAGGAAAAGCAACGGCAGCAGGAAATACTGACTGTCCTTGAGGATGGCGCGATCGAGAGCCCCTGCGCGCATCAGCAGCGCCGTCGTCGGCAATGCGCCTGCGGCCAGGAAGGCGCGCTTGGCATGAAGCGCCACCGGCTCTGCACTCAGGCGATCCTTGCCGATGACGGAGGCGCTCGCTGTGTCCTCGCTCACGCCTTCGGCAACAACATTGCTGCGGTAGGCAAAGCGCGGGTTGGCCTGCAGCGCCTGCAGAGTCCGCGGGGCGGCGTAGATCAGCTTGCGCGGACAGCCATGCAGGCAGAGCCCGCAATAGAGGCAATCCTCGGCAGCGGCGGCGACACGCGCCTGTCCAAAGCGAAAGCCGGCCGCGCGCAGCGCCTCGCGGTTACGCGAGAGACTCCGGTGCATGGCGTTTGCCTGGCCGCTGCGTTCGAGCGGCGCGCGCGGCTTTGCATAAAGTGGAAGCCATTCAGCCAAATCATCTTCGGCCGCGCTGATGCCGAGCATGTCTGAACACGCGACGTAGTGCGGCGCGAGTTGGGCTTCCGTGATGGGCCAATCGGCGATGTCGTGCTGCACGAACGGCAACGCCGCCGCACCCCAGACATTGCTGAGTCCGCCGACGGCGAAGCTCGGCTCGACCCCAACGCCCGCGCGCGCAAGACCAAGCTGCTCGCTCGCTTCGCTGTAAGGAAATTCTGAGCCATAGATCAGCTTGCGCGGCAGCCCCTCGCGCGCCTCATGCACCGCCCAGGCCGCAGTCTCGGCGCTGATATCCCAGCGCTCGCGCGCGGTTTCGACCAACGCGGCGCGCTCGGGCTCCAGGGAAACGCCCGCATCCACCATCAAGACGCTGCGGCCGCCGGCAAGCAAAGCGGATGCACAAGCAACGCCGCTCGGTCCCGATCCCACTACGATGCAGTCGAAGTCAGGGGCCGACGTCATGGGCTGCTACTGCGGCGATCAAGTCTGCGGCGCGCGCGTAGCGAGCGGAATACGCAGGATGCCGATCATGAATGCGCCGAACCCCAGCTGAATGGCGATGACGATAAAGCTGAGACCGCTCAGCACTGCCCGCGATATGAGTGGCGCGTTGTTCAGCGAGCCGAACCCGACCTGCGACCACGCCCACAGCGCATAGCCGAAGATGGCAATGCCGGCTGCAAGCACAATCGCGCCTGCACGCACTGCAGTATCCGTTGTCGCCAAGCGGAACACGAGGTCAGAGCGCCAGCCACGCGGCAGCATGCCGGTGAGCGTCGCATAGTAGCGCGCCAAGATGCCGAAGCTCATCATTTGCACGCCGGCGATGAGCATGAAGCACGCCGCTGCGTAAGAATTGGTGTCGAGCACCACATCGTCCGCCAGCGCGAGCGGACCGAACCATAACAACGCCATGAGCAAGGCGCCGAGCGCGGTTACCGCGGCGCCCGGGTACACGAACAGCCATTTCGGACTGTACATCAGGAGCAGCTTCAGGTGCCGCCAGCCGTCACGCCATGTCTTCAGGTGTGGCGCGCGGCTGCGGCCGTCCGGGCGCAGTGTTGTCGGAACCTCCGACATGCGCAGCCCCTCAAGGCCTGAGCGGATCACCATCTCGGAGGCGAATTCCATGCCCGTCGTCACAAGCTGCAGCCGGCGCACCGCTTCGACATTGAAGCCGCGCAGACCGCAATGGAAATCGCGCACCGGAATCTTGAACAGAACGCGGCCGATATAGGAGAGGATCGGGTTGCCAAGGATGCGATGCAGGATGGGCATGGCGCCAGGCGAGATGCCGCCGGCGAAGCGATTGCCCATGACCAGCTCGTCGCCTGCGCGCAGGCGCTCCACGAACAGATCAAGCGCGCTGAAATCGTAACTGTCGTCGGCATCGCCCATGATGATGTAGGCGCCGCGCGCGGCGGCGATGCCGCCCAGCAGCGCGGCGCCATAGCCGCGGCTCGGCACCGGCACGACACGAGCGCCCAATTGCTCGGCGATCGCTTGTGAGCCGTCGGTGCTGCCATTGTCGGCGATCAGCACCTCGCCCCGGATACCGGTGCGGCGCAAAAAGGCCTGCGCCTTCTCCACGCAGACCGCGATTGTCTCGGCCTCGTTAAGGCAAGGCATCAGGATGGTGAGTTCGACTGCATTCGTCGCCTCCGCCGAAGAGGCCGAAGCGCTGGCTGTCAGCCCCATGTCTGCGGTATTCACGAGCCGGCCCCAAAGCAAAAAGCGCACATGTGCGACCGCTCGGCTGATAGCAGTGGCGCCCCCCGGTGTCGACAAAAGTCGCCCCCGCGCGGAACCATGCCCTTGCCGCGTCACCCGATAGGACGCGATTTTACCTTAACACGCGCTCGATATGGTTCCCATCGCGCCTCAGGCCGTGCGCACCTCGCGCACCGGCTTCTTCACCGGCTTCGGTTTGCGCCGCAGGCGTTTCACGAACTCCCGCGCCGCACGCGAACGGCGATAGCGGTTCCAAATCGACCCCAGCCGCGCTGGCGACGCATCGAGTTCGAACTTCGCCGACAGTTCCGCTCCGGCCGCGCCGCCCTGCGTGACCGAGCACACTTGGCGCAAGGCCGGCGGCGCCATTGTCAGCGCCGCTTGCACCGCCGTCTCGATAACGCGGCTCTTTGCGCCATCCTCAACATTGATCACGAGCGCCACCTCGGCCACACGCGGCTTCAGCGCGGCAAGCTGCGTGATCGCCGCGATCGTGGCGTCAGCGATTCCTGGCGTGATCAGGGCATGGCCAATGCGCGCGACATCATTGAAGTGCGCGACTGGCGCGCCAGCGCTGGCGCGCGGAAAAAGACGGCGCGTCAGGCTCGGGCCGAGCCCCCACAGAAGGCGCATGTCGGCGCGCGCGGTGGAGGTCGGGGTATCGACAAGGATCGTCGTCCGCGCAGGCGTATAAAATAGCGCGAACAAGACGAACAGCACCACGGCGCCGGCGCCGCCCAGCCACAGCGCAGCGGGCGATGAAACCCAAGTTGCAAGCGTATCCAAGGCCACAGCGCCCCTCCCCGGCCCATCCTTATAGGGCTTGTCAGGCAAAGGGGAGGTCAGACGTGTGCGGCGGAAGGGCCTGACATCAGGCCGCCCGGGCGGCTTCCTCAACGGCGGAGAAGAATGCGGGCAAGCACGCCCGTTGCGCGTCGGGCATGAACTCGAAGTTGCGCCCGCGGTCGATGATTTCCCAGAAATCCTTACTCCCGACGTTCTCCAGCTGCCGCCGGATCATCTGCAAGCGCTCGGCCGGCTCTTCGCGCATGTCGTAGGCGATGGATCGGGCGCGATCCTCTTGGCCAGTCGAGAGATAGTACGCGGCAAGCTTCACTTGCGCCTTGCGAACACCCAGCAGCGCCTTTTCCTGCTCGCGCACGAACGGAGCGCGATCCAGCTCCAAGAACTCACGCAAGATCTCGCTCTCAGCGGGAGAGGATAGCTCGTTGGCCAGCTGCGCCAATGCCGACAAGTCGTAGGCGACCGTCTCGGTAACGAAGGTCAGCTCCGTCTCGAAGCTCAGCAACCCATAATATTTCATGTGCTTGACTGCATCGACTGCCGCCTTTGTCCGGCCCTGCTGCAGCATCGCTTCGCCGAGTTTCCGGTACTGGTTGAGGACGTTATAGGCGGTGCGCACATCACGCGCGTTCAGGGTCGCGCGCATGTAGGAATTGAAGAAGCGGAAGACGAGGTCGATGAGTTCGGTGTCGTTAACCCGCGCCGCCGCATCGCCAATGTATCGTGTGTCGATGGCGATCACATAAGCGACGTCGCGCATCGAACTCAGCGCTTCATTGTAGATGCTGAGATACTGGCGCATCACCTTCCATTCGACCCAGGTCCGGCGCGCCTCCAGATCACCGAGCGATTCCGCGTCCATGGCGACGAAGTCCGGATTTTGGCGGATCGCCGGACCGATGGAGAACCACGCCCCATTGGCGTGTTGCTTCACATCGAGGTAGGCGATCGCAAAGTCCTTCAACGCATCGGCCGAGGCGCTGGCGATGATTTTGTCTTTTCCCGAGATCGAGTTGTTGGCGATGTCCGTCAGCTCTTCGAGCGCGAACAGCATCTCCGCCTGCGCCCCGAAGCACTCCGCCTGATCCTGGCCGTGCGCGCCCTTGTTGGCGGTCCGCACTGCATCTTCATGGATGTGACGGACCAGATTTTGCGGAGCCAAAAACCAGAACACGTAGCCGAAATAGGGCATGGTGATGATCAGGCCGCCCATCGTCAGCGACAGCATCACCAGAAGCGTGATGCGCGGCACGAACTCTGAATGACCCGCCGCCGCCAGCCACACGCTGGTGGCGCTCGCGATCACGTAATAGGCGGCGACATAGATATTCAGGCGGTCGCGCAAAAACATGCGCGCCACACCCGTGTAGCGTTCAGACGAGAGCTGAACGATGATGCTGACGACGGTGATGACGATGCCGAACACGGCGGCATTGACACCGACGAGCGTCGATAGCGCATTGCTGCTCGATCCGGGATCGAAGTTGAAATAGAGCGCTATCGGCCCTGCGCCGGGCTGCCGCGACAAGTAAAAGTCGGCGCAGTAGAAGCCCCAGAACACCGCCAGCGCGGCCCAGGCCAAGATCGCCGCCTGAAAAGCGAAGCGGCGATAGGAATCGCGGTCAAGATTGTTCATGCGCGCGCGAGAGCCCGCGGCCAATTGAAAGGCCCGGCCCGGCATGTTCGCGCCGGGCCGGACAGGAACATCAGATGCTCTCGAGCCGTGATGTCACGATGCCGCCGATGATCACCGCCGCGTAGCAAGCGAACATCAACGACGCGAATTGCGGTCCCAAGCTCGGGTCGAGGTTTGGGAAGACGTTTGTGAAGCTGTTGATTTCGTAGATGCCGACGATCAAGCCGGGCACCGCCATGATGGAAGCCGCTTCAGCGCGGTCAGTCGGCGCAACCTTCATCAGCTTCAGGCAGACATAGGTGACGAGCAGCATCGCCACCGGCAAGATCATAAACAGCCACGACACGCCCGAGCCCGCCGTAAGCACGCTCTCGCCAGCGAAGCGGAACGCCACGGCGATGGCGATCCAAATTACAAATCCAACGATCATCCAGCGAACGATCATGAAGTCCTCCCCTCACAGCCCGCAGCAACGGGCATTCGATGGTCAAACGTTACAGGCATCTCATATTGGCGCCAATCGGCTCGTCGGGCCGCTCGGGCCAGCGCGTGCGAAAGCGCTACCTCGTGCCTGCAGACGGCTCCGTGCTGCGCAAACAGCAAGCAGCCCATCAAGGGGCGTGGCCCGAGATCATCTTCACGCACTCGTTAGTGAGTATTGACGACGTGCTAGCGATGGCCCCATGATGAGTTCAAGCTCGGCCACCAAGACCGGCTCGCCATGGGAGGGATGAGTGCCCCGATACGCAGCGGCCGCATGCGCGGCCGATGAGGCAGCGTGCGCGCTTGCGGTGCGCCATGGCTGACGAAGCGCGCGGCGCTCCCCTCACGCAGAGCATGACCGGCAGTCCGGGTACAGCGCGCCCTCGCGCAGGCTTGGTGCTCGCCGTGCTCTGCTTTGTCTATGTGCTCAACTTCCTCGATCGTCAGCTGCTGTCGATCTTGGCCAAGCCGATCCAAGACAGCCTGCATGTCACCGACAGCCAGTTGGGTCTGATCGGCGGGCTCTACTTCGCTTTCTTCTACTGCTTCATCGCTATCCCTGTCGGCTGGCTTGCGGATAAGACCAATCGCGTCGCCGTGCTGTCGGCCGCGTGCGCGATCTGGAGCGCGGCGACAATGGCCTGCGGCCTGGCGCGCACGTATCCCCAGCTTGTGATCGCGCGTATGACTGTCGGCTTCGGTGAAGCCGGCGGCGTACCGCCGTCTTACGCAATCATCTCCGACTATTTCCCACCGGGCAGGCGCGGCACGGCGCTGAGCATCTTCAATCTCGGGCCACCCATTGGCGCAGCGCTCGGCATCGCCTTCGGCGCCTCGATCGCCGCTGCCTTCAGCTGGCGTGACGCGTTCATCGTGCTCGGCGGCGTCGGCCTGCTGGCGGCGCTGGTTGTGATCCTCGTCGTGCGTGAGCCTCCGCGCGGCGGCATGGACGGCCAGGCGGCGCAAGAAGCCACGCACAAGGCGGGTTTCTGGCCTACGCTGGTGATGTTTTTTTCCCGGCCTTCATTGGTGCTGGCGGGCCTCGGCGGCGGCGCGGCGCAATTTATCACCTATGGCGTCGGCAATTTCACCACGCTGTTTTTGATGCGGGAAAAGGGCATGACGCTCGAACAGGTCGCGCTCTATTATTCGCTTGTAGTTGGCCTGGGCATGGGCGCAGGCATCATCGCCTCAGGCTGGGTCATCGACCGCTTCGCGCGCCGCTGGAAGCAAGCCTACGCGCTAGCGCCAGCCATCTCGCTCGCGTTGGCGATCCCCTTCTACCTCGCCTTCGTCTGGGCCCCGACCTGGCAGCTTGGCGTGCTGTTCGCAATCGGGCCAACGTTTCTCAACTACTTCTATCTCTCCTCCGCCGTCACGCTCGTGCAGGAGGAGGTCCGTCCGGATCAACGGGTGATGTCAGGCGCGCTGTTGCTGCTGGTGATGAATTTCATCGGCCTTGGCCTTGGCCCCACCTATGTCGGCGCCGCCAGCGATTATTTCCGCGCCACCCATCCGGACAATTCCCTGCAGGTGGCGCTTTACACGATGACGCCGTTTTATGTCGTCGCCATCGTCTTGTTTCTCTGGCTTGCGCGCGTGCTGCGCCAGGAAGAGCGCCGCGCCAAGGAGGCCGCGCCATGAAGCTGCTCAGCACCTTCGTCTTCGTCGCTGTGCTCGCCACAGCCTCCGCCGCTTGTGCGCAAACCGGTTCACGCATGCCCGACTCCGCCGCCCCTGTCGTCGAAGCGCCCGCGGGCCCCGTGCAGGGGCGGCTTCAGGACGGCATCCGCGTCTTCAAGGGCATCCCTTACGCACAACCTCCTGTCGGCCCGCTGCGCTGGCGCCCGACCCAGCCGGCGCCTGATTGGCGTGAGCTGCGCCAGGCGAGCGAATACGGCCCCGCTTGTCCGCAACCGGTTGCGCGCACGCGCGGCATCTATGCCCAGGACCTGGGCGCGCAGAGCGAAGACTGCCTCACGCTCAACGTCTGGACGCCTGCCAACGCGCACAACGCGCCCGTGCTCGTCTGGATTCATGGCGGAGCGCTTGTGGCGGGGGCGAGCAAAGAGCCGCTCTACGACGGCGCCCGGCTCGCAGCAGAAGGCATCATCGTTGTCAGCATCAATTATCGCCTCGGCGTGCTCGGCTATCTCGCCCATCCCGAGCTGAGCGCGGAGTCGGCGCAACACGTCTCCGGCAATTACGGCCTGCTCGACCAGATCGAAGCGCTGCGTTGGGTTCAGCGCAATATTGGCGCTTTCGGCGGCGACGCGGCGAACGTAACGATCGCCGGGGAGTCCGCTGGCGGGCTCAGCGTCATGTACCTGATGACGTCACCGCCTGCACGCGGCCTGTTCGCGCGCGCGATTGCGCAGAGCGCCTACATGATCTCGATGCCGGAATTGCGCGAGGCCCGGCACGGGCACGAAGCGGCCGAGACGACCGGCCTTCGGCTGGCGCAAAGGCTGAACGCGGCCAACATCGCCGCACTTCGCCAGATGGACGCTGATGATCTGGTCAATGGCGCCACGGCAGCCGGCTACTCCGCCCTCGGCACGGTCGACGTCCAGATTCTGCCCGGCCAGCTTGTCGACGTGTTCGACCACGGCGAGCAAGCGCCGGTTCCAATCCTTGCCGGCTTCAACAGCGGCGAAATCCGTTCGCTGACAATCCTCATCCCCGAACCGCCGGCAAGCCGCGACACCTACGAGCGTACGATCCGCGAGCGCTATCTCGATCTCAGCGATGTGTTCCTGCGTCTCTACCCGAGCGGCAACATCCGCGAGAGCATGCTCGCGACCACACGCGACGCGATGTATGGCTGGACCGCCGAGCGTTTGGTCCGCAGCCAGACCGCGCAAGGCGCACAATCCTACCTCTATCTCTTCGATCACGGCTATCCGGCAGCGGACGAGGCGCAATTGCATGCGTTTCACGGCAGCGAGCTGCCATACATGTTCGGCAACATGCAGCGCACGCCGCCATATTGGCCCGCGATTCCTTCCACCAATCGCGAACGGCGCCTTGCCGATGCAATGGTGCGCTATTGGGCCAGTTTTGCACGTGACGGACGCCCGCGAGCAGCGAACATGCCTGAATGGGCCGCCTATGGACCCGGCGCTGCGTTCATACATTTCTCCGACACGCCGCAGCTGTCGCAGCGCATGATGCCCGGCATGTTCGCGCTGCACGAAATCGCGACGTGCCGCCGGCGCGCCGCCGGCGATCAGCAATGGTTCTGGAATGTCGGCATCATTTCCCCGGCGCTGACGCGCCAGGAAGGTTGCCCCTGACCGCAGCGTCGCGTCAGGCTTTCAGCGCCAGAAAACCTGCCGCCATGAACTTGGCGATGCGCTTCTTGACGGCAGGAAAATCATCCGAGCGGCAGATCCCGCCGGACAAGCGATCAATCCGGCCGGTGCGCGCGAGCGTGTTCATCAGCGCGCCGGTGACGAAGTGGTAGCCCCAGAAAATGTCCTCGTCCGAATAGTCCGGCAACGCCTTCTTGAGGATGCTGACGAGCTTCAGAACCACGGGATCGAAATACTCATCCATGAGCTTGGCGCCCTCAGGCGTGTTGCTCACCCGGGCGCAGAAGGAGGCGTAATTCATCCAAAGCTCGCCGCCCTCATAATAGAGATCGAGGTCGGTATCCAAGAAGGCGTGTAGCGCCCCTTCGACGGTGGGGCGCTTGCCCGCGGCCGCTTCGTATTCTTCAAGCGCACGCATACGTCTGCCGCTGGTGACGCTGGCGCGCCGCGCGAACACCGCTTCGAACAGGTTGTTCTTGTCCTTGAAATAGTAGTGCAGCAGCGTCGTGTGGATACCCACGCGTTCGGCGACGTCGCGCAGGGTCACGCCGTAAAGGCCGTGCTTGGAGAACAGGTACTCGGCGGCGTCCAGAATCTGCTCGAGGCTCTCGGCCCGCTGCTCAGCCTTGGTGCGCGGGCGGCGTTTGTCCGCTGCACGCTTCGCCTTCGAACCGGCTGCCTTTGAATCGGCAGAGACCCGCTTCGTCACACCCGCCAACGGCTTGCCCCTTGAGCTGCGAACCTGTCCTTTGCGTAGTCAGCGCGCAGCTTGATCTTGTCAATCTTACCTGTCGCCGCGAGCGGCATTGTTTCGATCTGTTCAACGTCGTCGGGAATCCACCAATCCGCGACCTTGCCGCGGAGGGACGCCAGCAATGACTGCGTATCCACCGCCTGCCCCTGCCGTGGCTCGACGATCAACACCGGCCGCTCGCCCCACTTCTCATCCTCCCGGCCAATGACCGCCACCAGCCCGACAGCGGGATGGCGGCCGACAATCTCTTCGATCTCAGCCGGATTGATCCATTCGCCGCCAGATTTGATCAGGTCCTTCGACCGGCCGCAGATGCTGAGAGTGCCGTCATCGCCGATCAAGGCGAGATCGCCGGTATCAAAATACCCTTCGGCGTCGAGTGCATCGGCGTCGGCGTTGAAATAACAGTCGACGACGCTTGCGCCTTTCACTTTCAGACGCCCCATCACGCCCCTTTGCTGAGGAAGAGTCACCCCTTCGGCATCCGTAAGTTTGAGATCGAGGCCCATCGGCGCGCGTCCTGCCCCGCGCTCGGCGGACGGCGCTGCGCGCGGAGACTCTACCGTGCCCAGCGGGGAAAGCTCGGTCATGCCCCAGCTGGTCTGCACGCGCGCGGCAAAGCGCGATTCCATTCGCTCGATCAGCGCGTCAGGGCATTTCGAACCGCCGATGATGACGCGCTCAAGCGCGGGCAGATCGGAATCCGAGGCGTCGAGATGATCGAGTACGCCGAGCCACACCGTTTGCACTCCGACGGCCACCGTCACGCCTTCCTCGCGCATCAGCCGCGCTAAGCTGGCGCCATCGGCATTACGGCCTGGCAGCACCAGCTTCGCACCCACGGCGGGAGCGGCGAAGGGCAAGCCCCAACCGTTGGCGTGAAACATCGGCACCGCGACGAGAACAGCGTCGCTTCCTGTCAGCGCAAACGCATCCGCCTGCAGCGCCCGCAAAGTGTGCAGGTAGTTCGAACGGTGTGTGTAGAGCACGCCCTTGGGCTTGCCGGTCGTGCCAGATGTGTAGCACAGGCCAGCCGGCGCATCCTCGGCGAAGGCTCCCCAGCCCACCGGTGCGCCGGATTCTGCGAGAAGCGCCTCGTGTCGCCATGTCCGCGGCCTCTGGAACGCAAACGAAGGCGCCAAATCTCCGTCCATCACGATCAGGTTTTCAAGCATGGGACAGAGCGCCACGAGCTGCGCGGCGAGCGGCGCCAGATTGCTAGAAAACGCCAATGCGCGCTCGCCAGCCTCGTTGATCATGGCCGCGAGCTGGGTTGCGGTCAGCCGCGGATTGAGCGTGTGGCAGACGAGCCCCGCTCCCATCGCCGCATAATACATCTCGAAATGATGTTGCGTATTCCAGGCCAGCGTTCCCACGCGATCGCCAACTTTGAGCCCCAGCGACACCAGCGCCCCCGAGAGCCCGTTCGCACGCTCTCTGAGCGCCGCATAGCCGATGCGGGTTACAGCGCCATCCTCGTCAACGCTGACCACCTCACGATCCGGCGACCACTTGGCGGCGTGCTCCAAGAATTTGTCGACGGTGAGCGCGTAGGCCTGCATGCAATGGGGGCTTCAGAGAAAATGCGGCCGCCGGCTGGAGTCAGCACGGCGGCCGGAGGGAGGATCGGGGTTTAGAACGCTCTCAGGACACGGATGCCGAATTGCCGGGGCGGGCCGGCGAATCGCAGGCCGGAATTGATCGCTCCGACATAATGTTGGTCGGTGAGGTTCGTCGCCCACAAGGTGGTGACGAGGTCACCGTGGGTCCATGCCAATTGTGCATTGACAATATTGCGCTCCTCAATGTGATCGCCACGCGCTACGTTATGAAACAACGTCGCCCATTGTTCGGAGACGTGCCCGTAATTGATGCGCGGCGTGAGCGTGTCCCCGCCGCCCAAAGCGAATTCGTACTGCGCGCCGATATTGAAGGTGAGTTCCGGAGCGTATGTTTGCTCGCGTCCTTCGAGATTGATGCAGGTCGCTGACGTTGGACCGGTCAACGGATTGCAGGCGACGGCGGGCCCGCCAATACGCGGGTCGGTCGCATAAAACGTCCCTAACTCGCTGTGCAGGAGACCAAGCCCGGCATCGACCGAGAACGCGCCAAACACCGCCTCAAGCTGTGCTTCGAAGCCGTACATCCTGGTGGTGTCAGGTGCATTGAGTTCGATGTTCAGGCTCGGCACCGGGAAGTCCGGATAGCCGATGATGACCTGGAAGTTCTCGTACTCATTGTAGTAGGCGTTGATCTGAGTACGCAGATGTCCACCGAGCCAACCCGCCTTCCAGCCGACCTCGTAGCTGGTGACGTTTTCCTCGTCGAACGGCGCCGGCAGACCAAGACCGACAGGTACGTTCAGTCCCCCAGGCCGGAAACCGGTCGCAACGAATCCATAGAGGAAGTTGTGGTCGTCGACAGTCCAGTTGAGCGCCACCTTGCCTGAGAGATTGGACCATTCCTCGCGCTGGTCTTGATAGAGCGGCAGCCCAAACTGATTAACAAAAATGTGGTTGGTGGTGGTCGCTTCCGCGTAACGAGCGCCAATCTGCAACTGGAAACGCGCGGGCAGATTGAAGCTCATCTGGCCGAACACCGCCGCGCTATCCTTCGGGTTGGTGCCTTGAATCGTGTACGCAGGCGCCGGCGTCCCGATGTACAAACGGCCATCTGAGAAGGTGTACTGATCTTCCTGGAAATACGCACCCAAGATCCAGGTGATCGGTCCGTCATCCGGCGAAATCAGGTTCAATTCCTGTGACCAGATGGTCTCATCAACCGAGTCCGCGAAGGTCAAATTGCCTGCACTCGTCCCATCAAGGTCAGTCCGGTACGCGGTGTTGCCTTCCTGGTAGCCTGTCACCGAGCGAATGCGAATTCCGGAGGCGGTCTCATAGTCGACGCGCAAGGTCGACCTGAGGAAGCGATCGAGCGCCAATTCCGCCGCATTCGCAGAAACGTCGAACAGGTCGTTGGTCGAATTCACCGGATCGGCGGGATAGGCGCTGAGATCCAGGTAGTCCAAATCCGTCTTGAAGTTCACGCTGAGATTTTCAGTCGGCTCCCACAGAAGACTGAATCGGCCCGCCGCAATGCGCACGCCATCATCGCCGGTATGGGGACCGCTAATGTCATAGAAGCTGTCACGGGAGTCGCCGTACAGCGCCACGCGCGCAGCGAGCGTGTCCGAGAGCGGCACGTTGACGGCAAATTGCCCGCCCACCGCGTTGTAATTGCCGACCTGGCCAAGCGCATAGCCGTGAACGCCGCCGCCAATCACCGGATCGTTAGACACCACGAACACCGCGCCGCCGGTCGCGTTCTGGCCCACGAAAGTGCCCTGCGGGCCGCGGAGAATCTCAACCCGCGCAACATCGTAATAGGGCTCAGCGGTGAAATATCCGGGGAAGGTCGCGACACCGTCGCGATAGGTAATGACCCCGGTGGTTGTCTGCGTATTGTGCTCTGCCTTGCCGATGCCGCGAATATTGAAGTCGATCCCCTGACCGAAATTGTTCACTGTCGCGCCGGGCGCAATAAACTGAAGCTGGTCAACATTGGCGACGCCCGCGTTGGCGAGGTCGTCGCCGGTCAATACGGTCACGGCGATCGGCGTGCGCTGCAGACTCGTGGAGCGCCGTTCGGCGGTGACAACGACTTCGTCGGTGGAATCGCTCGCGCTGCTTTCTTGAGCAGGCGTCGTCTGCGCGGCGGCGGCGCCGCACCAGCTCAGCGTCAACACGGACGCGCTCAGCCACAATGCGTGGATCTTCATACTCCCTCCCCTTGGCCATGAGCCCGCGCTCTCCGGCGCATGGCCAACGCTGACCTGCCTTCAGGAACCTGTCAATATTAATTCACGCGTTAGCGAATATCTTTCTCCGCAGCTATTTGCCAAGCCAGGGGGCGCGTCAGCACGTCCGGCGGGATGAGCAATGAGGGATTGGGACCTGGCGGAGACGGAGGGATTCGAACCCTCGATACCCTGTTCGAGTATAACGCCTTAGCAAGGCGCCGCCTTCAGCCACTCGGCCACGTCTCCAGCGGGCCACCCGCTTAGCCTGCACCCAGCCGCCCCGGCAAGCCCCGCTTCCCACCTGCGTTCTGGTTAACTGGCGCCGCGTTTGCGCGAACGAGCGGGAACTCACTCACGCCGAGGGCGAAAAAACCATGTCACAACAGGCCTTGCGGCTTCAGAGCGCCGATTTGGAGCAGTGTGCCGATCAAGCGGCGGCTGTTTCAACACGGATTGGCGCCGATCACGATCAAACCGCGCGCGAAGCTCAGGCCCTGGCGGCGCTCGCCGGCGAATTCGGCCTGTTCGGCCTTAACCTCGTTCTTGACTGGAAGGATGCCTGGGAAGGCTCCGCCGACGAGCCGTACCGCCTCGAACAAGACCCAAGCGAAGCCGCCAATGACGGCGCGCCATCGCCGCGCGCGCCCTTCCCAGCCCTGCCTGCAGGACGCTGGCATGTCGAAGCGCGCTACGCCACCCGCCTCATTCCCGCGACCGACTGGATCGTCATTGCGCTCACCGCTCAGCTGGCTGCGCTTTGGGGCTCCGGGCTTGGCTTGTTCGATCTCTCGATCGGCCAAGCAGCCGCCTTCGTCATGGGTGCGCTGTCGCTCAAGCTCGGGCTTTGGATCACGGAGAGCTATCGCACTACGCCTGCGCGCATGCGTCCGGAACGCGGCGTCGGCGGCTTGGCGCTCGGCGCCATCCTCGGCATCTTGGTCGCCAACACGTTTGCGCCCGACGCACGCAGCGCCGCGGCGCTGGCTGCAACGCTGCCGTTTGCGGCCATGCTGCTCGCCGGCATCCACGCAGCGCTGGCTATCTGGATCAGCGCCGCGCATCGCAAGGGCGTGTTCGCGGAAACGATTGTGTTGGTCGGCGCCACTGCATCGGCAGAGCGCTTGGCCGCACGCCTTACCCGTGGCGGCGAAGCACGCGTGGTGGCCATCGTCGACGACCGCCTCTCGCGTGCGCCAGCGCAGCTTCACTCCATTCCCGTGACCGGCAACGTGGACGACCTGCTGGCATGGCAAGACCTGCCGCACGTCGACCGCATCGTTATCGCCGTCACGCAGAAAGCCGAGGCGCGGGTGCGCAGCATCATCGAGCGCATGCGGCCATTGCCGAACCGCGTCGATCTACTCCTCGATTACGACACGACCAGCATCAGCGGGCGTGGCTTCGACAAGCTGAGCGGGGCAGCCCTCGCCTGCGTCTCCGGCCGCCCGCACAGTGCGCGCCGCGCGCTTCTGAAACGGCTGCAAGACGTCGCGCTGAGCGCCACGCTGATCGCACTGTTTGCGCTGCCGATGCTGTTCATCGCCGCCGCCGTGAAATTCGACAGTCGGGGGCCGGTGCTCTACCGGCAGCGCCGCCACGGCTTCAACAACCGCATCATCACCGTGCTGAAGTTCCGCACCATGCGGCACGAGCCTGATGCGCCGCTGCGTCAGGTCACCGCGAACGATCCGCGCATCACCCGCATCGGCCGCTTCCTGCGCCGCACCAGCCTGGATGAGCTGCCGCAGCTTCTCAATGTGCTGAAGGGCGAGATGAGCCTAGTCGGGCCACGCCCCCACGCCGTCGGCATGAAGGCGGCCGAGCGCGATCTGCACGACATCGTCGCGGAATACGCTCATCGCCACCGCGTCAAACCCGGCATCACAGGCTGGGCGCAGATCAATGGCTCGCGCGGCCCGCTCGAAACGCCCGCAGCGGTGCGCGAGCGGCTGAAGCTCGACCTCGACTATGTCGCGCGCGCCTCGCTCTGGTTTGATGTGCAGATCCTGCTGCGCACCGCGCCCGCTCTGTTTGGCGACAAGAAAGTCACGCGGTGAAAGCTGCGCGCCTCCTTGCCGTTGCGCCGCTGCAGGCGGCGCAAGCGCTGGTCGGCTTTGGCTCCATCGTCGTGTTTACACGGTTGATGAGCGCGGAAGATTTCGGCCGCTATGCGCTGGCGCTGTCCATCTCGATGGCGGCGCACACGCTGCTGTTCACGTGGGCGGAAGCTGCGGCGTTCCGCTTCTTCGCAACTGCCCAGGCAGCGCGGCGCTTGGCCGATCACTTTGCCACCCTCCTGGGTATCGCCTTTCTGCTGGGCGGGGCGACGCTGCTGGTGACCGCGTTCATCCTCTCGCGCGCTGGTCTCGCACACGAGGCGTCGTCCATCGCCGCCTTCGCAGCGGGTGCGGCGTCGCTGCGCTTCGTGACGCGCATCGCGCGCGAGACTGACCGCGCCTCGCTCTCATTCACGCGTTATGCGGTGCTCGAGACGGCGTACCTCGCGCTCGGCTTCGCGGCTGGCGTTGGGCTTTTGATCTATTTCGACCTTGGCGCAGCCGCCCCCTTTGCCGGCCTTATGCTCGCCGGCGTGCTCATCGCCATGATCGATGCGCCGCGCCTCTTCGCTCAAGCAAGCGGCGGGTACGTGACGCTCATGCGCACTCAACTCTATGCGCAATATGGGACGCCGCTGGCGCTGGCGCTTGTTGTTGATCTCGGCGTTCAAGCGCTGGCGCGGACGCTTGTCGCCACGCAAGCCGGCGAAGCTTCGCTTGGCGCCTATGCCGCCGCGTTCGGCCTGACGCGTCCGCTTGACCTGATTTTCACCGGCGTTGCGGCAACGTTCGCGCCGATGCTGTTCTCTGCCTACGAAAAGGAAGGCGCTGGCGCAGCCCGCGGCGTCGCCGCCGACGCGTTTGCCTGGCTCTGCGCCTTGACCCTGCCGGCCTGCGTCGGCTTGGCCATGGTGGCCGAACCCCTGACAACGTTGATGATCGGCAGAGCGCTCAGCGCTGAGGCCGCAGCCGCGATGCCATGGCTTGCGTTCGCCGCGTTGTGCTCGGGCTTTGCTCTGCACTATTGGTCAGAGGCTTTTCAGCTCACGCACCGCACCGGGCAGCGTGCACTGCTGATGCTCGCGCCTGGCGCGGTGCAACTGATGCTTACGTTTGCACTGGCCCGCACCTATGGCGCACAGGGCGCCGCGATCGCTTCGGCGGCCGGCGCTGCGCTTGCGGCGTGCCTGCTGGCGCTGCGCGGCCGCAAGCTCTTCGACATGCCCGCGCCAAGCGGCGTTCTCGTGCGCATCGCCATCGCCACGGCGAGCATGGCTGGCGTGCTGGCCATGCTGCCGGCAGGCGACGGCGCGGGCTGGTTTGCGCTGCGGGTAGGCGTGGGCCTCGTAACCTACCTGGCCGTCGCGTCTGCGCTCAATGTGCTGGGCGCTCGCGACCGCATCGTCCGTGCGATCCTACGGCCGGCGCCCGCCACCGCCGGCGCGGAAGGCTGAGCCGATGCGTGAACAGATCATCGCCATTGGGCAAACCTCAACGCCGGTCCGCCTCAGCGTCATCACGCCCGTTCATCGCTACGACGCTTCGCCGCTGTTGAGGAGCATGCGCGCAGCGCCCGCTGGCGTTGAGTTCATCCTGCTCGACGACGGCTCGCAATCGGCAGCGCTGCTCTCGCGCCTCGCGGACACGGCATACAAACTTGCCGCCCCTGTGCGCATCATCGTTTGGGAAAAGAACCGTGGTCGGGCGGCCGCCCGCAACCGCCTCGTTACCGAAGCGCGCGGCGCGTACGTGCTGATGCTCGATGCCGACATGCTGCCGGACGCACCGGATTTCCTGCAGCGCTGGCTCGACGTGGCGGAGCTGCAAGCCCCGCACGCAGCGTTCGGCGGCCTCTCCCTCCGCCAAGTGTCCGCCACACCGGCGACAGCGCTGCACTACGACATGTTCGCGCGTTCGGACTGCCGTTCCACGGCGGAGCGCCAGCGCTCCCCAGCGCAATTCACGGCCAGCGCAAATCTCATGGTACGCCGCTCATTTCTTCTGGCTCATCCGTTCGACGACGCATTCGTTGGTTGGGGCTTTGAGGATGTCGAATGGGCGCTGCGCGCCAATGCGCACGCGCCGGTACTTCACGTCGACAATCCGGCCACGCATGCTGGTTTGGACGATGTCGAGGCGCTGCTGCGCAAGTCGGCGCAAGCCGGTCCCAATTTCGCGCGCCTGGCGCATCTGCACCCCGCACTCGTTTCGCGCTTCGCCGCCTATCGCGTCGCCGCCATGCTGCAGCGCCTGCCGCTGCCCCGCTTGTTCCGTCGCATCAGCGCGGACATCGCGCGCATGTCCCTCTTGCCGGCTGCCGTGCGCCGCATCGCGCTGAAGCTATTTCGCGCCAGCCATTATGCCGAGCATCTCGCATGACGCTGACCGCCTATTCACCCCCGCGCAACATCGCGGCAAAGTTCAAGCGCCGCGCGACCCAGCGCCATGCCGCCCGTCCTGCCACGCTGCGCTTTGACCAGCCGATCCTGTCGATCAGCTTCGATGATTTTCCCGTCAGCGCGGCCGAACACGGCGCGGCCGTCCTGGAAGCGCACGGCGCCCGCGGCACCTACTACGCCTCAGCCGGACTGGCGCAGACAGAAGGCCCTTGCGGGCTCAATTTCAGCGCAGGTCACCTTTCGGCGCTCGTCGCGCACGGCCACGAAATCGGCTGCCACACCTTCGGGCACGAAGATTGCGCGCGCCGCAGCGCGCTCGAAACCCTGCGTGACCTTGCGCAAAACCGCGACGCACTGGCCGCCATGGGCGCGCCAGCAGCGGCGCAGACGCTGGCGTTTCCTTACGGCGAGACCACCATCGAGTTGAAGCAGAGCCTGCCGCCACGCTATCGCTGTGCGCGCGGCATTCTGCCAGGTCTCAATGTCGGCGCCGCTGATCTCGCTCAACTGCACGCTTACGCGCTCTTCGGCGCCAATTGGCGAGGCAATCTGCGCCATGCGCTGAAGCGCGCCGCGAAGAAGAAGGCGTGGGTGATCGGTTTCACGCACGATGTGTTGGCGGCGCCTTCGCCGTGGGGCACGAGCGTAAGCGAACTCGACGCGCTGCTGACCCAGGCGCAAGCGCTCGGCTTCGCCATCCTTCCCGTCAACGAAGCGCTCGACCGGAGGCGTCCATGATCAAAGTCAGCGTCCTGATCCCGACTTTCCGCCGCCCGGAAAGCTTCGCACGCGCCGCCCGGAGCGTCTTCACCCAACAAGGCGTCGAGAACGTCGAACTCATCGCCGTCGATAACTCACCCGAAGGCTCCGCGCTCAGCACGTTCGCCGCGCTCTCTAAGGATGCGCCGATCCCGTTCCGCTGGACGCATGCGCCCAATCCCGGCGTCTCCAGCGCGCGCAACACTGCGCTGGCGCTGGCGCAGGGCGAGTTGATCGCCTGGCTCGATGATGACGAGGAAGCCTCGCCGGGCTGGCTCGCAGCGCTCATCGCAGTGCGCTGCGAAACGGGCGCACAGAGCGTGTTCGGACCGGTGCAGGCACGCGCCGGCGCCGGGGCAGGTAATGCGCACTTCCACGAGAAACTCTACACGCGCACCGGCCCGCGTGAGAGCGGCATCGTCGCCAAGCCCTACGGCATGGGCAATTCACTGCAGCCGCGTCGCATGTTCGAAGACGGCGCGCCGTTCAATCCCAGCGCCAATCAGCGCGGCGGGGAGGACGACACATTGTTCGCCGCCTGGGCGGAGGCAGGCGCACAATTCGCATGGGCTGCCGATGCATCGGTGATCGAGCATCTGGGCGCTGAGCGGACGCATCTGCGCCATGGCCTCAAGCGCGCTTTCGCCTACGGCCAGGGGCCCAGCGAAACTTCCTGGGCGCAACGCGACTACGCTGCGCTCACCCGCCACATAATTGTCGGCGTGGCGCAAACGCTCGTCTTTGGCGCCGTGGGCTTGGCGCTAACACCGCTTTCAGCCAGACACGGCTTGGACCTCATCGGTCGTGCAGCGCGGGGCGCGGGCAAAGTGTTCTGGTTCTGCGAGCAGCGCTTCTATGGCGCTGCGTTGATCGATCAGACCGCGCGCCGCAGCACACGCTCGATCAGAACGACCGACGCATCCGCACCGGCATAAATGAGCCCGAGAAGGTTCGCGCCGGCCTCAACCAGCGCCTGCTTTGCCCGCGACGCTGCAGGTGCAGCCCCCGCGTCTGCGCCAACCACCAGCACGACGCCGTCCATGTGCCGCGCGAGACGGAGGGCGATATCGCTGCGGTCGAGCGAAGGCGCATCGACGATCGCCACAGCGCCCTCGGCGCGGATTGCATCCCAATAGGCCGGCCCCGGCGGCACGACGACACGTGCGTTCACAGGCACAGCGCGGGAATCGAACACGCCAGCCTTGATGCGGGTCTGTCCTACGCGATGGAAGTTGAAAGCCGGGCTGATGAGGCTGCCCACTCCGAACAGCGACACACCGTGGACTTCGCCATCCTGCTTCGGCCCGAGCGGTGCGTATTCGCTTAGGGCCTTGGCCAAGCCGTTACGCTTCAGGTTCAGGTCGATCGCGTACACATTCGTGTTCTTGCAGGCTTGAGCAATTGCGCAGGCCGCAGTGGTCACGCCCTCGCCGCGCTGCGCACTGACCAGCATCAGCGCCCGGCCCGCGCCGCGCCGGAACGGCTGCACCGCAAGCGCCTCCAGAACGCCTTCAACGGAGAAGCTCTGTTTGCTCATGCACCACCTTTGACGAGCGTGAGCGAGGGCTTCGTCCTTGGCGGCTTCTTCGCCGCCTTCACCGGCGCTGCGCGCGGGATTACAGCGAGCACTGGAACATCAAGCGCCCGCGCCGCGCTCGATGGCGTGGGGAAGCTGCGCCGCATCAAGCCGCGCGAGATTCCTGCCGCAATGGCAATGACAGCCGCAATCAGCAATGTCACGATCATGATCGGCCAGCGCAGGCTCTTGCCTTGCGTTGGCGTCTCCGCTTGCTGCACGAGGCTAATGTTGTCGGAGGATTCCCCCAGCATGCGGCTGCGGGCGCGCGCTTCCTCGGCGCGCGTGGCGAAGCTCTGGGTGCTGCTTTCAAGAATCGCACGCTCGCGTTGCAGTTGCCGAAAGCGAGGTTCGAGCTGCTGCATCGTGCGCAACCGGGAGCGCACTTCCTCGCGCTGCTGCGTGAGGGCGGTCTCGCGCCCGCGCTGGGCGCGGGTTTCCGCCTCCATTGCGTAAAGCTGGCTGGCGATATCCTGGCGAACCGGATTAGCGCCGCGGCGGGTGATCGTCGGCGGATCGCCGCCAGCGAGGAATGCCTCCAATTGCGCGATGCGCCGATCCACCTCGCGCACGGGCATGGCGTCATCCTGATAGCGCGACAGCAATTCCTGGCGTTCGACTTGCGCCTGCACCAATTCGCGGCGGGCGTCGGACTCGCTGTAAAGCTCGATTTGCTCCGGCTCTTGGCCCATGCGTGCGCGCAGCGCCGCGGCGCGCGCCTGCGCCTCGCCACGTTTGGTTTGCGCATCGAGCAATTGCGTTTCGATATCGCCAGCGCGGGCGGCGAGAGCGGCCATCTCGCTCTCGAAGTCGCCAATGCTGTTCTCGGTTAGGAATGCTGCAAGCGCCGCGTTGGCTTGCGCCGCGCGCTGGCCAAGATCCTGTGTTTGACTCGACAGAGCCTCGTATTCGCCGCCGATCAGCACTTGGCGCCGGTGCGCAAGATAGCTTTCGATCAGCGCGTTGAGCGCGGCGGCGGCGATGTCCGGGTTCTTGTGCTGATAGGAAAGACCGATTGCCGGTGTCTGCGGCGCGGTTTCAATGCTCAGCGCGCGAGAGAAAGCGCGCTCGGCCAGGGCCAGCCTGCGCGCGTCGGAACCGCCGCCGGAGGCGATCTCTGGGTAGAGCCGGGCAAGGCCGACGGTCTCAATCGCATGGCGCACCACTGCGCCTGAGCCGATCATGCGCATTTCAGCGTTTACGACCGCCTGCATATCCGGCGATGCCCCCGCCGACGCGCCGCCCGCCATCGGCTGATAGACATATTCTTCGCCCAGCCGCACCAGCAGTTCGGCGCGCGCGGTGAAAGTGCGCGGCGCCATCAGCGCCGCCGCCAAGCCGAGTGCGCAAATGGCCCCGCCCACCGCAATCACAAGCCAGCGCTCGCGCCAGAGCATCGCCACCAGATCGGCCCAGGTCGCCTTCGACGCGCCCATGAGCGCGCCCCATGCGCCCTGGTCAGTCGTTTCCGCCGCGGTCTTCATCGACGCTCCCACGCACCCTCTGGCGCGCGCGCAGCTTCGTCGCATTTGGTAAATGATCATTCACCACCGCACGCGCAGGTTCAGCGCAACGGCGGATTCTCGGCGCCGCCGCCCGGGAGGGATTGATGCGCAACGCGGTCACGATTTGGGCCCTGGCGGTCGCCATGGGCTTTGCCGGCTGCGCCAGCTTGGCCCGCAGCGAGGAAGCGCCCGCTCCGGCTGCGATCACCTATTCCGATGATACGCCGCAATACCGGTTCTTTCCCGGCGACGAGATCGAGGTGACAGTCTTTTCGGCGCCGGAACTGTCGCGCACGGTGACGGTGGCCCCCGATGGCCGCATCGCCTTGCCTATGGTCGGCGCGGTGCGTGCGGCCGACCTCACTGCCGGCGAGTTGCAAGATGCGCTCGTTAGCGCGTACGCGGTACATCTGCGCACGCCCGAACTGAGCGTTACGCCGAAAACCTATGGCTCACGCCAGGTGTTCGTGGGCGGCGAGGTCGCCCGGCCGGGCATCTACGAGATGCCAGCGCAGATCGACGCGCTGCAAGCCGTCGCCATGGCTGGCGGCTTCTTGCCGACGGCGCGGCGCGGCGACGTGCTGATCCTGTCGCGCGCGAGCGGGCGCACGCAAGTCAGCGAAGCAGACCTCTCGCCACGCGCCATGCGCGCCGGCTTGCCCAATGCGCAACCGCTGCAGCGCTATGATGTGGTCTACGTGCCGCGCTCTCGCATCAGCCAAGTGAACCTGTTCATGCAGCAATATGTGCGCGATGCGCTGCCGGTGCAGTTCAGCTTCTATTACGACCTGCGCGGCAACCGGAATTACTGAGCCGATCGCAAGCTCGTGATCGCGCTCTCGCGTCTGTGACTGGCGCATTCGTCAATGCTGACAGACCCTCCGTTTGAGGAGGGGCGAATGGCCACTGCAGTCCTACGACCCACGCGGCGGTTTCGCCTCGAAGCGGAGCCGAACGTCATCCCCTTTATCGATGTGATGCTGGTTCTGCTGGTGATCTTCATGGTCACGACGCCGAAGCCGACCACCGATCTGCGCGTTGATCTGCCCGGCCCCGGCGCAGCGATCGCCGCGGCGCTGCCGCCGACAATCGTGCGCATCGTTGAAGAAAACGGCGCCGTCGCCTTTTATGTCGGCGGCGAGAAAACCGCGCCGGACATGCTGGGCGAACAGGCGCTGACGCTGATGCTCAGCGCCGACGCGAGCCTCGATCAGGCGTCAGCGCTTGGCGATGGCCGCGTGTTCGTGCACGCCGGTCTCGACGTGCCGTACCATCATGTCGTCGACGCTGTGGATGCGCTGCAGCACGTCGGCTTTCGCAAAGTCACCATCGCCGCACAGGACGCCGACGCACCCGCTTAGTGGTGCTTCACGACCATCCACTCGCGCGCGGCGCGTTGGGCTTGGGCGATCTCGTCCTTCGACATGATCTCGGCCAGCTCACGGCGGCATTCCTTGGCCGCATCGGAACCACGCACAGCGGCGAGGTTGAACCACATGTGCGCCTGCACCAGGTCGATCGAGCCGCCTTGGCCGGTCGAGTAGATGAGGCCCAGCTTGTACAAGTTATCGCTATCGCCCTGACGGTGCACAGCTGCGCGCACTTCGGCGATTTCAGAATCGGTAAACGCCATATTGGCTGCTCCCTTGGCTCATTTGAGAGCGCCCAGACTTTGTCCGTGTACGCTCCACCCCACTGGCGTGCATTTTTCGCGCCGCCGGAGCGCAGAAGTGCCATGCTTTAATTGCGATAAGCTTAAGAGCGATCAGCCCTTTTTCGATTTATGGCGCTTCACCAAGAGCAGCCGGTTCCCAGCTCATTCAGGCAGGATTCAGTTAACATCTTCGAGAATGCGAGCCACAGAGGGACCTTTCCTTGAACGGCGCTGTTCACGGGAAGCAGGAAGGAGACCTCAAATGAAGCGCATCGCACTTGCGGCCCTTGCTGCTGCAACGTTTGCGGCGCCGTTGGCCGTTTCGACCGACGCCGCCGCTCAGGACCACGGACGACACCGCCGTGATCGGGACTACCGCGATCATGACGGCCGCGACCATCGCCGGGATGACCGGTACGACCACCGCGACGATCGTCGCGATTACCGCGGCGATCGCCGCGACTACAGAGACGATCGCCGTGACGACCGCCGGGATTGGCACGACCGCCGCTGGGACCGCAGCCGCTACAACGGCTACACCTATCGCGGCGATTGGTATTACGGCCCGCCGCCGGCGCATTATGGCTATGGCGATGTCCATTACGGCTATCGCGCCTGGCGCCGCGGTGACCACTTGCCGCGCTACTACCGCGATTATTACGCACCGGTGGACTGGCGCTATTATCGCCTGCGTGAGCCGCCGCGCGGTTATCACTATGTCCGCGACGATCGCGGCGACTACCTGCTGGTCGGCATCGCCACTGGCGTCATTCTCGGCGTAATCCTCGGCAACTAACCACCGCCAGCCGCAATCACGCTCAAACGCCCCGGAGTTCCCTCCCCAACTCCGGGGCGCATTGCGCGTTAAGCGCGCGGAAACCATGCTGCACCATCCTGCCCGCAGAGAGGTGCGCGATGCTGCTGTACATCTGGTTTGCAGTGATGGTGCAGGCGTTCATGCCGGGCGTTGACCGCATCGGCTCGTCGTTCGAAGCGCGGCTGCATAGCGAGCTTGATTCGTCCTCGCTCGTCGGCGCGGCGGGTCACATGGCGCGCTATACGCCGCTGGTGGCGCGGGCGCGCTAGACGCCGAGCTTCTTCTTCAGAATCTCGTTGACCACGGCCGGGTTGGCCTTGCCGCCGGTCGTCTTCATGGTCTGACCGACCCACCAGCCGAACGCTTTCGGGTTCTTCTGGACGTCGGCGACTTTGTCGGCGTTGGCGGCCATCAGCTCATCGATCGCTTTCTCGATCGCGCCGGTGTCAGTGACCTGTTTCAGGCCTTCGCGTTCAACGATGGCGCCGGGCGCTTCGCTGGTTTCCATCATCTTGGCGAACACATCCTTGGCGATCTTGCCGTTGATGGTGCCATCCTTGATCAGATCGAGTAGCGCGCCGAGTTGTTCAGCCTTCACCGGCGATTGACCGAGTTCGAGGCCCTTCTTGTTGAGCGCGCCGAACAATTCCTGCGTCACCCAGTTCGCGGCCGCCTTGCCGTCACGACCCTTGGCGACGGTTTCGAAATAGGTCGCAGCATCGCTATCGCCCGCGAGAACGCTCGCGTCGTAGGCGCTGAGGCCATACGCGCTTACAAAGCGCTTCTTCTTCGCATCTGGCAGTTCCGGCAGCGAAGCGCGGATCTCTTCGATCCACTTTTCCTCGATCACAAGCGGCAACAAGTCCGGATCGGGGAAGTAGCGATAGTCATGCGCGTCTTCCTTCGAGCGCATGGTGCGCGTCTCGCCCGCGTTCGGATCGAACAGCCGCGTCTCCTGATCGATTGCGCCGCCGCCCTCAAGGATCTCGATCTGACGGCGCGCTTCATACTCGATCGCCTGCATCATGAAGCGGGTCGAGTTGACATTCTTGATCTCGCAGCGCGTGCCAAACGGCTGACCCGGACGGCGCACGGAAACGTTGACGTCGGCGCGCATGGAGCCTTCCTCCATGTTGCCGTCACAGGTGCCGAGCGCACGCACGATCGAGCGCAGCTTGTTGAAGTAGGCGGCCGCCTCTTTCGCCGAACGCATGTCCGGCCGCGAGACGATCTCCATTAGCGCGACGCCGGCGCGGTTCAGATCGACGAACGTCTCGCTTGGGGAAAGATCGTGGATCGACTTGCCGGCGTCCTGCTCGAGGTGCAGCCGCTCGATGCGGATCGTGATCGGCTCTTCGCCGTCCGGCTCGACCTCGATGGCGCCCTCGCCGACGATTGGCTCCTTGAACTGGCTGATCTGATAGCCTTGCGGCAGGTCGGGGTAGAAGTAGTTCTTACGGTCGAACCGGCTCTTCTTGTTGATCTCGGCATTGAGCCCAAGCCCCGTGCGGATCGCTTGTTCGACGCAGAACTTGTTGATCACAGGCAACATGCCCGGCATCGCTGCGTCGACCAGCGAGACATGCGCGTTCGGTTCGCCGCCGTAAGCGGCGCTGGCGCCGGAAAAGAGCTTGGCCTCCGACGTTACCTGCGCGTGCACTTCGAGGCCGACGATGATTTCCCATTGCCCCTTGTCGCCTTCGACAAGCTGGTCAGGGCGGGCGGAGCGGACGTCGAGCGGAGTCATGGGGGCTATCTAAGCGCTCGCGCGCGTTGCGTCACCCCGCTTGCCGGTGCGGCAAACACCCCTCTACTGCCGCTGCGGCCACCCTTCCGGCGCCGGGACGGGCGGTCTACGGTCTGGCTGTGGGGACGGGATGAGCACGGGACGGATCAGGGGGCTTCACTGGGCGGCGGGCGCGAGCCTTTCGGCCCTCGCCTTGTTCAGCCCAAGGGCGGCCGCGGAGACGCCGTTCAAACCGGAGCGTTTTGACGAAACCTGGCCGCCGAACGGCGCGGGCGCCCCGTTCGGCGCTGAGTTCAAGAACATCGAAGTCGCGCCGGATGTGAGCGTCTCTTTCGGCGGCGACATGCGCTGGCGCTTCGCCGCACTCGACGCGCCGCGCCTCGGCCTGGGCGGCGCCGAGGCCGATTCGTGGCTGCTACAGCGCCTCTTGCTGCATGCCGATCTGCGCTTCGGCGACGACGCACGCGTCTTCCTGCAAGTCGGCGCGCACGATGGCGTGTCACGCGAGATCCCTTCGTCAACGGACGATGACGGCATCGACATGCAGCAAGCCTTCGTCGATCTGAACCACGACTTTGGCGACGCGCACGTCACGCTACGGCTGGGCCGTCAGGAACTCGCGCTCGGCCCGCGCTTCCTTACGACGCGCGATAGCGGCAATGTCCGCCAGCGCCACGACATGGGGCGGCTCATCATCCGCGACGGCGCCTGGCGGTTCGATGCGTTCGCTGGACATCCTACCGGGCTGTCGCCGGGCCCGTTCGACGACGAGGCCGACCAGGCACAAACCTTCTACGGCGGGCGTCTGCAATATGCCGCCACAGGCGTGACCACGGATATCTCAGTCTATGAGCACGACAGGGATAGCGCCTCTCTCGCGGGCGTAACGGCGCGCGACGAGCGAGTCAGCGCCGGCCTGCGCAGCTTTGGCCGCCGCGGCGATGTCGACTTCGACATCGAGGCCATCTTTCAAAGCGGCGCGTTCGGCGGCGATGACATCCGCGCCGTAGGTCTTGCGGCGGATATCGGCCGCACCTTCCCGCATCATCCGCTCGCGCCGCGCATCGGCGCACGCTTCACCTATGGCAGCGGCGACTCGGATTCAGCCGACGGCGTAGCCGAAACCTTCGCGCCCTCGTTCCCGAGCACCTCATGGTTCGGCCAAAACGGCCTCGCCAGCTTCGCCAATATCGTTGAAGTCGCGGGGCTCCTTGCGCTTACACCCCGGCCAGATGTCACCGTTACGAGTAAGGTCGCCGCCGTCTGGCGCGCGGACACCAACGATTTCCTCTATGCTGGCGGCGCCTATCTGGCTGGCACGAGTGGCGGCGAGGACGCTTTCACCGGCCTTGCACCAAGCGTCTCGGTCGCGTGGCGTCCAACCGAAAACATCATGATCAATCCCTATGTCAGCTACGTAGCGCTCAGCGACGAGGTCCGCTCGCGCGGCGCGCATGACGTGACGTACGCCCATCTCTCAATCAGCCTGCGCTTCTGAACTGGCGTGCGGTGCGCTACTTCGGCCCGGCCAGCCCGATTTACACCATCATCCTCATCATCTGCAGCGCCGGCTCGCTGGCCGACATCACCGTCACGCACAGTTAGCCCCAAAACAAAACCCCCGCTCATCGCGGGGGCAGGCCGAGGGGCTGGCCTTGAGTATGGTGGGAGAAGAAAAATGTTGGCCGGGGCGGCGCTTACCAGACGCCCTGACCGACGCCGCCATCCATCGTCATGGCGCCGTTGAAGGTGGTTTCGGTCCGCGCGGCGCGCGTTTCGGTGTCGCGCACATGCACGAGCTTGTCGCCCGGGCCGAAGCGGCGCAGCAGCGAACGTTCGTTGCAGGGGCGGCGTGCGATCTGCGTGCGGCAGGTCACTTGGCCATTCTCATACCAAAGCGCCTCGCCCTGGGCGCAATCATACGAGCGGCCGTCGAGCGTATAGCGCATCCGCGTGCCGGCGATGCAGCGATAGATTTCACCGCGAAAATCCTGCGCGACTTCGCGGCCAGCAAAGGTCTGCGAAGCCGGGTGCGGATTGTTTCCAGTGTCATAACAGATCGCCTGCAACGGCATGTCGCGCTCGCGGGAAACGCTCTCGGTGGCGACACTCGCCTCCGTGACAGCAAACGCAGCCGAAGACGCGCTGGCGGAGGCGCCTGATTCAACGATCGTGTTCGAACGGATGATGGTGTCGCCGGTGCGAACATTGGCGATGGCGATCGCGGTTGCACTCGCCGCTGCTTGCGCGCGGGCGCCGGCGTTCACCACGACCACGTTCGGCGGAGGCACGTTCGGCGGCGGCACGACGACTGTCGGCGGCTGGCAGCAACGGGTCGGCGGCGGAGGCGGCGTGCAGCCCTGGTGGCACACGGGCGGCCGGTTGCAGCTATTGCATTCCGCCGAAGCCTGGCCCGGCAGCATGAAGCAGCCGAGCGCCATAAAGGCGAGCGCCGCCAAAATGTATCGCGCTGGAACGGTCATGCGCGCTCACTCCTGAAACTCGCCTGTCGTGCTGCAATCGCGGGGCCAATCCTCGCGCGGGGGAAGAAACCATCCCGGGCCAGCACGGTTAGGGCGGGCGCGGAGCTTGCGTGGACCTAAGGCGCATTAAAGGACGTTCGGCCGCGACATGATGGGGGAAGAAACGTTTCATCCCGACACCCGGGCGCTGCTCGCCTACGGGCGAGCGCTCGCGGGCGTGGCCGAGCCGCCGAAGAAAGGCGGCGCCGATCAGGTGCTTGAACGCCTGTTCGTGGTCGAGCGCGCCGCCGACGGCCGCCTGCCGATCCGCACCTTCGGCGCCGAATTGGTAAAGCTGTTCGGCCGTGACCTGCGCGAGCACAATCTGGCGCACTTCTTCCTGCCGCCCGATCTGGCGCTAGTGAACGCGCTGATCGGCGCTTCGATGGCTGCGGGTGAGCCGGGGGTCGCCCGCCTCACCGCTGAAACCAGTGAAGGGCGCAAACTCGGCGTCGAGATGCTGTTAACCCCGCTCCGCATCGACGGCTCGCAGAGCAACCGCCTGCTCGGCATGTTTCAACCCCTTGGCGGCGAACCGTTCCTGAACGGCCAGGACGTGCGCTTGCTGCGCCTGGGCTCGCTGCACCCGCCTGCCGCGAAGGCGCCAAAGGGCATGCGCCTCGTCGTGGTCAATTCCTGAGCGCGTCCAAGTCCGCAGGTGACCGCTTCAGAGCCCGGCTTGCGCCGATCAGCGCAAGCGCGCCGAGCACGAACGCAATCACGAGCCCCGCCATGTTCAGCAGCACGCTCGTCCACGGCGCTTGGCTGGGGTCCATGAAGAAGTACGGGTAATAGCCGTCGAACGCGCCGCGGCTGAGGCCATAGCCCGCATACGCAGCCGGCCACGACGCTGAGAAGAGTGCATCGCGCCAGATCAAAAGGCCGTGCGGGCGAAGCCACCAGAATAGGACGAATAGCACTGGCACTACCTGGTGCACTGTCAGATCCGCCACCTTCTGCCATCCCTGCGGATCCCAGCGCGAGGCCAGCAGCAGATTGTAGACGATGCACACGAACAGGATCGAGGTCACCGCCATCAGTTCGACGCGCGGCGCGTTAAGGCCGCTGCGGCGCTCCGGCGCCAGCGCCGCGCGCGCCATCACCAGCGTCACCAACGTGTTGGTGAGGATGGTGAAGTAGGCGAAGTAGCGCCACACGACCGCAAGCGCGCCGTCGTGCGACATGCCCTGGTAGAGTGTGATGAATTCGAGCGCGAGCCCGAACGCGCCGATCACGGCGCCCGCCGCCGCAACCGCCCGCGCCGCGCGCGTCACACGGCCACCTTCGCGTCTTCAGCAATCGGAGCGTGATCCTGGGGCAAGGGCGGCTTGCCACGAATGAGGTCGGACAGCTTTTCCGCAATCATGATCGTTGGCGCGTTGGTGTTGCCGCCGATCAAAGTCGGCATCACCGAAGCGTCGATCACACGCAGGCCTTTGACGCCGCGCACGCGCAATTGTTCGTCCACCGGCGCCTTGTCGTCTGCTCCCATGCGAACCGTGCCGACCGGATGATAGATCGTCTCTGCGTTGCGGCGAATCCAAGCGTCGATCTCAGCATCCGTACGCACTTGTTCGCCCGGACGCATCTCGGGGCCGCGCAGGAAGCTGAGCGCTTCCTGCCCGACGATGTCGCGAATGATGCGGACTGAATCGCGCATCGTGCGCCGATCGTTTTCCTCGGCCAGATAGCGTGGATCGATAAGCGGCGCCTCGAATGGGTTGGTGGAGGCGAGCTTCACCGTTCCGCGACTTTCCGGACGCAATTGGCAAGCGTGGATGGTGAAGCCATCACGATCGGGCTTCACGCGCGCATGATCGATCATCACTGCGTTGACAACGTGGATCTGAATGTCGGGGCGATCAAGCTCGCCGCGGGTCTTCAAGAATGCGCCGGCGTGCAGGTGATTGGTGCGGCCAGCGCCCTGCTTCGTGAACAAGTACTGAAGACCGATCATCGGCTGCTTCAGGCCCTTGGTCTTAGTGTACATCGAGATCGGCTTAGTCATCTCGTAGATGACGCAAACATCGAGGTGGTCCTGCAGGTTGCGGCCCACGTCCGGCGCATCCATCACCACAGGCACGCCTGCCTGCTTCAACTCATCGGCCGGTCCGATCCCCGATAATTGCAAGAGTTGCGGTGATTGGAACGCACCACCGCAGACGAGCACTTCGGCGTTGGCGTAGACCTTCTGTACCGGCTTGCCCGGGCCGCCTGAAAACTCGACGCCAACCGCCTGCTTGTTCTCGATGATGAGCTTGCCGGCGTAGGCATTGGAGATAATTTTGAGATTGGGCCGCGTCGCCACGACCGGCGCCAGATAAGCGGCCGCCGCGCTCCAGCGTTCGCCGTCGCGGATAGTCAGGTGATAGGGGCCGACGCCCTCTTGCTGGTAGCCGTTGAAGTCGCGCGTGACCGGATAGCCAGCCTGCGCGCCAGCACGGATGAACGCCTTGTACACCGGATCGCCGGGCGGTCCGCGCGAAACCCAGAGCGGCCCGCCTTCACCGTTCCACGCATCGCCGCCGTCCTCGTGGTGTTGCGCGCGCTTGAAGTAGGGCAGCACGTCGGCATAGCCCCAGCCGGTCAGACCCATCTGGCGCCACTGATCGTAGTCGCGGGCGTGACCGCGAATGTAGATCATGCCGTTGATCGCCGACGAGCCGCCCCAGCCGCGGCCGCGCGGCTGATAGAGACGGCGGTTGTCGAGGAATTGCTGCGGGACGGTTTCGAAGCCCCAGTTGAACTGGCCCTTGGTGCTGATGAGGTTGCCGACGCCCGCCGGCATGCGCACGAGCAGCGAGTTGTTGCGCCCGCCCGCTTCAAGAAGCGCCACGGTCACGTTCGGATCTTCGCTCAGCCGGCTTGCCAGCACGCAGCCCGCGCTGCCCGCGCCGACGATCACGTAATCGAACTTCGCTCCGCTCTCGATCTCGGCCACGTTCCGCTCCCGCATACTTCTTGTGGTTTTGCAGCGCCCAAGGCGTAACAGACCTGGGCGGGCGTGGTCGAGCCTGACGCCCCGGCGCCTCCCTGCCAAAGCTTAAGCGAAAGTTTACGATGAAGCAGGCATTAGCGCTGTCATGGCGCTACCTGCCCGGAATCAGGACTTCGCGGCTGCGGCCCGCCGGCTCAAGGCGGTGCAGGTCAAGCTGCGTGAACGCCGCCGCTTCCGGCGGACTCCGTTAACGGTTGGCGGGCGTATGCTCGACCCACTCGGGCGCGAGCACGATTGCCGCACCGCCGACATGTCTCCGGGGGACGTTCGCATTGTGGCCGAGATCGAACCGCGGGTCGGCGATCGGGTCGTGCTTTACCTTGAGGGTTTTGGCCGCCTCTCCGGCTGTGTCGCCCGGCGCTGCGGAGAAGGCGAAGTCGCCGTTATCTTCGACTTTAGCACCCACAAGCGCGAAAAGCTGGCCGAGCAGCTAATGCTGTCGATGAACAAACACCTCGGCGTCGAGGCGCCGCAGCGGCATGTCAGCGAAGGCGCCCAGTTCGTCCCGCTGGAATTCGAGACCGGCGAGACCTTTGACGGTGAAGTGCTCGACTTCTCGCTCGCAGGCATCACCATCCGCTCCAACCGGCCCCCGCCGCTGATCGGCATGTGGGTGCGCGTCGGTAACGTTTACGGACGCGTCGCCCGCATTATCGATGGTGGCTTTGCCATCGATCTAGAGCCCCGCAACAAGCCGGCCGAAGACTAGAACGCCCCGGCACGGCGATTGCACCCGTCCTGTTTCGTCGGTGGCGCGAATAGCGCCGCCGTATCGGAACGGAGCAAGACGTGAGCGACGCAGCCCCCATTCAGCTTCCAACCGCCAAGCGGTGGTGGGTGCAGGTGCGCGGCAAGCCTTACGGCCCGTACACCTCAGAACAGCTGAGCGGCTTCATTAACGAAGGCCGCGTTCGCCCGAGCACTCAGGTCTCGGATGCGGAAGACGGCGTCTGGATCGAGGCGCGCCGCGTGATCGGTCTGTCGCACGCTTTCCGCACCGATCCGGCCAACGACAGCGCCGAAGCGGCCAATGTGTTCGTGCACGCCGAGATCTTCTCGGGCTCGTGGCAGTCCTTCATGGCCGCACTTGAGAGCATGGGCTCGGTCTGCGACCTCGCCCCGGGCCTATGGCTGGTGCGCACGCGCTTCTCGGCTGGCGTCATCCGCAACACGCTTTCGCAAACGCTCGAACGCGGCGACCGCTTCGTTGTGATCGACGCCACACGCGATCGCTTGGCCTGGTTCAATCTCGGCCCCGAGATCGACGTGAAGATCACCAAGGTGTGGAACACTGCGCTGCGCCCTGAGCAGCGCTAACCTTCGACAAGCTTCGCCAGCCGTTCATACGCGCGCAGGAAGTCCTCTTTGAATTCCTGCACCACCGCGCCGGTGGAGAGCGGCTCGTTCATCAGCCCGACACCTTGGCCGACCCAATAGGTCGCGAGTTCTTTCGCGCCCGGGTGGCCGCCTTCGGCAAGCTTGTCGATCAGCCGCAGCGGCGGCTCGGAGATGAACGTCTGCAACGGCATCGGCAGCGGCTTGGGCGCTTCGTCCGACTCCCACGCATCGGTCCACGTGGACCGCAATTGCCGCGATGGCTTTCCCGTCCGTGAGCGCGAACGCACGGTGTCGCGCGATGTCGCTGCAAGCATTTTTTCCTTCACCGCCGGGCTCGTTTCCGCCTCGGGCGTGGTCAGCCACACCGAGCCGCACCACGCGCCATCGGCCCCCATTGCCATCGCCGCTGCCATCTGCGCGCCGGTGACGATGCCGCCTGCCGCCAGTACTGGCGTGTCGATGCCGGCGGCACGCAGCGTCCGCACCACTTCCGGCACCAACACCATCGTCGACACCTCGCCGCAATGGCCGCCCGCTTCGGTGCCCGCTGCGATGATGATGTCGACGCCTGCTTGCGCCTGCGCCAGCGCGTGCTCACGCGCGCCGACCAGCGCGGCGACCGCCACACCATGCTTCTTGCCCAGTTCGATCATGAGCGGCGGGGGAGTGCCGAGCGCGTTGGCGATCAGCTTGATTGGATACTGAAACGCAATGTCGAGCGTAGACGCACCCGCATCGGCGAGATTGCGGGCAAAGCCGCCAGCGCCCTTGCGTAGCTCCTCCAGCGCTCCAGCGTCGACGCCGTGCTTGGTGAGAATGCTGGCGGCGAAGTCGCGGTGTTGCTGAGGCAGCATGTCGACAAGTTGATCGACACTCGCGCTCGCGCCTTTGCCCTCATATTTGTTCGGCACGATCAGATCGACGCCATAGGGCTTGCCGCCCGCATGCGCCTCGATCCAATCGAGTTCCTCGCGCAAGCGCTCAGCCGAATAGCCTGCGACGCCGAGGACGCCCATGCCACCCGCCTTGGAGACGGCGGCGACGACGTCGCGGCAATGCGAAAACGCAAACAGCGGAAACTCGATGCCGAGGCGCCGGCAGAGCGGGGTATTCATCATGGGCGAGTGCTCCTCGCGCCGATGCTACACGCCAGATCAGCCCGGCGTCTGCCCTGACCTCAGGTGAGGATAGGGATCAATCGCACGCGCCGTCCACCAGCGGCGGGCCTGGCTGACGCGCTGAATCTCGAAATGAAGGTGCGGCACGGGTGCATTGCCGCTCATACCGACATAACCGATGATCTCGCCCTGCCGCACGCGCTGACCTTCGCGTAGCCCCGCCGCGCGCGCGTTGAGGTGAGCGTAGTAGAAAACGGTGCGCCGGGTCGCGTCGAACTGATAGATGCCGACCCCGCCCAGCTCGCTATCCTGAAAACGCGCGATCCGGCCATCGCTTGCCGCCAGCACCGCTGTTCCCAGCGGCGCCATGATATCGATGCCCTGATGCGCCCGCCCTTCGCTCCGCGGCGCCCCGTAAGTGTCGACCAGTTCGCGCGTCTCAACGCCTGCGACCGGTATGATCAAGCTGCGTCCGCTCGGCAGCACCTTCTCACGCACGGTCAGGCTTTTTGCGTCCTTCGTGCCGTGGGCGGGCGCCGAAGCGCTGTCGACAGCCACCATGCCCGCGCACACCAGGAGAGCCGCGCCGGCGACGAACGGTCCGAATATGGTGCGAGGCATCCGCATGAAGCGCGCACGGGGCAAAATTCGTGCTGCGAATGCAAGAGAATTCTGCAGCTAAATGTTAACCACTGCCCGCTTCGCTCTGCGTGTTGCGCTGGAGACGCTGGAGCAAAGCCTTCAGGCAAGGCGGCTCGGTTTTAGGTCGCGCTTATACCGCTTCCAGTTCTCGACATAGTGCGCGGCAGACATCTGAATGATCTGCCGCCGCTGCTCTTCGAGCGTCCGCGCAACGCGCGCGGGTGACCCCGTCACCAGCGTGCCCCCCTCGAAAGTCTTGCGCTCCGTCACCAACGCGCAAGCGCCGACGAGACAGAAATCGGGGATGTGGGCGTGATTGAGCACGGTCGCCTTGATGCCGATTAGCGCGGTGTCCCCAATCGTGCAGCCGTGCAAGGTCGCGTGATGGCCGATCGTGACGTCTTTGCCGATCGTCAGCGGCGCGCCCATATCGGTGTGCAGAATACTGCCGTCCTGAACATTGGAATTCTCGCCGACCACGATCGGCTCGTTGTCGCCGCGCAGCACGGCGCCGAACCAGACGCTGGCGTTGCGCTTCAACACGATCTTGCCGATCAGGACAGCACTCGGCGCCACCCAAAAGGCGTTCTCGTCCTCGACCTCCAGATCGGCGTCCGCAAGCGCGTAGATCGGCATGACTTCTGCTCCCAGGCTGAGCGATGCCTGTGCGAATTGTTTGTGACGTTCCGGCTCTTCAACGCGTCATTAACCGGTTCGGCCCCTTCATGGAACGGTTCGAGCGGGAGCTTCTGTTCGATCCGTCTCCTGGGCCTTTGGCCCGAACGTGGGGGAGTGCGTGAGCATACGGCACAGGAAGAACACCGCCGTCTCATCGCCGCCAGGCGCACCCCTAAACGACTCCGAGTCCGACATCTTCTTCGATCCCCCCGCCGCAGCCGCAAGGTCTGCGGCTTTTTCGTCTGCCCGCTCCAAGAAGGAGACCTCGATGGCGAAGCGCAGTGTGAAGCGTCGGCACGCACAAGGCGTGCTCAACGTTCAGGAATTTCAGCGCGATGAAAACCGCGCGCGAAATCTCCAGGTGCTCGATGGGGGCTTTCAGCCCGCCAACGACGCCCGCGAACAGCGCTTCGTAAAAACCGTGCGCCCCAAATCGAAGGGGCAAACCATCCTGATGGAGGCGATCGACAACAATCCGCTGGTGCTGGCCCTCGGCCCGGCTGGCACCGGCAAGACCTACCTCGCCATCACCAAGGCTGTGGAGGCGCTCGAAAGCGGCAAGGTTGGCCGCATCGTGTTGTCGCGGCCGGCGGTGGAAGCAGGCGAATCGCTCGGCTTCCTGCCCGGCGCGATGGAAGACAAACTCGCCCCCTACCTCAGGCCGCTCTACGATGCGCTGCAGGATCGCCTATCGCCGAAACGCCTCAAGGCGCTGATGGCCGAGGGCCTGATCGAAATCGCGCCCGTGGGCTTCATGCGTGGACGCACGCTCAACAACGCCTTCGTCGTGATCGACGAAGCGCAGAACTGCACCTACGGGCAGATCAAGATGCTGCTGACGCGTTTAGGCTGGAGCTCAACCATGGTGGTCACGGGCGATCCGGCGCAGACGGACTTGCTCCCCGACCTTTCCGGCCTTGCTACGGTCGCCGACAAGCTCGACGCGCTCGATAACGTCGCCGTGGTGCGGCTTGGCGAAGCGGACATCGTTCGTCACCCGCTCGTCGCTTCGATGTTGGGTGTCTTGTAACACGCCCGCGCGGCGCTGCGCGGGTCGCGCGCCGCGGTACTTGGGTTGGATTTTACTCTTATGCCCCGGCCTCTACGCCGGGGCTTTTCTTTAGCCTTCGCCGTCGAGATCGATGTCGAGCACCGTCATCGTCAGCACTTGGCCTTCGTCCTCATCGACCGAAACCGTGCCGACGAATTCGTCATGCACATAGACCTCGGCGCTGTCGGTCTTGCGCGGGCGTGCGCGGACATCGAGGTCGGCGGCGTGCAGCAGGTGACGCAGCGCCGTCTGCAGGCGCGCGCGTTCTGCATCGTCGATCGGCGCATTCTTCTTGGCGCCCGCTGCGCGCGGCACCGCCAGGCTGATCGAGTAAGAGAGTTCCCCTTCGTCCTCGTCGCGCAGCAGGTCCGCGACCTTGCGGCCATCGACCAGCACGCCGGCCTCATCAGCACCGCTCGACACGACCGACACCGTGGGCGAGCCCAACAACTTGCTCAGATAGGCGCCGAGGCGCGTGCATTCAGCTGCGTTCACGGGATCGCTCCTTCGCCGGCAAACTCGGCTGCGGCGGCGAAGAGGTCAAGCCGCGAAAGCGGCCTGCGGAGGCTAGTCGAAGTCCCAGTGGGTGGCTTCGTGACGCAAATGCCGTCCGGTTAAGAACAGCGCCACGCCCATCGCGCCGAACCCACCCATCAGCGCCAAATAGTCCCACATCCCGTCATTGATGGAATCCATCAGCGTGAACGGGGTGTAGAGGGCGACAAAGCCGAGCGCGATGATCACCGCGACACCCGTCTTGATCAGCACATCGCCGAAGAAATAATTGCGATCGATCTCGCCGCGGGAGCGGCGCTGCGGGTGGGCGGCGGACGGTTTCGACTTGGCCATAAAGGCGAGCTTAGCCGGATTCGCGCGCAGGCGATGGGTTGGCGCCCTGCGGTTTATCGTTCGCAAGTCGCAACGAATACACCTCCCAACGCGCCGCGCGAGCATCAGCGCGGGCGATGGGCGGCGCACCTACATCCACCACTTGCTGGGCTTGGCCCGAAAGTTCGCCGCCTTCTCGAGCGCAGCGCTGACGGCGAACACGCTCTCCTCGTCGAGCGCCTTGCCGATGACCTGCAACCCGAGCGGCAGCCCCTGCGCGTCCGTCGCCGCAGGCAACGCGATCGCCGGCAAGCCAGCGAGGTTCGCCGTCACCGTGAAGATGTCATTCAGATACATCGCCACCGGATCGGCGCTCTTTTCGCCAAGCGCAAACGAGGCCGATGGCGTCGCCGGCGTCAAGATCGCGTCGACAGTCGTGAACGCGTCGCGGAAGTCCTGGGCGATGCGCTGACGCACCTTCTGCGCGCGCAGATAATACGCGTCGTAATAGCCAGCGCTCAGCACGTACGTGCCGATCAGAATGCGCCGCTGCACTTCGCGGCCGAACCCGGACGCGCGCGTCTGCTCGTAGGTTCCGGTCAGATCTTTGCCGGCAACGCGCGCGCCGTAGCGCATGCCGTCATAGCGCGCGAGGTTCGATGAAGCCTCGGCTGGCGCCACAATGTAATAGGTCGGCAGCGCGTACTTGGTGTGCTTGAGCGAGATCGGCACGATCTCGGCGCCAGCGTCCTTCGCCCACTGAATGCCCTGCTGCCACAGCGCTTCAATCTCGGCAGGCATGCCGTCGACGCGATATTCCTCCGGCACGCCAATCTTCATCCCCTTGATCGAGCGCTTGGTAGCGGCGCGGAAATCCGGCAGCGCGTTCGGCAGCGAGGTGGAATCCTTCGGATCGTGCCCGGCCATCGATTGCAGCAGCATGGCTGCATCCTCGACGCTCTTGGCGATCGGCCCCGCTTGGTCGAGCGAAGACGCAAAGGCGACAATGCCCCAGCGCGAGCAGCGGCCGTAGGTTGGCTTGATGCCGACCGTGCCGGTGAACGCCGCGGGCTGGCGGATCGAGCCGCCTGTGTCGGTCGCGGTAGCGCCGAGGCAAAGATCGGCGCTGACGGCCGCAGCCGAGCCGCCAGAGGAGCCGCCCGGCGTCAGCTTCGCGTCGTCATTGCCGCGCCGCCATGGCGAAACCACAGGGCCGAAATGCGAGGTCTCGTTCGACGAGCCCATCGCAAACTCGTCCATGTTGAGCTTGCCGAGCATCAACGCGCCATCACGGAACAGATTGGCGGTGACTGTCGATTCATAGGTGGGCGTGAACTCGCCAAGGATGCCGGAGCACGCCGTGGTGCGCACCCCTTCGGTGCAGAACAAATCCTTGATGCCGAGCGGAGCGCCCTCAAGCGGCCCGGCCTTGCCGGCGGCGCGCTTTGCATCGGAGGCCTTTGCCTGCGAGCGAGCGCGATCGGCGGTGACGACGACGAAAGCGTTGAGCTTCGGGTTGGCCTTGTCGATCGCATCCAGGAACGCGTTGGTTAGCTCAGCGGAGGAGAATAGCTTCTTCTCCATGCCGTCGAGCGCTTCAGCCAGGGTCAGTGCGGTAAGGTCGGTCATGCCAGCGATTTGTCGTAATAGATGTTGTGCGGGCTATCCGCGGGATAATCGAGAAATGCGCCGCAGCGCTTGAAGCCGGCGCGCTCATAGACACGCCACGCCGAGGCAAAGCCATCGACAGCGCCGGTCTCGAGCGCGAGGCGCTGCAAGCCTTCCTGTCGCGCCAGCGCTTCGATCTTGGCGACGATCTGTCCAGCCAAGCCCGCGCCGCGCGCCTCGGGGCGCGTGAACATGCGCTTCACCTCACCAAGCCCCGCGCCATGACGCTTCAGCGCGCCCATTCCCATGGCGGCCCTCGCGGCATCACGGGCGATGAACACGGTCGTGTTCGGCTCGGCCATCTGTTCGACCGTCATGTGATGGGTGAACTCGCGCGGCGTTTGCGTCAGCGCCCATTCATTGAGCGCCGCCACCAGCGCGCGCGCATCATCCGTGAGCGGCGTTTCGACGGCGATGGTGAAGCTCACTCCACCACCTTGGGCACGACAAAGAAACCGTCTTCACTCTTCGGCGCATTTTTCAGCACGCGCTCGGGATTGTCGCCATCGGTGACGACATCCTCGCGCATCGGCAGCGAGAGACCCTCCACCGCGCTGGTCATCGGCTCGACGCCGTCGACGTCGACCTCGTTGAGTTGCTCGATCCAGGCCATGATGCCGTTGAGTTCCGCCGCCATGGGCGCGACACGCTCTTCCGGCAGCGCCAAGCGCGCCAGCTTGGCGACCTTACGGACAGTTTTTTCGTCGATGGACATGGGGCGGGGCTTATAGGCCGCCGCGAGGCGGTTCAAGCCCGCGGTCCGCCTGCGCCCGCCAGCGGCGAAGCGGACGCTGGCGAATGCGGCGCCGGGCGTCCATAAAGCGGCGCCTTGCCGCTCCTGGACCCCACCGCCTTCGCCGCCGCCCTGCCAGAGCGCGGGGCGATCCTGGGCATCGACCCCGGGGAGAAGCGGATCGGCGTTGCCGTTAGCGATTTGACGCGGCTGATCGCGTCTTCGCTCGACACCATCGCCCGCACCAAGTTCGCGGCCGACGCCGATGCGATCTTGAAGCTCTATGACGGCCGCGGCTGCGCCGGCATCGTGGTCGGCCTGCCACTGAACATGGACGGCTCATCTGGCCCCGCTGCGCAAAGCGCCCGCGCCTTCGCCCGCAACCTCTTGGCCAAGCGCGACGCGCCGTTGCTGCTTTGGGACGAGCGCCTCTCGACAGCCGCCGTGACGCGCACGCTGCTCGAAGGCGACGCCTCGCGCCGCCGCCGCGGCGAAGTGGTCGACAAGATGGCCGCCGCTTACATGCTGCAAGGCGCACTCGACGCGATGCAGGAACGGCGCGCATGAACAACGTCATTGGCGAGCTGCTGCCGGTCTTCATCCTCATCGTGATCGGTTGGAGCGCGCGCGCCGCCGGCATCGTCAGCGCGGAAGGCTTCGGCGCCGTCAATCGCTTCGGCTATTTCGTACTCTATCCGGCCTTCTTATTCACGCTGAGCTCAAGCGCAGACCTGAGCGGGGGCGAAGCAGGACCGTTCATTCTCGGCATTTTGCTTGGCTTCGGCGTGATGATCGCGTTGTCGCTTGCTACCCGGCCTTTCTATCCCAAGGACGACGGGCCGGCTTTCACCAGCGTGTTCCAAGGATCGGTGCGCTGGAACGGCTTCGTCCTGCTTGCCGCGGCGCCCTCGCTTTACGGGCCTTCCGGCCCGCATTTGATCGGGGTTGCGTTCGGGCCGTTGGTGCTTGTGGTGAATCTGATCTGCGTGATCGTACTGGCGCGCTGGGGCAGGAACGGCGCCAACAGCGCGCGCGCGATCATCGACCAGATCATCGCCAACCCGCTCATTCTCGGTTGCGCCGCCGGCCTCACCGCTCAGGCCTTTCATGTCCGCGACCTTGGGCCGGTCTCCGACGTGCTCGATCTGCTCGGCCAAGCAGCGATGCCGATTGCGATCATCTGCGTCGGCGCAGGGCTCGATTTCAGAGCCGTGCGGGCCGCGCGCGTGAAGGTAGCCGTAGCGAGCGCGGCCAAACTGATCGTGGCCCCCGCTGTAATGTGGGCCGCAGCTACACTTGTCGGCGCAAGCCCGCTGGCGGCGGCAGTCGCCGCTGGCGTGGGTTCGACCCCGACAGCGGCCGCCGGCTACACGCTGGCGCGCGAAATGGGCGGCGACGCACAGTTGATGGCGGCGATCATCACCGCCACGACGCTGCTTTCCTTCATCACGATGCCGATAGCCATCGCCCTGGCCTTGGGCTGAGCGGAAAGCTCAATCCCGGCGGAAGCGCAGCGGTTCAACCGCCTCGCTCTCGCCCACCACCATGCTCAGGTCTTCCTCGAAGCCGGGGTGGTTCGTGGGGTCGACGACATAGGTATGGGCCTGGCTCGCCGGTTCCAGCGGCGCTCGGACCGGCGCCGGGGCGGCATCCGCCTTGCCCGCGCCAAGGCCGGCCACAACCGCGGCAAACGCCACGCCAACCGGACGCAAGGGGCTCAGATCTTCCCGCTTTGGGTGCGACTTGGTCATCACGCCCTCCTTCGATTAGCCCGTTCGACCCGCCCGTCCCAACCATTGGAACAAAATGAGTACAGCACCGAGTCCTGGGCGCCAATAGGGCCGGAAACTTTGTCCACGCCTTCTTCTCGCCGCGCTTGCGGCGAAGCCGACACAGGGCTTAACAAGCGCACATGGCTCAGCGACCGACTGGCGTGAAGAAAACCGAAGCTCGCAGCACGCCCGTTAGAATCCGCAGCAAGCACCTTCTCGCCATCGCCGACCTCAATCGTTTCGAAGCCGAAAATCTGATTGACCGCGCCGAGGCGTTCGAGCCGTTGCTCGAACAGAAGGTCAAGAAGCTCGACACGCTGCGCGGGCGAACGCTGATCAATCTGTTTTTCGAGAACTCGACGCGCACGCAATCGAGCTTCGAACTCGCCGGCAAGCGCATGGGCGCCGACGTCGTCAATATGAGCGTGAAGAGTTCGAGCGTCGCCAAGGGCGAGACGCTGATCGACACGGCGGCCACGCTGAACGCGATGCGCCCAGACCTTCTCGTTGTGCGCCATGGATCATCGGGCGCTGCGGCGCTGCTGGCGCGCAAAGTCGATTGCGCCGTGATCAATGCTGGTGACGGCAAGCACGAACATCCCACCCAAGCGCTGCTTGATGCGTTCACGATCCGCCGCCGCCTCGGCGGCATCGAGGGACTGAACATCGCCATTTGCGGCGACGTGCTGCACAGCCGCGTCGCGCGCTCCAACGTCGCGCTGCTGAACATGCTGGGCGCAAGCGTGCGCCTTGTCGGCCCGCCCACGCTGATGCCCGCGGGGGCCGAGCGCTGGGGCGCACAAGTGTTCCACGACATGCGCAAAGGCATCAAGGACGCCGACGTCGTCATGATGCTGCGCGTGCAGCGCGAACGCATGACCGGCGGCTTCTTCCCATCAGCCCGCGAGTTCTTCTGGTTCTACGGCCTCGATGAAGACAAGCTGCGCGCGGCTAAACCCGGCGCGCTGGTCATGCATCCGGGCCCCATGAACCGCGGTGTGGAGATCGACTCCACCGTTGCAGACAATCCGGTCATATCGCTGATCGAAACACAGGTGCGCATGGGCGTGGCGTTGCGCATGGCCGTGCTGGAGGCGCTCGCCGAAAGCGGCGCCAATGAGGAGGCGCGCTAATGTGGATGTTCCTGCTCTGGTGGTGCGTTGACGATCACCTCGCCGCCGCGCTCAACACACCCGGCCTTGGACATCTGCCCCTCTGGGTGCCGTTGATTATCGCGCTCGGCTTCTCCACGACCGTCAATGTGGCGGCGAAACGCACCTGAACATGATCAGACCCACGCTCATCACCAATGCCAAGCTGATCGACCCTGCCAAGAACAAGGTCGAGGACGGCGCGATCCTGTTCGCCGACACGATCCTCGATGTCGGCAAGTTCAGCGGCGCGCCGGAAGGCGCGGAGGTGATCGACGCGCAGGGCGCGCATTTGGCGCCAGGCCTGATCGACATGCGCGTCGTCATCGGCGAGCCCGGCGCTGAGCACAAAGAGACGTTCAAGTCCGCCGGCCGCGCAGCGGCGGCGGGCGGGGTCACCACCATGGTGATGATGCCGAACACCATGCCGGTGATCGATGATCAGAGCCTTGTCGATTTCGTGCTCCGGCGCGGCGTCGATCGCTCCGGCGGCGTTCGCATCCTGCCCGCTGCAGCTCTGACACAACACCTCGACGGCGCGTTGATGACAGAAATCGGCCTGATGGCCGAAGCCGGCGCGGTGATGTTCACCAATGGCGACAAGCCGGTTGTGGATTCCCGTGTGCTGCGCCGCGCTCTCTCCTATGCGAGCGCATTCGGCGCGCTTGTGGCGCATCGGCCGGAAGACCCCTACCTTGCCGAGGGCGGGGTCATGCATGAGGGCGAACTCGCCGCGCGTCTGGGATTGCCGGGCATCCCCGCCGCCGCCGAAGCCATCATGGCCGAGCGGGACCTGGCGCTCGCCGAACTCACCGGCGGACGCATCTTACTGGATATGCTCTCGGCCGCGCAGAGCTTGCCGGCGCTGAAGCGGGCCAAGGAACGCGGCGTCTCCGCTTTCGCCAGCGTCAATGTCCACCACCTCGTCCTCAACGAGAACGATGTCGATGGCTATCGCAGCTTTGCCAAACTCGCCCCGCCGCTGCGCAGCGAAGATGACCGCGTCGCTCTCGTGCAAGCGGTGAGCGATGGGCTGATCGACGTGATCGTCTCCGGCCACGATCCGCAACCGGCGGAAGAGAAGCGCTTGCCGTTCGAAGAAGCCGCCTTCGGCGCGGTGGGCCTGGAAACGCTGCTGGCAGGCGCGCTTACGCTGCACCACAAGGGCGATGTGGCCCTCAACACGCTGATCCGCGCGATGACGCTGCGGCCAGCCGAACTGCTCAAACTGCCGCAAGGCCGCCTCGCCAAGGGCGCGCCAGCCGATGTGATCGTGGTGGATCTCGGCGCGCCGTTCCGGCTCGACTCCGACAAACTCAAATCGAAATCGAAGAACTCGCCGTTCGACGAAAAGCTGCTGCAAGGCGCCGTGAAACGGACATTCATCGCCGGTAAACAAGTGTTCGGCGCGTAACGACAGGGAGGTTCTCATGCGCAAGATCGTGCTTGGCGCAGCGCTGCTCGTTCTCGCGGCCTGCGCAACCAATCCTGTGCCGCCGCCGCTGCACCCCGGCGATCCAGGGCCAAACGGCGCGCCCCCGCCGATCCCGCTCGACGGGCCGATCGCCTATTCCTGCGATAATGGCGCGCAGCTGATCGTCGACATCGAAGGCGCCAACGCGCGTGTCGCCATCGTCGGCGGGCCATCCATGGTGTTGCCGCGCGCAAGCGAGGGCTATTACTCGAATGGGCGCTATGGCTTCCGCGGTGGCGGCGGCGCCGGCCAATGGGAAGTCGGCCGCTCTGCTCCCGTCAATTGCCGCGGCAGCTAGCGGCGATCGCGCGTTCTCCTCTCCACAGGCGAGCCTTCGCCTGTTAGAGATGACGCGGTGCTGGTGTTTCCTTTCATCCTTGCCGCGGCGGGCGGCTATCTCCTCGGCTCCGTTCCGTTCGGATTGGTGATCACGAGGCTTGCTGGTCTCGGCGACATTCGCACGATCGGCTCAGGCAATATCGGCGCGACCAACGTGCTGCGCACCGGCCGCAAGGACCTCGCACTCGCCACCTTATTGCTTGACGCAGGCAAAGCCGCGATCGCGCTGCTGCTGGCGCGCTGGCTCGCGGGATCGAGCCCCTATCAAGTCGAGTTAGGACTCGTCGCCGGCGGCATGGCCTTCATCGGCCATTGCTTTCCTGTCTGGCTCGGATTCAAAGGCGGCAAAGGCATTGCGACGTTCTTCGGCCTCCTGTTCGCCGGCATCTGGCCGCTTGGAATCATCGCCGCGGTCACTTGGCTCGCTGTTGCGACCATGTTCCGCTACTCCTCGCTGGCTTCGCTCTGTGCGGCCGCTGTTGTCCCAATCGCGGCCCTGTTCGCGGGGTTCAGCTGGCCGGAAGTGATCTTCACGTTCGTGATCGCGGCGCTGATCTTCTGGCTGCACCGCGCCAACATCGCCCGCCTGCGCGCCGGCGCTGAGCCGCGCATCGGCGAGAAGAAGACAGAAGCGCCCGCCGCAGCCGAGCCCAGCGCCAAATCATGACGCGAACGCTGTCGCGCCCGGAGCGTATCGCTTGGGCGCGTCTGTCGCGCACGCCGCGGGTAGGACCGCTGACGTTTCACCGGCTCATCGCCCGCTTCGGCTCGCCGGCGGCCGCCCTCGACGCCCTACCGCGCTTCTCCGATCAAAGCCCGCCTGCTGAAGCCACGATCGCGGCGGAGATCGACCGCGTCGAAGCGCTAGGCGCGCGATTGCTGGCCTCTTGCGAGCCGGACTATCCGCCGCTGCTCGCCCAACTCGACGCACCGCCGCCGATGATCGCATTGCGCGGCAAGGCCGAGCTGCTGAAGCGGCCGACAATCGCCATCGTCGGCTCGCGCGAAGGCTCGGGCGCAGCGCTGATGTTCGCGGAGCGCATCGCCGCCGACCTTGGCGCAGCGGGCTTTACAGTGGTCTCTGGCCTCGCGCGCGGGGTCGACGCCGCCGCGCACCGCGGTTCGCTCGCGACGGGGACAGTGGCTGTCCTCGCCGGCGGGCTCGATCAACCCTACCCACCGCAGAACCTGAAGCTGCACGAAGCGATCTGCGCACAAGGCGCCGTACTTGCCGAAGCGCCGCTCGGAAGCGTTGCCCGTGCGCGCGACTTTCCACGCCGCAACCACGTGATCTCCGGTGTCTCGCGCGGCGTGGTGATCATCGAAGCGGCGCTGCGCTCAGGTTCCCTGATCACCGCCCGCGCCGCGGCCGATCAAGGGCGCGACGTGATGGCGGCGCCCGGCTCGCCGCTCGATCACCGTGCGCGCGGCTCGAACGCTCTGATCAAGCAAGGCGCGACGTTGATCGAAAGCGCCGAGGACGTGATCGCCGCTCTTGGCGAGGCGGCCCCGCCGTTGCGGCCAATGTCTGCAGGCCCCCTGTTCGAAGCCATGGAAGAGCCTTCACCCGGCTTGCCTAAGCGGGTGGCGGCGCTGCTGTCTCCCACGCCGATCCACGTCAATGATATCGCCCGCCTGCTCGAAGCGCCGACCGGCGCGGTAGCGGCGGCGTTGACCGAACTCGAACTCAGCGGCCGCGCAGCGTCTCTGCCGGGTGGCTATGCCGCGTCGTCGGGCGCCGCGTTCCCATGAAGCACGGCCCGCGCAGCGCGGTGCGCCTGCTCAAGCGGCTGGGCTAATGTGTCCAGTCCCATCATCCGCGCCATGTTAGCTAGTTGTTCAGCAACCTCTCCCACATAGGAAGCAACATCGATGGCGCTAATGCCATCCAATCCTGATGGATGTTGTTGTTGTGGCATGTAGTGGAACGCCCTCTTCCATCTAGGGTTGTTCGTAACAGCCTTAAGTTGATCGCGCTACATCTTTCGAAAAATTGCTAAGGCTCGGACGTTAAAGCTTAAATTAGCTGTCCGCAGGCATGTGTAGCGCTCTCCGCGCCACCCGGTGCGTTGACAGGCCGGGGGCCGCCCCCCAGTTTCCGGCCCTCTTTATTTCTGGCCCTCACACCGAGAGCAGCGCGCCTGACATGAACGTCGTCGTTGTCGAATCCCCGGCTAAGGCCAAGACAATCAACAAGTATTTGGGCTCGGACTACAAGGTCCTGGCCTCGTACGGCCACATCCGCGACTTGCCGCCGAAGGACGGTTCGGTGAAGCCCGACCAAGACTTTGCGATGGATTGGGAGATCGACCCCAAGTCCTCCAAGCATGTCAAAGCCATCGCCGACGCCATGAAGGACGCCAGCAACCTGATCCTGGCCACCGACCCTGACCGCGAGGGCGAGGCGATCTCTTGGCACGTGCTGGAAGCGCTCAATCAAAAGAAAGCGCTGAAGGGCAAGACTGTTAAGCGCGTCACCTTCAACGCCATCACCAAGCCGGCCGTGCAGGCGGCGATGGCCGCCCCACGCGACATCGACATGGAACTGGTCGACGCCTACTTGGCGCGCCGGGCGCTCGATTATCTCGTCGGCTTCGGCCTCTCGCCGGTGCTTTGGCGCAAGCTGCCGGGCTCGCGTTCGGCAGGCCGCGTGCAATCGGTGGCGCTGCGCATCATTGTCGATCGCGAAGTCGAGATCGAGCGATTCAAGCCGCAGGAATATTGGTCGGTCGACGCCCAGCTTGCCACCGGCCGCGGCGACATCTTCCCGGCTCGCCTTTCGGCCTTCGAAGGCAAGAAGCTGAAGCGTCTCGACATCCCCAACGAGCAGATGGCGCACGCCGCGCGCGATGCGGTGAAGCGCGGGCAATTCAAGGTCAGCGCCGTCGAAGCTAAGCCAACCAAGCGCAACCCGCCGCCGCCGTTCACGACCTCGACCTTGCAGCAGGAAGCGGCGCGCAAGCTCGGCTTCAACGCCTCGCGCACGATGCAAACAGCGCAGCGCCTCTACGAAGCGGGCCACATCACCTACATGCGGACGGACGGCGTCAGCATGGATGAAGGCGCCATCCGCGATCTGCGCACCGCTATCGGGGGCCAGTTCGGCAAAGACTACGTGCCCTCCGAGCCGCGCCGTTACGCCTCGAAGATCAAGAACGCGCAGGAAGCGCACGAGGCTATCCGCCCCACCGATCCGTCACGCCATCCGCGCGAGCTGCATCTCGAGGGCGACCAAGCCAAGCTCTACGACCTTGTCTGGAAGCGCGCCGTCGCCAGCCAGATGGAAGCGGCCTCGATCGAGCGCACGACCGTCGATTTCACCGAGCCCACCGGCAAGGTCGAGCTCCGCGCCACCGGCCAAGTCATTCTCTTCGACGGCTTCCTGAAGCTCTACCAGGAAGGCCGCGACGACGAGGAAGACGAGGAAAACCGCCGCTTGCCGCAGCTGAAGCAAGGCGAAGCGGTGAATGTGCACGACGTCAAAGCCGACCAGCACTTCACCGAACCGCCGCCGCGCTATTCGGAAGCGAGCCTGGTCAAGAAGCTGGAAGAACTCGGCATCGGCCGTCCCTCCACCTATGCGGCGATCCTGGAGAAGCTGCGCGAGCGCAATTATGTGCGCATGGACAAGAACCGCTTCATCCCCGACGACCGCGGCCGCCTCGTCACCGCGTTTCTGGAGAACTTCTTCTCCAAGTATGTCGAATACGATTTCACCGCTGATCTCGAAGAGAAGCTCGACGAAGTCAGCGCCGGCGACCTCAACTGGAAGGCGCTGATGCGTGAGTTCTGGAAGGACTTCAACGGCGCGCTCGGCGAGATCAGCGACCTGCGCATCACCCAGGTGCTCGACACGCTGAACGAGGTGCTGGGGCCGCACATCTTCCCGCCGAAGGAAGACGGTTCCGATCCACGCGTCTGCCCGCTCTGCGGCGTGGGCCAGTTGTCGCTACGGCTTGGCAAGTATGGCGCGTTCGTCGGCTGCTCGAACTACAATGGCGATCCGCCGTGCAAGTACACGCGCCCGCTCGCCGGCGCCGAAAACGGCGATGCGCCCGCAATCCCGAGCGAAGGCATCGAACTCGGCGATGGGCCAAACGGCCCCGTAACCCTGAAGACCGGCCGCTTTGGGCCGTATTTCGAAACGCCAAACCCCGATGACGAAGCCAAGCCGAAGCGCGCCTCGCTGCCGCGCGGCTGGACGCCGGAAACTACCTCGCTGGAAAAAGCCATCGCGCTCCTATCGCTGCCGCGCGAAGTCGGCATGCATCCGAGCGAGAATGAGATGATTCTCGCCGGCATCGGCCGCTACGGCCCTTACCTGCAAATGGGCAAGATGTACGCGAACCTGCCTTCGATCGAAGACGTGTTCGAAATCCAGATGAACCGCGCCGTCGCGGTGATCGACGAAAAGAAAGCCGGCGGCGGCAAAGGCCGCTTCGGCCGCGCCGCGCCGACAGCGATCAAGGAACTCGGCGAAAGCCCGGTGACGGGCAAAGCGGTGCGCGTGCTCAACGGCCGCTATGGCCCGTACATCAATGACGGCGAAACCAACGCCAACGTGCCGAAGGAAAAGAAGCCGGAGGACGTGACGCTCGACGAGGCGCTGTCCCTGCTGGCGGCACGCGCCGAAGCGAGCGGCGGCAAGAAGAAGGCGTCAGCGAAGAAGGTGGCGGCTAAGAAGCCAGCGGCGACCACCAAGAAGACGCCAGCGAAGAAAGCTGCTAAGAAGGCGTAGAGTGTTCGGTGCTTGATGTGTTCCGACCTCCGGCAGTGAAGGCAGTGCTTGCTGCACTAGCCGCACTGAGGTTTGGCATCCACGAAAGCACGATTGCCCCGTACAAGGCGTCCGCGGCGCGCGTCATTCGGAACTCGCCCAGACGAACTGCGCAGACACTCGACGACACAAAGAACCCAGCGGGTGTGGCGCTGTTGGTCCTGCTGAACGAGCTAGAGTGCGACATCGCCACGGGGCGTCACCACGTCTATCGCGGCATGCTCGGGACGGGTGGAGGATTTCTCACTGCCGCCCACGTCGAGATAGTCCGCCAGCTTCGGGAAGCCAAAACGATCTCAGACGAAGAGGTCGATTTGGCGATGAAAAACCTCCGGGAAGCTATCAAAGCTGGGGGCTAGACCAGACTCTGGTGGTCTTCGCGCGTGTGATTGCGCTATCCCAGGCCTTCATGCCCAAACGCCCTCCCCACGCCCCAGAGCCCCTAACCCGCGAGCGCGTGCTTGAGGCGCTCCGCAAGGCCGGCGGCAAGGCGCAGAAGCGAGACATCGCACATGAACTGGGCATCGGCGCCGATCAGAAGAAAGAGCTGCGCCATATCCTGCGCGAGCTGGAAGAAAGCGGCGCACTCGGCCGCACCGGGCGCAAGCGCTACGCGGACACACAGGCGCTGCCGGAATCCGGCGTCATGGATGTGGTCGATCGCGACCCCGATGGCGAATTGCTTGCGCGCATGCGCGGGCCGGAAGGATATTTCGGCCCGCTGGTGCGGCTCGCGCCCGGTGAAGCGCGCCGCCTGCGCGGCGAAGCGGCGATTGGTGTCGGCGACCGGGTGCTGGCGCGCATCGGCCGCGACGATAGCGGTGAGTTCATCGCCCGCGTCGTCAAGCGCCTCGGCCAGAGCGCGCACCGCATCCTCGGCGTCTATCGCGCCAACAAGGATCCGCGCGCCAAGTTCGGCGGCGGTCGCGTTGAGCCTGCCGACCGCAAAGCGCGCTATCCGCTGGTGGTGGAAGCCAAAGACGTGGGTGAGGCAGAAGACGGCGATCTCGTCTTCGCCGAAGTGCGCGTCTCAACGCGCGACCGTGCGCACGGACCAAAGTTCGGCGTCATTCGCGAGGTCGTCGGACGCGAAACCGATCCGCGCGCAGCCTCAATCCTCGCCATGCACACGCATGGCATCCACCCCGGCCACAGCGAAGACGAAGAAGCGCAAGCGCGCGCCGCGCAGAAGCCGACCCTCAAAGGCCGTGTCGATCTGCGCCAATTGCCGCTCGTCACCATCGACCCCGAAGATGCGCGCGATCACGACGACGCGGTCTACGCCCAGCCCGATGACGACGAGAAGAACAAGGGCGGCTGGCGTGTGTGGGTGGCGATCGCGGATGTCTCCGCCTATGTGACGCCGAACTCGCCCCTGGACCGCGGCGCGTTCCGACGCGGCAATTCCACCTACTTCCCCGACCGCGTCGCGCCGATGCTGCCGGAATCGCTGTCGGCTGACCTTTGCTCGCTGCGCGAAAAGGAAGATCGCGCCTGCCTCGCCGTCGAAATGGTGTTCAACGCCGACGGCCATAAGCTGAAGCACACATTCGTGCGCGGTCTGATGCGCTCGGCGGCGAAGCTCTCCTACGAACAGGCGCAAGCCGCCATCAATGGCGAGCCGAACGACAAGACCAAACCGCTGTTAGACGCGGTGCTCAAACCGCTTTGGGCCGCCTATGCGTGCGTGTGGGGCGCGCGCGAGAAGCGCCAGCCGCTGGAAATCGATGCGCCAGAGCACCGCATTCTGTTCAAGGATGGCAAGGTCGTCGGCGTGAAACGGCGCGAGCGCTTCGACGCGCACAAGCTGATCGAAGAATTCATGATCATGGCCAATGTCTGCGCCGCCGAAACGCTGGAGCAGAAGAGCCGGCCGCTAATCTACCGCATCCACGACCGGCCGAGCGATGAGAAGATCGCCGCGCTTACCGACTTCCTGCCGACTGTGAACATGAGCTGGGCCAAGGGCCAGAACGTCACCGCTGGCCGCTTCAACCGCATCCTGCATTTGGCGGAGACATCGCCGAACAAGGAGATCATCAACGAAGTGGTGCTGCGCACGCAATCTCAGGCCGTGTACAGCCCCGAGAACATCGGCCATTTTGGCCTCAATCTGCGGCGCTACGCACACTTCACCTCACCGATCCGCCGCTACGCCGATCTAACCGTGCATCGCGCCCTCATCCGTGCGCTAAGGCTCGGCGAGGATGGCGCGAGCGACAAAGAGGAAGCGCGCTACGGCGAGATCGCGCAGCACATCAGCGAAACCGAGCGCACCTCGATGGCGGCCGAGCGCGATGCGACCGCGCGCTACATCGCCGCGTTCCTGGCCGATCGCGTCGGCGCGACGTTCGAGGGCCGCGTCACAGGCGTCACCCGCTTTGGCCTGTTCATCCGTCTGCACGAAACGCAAGCCGATGGCCTCGCGCCCATCTCCACGCTCGGCAACGAGCGCTGGATTCACGACGAAACGGCGCACGCCCTGGTGGGCGAGCATACCGGCACACGCTTCCCGCTCGGCATGAAGGTGGAGGTGCGGCTCGAAGAAGCGACGCCAATCAGCGGCGGGCTGGTGTTCTCGGTCTTGAGCGATCCCGAGCCGCCGCAGCCGGGCTGGCGCAAGACGCGGCCAGGCCGCCAGATGCGCGGCGGACGCGACCGCGATCCCAAGCGCGGCAAGCGGCGGCGCTAGACGCCCTACCGCCGCGGCGCCATCCTGTTGCCAGGGGGTACAAGATGAAGCCGATCCATTTCCTCGTCTCCGCGCTCGTGTTCGCCGCGGCGTGCACGCCGCCCGCCACGCCCAACGCGCAAGCGCAGCCAGAGCAGGCGCAGGCGACAAATGCTCCGGGCAAGCCTGGGGCTGCGCCTGCCGCCAACGCTCAAGATGCGGCGCTCACGCCCGCCATGTTCATTGGCCGCTGGGGCGACAACGGCGACTGCACCAAAGACATCGTGTTCCACCAGGACGGCACGTTCGCTTCGTACACTGGCGGCCAAGGCAATTGGCGCCTTGATGGCGACGTCATGACGATGTCGGGCGTGGGCGGCACGTTTCAGGTGCGCGTCCAGATCATCGACAACAGCCGTCTGCTGATCTTCAACCCGGATGGCTCGGTCGGCACTTCGCAGCGCTGCTGACGGCAAAAGAAAAGGCCCTCCGCGCGCTCACGCGAAGGGCCGTCAAGGCTATGGAGCTTGTAAGCGCTTAGCGCACGGTGACGCTGTTGGCGCGGGCGCGGACATTAGCATCCTCTTCCTGCGTTACGGCGAGCACGCGCTGCATGCGCGGATCGGAGAGCGCCGCATTGAGGCGCACCAAGGCCTCAACGCTTTCAGACGAAGCGCCGAACAGGTGGCCCAGGTTTTTGAACGGGTTCTCCTGCTCCGGATAGAAGCGCAGTTGCACTTGCGCATTCTCCGGGATGTTCGCCAGAGCACGCGCACGCGTCACCGCAACCGAGAAGCCGCCGAGGTGGTCGACAAGACCACGCTCCAGCGCCTGCTGGCCGGTCCAGACGCGTCCGCCCGCGATCGCGCGCACGCGATCCACCGGCATGTGGCGGCCGTCGGCGACGATGCCGAGGAAGGTGGCATAGGCCCGGTCGATGAAGCCGGCGAAGGCCGCGCGCTCGGCTTGGTTGAACGGCCGCTCGCTGGTGAACATCTCGACCATCGGCGAACCGACCGTCACCGTTTCGGTGTTGGTCGACAGATAGTGCTCAAGCGCCGGGCCGATGATCAGCTTGCCGCCAAGCACGCCAATCGAGCCCGTGATCGTCGACGGCGAGGCGATGATTTCATCAGCATAGGCAGAGACATAGTAGCCGCCGGAGGCTGCGACCTCGCCCATCGAGATAACGATCGGCTTGCCGCGCTCGCGGGCGGTGCGCAGCGCCGCCAGGATCTGATCGGACGCGACAACCGAACCGCCCGGGCTCGACACGCGGAAGACGATCGCTGCGACGTTGCTGTCCTCCGAGGCGTCGAGCAACGCACGTGCGATGCGATCGCTGTTCATGTTGGCCTCGTCGCTGAAGAAGCCGCTCTCATCAGGACCCGACACGATCGCGCCCTCGCCCTGCACGACAGCGATCACCCGGCCGCTGTGGCTCGCGCGCGGACGATAGTCGGCGAAGTCCACCAGTTCCGACCCCTCGGCGCGCGCGAGCGCGGCGCGCTCGGCTTCCTCTGGTCGGCCAAGGTGATCGACCAGCTTCAAATCAACCGCGCGCTGGGCGGTGAAGGGCGTGCCTTCGACCGCGGCGCGGGCTTGTTGCGGAGTAATGCCGCGGTCCGCCGCGATGTTGGCGAGCATGTTGTCGTAGATGCCGCCCATCAGGCTCAGCATCTCTTCGCGGTGCTGCGGCGTGAAGGTGCGCTGCGTCAGTTCGTTCGCCGCGGTCTTGTAATCCTCCCGCGTCTCGAATTGCGCTTGCATGTGATAGCGCTCGAGCGTGCCGGCCAGGAAGGTCACTTCCGCCGACAGGCCCATCGGCATGAACTCGCTCGATTCCTGCAGCCAAACTTCGTCGCTGTCGGCGACCGCCATAAAGCCCGGCATGCCCATGCGCACGCCATCATTCTGCACATGTGCGATCACGAACTTGCCGGATTGGCGGAACGCGGCGAGCGCGGTGCGGAGTTCTTCGGCCTGCGCCGCCGGCATGCCGCCGGTGTTGGCGCGGATGTAGATGCCCTTCACCGCATTGTCGGTGCGCGCGGCGTCGATCCGTTGCAGCACTTCCAGCAGCGCCTGCTCACCGCCCAAGGCGGCGAACGGATTGGACGGCCGCTGATCCGTCATCGGCTCGCGCAGATCGAGCGACAGCACCATCCGCGAAGGTTGCGGCGGCTCGGCGCTCATGCCGGCGATCATGCTGATCAACAGCAATGGCCCGAGGAACATGAAGAGGAAGAGGCCGACGAGAACGCCCCCGACGGTGATGAGAAACTGCTTCACAGGCACAACTCCTGGCCAGGCTATGGGCCTTATCGATTATTGATATGAAGGAGGGGTGGAATGCAAGCGATTTTATCGAAAAATGATAAATCTTGGCAGCCTCAGCTCGTCCGGCCGGCCCCTGGAAGTGCTTTGCAAACTAGCCATTCCCCGCAATAAGACCGCGCCCCAAAGTCCATGGCGAACCGCAACCCGGCAGGACTCAAGTCGATGAAGACGCTCCTCGCCCAGCTTGAGAGCCGCCCTGAGCGAGGCCTTTTGGCCCTCGTCCTGGGCCAGATGCTGTTCTGGACGCTCGCGCCGCTGCTCTCGCACACCGCCCCGCCGCTCGACGTTGTCGAGATGTACGCCTGGGGCCGGGAATGGGTGGTCGCCACCTTCAAACACCCGAACCTGCCCGGCCTCGTGCTTGAAGCGCTGCGGCCGCTTGCGGCGAATGCCTGGCAGGCCGCCTTCATCGTCTCCCAGGCCTTCATCGCCCTCACCTTCTGGGCGGTTTACAAACTCGGCCGCGAGCTGATGGACGCACCGCGCGCGCTCGCCGGAACGCTGCTGCTGACCGGGGTCTATTTCTTCAGTTGGCCCACGCCGGAGTTCAATCACAACGTCGCGCAGATGCCGCTCTGGGCGCTGGTGATGCTGACGCTCTGGCGCGCCAGCACACACGGCAGGACCATCGATTGGTTGCTGCTGGGCGTGGTCGGCGGCTTGTCGTTGTGGGCGAAATACTCCTCCGCAGTGCTGCTTGTCGTCGCTGCCGGCTGGATTCTCTACGACGCGGCGGCGCGAAAGCGTCTGCTCTCCCCGGGCCCATGGGCTGCACTGGCCGTCTTCGCGGCAACAGCAGCGCCGCAGGCGCTCTGGCTTTTCGAGCACGACTTCTCGCCGTTCGCGTACGCGGCCCGCCGCGCCAGTCATGGACAATGGTATGCAAGCCTCGAGTTCCTGCTAACGCTCGCGCTCGATCACCTACCGATGCTGATTGTACTCGCCGCTGCGGGCTGGTTCGGCAAGGCCGTGGAAGGCGCGCCGCCCAAGCCAGAGCAACGGGCGATGCACTTTCTATTAGCGATGGCGCTGGGCCCACCGCTGCTGACTGCAGCAGGCGCGCTCATCAGTGGCGCCGGGCTGCGTTCCTCGTGGGGAGCGCCGATGGTGGTGCTTTCGGGCCTGCTCGTGGTGGCGCTGCTCAGCAACAAGTTTAGCGCCGACAGATTGCGGCGCACGGCCATCGGCGCGGGCGCGCTGATCGTCCTCGTCTCCGGGCTCTACTTTGCGCACATGCGCTACGGCGTCGCCATCACCGGCGATCCGCTGCGCGGAAACTGGCCGCAGGCGCGCATCAGCGAAACGCTGGAGCAGCGTTGGCAGGAGGAAACTGGTGCGCCATTGCGCATCGTCGCCGGCGATATCTGGACCGCGGGCCTTGTTGGCTTAGGCGAAGCCAATCCACCGTCCGTTCTGATCGATGGCGACTATGCAATCTCTCCGTGGGTGACGCCTGCGGACGTCGCGCGCGATGGCGCGCTTGTTGTGTGGAGCGAAGAGGTTCCCCCGACACTGAGTGCGCTCGTTGATGGCGCAGTGTTGGGGCGGCTGTCCGTGCGCGCGCCTCACGCGCGCACGAACACGCCGCCCAATATCGTCATCAATTACACGATCATCCCCCCGCGCGCTTCCTAGCGCCGCGCCTGCAGCGACTGCACTGCGTCGGTGCGCTCGATGGCGGCGACATATTCGAGAGCGCGCTCGCGAACCCGTGGCGGCGTGTCGACGCGGCCAAGGCTCGATACGATCAGCGTGATCATCGTGAAAAGGCCCGTCTGCACGAACAGCGACAGGGCAAAGCCGGTGACGATGGTCACCCAGCCAGGCGTTGCGTAGCCCGCCAGCTTCATGATCAGCGCGCCGACAACGATGAGCACGACCAAAGCGGCCATGCCGACGAGCGCCAGCGCCATACGCGTCAGCACCAAGTCGGCGAACACCATCACCGCGCGCATGCCATGCAGTACAAGGCTGGGGAAGTTCATGCGCGACTGGCCCGCATAGCGGGTGCCGCGATCGGTCGGCACATCCGCGCGCCGAAGCCGCGCCTTCACCACTGCGCCGGCAACATGGGTCGATGCTTCGTACATGCCCGACACGCGCATCAGCGCGGCAGGACTCAACGCCATGAAATTGCCGAAGCGCAGCACCTGTCCGGTCAACAGCCGGAACAAGCGCTTATAGATGGCGTAGAACAGCTTGAACGACAGCGTCTCCGAGCGTTTGGCGCGCTGGGCGACGGCGATGTCAACGTTGGGCGCATGCACCGCTGCGAGCAGGTTTGGGATGCTTTCCGGCGTATCCTCGCCGTCGGAATCCATCACCACACAGGCGCTCAGATTTGGCAGCTTGGCCGCGTGCGCGAGTCCGATCGAGATCGCTGCTTGGTGGCCGACATTGCGGGCAAGCCGCAGAACCTCGCCGCTAAGACCAGCGCCGCTGATCGCGCTCAGCTGCGGCGGGGCGCCAAGCGAGCCGTCATCGACCGCGATAACGTGAAACGGCTCACCAGCGGCGCGCTGGCTCTCGGCCAGCCGGCGGCACAGCTCGGCGAAGCTCTCCTGGTCTTCGAAGACGGGCGTGACGATGGCGACGGTCAAGCTGCCGCGCTCCTGAGGGCGTTGGTCCTAACGCTAGAGCCATCCATGGACTTGTCCGTCAACCTTTCGCCCCCGCGCCGAAACTGAAGGGCGGATCATACGTGGCGTTGAGAGCGCCTGAGGCGAAATGGTCGGAGCAGCAAGATTCGAACTTACGACCCCCACGTCCCGAACGTGGTGCTCTACCAGGCTGAGCTATGCTCCGACTTGATTTTCCAGAGATTTTGGACGCCCTGGCGTGACATCCACTCTGCGACCCAGGGGGCCTTGCCAAGCGGCCGGTCCCCAAAAATCGGCCCTCCACATAGCGTCCAAGCCCGGGCTTGGCAACGCGGAAAGGACACCGCCCCTCGCCTGCGTCACCGCGCCTGCCGCCGCGACCTAACGGCGTCTCGCTCGCGTGGCCGCAGGCGACATTACCCAGCTGAAAGCGACGCGTTCGCCGTCCCCGGCGGCGGACGCCGCCAACAGCTCGGTGACGGCGTCAGGGTGAGCGTTAATCTGCTCCATCGTCTCCGTGTCGGGCGCGCGACAAGGCGGCCGAAACGCGTGTTTCGGCGTGCGCCTGACGTCTTGCGGTGCGGGGCGTTGACGCCGCGGCTGAAGTCACGGTTCGCCTGCTTGCAGATGGACGCAACAAGCGCGTTCAAGACCCGCTTGTTGCTCGGCTCCTGAAACGCTTTCAGAAATGGCATCCGCCGGGCCGGCACATCGTCGAACCCGATCGAGAGCTGCCCGAACTCGCTCAGATCCCAGACATGGCCGAAGCTGTAGTCGATGCCTTCGAAGTGAACTTCACCGCCTGCGCGGTCAGGAACGGATTTGTTCAGCGGCGCCTCGAAGAGGCCTTCCCCCGGCTCCTCGCCGCCCCAAGAAGGGTGTGGCGAAAGGCCCTCCCCAGGCCGGGCGCGTCCCCACTGCCGGCTGCCCCAGCGATCCTGTTGCATCAGGACGCGGGCGCCCTTAAGTAGCCGCTCCGCGCTTTGGGGTGTCGCCAAGCGGTAAGGCAGCGGTTTTTGGTACCGCCATTCCTAGGTTCGAATCCTAGCACCCCAGCCAATCTTCGCCCGACGGGCGGCCCAAGACTTGCCAGCGCCCCAGCGGCGAGCATGCCGGCCCTCTGCGCCGATAATCGCTCTTGCCAAGCGGGGCCGGATCACGCTCAAGGACGGTGCCTTCAGAAGGAGCGGCAATGGCGCGGAAGAGCTACACCCCTGGGGATTTCGAGCTGGTGGTGCGCCGCTCCAAAACAGGGCTTGGCCTGTTCGCCGAAAGCGAGGTGCCGAAGGGCGCCTGCATCATCGAATATCGCGGCGTCGACATCACCGCCGAGCAGGAAGCCAAGAGCCGCAGCAAGTACCTGTTCGAGATCAATTCACGCCGCACCATCGACGGCGCGCCGCGCTGGAACACGGCGCGCTATATCAACCATTCCTGCCGTCCGAATTGCGAGCCGACCATCCATAAGGGCCGGGTCTGGATTCATTCGCGCCGCCGCATCAAGCCGGGCGAAGAGCTGAACTACGATTACGGCAAGAACTACTTCAATCAGTACCTGAAGGACATTTGCGCCTGTCCCAAGTGCGAAGAGAAGCGCTCGGCGGCGAAAGCCTCAGTAGCGAAGGCCACCGCACGCAAGCGCGCCGGCAAGGCAGCCAAGAAAGCAGGCGCGGCAAAGCCCGCAGCCAGCCCGCGCAAGTGATTAGAGGGTCTTGATCTCAGCGCCATCGGCGCGGCCGAGGATCACGGTCTGCGCCAGACCGATGAACAGCCCGTGCTCGACCACGCCGGCGACACGCTTCAGCGCATCGCCGAGCGCGTCGGGATCGGCGATCTTTCGCGCGTGCGCATCCAGGATGTAGTTGCCGCCATCGGTGATGACCGGCTCGTTGGACT
>JAEUMR010000012.1 GCA_016791385.1 Hyphomonadaceae bacterium
GGGTGGCTGAGCGCCCGCTCGGCTGGGTCGCGGGGTGCGCGATCAGACTCTTCGTTCTCGCCTTCATCGCCTCGATCGGCATCACCTTCGTCAACACGCTGCCAGCAACGTTCACGCTCAACGCCGGTGGCGTGCTCAACATCTTCCTGTTTGGCCTCACCGTGCTGGCGCTCGCGTGGCTCGCCCCGATGCTGGCGAGCGAAGTGGTGCAAGGCCAGCCGCATCTCTCTGGCTCTGACGCTATCCGCACTGGTGTAGGCGCGACCTTCGCAACCGCCGGCGGCGTCTATATGGCGCACGCCGTCTACAAGGCCGCGACGCAGAACATGATCAAGGCGCAACGCGCCGTTGGCGGCGCCGCGCAAAGCGCGCGTAACCGTCTCGGCGGAGGCCGCGGCAGCGGGAAAGGTGGCGGAGCGCAAAAAGCGGCCATCAATTACAGCGCGATGCAGCCCAAACCGAAATCAGGAAGCAGCACATGAACTTCGCGTTTCGCTCACCGGTGCGCTCTTATGCGCCAGCACCCGCCGACACGCCGTATAAACGCGCGCAGCAGGAATGGGATGCGCGCATGGGCTCCGCCGTGCTGTCGGCTCGCGCCTGGCGCGCCATCGCTTTTGGCGCACTCGGTCTTCTCGGCGTCAGCGTCGTTGCACTTGTTGTTGTGGCGCTCCAACAACGGACCTTCGTCCACGTCGTTGAAGTCAGCCCCGAAGGACAGGTGATGAACGTGCGCGCCGCCGACGGCCGCTGGTCGCCGACGGAAGCGCAGACGGCCTATCACCTCGGTCAGTTCATCCGCCTCGTGCGTTCGTTGCCGACTGATGGCGTCGTGCTCCGCGAGAACTGGCTGCAAGCCTATCGGTTCCTCACGCCGCAAGCCGCCGCGCAGCTCACCGAGATCGCACGCCAAGACGACCCCTTTCTCTCGCTCGGCCGTGTCGGCCGCACAGTCCACATCCGTTCAATGATCGCCCGCTCGAACAATGCCTGGGAAGTCACCTGGGTTGAGCGCGCCACCAACGCGACCGGGACGACCGATCCGGAAGTTTATTCCGGCGTCTTCACCGTTACTACGCGCGCCCCGCGCAACGCCGACGAAATCGCCAACAACCCACTTGGCCTCTTGATTTCGGACTTTTCCTGGAGCCGTGAACGATGAGCGCGCGCATCTCTGCCATCTTGCCGATGATGCTCATCGCGGCGTCGCTTGCGGCCACATCAGCCGATGCGCAAACGCGCCGCGCCCGGACGCCAACGCCCGTCGAAACACTTGCCGCCGCAAACACCGCCGCGCGGCAAAGCCCAACGCGAGACGGCTTCGTTCAGGCGCGTCACGTCTATGCCTACGAGCCCGGCGCCATCTACGAAGTGTACGCGCATCCAAGCTATGTCTCGACCATCCTGCTCGAGCCGGGCGAAACGCTCACCGACATCGCCGCCGGCGACACTTCACGCTGGATGGTGACGCAAGCTGACAGCGAAACTGCAGAAGATCCACGCACCGTCGTGTTGGTCAAACCGAATGCATCAGGCCTTCGAACCAACATTGTCCTGATCACCGATCGCCGCACGTACTTGATCGAAGCGGTGGCACAGACGGGCGCGGCATACTCAGCACAAGTTGCGTGGTCCTACCCGCAAGCCGAGGGCGCCGCACAGGCCGCACCGATCGACACCATGAACCTCAACTATCGTATCCGCACCATACGAGGCAGCCGTCCTGCTTGGCTGCCCACACGTGTGTTCGACGATGGACGCCGCACCTGGGTGGAATTCTCGCCGGATGTCGACGCGAGCGATCTGCCGCCGCTCTTCGCCGTCACGGGCGAGGGCGCCGAACTGGTGAACTACCGCACGCAGCAGGGCCTATCCGGCCAACGCTACATGATCGATCGCATCTTCGACGTCGCTGAACTGCGGCTCGGCGTGCGCTCGCCGGTGATCGTGCGCATCGAGCGCAATCCAACAGATCCGCAACGCCGCGCGCGCAACCGTGTAGGCGGGCGCCCATGAGTGTCGCTACGCAAACACCGACGCCGCAGCCAGCGCCGTCGCCCAACGTCGCGATCCGCGCCAAGCCGCCGTCGCCACGCCGCCTTTCGCGCAAGGTGCTGGTCGCCGCGACTCTAGCGGCAGGCGCTGTCGTTGCATTTGCCCTGGTCAACGGCTTGTCGGAGCGTCCCGATCGCCGCGCTGCGCAACAGCAAGAAGTCGCTGCCGCGGGTGGTCCACCTGAATCCATCCGCGGCGCCAGCGATCAGTATGGCGCTCATGATCTTGCCGGCGAAGAGCTGCAGTTCGGCGATGCCGATTTGGTCGCGGTTGAAGGTGACGGTGCCGAACTCCAGCCGCCGCGCGATCCGATGTGGGCCAACAACACGAATGGAGGCGCTGGTGGTCCGGCCGCGCCGCCCGCGCCCGATCCGCAAGCCGTGGCGCGCACCTCTGCGATTCTATTCACGCGCGACGCCGAGAACGCGCAGGCGCCGCTGGATACCGAAGCGCGCCTCAATGCGCGCCTTACGCCGCCTGGCTCGCGCTACGAGATCAAGGCCGGCGACGTCATTCCAGCGGCCCTCGTGACCGCTCTCAATAGCGATCTGCCAGGCCGGATCATCGCGCAGGTGACGGCGCCCGTGTACGACACAATCACCGGCGACCATCTCCTGATTCCGCAAGGCGCGCGTCTTATCGGCACATATGAAAGCGGCGTGCGCTACGGCGACAACCGCATCTTGTTGGTCTGGAACAGGCTCGTCTTGCCAAACGGGTGGAGCATCAATCTCCAGGAAATGAACGCAACAGATGCATCGGGCGCGTCTGGCGTGCGTGACAGCGTCGACAACCATCTTGGCCGCCTCGGAGTCGCCATCGGCCTCTCGGCGATCATCTCCGTCGTGGCGAATGAGGCCGAAGACGATGGCGAAGACAACACGTCATTGACCCAGAGCGTCGGCGACGCTGCAGCCACTCAAGCTGCACAAACTGGGAGCCGCATTGTCGACCGCGAACTGCAAGTGCATCCAACGCTGCGCGTCCGCGCCGGCGCGCCGGTGCTCGTGCTGGTGACACGCGACATCCAGCTCCGGCCCTACGTCCCACGCCATTGAGGCGCAAAGACCTCATTCCGCAGAAAGCGGTGGCGGATGAACTTTGCGTCTCCATCACCACGCTTTGGCGCGCGCGGAACAGCAGGCTCGCGAACTTTCCCGAACCGGTCATCGTGCACGGCGCTGTCTTTTGGAAGAAGGCGGATCTCGAACAGCTCGAAGAAGCGATCCTAACGTTCAAAGGCCGCGGGGTGTTCGAACGCAACCGGGAGGAAGAGCGTAAGCTTAAGCGCCTGCAAAAAACCAGGAAGGCTTCGGCAGGCACCGCCAAACCGCCAGCGCCGCCGCAACGCGATCTCTTCGATTGACGAGACTTCATCGGTGTTCTCCCGATGCTTCTGCCCCGGCCTTCTGGGTAAGCGGCGGTCAGGCCGTCTACGCCCCAGAGGCGCAGGTGGCCCGGGCTTGCCTTGGGGCCAGGGGCTTTCCCTGCGCTGTTTGCGCCTCACCCTCGCCAACGACTGCTCCGTGTTCGACCGCGGCCCGAGTAGGGCAAGGCCGAATGAAGAGGGACGCGCTCCGCGTCCCGACAAGCTCCGCCTCGCCATCGCGCGGAACGCGGGTCAAAGCCTTTGCCGCGCGAAGCGCGGATCATGCATTTCTTGGCTTGACGCGCGTGAGCACGATGGCACGTCGGTTCTGCAGAGGTGGCGACGCCGCAACGGCGCGGATTCACCCTCCACTTGTCGAATCAAGTCAACGTTGCATCGCCGACGCGGATCGTTGGCTTGCGGGCTTAATTCGTTAAGAGGGACCTATGAGAAATGTAGTTCGTTCGCGCCTTCAAGAAGACGCGCCAATTTACAAGAGGATGATTGAGCAAATCAAAGGGGGGGTCTGGAAACCCAAGACCATGAGAAACGGGAGGTTGGTCGATACGAAAGACGAGACCCTGCAAAACCTGGAAACGACGCTCGCCTCTATTGAGGCCGACATCGAGGACATGGCCGACTAGTGTTCCATCGTCACGCGTCAGCGATCGACGCCCGGTAGGGGCGAGACGCGCGCAATGCGGGGCTCGATGGCGAAGCCACGAGAGCGCGGCCGCCGAAGGCGGCGACGCCCAGGTCAACCCCTTAGATCAGCCTCGGCACTCTCTCCCTCGATGAGCACCATCAGCGTCAGGCGATGATGCGCCGGCATCGCCGTGAAAACCTCCGTTGTCAGCATCGGGCCGTTCTTTCGCCGCATCTTGCACGCCGGCGTCTGACCAAAGGTCACGCCCTCCAATTCAAATTCATCGCCGCCAAGTCTCACGATCCCGTCGCCTCCATTCAATCGATCCAAGGTCCGTTGTAAAATCGAGCGGCGCGTTCTTCGGCCATGAAGCGGCGATGCGCGTCCTCTTCCCAAGTCCAGATCACCCAGACCAGAAACGCCCACCCGTATTGGCCAAAGCAGAAGAGCAGGATCGCCCCCCAGAACGCCAGCCGGCGTCCAAACCGCGCCCAGATGAATGCGAAGGCCAGAAAAGCGGCGACCACTAGCGCGTGCTGAAAGAAGGAAAGAGCATCGCCGCTCATCGCCAACCTCGATAGAATCCGCGGCCACGCAGTTGCGGACCAAACTTCTTCCGCCGCTCGTATTGCGACAGCACCGCGCCGTTGAGGCGCTTGACCTTCCAAACCTTCTTGATGTCCGACCGCGTCTTGATCTTGTGATGCGCCTTGCACATCAGCTGATCCGGCTTGCCGTGCGCCCACACCTCCGGCGTCGAGTGTTCAGCCTCTAATCCCTTAGACTCGTGGCAACCCTTGACGCAGCACTTGCGTCCCTGCTGCTCGAACAGCTCGTCGTACTCAGTCTGGGTGAGATAGAGCCGCCCCATCACGTCTCTTCCGGCGGCCCATCGACCTCAGAATAGGGCCGCGCCATCCCGCACTTATCGGCAAGCGCGTTCAGCTTCGCTTTGCGCGCGCGCACTTCGTGGGGATTGAGTTTGCCAGCCAGAAGCCAAGCGCGAACGCTGTCAGCCGCCGCGATGCGCTCGCGTATGCGTGCGCGTTCTTCGCGCGTCGGCCCACGCTCGCGTTTCACGACACGCCACGCGCACAGACAGAATAGAGAGAAGCGCACATGCGCGGCCCTTCGTTCGAGGAAACGAAAGGGCCCGGCATGACGGCGCCAGGAGAGGCACGACCGTCAGCCGCTAGAAACAACGCTGTTCAAACGAACAACGCTGAACACCTCGCGCGCTTTACAGCCGTTACCCGCCAGCTTGCTCGGCTCCTCGAACACATGCGCGCGTTGGCCTTGACACTACCAGAACAAACATGGAACGCAAGTGAAATGAGGCGACGCGATTGGATCGCGGCTGAACGCGCCTTCAACCGGCGCGAGCCGCTCTCAAAGGAATGCGACATGGGCCGAGGCCGCTGGAGCAAATGGAGCGTCGGCGGAGAGGAACGGCATACGATCGAGTTCGGATTCACGTATCGGTTTGATGTTCGCGCTGGTCCGAAGTCCAACGGCCTCACACCGGACTTCTGGTGGGCGAGTTCGCGCAAAGGTTCGCTCGGCGAATTTCCGACGTTGGAAGCGGCGGCGCTTGCGTGTGAGGCCGAAGCGCGGCGTTTGATCGAGCCCGCGCTTAAGTTGGCCGACGCGCCTTACGAGATGAAACTGATCGGCGAGCAGTGGGCCATATACATGGCCCATCCGCATCGGTTGCGGTCACGTAAGACGCGCGTCCGGTACAAATGACCGTCTTTGTGGTGGCCTAAAACATCCCGGCCGGCCAATCGCCAGACGGATCAAGATGTTGTTGCGATGGCGCAGACGGCTGCCGCGGCTGGTGAGCCGGTGAAGCGGCGCTCTCTCGCGCGCGACCGCGGCTTCGGCCGCGCGGCATTGCCTCGCGCGCAAACCTGGATTGCCCACAATAAGCAGAAAGAAGTCCCGGTTCGACGATCAAAAGTTCCTTCGCGCGCGTCATCGCGACGTAGAAGAGCCGTGCCTCCGCTTCGCAAATGTCCTGCGGCGTTTGTCCATCCGCCAGGAAGTCGTTGGCGAGCTGAACGCTATCCCATTCCGCGCCCTTGGCTTTGTGAGCCGTGGAGACAGATAGGTCCGCCTCAGCTTCTTCCGACGCGGAATTTGTAATTGCGGCCCAAAGCCGACCGGGTCCGTTCATTTGGACGAGGTTCACAAAGGGTGCGAGGCTTTCGCCTTCGTCGCCTTCGGCAAATGCCACGACTTCGTCCCAGTTCTTGAAGCCGAAGAAGTCGGGGTGCGAACCCGGCTCGCCACGTAAGAGATTGAACACATCGCCCACCAGACGCCGGAGCTCGGTGGTGCCTCCTAGAATGAACGGCCTTTGTCCGTGCTCAATCGCCGCTAACGTCTCGGCGATAACCGTAGCGTTGGTGCGCGCCAGAATGGCGTTTGGCCTGCCAACATCGCTGATCCGGCTTTGACGGCGGTCATTGCCTTGAAGAGGGAGGTCTTCGCCCAACGCCCTCAAAACGCGATTGGCCTGCCGTGCGATCGCTTCGCCAAATCGAAACGACTGCGTGAGGCTCGTCATCTCGTCGGTCGCGATCAAATCCATCGCATTGACGGCGCCACGCCATTCATAAATCTGCTGATGTCTGTCGCCGACATAGACCATCTGCGTCGCCTGGTCGATCAAAACGCCAAGCACCACGGGATTGGTGTCCTGCGCTTCATCGAGCAGCACGTAATCGTACCGCAGACGTGGCTTTCCCAATGCCCAGAGTTTCAAATAGCCGTCGTGGCCAAGCGGCATTTCATCGGTCGCGCTCGTCATGCGCGCCCAAAGCTTGGTAGCCTCGTCTAACACCCTCGCCGACATCGCCGCGCGCACGTCAGGCCTCAAACCAAGGAGTCGCGGCGTCGTCATCACGTGTTCGGGGCCGATTGCCTGATCGGCGGACTGCGCGAACCGGCGGACGGTGGCCAGAAATAGAAACGCCTGCTGCGCCGGCGTCAGCGTCACCACATCGTCGACCTTTCGGTTCTTCAGTTCCAAAACCGACGCGAGTTGCATGGCGCCGATGCGGTTGAACATCTTCGCTCGTGCGAAGCCATGTTGCCCCTGGACGCTGCGCGCCGCCAACGAATGGGTGGTGCGGCAATCGACTTCACGCGAGAAATCGCCGCGCGCATCGCTGGCGATCTTGCTGTTGAAGGCAAGATAGAGCCCGGCGCCTTCGCGTTCGTTGGCCATCAGTTTCAAGGTCGAAGTCTTACCCGCGCCAGCGAAGGCGCAGATCTTTAGCGACCCTCCGCGCATAAATGCGTCACGGGCTCGTACCTGCTCAGCCGTCGGATCAAACGCTGGTTGCGGTGGAGCGCGCCTCCGGCGCGGCGGTCCGCTCGGTTCCAACAGGAGTTCAGCCTGCTGGGCGATCGGCGGCGTACGAGGTTGGGCCTGCTGCGCGGCAGCGCCCGCCGGATGATCTTCGCCCAGTAAGCTCAGGCGATTATCGAGGTCGCGTTCGAAGGCCCGCGCCGCTCGCGTGTTGCGGCAGTCGCGAACATAATCGCGGATTTCAGTTAGTTGCGCTCGGTCGTTCGTCGCGGCGGCCTTACGCTTCAGATCGTCCAGTGACAGCGAGTTGAAGGGGTGAATTGCCATGCTTCCGTTTGATCCGATTCCGATGGTCCTCTCTACGTGTAGTTGGGCTTGGGTCAAGCCGCAGCCGAAACGGGCGAGCGATGCCGCTCGCTAGCTTGGCGGCGTTCTATCTCCTAGTTTCGATCACATGTGCAATCGGTACGCCTGCGACATCCGCAAAGCTGGACTCGAAAAGGAATTCTACGGCTTCGACGAATGGTCTGAGACACGCATCAATCCGATCCTGGGCAACGCCGTTCTTGAAGTCTTCCCAAAGAGCTTCGGTCCCGTGCTCAAGCTCAAGGAGAACGGAAAGCTCGAATGGCAGAGGCGGCGCTGGGGCTTGCCTGGTCCGCCGCAGTTTGGTTCGGCGCCTGTCACCAATATCCGCAACATCAAGAGTCCGCATTGGCGACCTCTGCTGAAGCAGGAGTTTCGCTGCCTTGTGCCGTTCACAGCCTTCAGCGAATACGAAGACGCTTCCCCAAAGGGCAAGAGGCAAATCCGTTGGTTCGCTCCGCCTGATCGCGGCATGCTTTTCTTCGCGGGCATCTGCGGCGAGTGGTGGGGCGATTACGGAACCAAGAAAGAACCGAACGAAGGCACCCACAAGCTCTTTTCGTTTCTCACCACGGAGGCTAACGACCTCGTTCGGCCGGTCCACGCGAAGGCGATGCCCGTCATTCTCACCAACCAGTTCGCCTGCAAGGAATGGCTGAACGTGGGGCCGGATCAGATCGAAGGCATACAGTCACGGGTGCTGCCGTCCGACGCGCTGGAAATCGTCCCCGACGACGAAGCCGAACAGTACACAGGCGGATATCTCAAATAGGCAGGATAGCAATATTGGCGTGTCCAAGCCGGAGACGCTAAAGCTGCGCGCAGGGGAGGCTCTTCATGCGCAAGATCGCACTCGCTCTACTCTGTCTGGCTGCAGCATCGTGCGCCACCGCACCCAGCGCGCCGCCGCCATCATCGACGCCGCCACCTTGGTCGTCGCCGCCAACCGCGGAAATCCTCTCCGATCCTTCGCGTCTCACTTGGGCGCGTCTGGAGCGTATGGATTGGCCGGAGCCGCAAACCACCTATCAGGGCTATAATGCCAGAGTGCGCAACGCAGCCTGGGGCGAAGTCTATGCTCGCGGCGGCGTCGAGCTTTATTGCCGGGATCGTTTCACCGCAGCGGATTCGCAAGCGCGTCGCGTCAACGACATCGCGCTCACCTTAGAGCATGCATATCCCGCTATCATCGCGGCGCGCTTCTTCGGCTTTGCGGACCGCGATTGCGAAGAACAAGCGCTAGCGCGGGCTGATGCAGACAAATGTCTTGCGGCGACGAGCGATCTGCACAATCTCTGGCCCGCTTATGGCCCGCTGAATTCAAGTCACGGTGACTCGCCTTACGGTGAACTGCCAGGTGAGCAATATCGCCGCTTCACCGAGTATTGCCCGGATTTCGAACGCGGCACCGGCAATGCGCCTGATCTCGTTGATCCAACCGACGCCGCCCGCGGCGATCTCGCGCGCGCTATCCTTTACATGCATTATGTCTACGGCCTTCCGTTCGACGAAGCCGTCGATGATCCAGAGCACCTGCTGAGCTGGGCCAACGACGATCCGGTCGACGCGGCGGAAACGCGGCGCGAAAACGAAATTGAACGGCTGCAGCCGGGAACACGTAATCCGCTGATCGGAGAAAGCGGCGTCTCGTAAGGCGCGCATCAGGCATGACAGATCACGTTCCTCTCACGAAGCGCTGCATCTATTGCGGTCAGGACAAGCCCGAAAGCGAGTTTTCTTTTGAGCACATCTGGCCTGACAGTCTGGGCGGCGATCATTTGCCAGCGTTCTGGCAAACCGATGAGGTCTGCGCCCGTTGCAACAATGTCTGTGGCCTTTTCGTCGACGGCGCGTTCATCAGAAGTTTCGCGGGTATGGCCGAGAGGGTCGCCGATGCCGATCGATACCAGTCCTTGACGAACCCGCGGGCGTCGCCGCTAGCCTACACGGGCAGGATCACAGCCGTTCCAGCGCCTGCTGGGTGCGTGGCGGAAATGTGGGTTGGCGCTTGCGGCGCCAACATGATTCATATCCGTCCGCGGCACGATGAAACTTGGAGCGGTTATGTAAGCGGCGATCCGAAGGCCAAGAAGGCGGCGGCGGGCCGCGTCTACATTGCGCTGACGTCCAAGGAAATGTTTTGGGTCAATGTCGCGCTCAAGTCGTTTCTGGCGCACTTCAAGCGCAGCGAACGGTTCTTGATTAATGGGGCGGTTCAAGCGGCGCCTGGACAACGGCCAATCATCGCGACGCTCGATCGAAACGAGACAGCGCCCGAGGAACTCGTTGTCATCGATGCGGTGCTTGCCGCTGGCCGCTCCGGCGAGGTCTTGAAGAACGAACTCATTGTGCGGACCAACCCGGCGGATCGCTTCCTGCCCAAACTAGGCATCGCTCTTGGCTATCAATTGTTCGGCGCGCCTTATCTAGACACGCAGTACGCACAAACGCTTCGGCGCGCGCTATGGGAGCGCGACGACGCGGTGCGCGAAACTCTGCCGGTGGTCGGCGTCGGCTATTTTTCCTCCGAGAGCCGGGGCTTGTTCGGCGACATACTGAAGTGGCCAGCTGGCTGGGTGCTCCTGATCAAGCGGCAGAAGGAGAAGCTCATGCTCTCTGTCGTGACGCCGTCGGGGCGAGGGATGCAGGGCCTCATTTGCAATGACCCATCGCTGGTGGCGGGATTGTCCCCCGATCATGACGAGGGGACGGTCTGGATAACGGTGCCGCCGCTTTCTCAAGCCGTTGGGCCGATTGGGCTCCCGGACTATCTGGCCCACAAGCTGGGCAACGCGACCTCGCCACATCTCACTGCCTTAGAGGGGCAGCTGATTGACCCCGCCACCTTACCGGCGTGTCAATAAAAACAAAGAAAAACAGCATACTAACGAGTTTAATTGAATAAAAACATCACCCATGTTAGTATTCAATACGATGTTAGATGACCGCCCCGACGATGGAAGACCTGACCCGTTCGCGCGGCGGCTGGAGGCCTATCTGCGCGCTACCCTCCATATAGAAATTGATCTCGCGAAGTGGGGCGGCGCGGTTGGTCTGCCGATCTATCTGGCGCGGCGCTACCGCTTCTACCAAAGCTTCATTGCCGATCACCCGTGCTTGTTCATGGCCGCGGGCGGGGCCGTGGAACAGACCCCCAAGGAAATCGAGCGCGACGTCCAGCAATTGAGGAAAGCGTTCGAGGGCATCGTGGTGTTCGCCGCGCCCGCAATCAACTCCACCTTGCGGGCACGATTGATCGCTCATCGCGTCGCTTTCGCGATCCCAGGCAATCAGCTCTACATTCCGTATCTGGCGCTAGACCTGCGCGACCATTTCCGCGCCAAGGATCGCGAGCGCGGCAACGCCTTTTCGCCGGCCGCGCAGATGGTGTTCTTTCATCACATGCTACGGCGCGGAACAGAGGAGGCGACACCTTCGGCGCTTGCCGAGCAGTTGGGCTACACGCCGATGTCGATCGGCCGCGCGTTTGACGAACTGGCGCAGCACAATCTTGCAATTGTCGAACGCGAGGGACGGGCGAAGACGCTTCGCTTCAAAGCCGATCGCCGCACGCTTTGGGAAGGATGCCGCACCTTGCTGCGCAGCCCCGTGCGCGGCGTGCATGCGGTTCGGTTCAATGCTCAAAGGCCCGCCATGCCGCTCGCCGGCGAGAGCGCGCTCGCGCGCTTGACGATGCTCGCGCCGCCTCGTCTCGATACCTACGCGATCGTCGCCACTGATTGGCAGGCTTATTTCAAGCGCCACGCCATCGGCGATTTTCACTATGAGTATGAGGGCGAGGCGAAGATTGAAACTTGGCGGTACGACCCGCGCTGCCTTGGCGCCAAAGATACAGTCGATCCGCTATCGCTCTTTGCGCGCTATTGGGATGATGCCGATGAACGCCTGGCGCAAGCCGCGGCCGAACTTATGGATCGTTTCGAATGGTAGTCGGACTTGATCGCTTTCAGAGGTTCTTCGCGGACTATGCCGATCGCTACACGTTGATTGGCGGTGTGGCGTGCGATTTGCTGTTCACCGACGCCAATCTCCCGTTCCGCGCCACCAAGGATCTCGACATCGTGCTCTGCGTCGAGGTCATCGACGCGGCGTTCGGCGCGCGGTTCAAAGAGTTTCTCGACGCTGCGAGCTACCAGCGCTGGGCGATGTCCGAAGGCGAGCGCAAATTCTATCGTTTCGAACAGCCGAGCGATGCGGCGTTCCCGGCGATGATCGAACTGTTCGCACGCCCGCCGGCTTTATTAGCGTTGCCCGAGGATGATCGCTACGTGCGTCTAGGCGTCGAGGACGAAGTCGTCAGCCTGTCCGCGCTCTTGCTGCACGCAGACTATTACGACGCGCTGCTCGCGAACCGGCGTGAGCAAGGCGGTGTGACGATCCTCACTGAGGATATGCTCATTCCTTTCAAAGCGCGCGCCTTCCTCGATCTCACAGAGCGCAAGGCAAAGGGTGAAGCGGTCGACCGCAGGAATATCACCAAGCATCGCAACGACATATTTCGCCTGCTGCAGTTGATGCCGGAAACACGCCGCGTGGCGGTCGCGCAGAGTTTGAAGGACGATCTGCGCGGCTTCACGGAGGCGATGGCGAACGAGACCTTTGACCCCGGCGACTTCAAGGTGCCAATCACCAAGGATGACGGCGTTGCCTTGCTTCGCGCCATCTATCAGATCGAAACCTAGGGGAGCTAGGTGCGGAGCAGACAGCTCGGGACGTAGCCTGGGTCTTGATACTCGAACAGCTGAACTTGCCCCATCGAGGTCAGCTGCTGACCGAGGAATACCGACAGCGCTAACGGCCCGAAGAAGAAGAGGCGCGTCCTCCTAAGGCCGCGCGCTTTGAGAACTTCGCCCAGGCGGTCTCTTGCCGCCCGCGCCATCGCGACGGCGTCGCTCGCGCCTGCAATCGACTGCGCGCCTTGCGTCGGCGGTGATAGGAAAATGAAGGCGTTCGGCGGCGCGCCCGATGCCTCCACGAACGACATCACATCCCGACGCCCGTCGCCGCGGATGTTGAAGCCGACGACGAGATCGTCGCCCGCGGCCGCGCCTTCGATCACCTCCAGCTGCAGCGCAAATTCAGCATTAGGCGCGGCGTCGGATCGCCAATGCTCTCGCGCTGGCGGTTGGGGTATTTCGAACACCCAATTACCGACGGTTGGAAAGGCGGCGCCGAGCGCGATGCCCGTTGAAAGCGCGCACTTGCCGCGAAACTGGATCAAGCGGGCGGCGCCTGCGGTCATGATCGTTTTGCGCAGCGTGTTGAGCTGGGGAAGCAGGTCTTCAGCCCAAACCTTTGGCGTGGGCACTCGCCGATCGGCGCGATTGAAATGCGCTGTCCAGTCCAGTTCGTAGTCCGCCGGCGGCTCGTATGTCTCTTTGGTCCAGTTGTGGATCCAGACGCTTACACTGGATTCTGGCGAAAGCGCCGGCAGCACCGCGGCGCGCAGCAAGCTCTCGATTGTAGATTTTTCGAGCACGACGCCTTTGCTCGCGCCGACGCGGCGCACCAGTTCGGCATATGCAGGTTGCACCATGGCGCGGAGTTTTCCCGCGAAGTCCGGATGGCTGAGCAGGCGGGCTATGAAGAGTTCGATGGCGCGGTCGTCATGCGCGAGATCGCCGTGCCCGATCTCGATCGACACCTTGTCGTGAATGAATGCGATCTGATCGTCACTGAGGCGATGCGCGCGCATGCGCTGGTCCACATCGTTTCTTGTCGAAGTTAGAGCGCCCTCGGTGTCGTTGTAGAAGGGCGTTGCGCCGCGCAAGCGCGCCAGGCCGGTCTCAACGGGCCGTAGCGCGGCTGACAGCGCGGGGCACGCGAGGCGAAAGGCTTCGTACACGCCAGGCATGCCTGCGTCGAAACGGCGGAAGGTCTCGACAACGTCCTTAAATTCACTGGGCGCAACCTCGTGATCTTTGGTCTGGATGTGCACGCGGCTGGAGCGGCCGTCGCGAACAAATCGGATGTCGATGTCACCCGCGCCTTCGAAGAAGATTTGGTGGAAGCCGGCGTCTTGAAGCCAGAGCGGTAAATGACAGACGACGTACCGTGTCTGAAAATCGAATCCCTTGCCCCCCGTGATGCCGCCCATGGCCGCGGGGGTAACGAGTGATCCGTTCGGGTTTCCCGGAGGGTGGGGGGGCGCCGTCATGGCTTGTCCTATTGTCCGAACGTCGCGCCGAACAATTTGCGCCAGAGCTTGCGGCTTTCGGCTTCGTCGTTGGAATCGAGCGCGCTCCGCGCGGTCTGCGCGGCTGACCTTACTTGCTCTAGAAACGCGTCGAATTCGTCGCTCGCCCAACGCTTGGCCACGTTCACCGACACCTCGCCCGGATCGGTTATGTGTGGGACGCTGCCTGTGCCATTGTAAAAGCCATAGTTGGACTGGATGCCCTCCAACACGTTCACGATAGCGCGCGCGTGTGACGAGGGCTTGCCGATGGTTTGATGCACCAGCGTCTCAAGGATGTATGATTTTGGCTTCGATTTCTCCGTCGGCAGGCGGTCGCGCCAAGACTTCGCGAGCTTCACGGTTTGAACGTAATAGCCGTCGGTGACGTCGTTCTTGTTGATCGCCGCTGTGATCTGCCCCTTGGGATGGGACCGCACCCATTGCTTGGCGTCGCGGTCCGGAATCCAGAGCGGGCCGTCGTCCTCCGAGATCGGTGTGCCCGGGACGATGTCGAGCCACACGCCTTTTTCGGCGGCGGCGCCGATCGAGCGGCCCTGCGGGCGCGTTTCATCGTAGTATTTTCCGAGCACGCCTTCGAGCCAAGCCAGAACAACCTCCGGCTCGGTAATCGAAGGATCGATGTCGAGAACGCAGATGACGTCGACATCGTTGATGTCGCGGATGGCTGTGCTCCTCGCATAGGAGCCGGACAGAAACGTCTTCTTGTGCGCGTCCTTGGTCTCCTCGTCGGATTTGAGGTGATCGCGCACCTTCTCGTGCGCACGTTTCGCGTCCTTGACGGCGTCGTCGTCGGGTTCGATCGAGCTCAGATAGGTGCGGAAGGCTCCTGCGAACTCCACGTTAGCCGTCCTTGTCCGCAAGCGCCGGCAAGTCCGACGGATTGAGCCCGTACGATCCGGCCAACGCGGCGACGAAATCGCCGCAAACGGGGCAGGCTTCGTCGCGGTCGAAATAGATGCCGTACCAGCGATTGATCGTCATCTCGTCGCTGCTTTCGCTCAACGGCGGCAGGTCGGCGTATTGCGTGCCGGGCTCGGGGCGGTTCAGCCACAAATACCACGGCGCTTCGAAGTCGCGGCGCAGCGCGTTCAAGGTCGAGGACTTGTCGGCGATGAGTTCGAGCAACGCCAGTTTGGCCATCTGCGTGGCGATTGGCAGGACGTCGAGCGAAAGCCCCGGTTCGACCGCCACGGGCCGGTCTGAGTAAGCGATCTCGGCGGCGTCGCCTTCGGATGACACCTCGGTGTCCGATGCTTCCTCCGGCATCGCCGCGACGAAGCATTGATGACAGGGCGATTGCTTCGGTCGAACCCGCAAGATCTGCCCGCCGAAAGCGCGCCGGAAGGCGCCGCCGTAAAGGGCAGGCACATTGGCGCTGATGCAGAGTTCATTGATCAACAATTTGCTCTGGCGGTTGTCTGTGCCGCAAACGACAAGGTCGGCGTCTGCGATCAAGGCGGCGATCGCGTCCCTGGTGTCGTACCCGACGTTGGCTGCAAGCGTCTCAACGCGCGCCTTGGGGTTTTTCTCGCGGATCAAGTCGCGCATCACGTTCACTTTGGAACGCCCCACCTGTGAAATCCCGCCAGGGTGGCGCACGACGTTGCCGACGGTGAGCCGATCGCGATCGACAAGCAGGAAGCGGCCAACGCCGCACTTCGCGAGCTCAACGGCGATGTGCGCGCCGCCGGTGCCAAGACCAATGCAAACGACGGTTTTGTCCTTGAGCACGTCCGTTTCCAGAATGCCTGCCCTGCGTAAGGCCAGTTGAGGTTGGACATCGGCGAAGACGATGTCGGTGGATGCGGCGTCCAGCATGCCGCCGGTCTGCAATACGCCGCGGTACGTTGCGCCATCCGAGCCGACGAACGCCCTCTCATCGGCGGCGGACGTCTCGACGGGCTCAAGCCGGATCGCGAGGTCGCCTGTTTCGGGCGCTTGGCCTAGGCCGAGCGTTCCGGTTACCGAACGCGCGGCTTCCTGAACGCAAAGTTCGGTTTGCGTGAGTGCGTCGCCATCGTCCCAGGCGCTTAGGCGGAGCGCGAGCTGACCATCGCGATCCAACTTGCCCCAATGTTCGCGAATCCACTCCGACGACAGGGTGATGACGGCGAACATGTCCGCATCGTCGGCGGTGATGTTCAACGCCTGCACCGTCTGCGCGCCCTCAGCGACGGCGACGATAGTGCGCTTCGTCTTGTCGTAGACAAGTTTCGAACGGCCGGGCTTGCGGGTCGCGATCGCCTGCATCGCTTCGCGAATAAGCTGGCTTTGGTTGGGGGTGTTGGTCATGCGACTTCCGCCATGGAGCGGACGAAGTCCGCGAGGGGTTTTCCGGTAGCGAGGTGCTGCTCGTAGGCTTCGATCCAGAGGTGGCCTTTCAGGAATACCTTCTGCAGCACGATGCCCGCATGCCAGCGCGCGTCGCGCCAATGACAGATTTGTACCCAGCCGGCATCATGCGGGGTCAGCGTGTGCATGTTGTGGGAGACGCCAAGGCTAGACACGCGAGCTCCGTCGGCCATCAAAAGCGGATGGGGCTCGGTGATGTAGAGCGGCGGACGTTGGGACGGAAATCCCGCGGGAATGGGGCTAAAGAGTGTGTAGCGCTTGCCAGAACTGGATGTGGCGACGCCGTGTGCACAATAAGTATCGCCGCCAGGCTGGTGATAGACGCCAAACTGCGAAAAGCCCTCGCGTTGCAGAATTTGATGCTCGAGAGCGAGCCTGGTGCGCTGATCCATGGTCCACATGCTCAAACCCTCACGCCACCGGACTTTGCGCTGCGAAGCACGGCCACGATGCCCGCCGTGTCTGGCGCGCTCAGCCCGTCGGGTGCGTCGATGACGTCCGTCGTCCCGGCCGCGCGGTCCATGCGGTGCACTTCCAGCACTCGCATGGGCCAGGCGCCCTCGATGGCGAAGGCGAGATGCTGGGAGCCTTCAAGCGGCGCGACGAGGATGTGCCCGAACGCGGCCGTATGCTGTTCGATCTCGCCGCCGCTGGCGTCTTCGAGCGCCGCGATGAGATGCGTCAATGTGCGTTCGCGGGTCGCGGCGTCGATACCTGCGGGCGGCTGAAGCGGTGGCGAATGAGCGTCGTCGCCGATGCGCACGCGGGCGAGGGGCACGCCCTCCCATTCGCGGAGCGCTTGTTCGGGAAACTCTTGGCGGGCGATCAGCGCATGCCTGACTGGACTGCAGCCAGGCAGAACGGTCACCGCCAACGGCGACGGCGCGCCTTCGCACGAAAGGTCGTAGCGCCAGGCGTGGATGCGCACGATCGGCTCGGTGCGCGAGCCTTCCGTGGTGACGATCACCTCAGCCATGGCCGGAAAAGTGTTGCGTTGGCCGAGTTGGCGAATTCGCCGTTGGTCTCCCGAGCTTGGCGCCGAGAGCCCGAGGCGGTGATGCGAATGCCAATCGCCGAAATACCGCAGGCCCCATTGCGAGGCGAGCGGCTCGCTCAAGCGCCGCAAATAGTCGACATCGAGGCGGAAGTGGGCGTTGTCGCGCTGGGCCTCGGGGCCGGCCTTGGTCGCCAAGAAGATCGTGGGATTGGATTGCCAGCGCCCGAAGAGGTCGCCGCCGGTTTCGATTGACCAAGCCGACGCCTCGGCCGCGATCGCTCTCAGTTCGGACTCCCACGTGACGATGGCGCCCGCAGGCGGGGCGCGGACGGTTGTTTCGCGCGGCTGGGGGACGGTCAACGGTTCAGGCGGCTGCAGGGCGGCTTTCCGTGCGGGCTTTCGCCGACCGAGCAGCTTGGAGAGATAACGAAGGATCATGCGGCGTGGTGCCTGGGAAGAAAGTCAGGATCGAATCAGGGAGAGCAGAGAATTTTGCCCGAGCGGACGTTTGCGAACAATATGAGAACTACCGCAACGGAAAACAACACAGCGGCTCGATCCGTCAGATCTGGGGTTCGACGCCCACGCCGAGGTGAAAGCGGCTGTCGCTGGGGATCGACTTCAGCTCGGGGCCCAGTGCCTCGCCGGTGGAGCTGAGTTCGGACTTGGCCTTGTGGGCGACGTCCCAGAGGGACTTCGCCACATCGTCCAGTTCGGTGATCTTGGGGGCCAGCTCCTTGTAATTGGCCGGATCGATCGAGATGTGGCCGGTGGTCCCTTCCATCTCGACCAGGCCCCTGAGCCGGAACTCCTCGCCCAAGCTCCTGCGCTCTCCATTATATTGAGTGTGCAGGTCCTCAAGCAGGTATGCGTGATTGCGCGCCACCAGCAGTTTTTGGGCGAACAACGCGCCTTTCTCCTCTGCAAACAGCGCCAGCTTTTCCGACGCGAAAGACGCGACAGGAAGCGAACGCCGGCAAGCGGCCGTAGGCGAGGCCAATGCATGCCGTTGCGGTCAGGGGAGGCGGCGTCAAGGTCGCGGCAAATCCGGTTCACCACGTCCACCATGAGGAAGTATTTGAAGAAGATCGAAAACGCTGCGCCGAGGCGGCGGTCCCTTTCGGCTCGCCAAGCGAAGAAGGCGCTTGTGGCGATGGCGATGAGGCCGCCGAGCACTACGCCGATCAGAGTTGCGACCCAATCGTCCATGCTCCAGGCATGCGCCGCCGGCCCGGGCGTTTGCCAGCCGCAACATAATGAGGTAGACGCCCGCCTCGCGTTTGACGCGGGATGGAGCAGCCCGGTAGCTCGTCAGGCTCATAACCTGAAGGTCAGAGGTTCAAATCCTCTTCCCGCACCCAAGAAAGAAAGCCCCAGCTCGCGCTGGGGCTTTCGCCTTTTCGGGCTAGGCCGCCACCGAAACTACGGCTCTGTCGGGGCCAGATCGCCCTCCCGCACCCAAAAAAGAAGGCCCTGCTGGAAACAGCGGGGCCTTTTGCTTTTCCGCTCTTAGCGTTGCGCCAGCCGCTGGCTTGCGTGCGCGAGCAGGGCGGCGCGTTGCTGCTTCGGCGTGAGCGTCGCGCGGATGTTGGTGAACTCCGCGGCGAGCCAGCGCGTGAGGCCGAACTCGCGCACGCCATGCGCATGCCGCGCGAACGTCTCTGTCGCGCGGCTGCGCCGCAAGCGGGCGATGCGCCAGCTTTTGGTGCGAAAGCCTGCGTCCGTCATCGCGTCGATGCTGGAGACGTCGAAAATATCGCGCCGCACCGGCGCGGGGACCACGCCGAACATGTTGAGCTTCCACACCCAGACGCGCTTGAGATCCTGATCGATCGGCAGCGTGCGTGCGGCGGCGGCGAGGAATTTCTCGGCGCCGGTGCGGCTGATGAGCGAAGCGCCGGTGCTGCCCGGCACTTTGGAATAGCGCACCAGCTGATACGGGGCCGCCAGCGGCGCCACCGGCATCACCACATTCTTGGCGTCGTTCGAGAGGCGGACGAAGTCCCAATCCGGCGGCAGCTTCCCCAGCAAATCTGTCATCAGATCCTTGAAGCCGGGCGCAAGTTCGATGTCGTCTTCCATCACGCAGAGCGGGGTGGGCAATGCGCCCTCGAGCATCTGCTTGCAGATGGCGAGATGGCTCGCATAGCAGCCGATTTCGCCGGCCGAGAGCGCGGCCTCCGCGCCCGCGCTGGCGTCGGGAAAGAAGCTGCGCAGATCGACCGGCAGGTCCGAGCCCTTCAGCGCCGTGAAGCGCTGGAAGGAGAGGCCCGCCTTGTCGAATTCGCGCTGCATGTGCGCGAGCCGATCGCTGTCGCGGTCGAGGTTAATGACGACGAAGTGCGGCAGGGCGGCCATCGGCCATGGCTCTAGAGAGCAGCGAACGGCCCGGCAAGCGCCGCAGCCCCTGGGTGGCTTGCGCTGCGCCCAAAATCGCCCGCGCAGCGTTTACTGCCAGCGGCGTCGATGAAAGGGCGTAATACTGCGATGAACGGCGCCCATCCTGCAGCTGTGGCAGTCCCTCGGGCCGTTGAATTCGCTAGGTTGTCGTCATGACGGACGGCGCGTCCAAGAGTATTTGGCCAGAGGGCGGAGCGGCCGGCTTGCTGGGCCATCCCGGCTGGACCCGTTGGGGCGCGCACCTCGGCTTCTGGCTGATGTATCTGGGCGTGCGGACAGCCGCCGCCGCCGCCGATCCGCCCGAGGATATGGGCGATTTCCCGTACTTCCTGAACCGCTTCATGGTGGTCGCCAGCTATTTCGTGCTGACCGGCATCTTGCTCGCGCTGGTGGCTGGGCCTCGGGCCAACCGTTCCGGCTGGGCCCGCAACGTGGCGCTGGTGGCGGGCGCCATCGCGCTGGCGCCGCTGACGCAATACGGCGAGCAGCTGTGGCCGCGCCTGCTCGCAGGCTTTGCGCCTGAACCGTATCCGTTCGTCATCTACCTGTTCCAGTTCGGCTGGGCGCTGCCCTTGTGGGGGCTCACGCAAGCGCTTCTGGGCTATCATTTCGAAACCATGGAGCAGGCGCGAGCGGTCTCCCGCGCCCAAGCGCTCGCCTACGACGCGCAGCTCAAGATGCTGCACTACCAGATCAACCCGCACTTCCTGTTCAACACGCTGAACGCGATTTCGACGCTCGTGCTGGAGAAGCGCAACGAGCAGGCCGAGAGCATGCTGATGAAGCTGGCCGGCTTTCTGCGCTATTCGCTCGACCGCCAGCCGACGGAACTCGCGGTGCTGAGCGCCGAACTCGAGGCGCAGCGCAAATATCTTGAGATCGAGCAGACGCGCTTCGACGATAAGCTCAAGGTGCGCTTCACTGTTGAGCCTGGCCTGGAGAATGCGCGGCTGCCGAGCCTCATCCTGCAGCCGATCATGGAAAACGCGATCAAGTACGCGATTACGCCGCGTACGGATGGCGGCAGCATTGGCGTGCACGCATTTCGCGACGGCGCGCTGCTGCGCATACGCATCGAGGACGATGGTCCCGGCTTGCCCGCGGGCGACGATACGCGCCGCCGGCGCGGCGTGGGCTTGGCGAATGCACGCGAACGTTTGGAACTGATTTACGGCGGCCGCGGCGGGCTTTCGGCGAGCAATCGCCAGCCGCACGGCTGCCGTGTCGATATCTGGTTGCCTCTGGAGGAAGACCGTGTTGGGCGAACCCCTGCGCCTGTTCTTAGCTGACGACGAGCCGCTCGCGCTGCGCCGCATCAAGCTGGCGCTCGAAGCGATTCCGGACGTCGTCGTCGTCGGCGCGGCCAGCGACGGCGCCCAGGCCATCGACGCGATGCGCGATCTAAGGCCGGACGTCGTCCTGCTCGACATCAGGATGCCGCTCGCCGACGGCTTTGAAGTCGCCAACGCTGTCGAAGACAGCGGCGGACCGGAAGTGATCTTCGTATCGGCGTACGATTCCTACGCGCTACGCGCGTTCGAAACCTCGGCCGTGGATTATCTCTTGAAGCCTGTCGAGTTCGATCGCCTCGCGTCCGCGCTCGATCGCGCCCGGGAGCGCCGCGCCGCCAAGAGCGCGGGGCGGCGCGCCGAGGAATTGGCGGCGGTGCTCGATGCGTTGCGGCGCGAAGCCAATGACCGCGACGGCCCTCAATACGAGCGCGAGTTCTGGATCCGTGATCGCGGCCGCTTCCTGCGCGTGCCGGTGGCGGAGGTCGAGCGCATCGAGGCGGAGCGCGATTATGTGCGTCTCTATTGGGAAGGGCGCACGCTCCTGCATCGCGAGACCATGTCTCACCTCGAAGAGAAGCTCGATCCTGCCGTCATGCTGCGCGTGCACCGCTCGGCCTTCGTCAACTGGGACCGGCTCAAGTCCGTCCGCCGCGACGCCAATGGCCGCCTGATGGCGGTACTGCAAAGCGGCGATGAGGTGCCCGTCAGCCGCGCCTACGCCCAGCGCGTGATGGCCGAAATGCGCGCGCGCGGTTAGGCCGCGCTTTACTCGGCGCAGCCGGGCCGCTACGACCGCGCCTGCTTCTCGGGGAGTAGCTGTCCGCTTCTGGCGGAGCTTGCGTCAACATACTTGGCCAGCAGGCCATGGCGCAGGCGGCGAGGCAAGGCTTCGCTTGGCGAGACCGACAGCGCTGGCTTCCCGGCACGGGCGCGGGGGCCGTTGCGTTGTCGTGTCAACATCGCCCTTTGGACGTTTCCATGCTTGAAATCATCGGCATCTCGACCGCCACCGTCGCGATCGCGGAGATCGGCGACAAGACACAGCTGCTCGCGATCGTGCTCGCGGCGCGCTTCCGCCAGCCTGCGCCCATCATCCTCGGCATCTTCGTCGCGACACTGCTCAACCACGCCGCCGCCGCCGGACTTGGCTACCTCGTCGCACAATGGCTGTCGGGCCGCGTGTTCCAGACCGTGCTTGGCCTCGCTTTCATCGCCATGGCCGCTTGGGCGCTCATTCCTGACAAGGACGACGAGGAGGCAGGGCAGCGTCACGCCGGCGGCGTGTTCCTGACTACGGCCGTCGCGTTCTTTCTCGTCGAGATTGGCGACAAGACGCAGATTGCGACATCGCTCCTGGCTGCGCGCTTCCATGATGTCGTGTTCGTCGCCATCGGCACCACGCTTGGCATGATGATCGCCAACGTGCCGGCGGTGCTGATGGGCGAGGCGGTCGTACGCGCGATGCCGCTGCGCACGATCCGCGCGGGAGCCGCCATTCTGTTCGCGCTGATCGGCGTTTGGGTGGTCGCCGCCGCCTGGCTTTCCCAGTAAGCACGCCCTTAGGGAAGCTGCTGCCGCAATTGACCTTTTTGTGGGCGGGGTTCCTAATCGCGCCCCAAAAGAGGGGGAGTGTGTGGGCATGTTCAGGCTGATTGGCGCTGCGTTCGCCGTGCTGTTGTTGGCGCTGGCGGGGTTCGTCGGCTTCCGGACCATGTCCTTCACCGCGCCGCCGCCGCCAGCAGCCGTCCAGATCGCCGACAGCTCCGCCTACGCGATCGACACCGCCGCTGCGGCGGCGCATCTGAGCGAGGCCGTGCGTTTCCGCACCGTCTCCATCGGTGATGGCCTTGGCGATCCGGCCGAGTTTCAGCGCTTCCAGGCCTGGATGATCGAACGCTATCCGGCGTTCCATGCCGTGGCGCGGCGCGAGGTGATCAACAATCTCTCGCTGCTCTACACTTGGGAAGGCAGCGATCCGGGCCAACCGCCGATCCTGCTGCTGGCGCACCAGGACGTCGTGCCAGTGCCGGACGATACGCGCGCGGCGTGGCAGGCCGACCCGTTCGGCGGCGATCTGCGCGACAACGCCGTCTGGGGACGCGGCTCGATCGACGATAAGGGCTCGCTGGTCTCGCTGCTGGAAGCCGCCGAATACCTAGCCAAGCAGGGCCGCCGCCCGGTTCGCACGATCATGTTCGCCTTCGGCCACGACGAAGAACTCGGAGGCGCCGAAGGCGCAACGCAGATCGCGGCGCTGCTGGCGGAGCGCGGCCAGCGCGCCTGGTTCGTGCTCGATGAGGGCATGGCCGCGATTCAGAACCACCCGCTCACGGGCGGACCGGTTTCCATGGTGGGCATCTCTGAGCGCGGCTTTGGCACGATGCGCGTGCGTGCGGTGGGCCAGCCAGGCCATTCATCGATGCCGCCGCGCGAGACGGCGGTGTCGCTGGTGTCCGAAGCGGTCGAGCGCATCCACGCCATGCCGATCAAGCAGCAGCTTGAGGGCGGACCGGCGCTGGCGATGATGCGTGCGCTCGCGCCGCAACTTTCCACCATGAACCGCACCGCCATCGCCAATGAATGGCTGTTCGGGCCGCTGCTGCGCCAGCGCATGGCCGGCAGCCCGCCCGCGCGCGCATTGCTCGGCACGACGGTTGCACCAACCATGATCAGCGGCGGGGTTCGCCCGAACGTGCTGCCGGCCGAAGCGACGGCAATGATCAATTTCCGCATCCATCCGCGCGACACTGCCGACGATCTACTCGCGCGCGCCCGCGCCTCTGTCGCCGATCTTGAAGGCGTGACGGTGGAGTGGGCCGAGCCGCCGCGCAACGCCTCCGCCGTTTCCAGTACGACATCGTCAAGCTACGCGCTGATCGCTGCGCTTTCGCGCGAAGTATTGCCGGACGTGCCGGTGGCGCCGGCGCTGGTGCTGGCGGGCACGGACTCGCGCCAGTACGAGGCGGTGGCCGAGAACGTCTATCGCTTCCAGCCCCTGCTGGCGACCGACGAGGATTTGGCGATGCCGCACGGCCTGAACGAGCGGATGAAGATCGAAAATCTCGACCGCATGATCCGATTCTATATCGGCCTGATGGAAGCAGGAGCGATGCAATGATGCGCGCAGCGATACTGGCCCTGGCGTTGCTCAGCGGCTGTACCTCAAGCGAAGAGAAAGCCGCTGCGCCAGCGGCGGAGAATGCCGTGCCCGCACCGACGCCTGACGACGTGCAAGTCCGCATCACCGCCGCGCAGAACGGGCAGACGGTCGATGTGACCGTCAACCAGCGCTTCGCCATCGAACTCGTTGGCGTGCCGACGGCTGGCTATCTCTGGCAACCGGCGCAGGTTCCCGCCTTCATCACGCGCGCGGGCGAGGCGTCAGGCAACACCATTCGCGAGCAATCGCAACCGGGCTATGCCGGCGGAAATCATTGGGAAGTGCTGATGTTCGCGGCCACCGCGCCGGGAACGGGCGAGATCGTGATTGAGCAGCGCCGGCCCTGGGAGACCAATGAGCCAGCGGCGGACACCTTCCGCGTCACCATCAGAGCGCATTGAAGTAATGCGGGCGGCGGGCGCGGCGACGAACCCCATTGCCCTCCCGCCGCATTGCCGTAAGGCCATCGCCCCATGAGCGAGCTTCTGCGGGACGTCTGGTATTTTGCCGCCACCACGCGCGAGCTGAAGCGCGGCCAGATGTTCCGGCGCGAAATCCTAGGCGAACCCGTCCTTGTTGGCCGCGACCAGGAGGGGCGCGCCTTCGCCATGCGCGATATCTGCCCGCACCGCGCCGTGCCGCTTTCGGCTGGCCGCATCGCGCCGACCAAAGGTGAGCAGACCGTCGAGTGTCCGTATCACGGCTGGCGCTTCGGCACGCAGGACGGCGTGTGCAAGGAAATCCCGACGCTTGTGGAGGGGCAGCCTTACGAGGCTGGGCGTATCCGCGTGCGCTCGTTCCCAACCCACGAAGCCAACGGCATCGTGCTCATCTACGTCGCCGCCGATGCGCGCTTTACGGGTGAACCGCCGCCGGCGCCGGATTTCGGGCTCGGTGATTTCCGCAATCCCAAATTCGTCGTCCATCGCGTGTTCGCGGCCAACATGGACAACGCCGTTGTCGGCCTGATGGACCCCGCGCACGTTCCATACGTGCATAATCAATGGTGGTGGCGTCCCCCGAGTGCGGGAAAGCGGCTCAAGGAAAAGCGCTTCGTGCCGCGCGAGCGCGGCTGGGCGATCGAACGTCACGCCCCGAGCGGCAATTCGCTGGCGTATCGCGCGCTGTTCGGCGGCGCGGTGACGACCGAGATCTGCTTCATGCTGCCAGGCTTTCGCTGGGAGGTGGTTGAAAACGAGACCTCGCGCCTGTTCACGCTCACCTGCCTGACGCCCGAGAACGAGAATTCCACGCGCATCACGCAGGTGACCTACTGGAAGAATGCGCCGCTGCTCGACGTGATGAAGCCGATCCTTATTCCAGCCGGACGCGAGTTCCTCGATCAGGACGGCCGCATGGTCGATCTGCAAAATTCCGGGCTCAAATACAGCCCCTCGATGCTCTGGATCGACGACATCGACGTGCAGGCGAAGTGGTACCTGAAGCTCAAGCGCGAATGGCAGAACAGCCGCGAAGAGAACCGCGCTTTCGTCAACCCGATCGAGCCGACAACGCTGCGCTGGATGAGCTGATCTAGGGCAGCGGCGCGAGCACGACAGGCACGCGCACTTCGCGCGGATGCGCCTCGTCGCCGGGCATGTCTTCCTGCAGTACAAGCACGGCCTGGGTTTCCTGGCTCACCTGAAACTGCAACTCGCCCACGAACGGCACCGGCCGCTCCGTCATCCATTGCGCCTGCGCGCGGGCGGGGGCCTCTGCGATCAGCGCATTGTCGGCCCCGCGCAATTCGAGCGGGAACACCGCTTCGAAAAACCAGTCGCCGGGGGCAGTGCCTTCAACGCGCAGCGGGCTGGTCACGCGTGCGCCGGCAGCGGGCATGGAAACCGCGAGCGTAACTGATGCTTCTTCCGCGGCAGGGGTCTGGCTTGTCGTCTCCGCGGGCCGCGAACACGCCGCCAGCGTCAGCACGAGGGAAGCGAAGAAGATGCGAAGCATTAGCAAACTCTTGTGTGCGCCTTATGCGCGCGCCTCGTGGCTGGAACAAGGCGCGTTATAGTGCGGCGACTCGGAACGAGATAGTTGAGAGCCATGCAACATAGCGAACGTCACCTTGTTGAACGCATTGGCTGGCTGCGCGCGGCGGTGCTCGGCGCCAATGACGGCATTGTCTCCACCGCGAGCCTGATCGCCGGCGTAGCCGCCGCCAACGCCGATCGCAGCGCCATTCTGGTGGCCGGAGTCGCCGGCCTCGTCGCGGGGGCGATGTCGATGGCCGCGGGGGAATATGTCTCGGTCAGCTCGCAATCGGATTCGGAGAAGGCCGATCTCGCCCGTGAGCGGGGCGAATTGGCGACGCAGCCAGAGTTCGAGCTCGATGAACTGACCGAGATCTATGTTGCGCGCGGGGTCGAGCCGGGGCTGGCGCGGCAAGTCGCCGAACAGATGACGGCGAAGGACGCGCTCGGCGCGCACGCGCGTGACGAACTCGGCATCTCTCACATCACCCAGGCGCGGCCCGTTCAGGCCGCCATAGCTTCCGCGGCGGCATTCGCCAGCGGCGCGATTCTGCCTCTGCTCGTGGTGATCCTATTGCCGCCGGCCCTCCTGGGTTGGGCCTTGCCGGGGATTTCGCTGTTCTTCCTGGCGGCCCTGGGGGCCTGGAGCGCCTGGGCCGGGGGCGCGCATTGGCTGAAGCCGGTGGCGCGGGTGGTGTTCTGGGGGGCGATGGCCATGGCTGCCACGGCAGCGGTCGGCGCGCTCTTCAACGTCGCGGTTTAGCGTTCCCGGCTCGCCGCGCTATTTCATCCCCTTTCGCAATTGCGAAAAGCGCGCTTATTTCCCTGCGCGAGTTTTGTGAGGGGCGATGGCCGACGATCTGTTGAAGCGTTTGGACGAAGCGGCGGGCGTGGCGGCCGATTACGTTGCGTCAGCGAAGGCGGCGTTGCGGCCATTGGTCAGCAAGAACGGCAAGATCGACCGCGTCGCGCTCGACCGGGAACAGCACCTCGTTCATGGCTTGGCCTGGATCGCGACCTACGCTGAGACCTTGCGCGAAGTGGCCGACTGGGCGCGCGCTTTGAATGAAGCAGGGCGCTTTGGCGAGACCGAGCAGATGCTTGCCCATCTCTTGGTGGCCGAATACGGCGCCCAGCTCGCAGGCGGCGTGCCGATGACGCAAGTCGAGATTATCCGCCCGGCCGACTTCGGCGTCGCCGCGCCGCGCATCGTGCTCAGCATCACGCAAGAGCAGAAGACGGCGCTCGCGCAGCGTCTGCGCCACGCGCAGGGCCGCGCCACGCTTGAAGACACCAATCTCGACGAAGACCTCACCCTGATCCGTGAGCAGTTTCACAAGTTCGCCGAAGACCGCATCGCGCCGTACGCCCACGAATGGCATTGCAAGGACGAATTGATCCCGATCGAGATCGTCAATGAAATGGGCGCGCTCGGCGTATTCGGCCTCACCATCCCTGAGGAGTATGGCGGCTCGGGTCTGGGCAAGATGGCGATGTGCGTGGTGTCCGAGGAACTCTCGCGCGCGTGGATCGGGACAGGCTCGCTCGGCACCCGCAGCGAGATCGCCGCCGAGCTGATCCTGATCGGCGGCACGGCGGAACAGAAGGCGGAATGGCTGCCGAAGATCGCCTCGGCCGAAGTGCTGCCGACGGCGGTGTTTACAGAACCCAACACCGGCAGCGATCTTGGCTCCTTGCGCACGCGCGCCGTGCGCGAGGGCGATCGCTACAAGGTCAACGGCAACAAGACCTGGATCACGCACGCGGCCCGCGCCGACGTGATGACGCTGCTGGTGCGCACCGATCCGAACAAGTCCGGCTTCGATGGCCTTTCCATGCTGCTGGCGCCTAAGCTGCGCGGCGACGCCGCCAATCCCTTTCCAACGCCTGGCATGAGCGGCGGCGAGATCGAAGTGATCGGCTATCGCGGCATGAAGGAATACGAAATCGGCTTCGACGGCTTTGAGGTTCCGGCGGGCAATCTGCTTGGCGGCGTCGAGGGGCAGGGCTTTAAGCAATTGATGGCGACGTTCGAGAGCGCGCGCATCCAGACCGCAGCGCGGGCCGTTGGCGTCGCACAATCGGCGCTGGAGCTTGGTCTCAAGTATGCGCTCGAACGCAAGCAATTCGGCCGCGAGCTGATCGAGTTCCCGCGCGTTTCGAACAAGCTGGTGATGATGGCGGCGGAATTGATGGCCGCGCGTCAGCTCACCTATTTCTCCGCCCGCCGCAAGGACAGCGGCAAGCGCTGCGACCTTGAAGCGGGCATGGCCAAGCTGCTGGCCGCGCGCGTGGCCTGGGCGGCGGCGGACAACGCGCTGCAAATCCACGGCGGCAATGGCTTCGCCGTCGAGTATCCGGTCAGCCGCGTCCTCGCTGACGCGCGCATCCTCAACATCTTTGAGGGCGCGGGCGAAATCCAGGCTATGGTCATCGCCCGCCGTCTGCTCGAAGAAGGCGTGAACTGAGGCAGGAGTCGGCCACGAATGCGCGCGATCGCTTTTCTCGCTGCGGTGCTAAGTCTGGCTGCGTGTACGCCGCCAGCGCCGGCGAGCTATCCGCCGCAAGTCGAAGCCAATTTCATGCGCGGCTGCCAGAACCGGGGTGCGCCTGAGAGCTATTGCTCCTGCGTCTGGGAGAAGGTCGAAGCGCAGATATCACCGCGCGATTTTGAGTCGCTCGAACGCATGCCCGCGGCGCAGCGCGAGGCGCATCCGCTGACGCGGCGGATCGCCGGCTTCGCCATGGAATGTCAGAGCGCGCCGGCCGGGGCGGCGGCGCCCAAGCCCTGATCCGTGTGCAGGCGCGAAGGGCGTCTTGGCGGCCCATGAGGCTGGCCGCTTAACTTCGATTTCGCTGTGCTCCCTTAACCCAATCGTGTGCATAATCCGGTTCGCACTCGGCAAAGTTTGCCGGGCGGGAGTAGAGCATGCGACACGGCCTCATCGCGATTGCGAGCGTTGCGCTGCTAAGCGGCTGCGGGCCGCACGCGCCTAATCCGTATCCTCAAGCGGCGCAAACGCGCTTCGAAGCGTCGTGCCCGCGCGATAGCGAAGTGTGCACCTGCACCTGGGACGAGCTGACGCGCACGCTGACGTACGAAGAGTACGAAGCCGCGCTGGAACGCTTCCGCGAAACGGGGAACATGGATCCGCGCATCACGCACGCGCGCACCGTCTGCATCGAGCGTCACCCGAGCTGAGTGATTATGAGGGCCGGCGGCTTTGCAGCGCCGCGAACAGCGTGCCGTCGTCCAAAAGATCGAGTTCGCCGCCGACCGGCACGCCATGTGAAAGCCGGCTGACGGTCACGCCGAGCGGTTGCAGGCGCTCCGCCAAATAATGCGCCGTGGTTTGGCCATCGACGGTGGCCGAGAGCGCCAGGATCACTTCACGCACGCCAGGCGCGCTTGCGCGCTCCATTAGCTTGGCGATGCGCAAATCGTCAGGGCGCACGCCGTCGAGCGCCGAAAGCACGCCGCCAAGCACATGGTAGCGGCCCTTGAAGGCGCCGGCGCGCTCGAGCGCCCACACATCGCCGACTTCGGCGACGACGCAGATGAGGCCATCGTCGCGCTCGGGATTGCTGCACAGCGCGCACGGGTCTTGCGTGTCGAGTGCACCGCAATTGGAGCAGGCGCGCACCTTTTGCGCCGCCTCGCCGAGCGCCGCCGCCAGCGGAACCATCAACTGGTCCTTCTTCTTCAACAGCTGCAGCGCGGCCCGACGCGCCGAGCGCGGCCCAAGCCCCGGCACCTTCGCCAGCAGCGCAATCAGCGCCTCGATCTCAGGCGCGGCGATGGAGGATTTGGAGCGACTCATGAGCTTTTTTGCTTAGTGCGCTCCGCGTCTGAGTGCGAGGAGCGCGCAGGGCAAAGCGAAATCATCATTCTACTTAGGAAACAATGTTGGACCTGCAACCTCGCCCCCTGTAACCTTCAGGGTACGCGAGGGGACTTGGCATGGCTGCGGCTGCGACAAGGACGGGCGTCAACTCGATCTGGATCTTGCCCAGCGCGATGACTTTCGTCGCGTTCTACAAGAACATATTCGAGTTCGGGAACTTCGTCGTCGCGCTGTGCCGGACATGGCTCGATTTCTGCCGCGAATTGTGGAGCCGGCTGTTCGCGCTCGCGCCGGATGGCGCCGCGCCGGGGATGAGCGCCGCTTCAAGCGACATGCTTACGCTTTGGGTGACATGCTCCCTGGCCGTCTGGCTGTTCCCGATGCTGACACGCGACCAATCGGGTCAGCCGAAGACGACAGTCGCGGCGCTGACGGACTTTCTGCCGTTGCCCGCCTTGGGCATACGCCTTCTCGCCTTCGTTTTGATTGGCTTCTCCGCACTCGTTATCGCGCTTCCCTTCGCCGCGCCGCCAGCGCCGGGTGACGCCTCCCTCGTCGATGTGTTGCAAGAGTCTCAGGTGATCGGCGCCGGCGGCTTCGGGGCATGGTTGGCGCAGGAGGGCGTGTGGGTAGCGTTCGCGATGTTGGGCGTGGCGATTGCGGTGCTTACGTACGTGTTCTTCGTCGTCGGCCCGCGTTTGGCCGCGGCCGTGCTGAGCGAGGCGGAGAAACGCGACCTCATCATCTTGGCCGCAGTGCTGTGGTTCGCCTCGGCGGCTTTTCTGGTCGCGAGCCTCGTGCTGCCTGCGGGCGGCGCGCTGATCACGCGTGAGGATGCGATGGTGTTGAGCCTCACCGCGCTGATCGGTCTCGTAGCTTGGCGCTCAGCGCTTCCGTTCGTGCAACTGGCGGGCCTCATCGTCGCGATCTTCACCATCGATGCGGTGTATCGCTTCGTGCTCGATGTCTGGACCTCGGTGCAAGGATGAGCGCTGCCGATCCGGCCGAGCGTCCGCGCTCTCACACACTGGAGCGCTTGTTCGCGGCCTGCGCGGTCATGGCGGCCTGCCTCACGGGCGGGATCGGCCTGTCGGCGATCAGCCGAAATTTCCTCGAACAGCGCGCGCCGGCGGAGAACGCCATGTTTGAGAGCGCCTCCCCGCCAGCGACGGCCGCCGAGGCCGTACAGGCCGAGCAGTTGCAGGCTGATCAGTTGCGGGCGGAGCAGTTGGAGGCGCAAGAATTGGCCGCGCGGCGAGCAGGCAGTGCAGAAGAAGCGGCGCATTTGAACCGCGAACTAGAGTTGCAGATTGCGCAGGTCAGGCGCGTGGAGGAATTGGAACGGCAACAGCGCCAAGGAATGGATTCCGCGCAAAACGGGCAAATCAGCTTTGGTTCGCCGCCGGATAGGGCAACTGAGACGACGCCAATTCCAGTAAGCGCTGGTCCGTCGGCGAGTCCGCCGCCGCCTGTAATGGCCGCTGGCGGTGAGCCGGACTTCAACGCATCGCCGACCTACGGCACGGTCAGTCTGAGTTCCGGCTTCACACCCGATCCCTATGTCACGCAATTGAGTGCTGGCGGCGGCTTTGATGCGAGTGCGGTTGGCGCATCATGCCGCGGGTTCGTCGCAAGCAATCCCGATCTGCGGGTGAACTATCAGGCGGGGGCGGTTTCGCTCTACGTCTTCGTGGAGAGCGACGCGGATACCACGCTCTTGGTCAACGCGCCCGACGGCTCATGGCACTGCGCCGCCGCTGCTCCAGGCCGAGGCCCGCTTCTCGCCTTCGAACATCCGCAGTCGGGACAATATGATATCTGGGTTGGCGCGCATTCCGCGACTGCCTTGTCGCCGGCCACACTGCGTATCAGCGAAGTTGGCGGGCAGTAGCGCGCGCCGCCGCGTTGAGGGCGAGGCTGTCCAGGCTCATGCGGCGTTGACTGCTCAAAACGGCATCTTGAAGCCGGGCAAGATGCCGAGCCCGCCGGAGAGACCTTTCATCTCGTCATTCTGCGCTTCTTCGAGCTTGCGGCGCGCGTCGTCGTGCGCGGCCTTGATCAGGTCTTCGAGGATTTCCTGCTCGCCGGGCACGATCAGCGAAGGATCGATGGTGAGCCCGAGCAGCGCGGTCTTGCCGGTGAGGCGAATCTTGACCAAGCCGCCGCCCGACGAGCCTTCGACTTCCATCGCCTCCAGCTTCTTCTGCGCTTCGCTGATCTTGGCCTGCATGGCCTGCGCCTGGCGCATCAGCTGCGAGATGTCCTTCATCGGTCGGCTTCCTTCTTGCGCGCCGGGGAGGGCGCCTGCTTCTGCTGCTGCGGCATCGGCACGACATCGCCCCCGCCGGCGCCGTCATCAGGCAGGCGCACGGCGGTGATCTCCGCGCCGGGAAAGTGCTTCAGCGCCTCAGCCACAAAGGGCTGGCGCTTCAATTCTTCGAGCTTGCGCGCTTCTTCGCGCTTGCGCCGGTCGGCGATGCTTTCGATCGCCGCGGGCGCCTCATTGGTGGCGCGGATGGTCCACTCGAACGGCGTGCGTTCTTCCAGGAACGCCTTGAGCTGGCGCACCAGATCGCGCGGCTGGTCGGCGGTTTGCACGAACACGATCTCGCCGTGCGGGGAGAAGCGCGTCACCTTCATACGCTCAAGCGCGAGCTCAAGATCGATGTCGCGGTCTTCCGCGACCGCCTTGGTGACGTCCTCGAAGCTCGCGAACGGCGCTGGCGGGAGTGGCGCATCCTGCGGAGAAGGTGCTTCAACGGCCCTTTGCGGAGCGGCGTTCACAGTCGCGCCTTTGCTTGGGTTGGCGCTGGACGACGGCGGCGCGCCAGCGCTCCACGCCCCAGGCCCCTCGCGCAGCAGGCGCGCCGCATCCTCCGGCGGGGGCAGGTTCTGCGCGGCGCACAAGCGCACCATCGCCATCTCCACCGCCGCGATCGGATCGGGCGCCTTGCCCGCTTCTTCCAGCGCCTTCAGCAGCATCTGCCAAAGCCTCGAAAGCTGCGCCGGGGCGAGTTTTTCCGCGAGGCCCCGCACGTGCGCGACCCAATCGGCGCCGCCGATGATCTTGGCCTCGGCGCCGAGCGCCTGCGCCCGCGCTGCTTCATGGCCAATATCGAGCAGATCGCGCAGGATCAGCGTCGGATCGGCGCCGCTGTCATATTGGCTGCGCGCTTCGAGCAGCGCGGTCTTGGCGTCGCCGCGCGCGATCGCCTCGAACAGATCGAGCACGCGGCCGCGGTCAGCCAGCCCCAACATCTCGCGCACATCAGCCGCCGTCACCGTCGCGCCCGGCTTTTGCACCAGCGCTTGATCGAGCAGCGAAAGGCCATCGCGCGCTGAACCTTCCGCCGCGCGCGCGATCAGCGCCAAGCCGTCCGGATCGACCTTCACGCCTTCCTTAGCGCAGATATTGCCGAGATGTTCGGCGAGCCGCTCGCTATCGATCCGCTTCAGGTCGAAGCGCTGGCAACGCGAAAGCACCGTCACCGGCACTTTGCGGATTTCCGTGGTCGCGAAGATGAACTTCACGTGCGGGGGCGGCTCTTCGAGCGTCTTCAGCAGGCCATTGAAGGCCTGCGTCGACAGCATGTGCACTTCATCGATGATGTACACTTTGTAGCGCGCCATCACCGGCGCGTAGCGCACCGAGTCCAGGATTTCGCGGATGTCGTTGATGCCGGTGCGCGAGGCGGCGTCCATCTCGAACACGTCGGGATGGCGGCTCTCCATGATCGCCTGGCAATGCTCTCCCGGCGGATCGAGTTCGATCTGCGGCGCGTTGATGTCGCCGCGCTTGTAGTTGAGCGCGCGCGCCAGCAGGCGCGCCGTGGTGGTTTTGCCCACCCCGCGGACGCCCGTCAGCATGGTGGCGTGCGGCACCCGGCCGAGCGCGAACGAATTGGCGATGGTGCGCACCATCGCTTCCTGACCGATCAGGTCGGCGAAGGTGCGCGGCCGGTACTTCCGGGCGAGCACGACATAGCCGGCGCCGGAGGCGTCGTCGCCAAAGAGAGAGGGGGATTCGCTCACCCTCTGTATCTAATACAGAACAGGAACGACGCCACCCCGGCCGGGTGGCGGGCCTGGGGCCTGGCGGCCCGGTTCCGGGGAAAGTGCAGACAGGACGGCGACCCGTACGCAACCCGTTACGGCTGCTTCCTTCCGGACCTGACCGGGTTGGCGGGGCGGCCGTCCGCCGCCTGCCTGCGGGCCCCATATCGCAGCGCAACGGGGCCGCCGCAAGGCCCGGCCGAGCGGGGGGCGGGGACGGCGGCGAGGGTGGTCTGGTCACCTAGGCCGCTCCGGGGGACGGCAGGCGCTCGCTTGACGCCGCAAACGGCGCTTCATACCTGTCTGAAAGTTATGGCGATCCGCCCAATCCTCACCGCCCCGGACCTCCGGCTGAAGCAGAAATCCGCTCCCGTTGAGGGTGGGGTGACCGATGAGCACCGCGCGCTCATGGATGACATGCTGGAGACCATGTACGAGGCGCCCGGGATTGGCCTTGCCGCCATCCAGGTCGGCGTGCCGCTGCGCATCATCGTCATGGACCTCGCCCGCGAGGGCGAGGAGAAGCAGCCGCGCTATTTCGTGAATCCCGAAATCCTTTGGGCATCTGAGGAAACTCAGCCCTACGAAGAGGGCTGCCTTTCGGTGCCGGATTTCTACGACGAGGTCGAACGTCCGGCCCGCGTGAAGCTGCGCTACCTGAACTATAAGGGCGAGCAGATCGAGGAAGACGCCGAGGGCCTGTTCGCGGTCTGCATCCAGCATGAGATGGATCACCTCGAAGGCGTGCTGTTCATCGACCACCTCTCGCGCCTGAAGCGCGAGAACGCTTTGCGCAAGCTGAAGAAGGCGCGCAAAGAAGCGGCGTTACAGGCCTAAACCGCCTCTTTCACACAATTGCAAAAACGCTATGGTGCGCCGGCAATTGGCCGCGGGGAAGCGGCGGTGAAGGGGCTATTTCCATGGCGGATGCGTTTCGCGGGTATGTATGCACGTCGGCTGCGATCGATGCGGCGGTAGAACAGCGTTCGATGCTGAGCCACCCGTTCTACCAAGCGTGGGAGCAAGGTGAGCTGACGCAGGACGCCCTCAAAGCGTACGCCAAGCAATACTTCCACCATGTCGAAGCATTTCCGCGCGCAGTCAGTGTGGTGCACGCCAATTGCCCTGACGCCGCCGGCCGCCGTCTCCTGGCCGAGAACCTCGCCGAAGAAGAAGGCCTCGGCGAAGGCAAGGACGACCACGCCACGCTCTGGCTCGGCTTCGCCAACGCGCTCGGCGCCGACGAGGAAGATGTGCGCAGCGTGAAGCTCAACGCCGAAACGCAAAATCTCATCGACACCTTCCGCCGGCTCTCGCGCTGCTCTTACGCTTCTGGCCTCGCCGCGCTTTATGCGTACGAAACCCAGCTGCCGAACATCGCCCGCACCAAGATCGACGGCTTGGTCAAGCGCTACGACATCAACACGCCGGAAGCGCTGCGCTTCTTCGAAGTGCACGAGATCGCCGACATCGAGCATTCGGACGTTTGCCGCGAACTGCTGGACGCGCTGCCGGAAACTCAGCGCGAGGAAGCGCACGCCGCCGCCTGCGAACTGGCCGACGCGCTGCGCCTCTTCCTCACCGGGATGCAACGCGAAACCGGCATGGCCTGCTGATCGCGCCCTTTCGGCCTGTAACAGTCTCAGCGCCGCTGTCCGAAAGGACGGCGGCGCTTTGCTTCTGAGGCCGGCGCCTTGCCTATGGCGCGCCAATTCGGGCATGTCCGCGCCATGAGTTTGCGCCTTGCCTTCATGGGTTCTCCCGCCTTTGCGCTGCCGGCGCTGCAGGCGCTGATCGAGGCCGGCCACGACGTGGCCTGCGTCTACTCGCAACCGCCGCGGCCGGCGGGGCGCGGCAAACAGGAGCGTCCGACGCCCGTGCATGCCTTCGCGGCTGCGCACGGCATCGAAGTGCGCACGCCCAAGAGCCTGAAGCGCGCTGACGAACAGGAGCGGTTCGCGGCGCTGAACATCGATGCGGCGATCGTCGTCGCCTATGGGCTCATTCTGCCGAAGCCCATTCTCGATGCCCCGCGCCTGGGCGCGTTCAATCTGCACGGCTCGCTGTTGCCGCGCTGGCGCGGCGCGGCGCCGATCCAGCGCGCCATCATGGCCGGCGACCACAGCACCGGCGTGCAGGTGATGCGCATGGAGGAAGGGCTCGATACCGGCCCCGTTCTAGCCACCTTCGAGACGGCGATCGAATTCGACGACAATTACGCGACCCTCCACGATAGACTGGCCGCAGCAGGGGCGCGCCTGCTGATCGATACACTCGCGAAAATCGAATGTGGGGAGTCGGTGGAGACGCCTCAGCCGGAAGCGGGCGTGACCTATGCCCACAAGATCACCCCCGCTGAAACCCGCATTGATTGGAAGCGTCCGGCGCGCGAGATCGACTGCATGATCCGCGGTCTTTCTCCCGCGCCTGGCGCCTGGTTCGAGTGGGAGGGCGTGCGCGTCAAAGCGCTGCATGCGCGGCTCGGACAGGGCCGAGGCGAGCCTGGTGAAGCGCTGGACGATGCACTCTTGATCGCCTGCGGCGAGGGCGCTGTTCGCCTGCTGCGCGTGCAGCGTGAAGGGCGTGGCCCGCTCGACGCAGATGTGTTCTTGCGGGGATCGCCGGTTCCGATTGGTTCTAAACTCGGCTAGCGCGCGTTGAAGCGGGCGCCTTGTACGGCTAAGACGAGGCCGACGTGGAGGGACGTTCATGTTGATACGTGCGGCGGCTTTGGCGGTGCTGGTGCTCGGGCTTTCCGCCTGCAACCAAGGTCAATCGCAGGGCGAAGCCGACAATGGCGGCAGCGCGCAATTGGATGCGCCCGCGCCTGAAACAGAACCGTCCCGCGTCTTTGCCGCGGCCAACGACGCAGCGACTTCGACCACCGGCCAACTGACCGTGGCGATGACGCTGCGCTTGCCTGACGCCAGCCAAGCCAATGCCGACGCGCAAGAGGTCATCTCGCTCACCGGCGCCAACGGTACGGCAATCGAAGCGCAAACGGTGAGCGCGGTCTCGCCCGCAACCCAAGTCGAGGGCCAGACGCTGCGTGCGCTCCTCAACCTGCCGGTCGAGGAGCCGCAGGTGATTGTCTACCGCGTCACCAACGAGACCAAGCACAATGGCCAAGGCATTTGCGGCGGCGAAGCGGCCTCGCACATGGTGGTGTGGGAGCCGGCGGGTCCTGGCGAGCCAGTGATGAAGGTGCTCGGCGTCATCGGCGGCGCGCCCGGCTCTGGCGGCGCCCGCGCGTGCCCGCTGCTCGAGTACCGGCGCGGCTGAGGCCGCGCGTGCGCTACAAGCTCACGATCGAGTATGACGGCCGGCCTTATTCAGGCTGGCAGCGCCTTAGCGAAGGCCCGAGCGTGCAGGGCGCGCTCGAAGACGCCGTCGAGAAACTGACGGGTGTTCGCTCGGACGTCACCGGCTCTGGCCGCACCGATTCCGGCGTGCATGCGTTCGGCCAGGTCGCGCATGTCGACATCGACAAGCCGTTTGCGCCGCAGCGCTTGGCTGATGCGCTGAACGCGCATCTGCGCCCGCATCCGATCGCGGTGCTGCAGGCAGAAGCAGCCGCGCCTGACTTCCATGCCCGTTTCGACGCCAAGCGCCGCGCTTATGTTTACAACGTGTTGTGCCGGCGCGCGCCGCTCACGGTGCAGCGCGGTTTCATCTGGCGCGTGCCGCGCGCGCTCGACATTGCCGCAATGGGCGAAGCCGCGCAGCGGCTGCTCGGCAAGCACGATTTCACCACCTTCCGCGATAGCCAGTGCCAGGCGAAGTCGCCGGTAAAGACGCTGGACGTCGCCAGCGTGCAGGGCGATGAGCGCTATGTCTCGTTCAGCTTCGAAGCGATGAGCTTCTTGCACCGGCAGGTGCGCTCGATGGTCGGCACGCTGGTCGAGGTGGGGCTCGGCAAGATGACGCCGGACGATGTCGCCGCAGCGCTTGCCGCCGCTGACCGCGCCCGCTGCGGGCCCGTGGCGCCGCCGGATGGGCTTTACCTCGCCCGCGTGGACTACTGAGCGAAGTAACGCCGCAACACCGCTTCGTAGCAGCGCGCCAGCGTGCGCACGTCCTCGACCGCGCAATGCTCGTCGACCATGTGCGCGGTTTCGTTGCGCAGGCCGAGTTCGACCACGGGGCAGTAATTGCGGATGTAGCGCGCGTCCGAGGTGCCGCCGGTGGTGGTCAAAGCCGGCGCGACGCCAAATGCCTCCTGCACCGCTTTCGAGACGAGATCGGTGAAGGGGCCGGGATCGGTGTAGAAGGGCACGCTCTGCGACACCAGCGTCAGCGAAGCGCGCGCGCCGTGCTTAGCCGCGGTCGCTTCAGCGGTTTCCTTGATCCAGGCGAACAGCGACTCGCCGCTGTGCTTGGTGTTGAAGCGGATATTGAGCTTGGCGCTGGCGCGCCCGGCGATCACGTTGTGCGCCGCGTTGCCGACATCGATGGTGGTGACTTCGAGGTTCGAGGGATCAAAGCCCGGCGCGCCATCATCGAGCGTGCGCGCCTTCAATGCCGAGGCTGTCTCCACCAGCGCCGTCACCGGATTGACCGCGCGGTGCGGGTAGGCGACGTGGCCTTGCTTGCCCTCCATCGCGATGACAACGTTGAGACTGCCGCGGCGCCCGTTCTTGATCACATCGCCGACGCGCGCCTCGCTCGTCGGTTCGCCGACGACGCAATGATCGAGCGCCTCGCCTTCGGCCGTGAGCGCTTCCAGCGCGGCCTTAGTGCCTTCAAGTGCGGGGCCTTCTTCGTCGCAGGTGAGCAGGAAGGAAATCGAGCCCTTCGGCTCGCCGTGTGTGATGAGAAAATTCTCCGTCGCCGCGATCATGGCGGCGATGGCGGTTTTCATGTCGGCCGCGCCGCGCCCGATCAGCACGCCCTCGCGCACTTCCGCGGCGAATGGATCGACGCTCCAGCCCGCGCCCGGCGGCACGACGTCGACATGGCCGGCAAAGCAGAAGTTCGGCCGCGCCGTTCCAAGCCGCGCATAAAGGTTGTCGACCAGGCCGAACTTCATGCGCCGCACGCTAAAGCCCAGCGCCGCCAGCGCGCTCTCGGCTACATCCAGCGCGCCAGCTTCTTCAGGCGTGACGGAAGGGCGGCGGATCAGGGCTTGGGCGAGCGGAATCGGATCGGTATGAGTACGGGCGTCCATGCTTGATTGGGTCTAGCACGCACGCGGCCAAGAGCAACGGAGGGGCGCTTGAACGGGCCGGTGGCGGAGCAGAACCGGATCGAAAGTCTCGACGTCACGCGCGGGCTCGCCGTGCTCGGCATCCTCGCCGTGAACGCGATCTATTTCGCAGCGCCCTGGCAGACCGCGCTCGATCCGACGCTTCCGCCCATCGCCATCACCGGCGCCACGGCCTGGACCTGGGCGCTGATGCACGTGCTGTTCGAGTACAAATTCATCACCCTGTTCTCGCTCTTGTTCGGCGCCAGCCTCGTCATGGTCGGCGGCGAGCGGGATGACCGCGCGCGCGGCGGCGTGCTGGTGCGGCGCCTGTTATGGCTTTTGCTGTTCGGCCTCATCCACGCACTGGCGATCTGGTTCGGCGACATTCTCGTCGTCTATGCGCTCACCGGGCTCATCGTCATGACGGCGCGATCCTGGGGTCCACGCGTTCTGATCGTGGCGGGCGTTGCGCTCTATCTGGCCGCGCTCGTGCTGCAGCATATGCTGGCGTTCGTGTGGGACGCGGTTCCGCCTGACCAGGCCGGCGCCATCCGTGCGCAGATCGCGGCTGTTCTCACGCCGCCGCCAGAGGAGCTGGCGCGCGTGCAAGCGGCCTACCAAGGCGGCTTGATCGCGGCGCTGCAGCAGAACGTCAGCACTTGGCTTGCCTTCATGAGCAATGGCCTTTTGTCGCTGATGGTCCGTACAGCGGGCGTGATGATGATCGGGATGGCGTTGTTCAAACTCGGCTTTCTGAGCGGCAAGGCGCCGGCTTGGCTGTATGTGGTCGCTGTCGTGCTGGGCATTGCCGCGCTTGGCGTGATTGGCTGGCAGGCGTGGATCAATTACGCCGCGCGGTTCGAGCTGATGCACATGGCCACGGTCGGCTTGCTGCCCAACGCGGCGCTGTCGATCTTCGTCGCCATCGCCTATGCGAGCGCCTGCATCCTGCTGGTGAAGACGGGCGCGCACTGGCTGACGCGTCCGCTCGCCGCTGTCGGCCGCATGGCCTTCAGCGATTACATCGCACAATCGCTGATCATGACGACGCTGTTCTGGAGCGGGCGGGGGTTCGGTCTTTACGGAGAGGTTGACCGCGTTGGCCTGTGGGCCATTGTGCTTGCCCTGTGGGCGCTGCAACTGATCTGGTCCCCGCTCTGGTTGCGACGATGCCAGATTGGACCGCTTGAATGGGTGTGGCGGCGGTTGAGTTATGCAAAGCCGTTGCCGCTGAGCAGAAACGAAAACGCAAAAGGGAGGATGACATGAAGAGATTTGCGATGCTGACGGCTGTCGCCGCGATGTTGGCGGCGGGGCCAGTGTTCGCCGACACGATGGACAATGCCTATAGCAACACCATCGTCGTCACCTACGCCAACGGCGCATCGTCGCGTTACCATTTCAACGCCGACAACACCTTCGCCTTGCACACGCCGGATGGCCAGCACGTCTCGGGTACGTACGAGGTAACCGGCGATCAGATCTGCCTGACGCCGGCGGGTGGCCAGCGCGCCTGCGCGCCGTTGGCGGCGGGCAAGAACGTCGGCGACACCTGGACGCAAACCGCGACCGACGGTTCGCAAATCACGGTCGCGCTCGAAGCGGGACGCTAAGCCGCGCCTGCGATTGACTGAGATCATGGCAGCGGTGCGCTCCTTTGGGCCTGTTTGGCGCAAAGGAGCGCGTCCATGCACAAGAACTGGCCGGAGATGGCTGCCGAGCTCAATCCGCTGGTGACGGCGTTGCGGCAGGAAAGCCCTGACGTGATGCGCGCCTTCTCGCAGATGGCGCAATCGGCGACCAAGCAGGGCGCACTTGATCCTAAGACCAAAGAACTGATCGCCTTCGCCATTTCGGTGGCGGTGCGTTGCGACGCGTGCATCGCCTTCCACGCCAAGGCGGCGCAGAAATACGGCGCCACGCGCGAGGAAGTGTCCGAGGCGCTGGGCATGGCGGTCTATATGGGCGCAGGCCCCAGCGTGATGTACGCCGCCCAGGCGCTCGAAGCCTTCGATCAGTACGCGGCCGCCGCCGAACCTAATCCCGCAGCAGCTCGTTGACGCCTGTCTTCGCGCGGGTTTGCGCATCGACGCGCTTGACGATCACGGCGCAGGCAAGGCTCGGCCCGCCCTTCGGGTCCGGCAGCGACCCCGGCACCACCACGGCGTAAGACGGCACTTCACCGCGCGTGATTTCGCCGGTGGCGCGGTCGACGATTTTGGTCGACTGGCTGATGAACGTGCCCATTGCCAGCACTGCACCTTCGCGCACGATCACGCCCTCGGCCACTTCTGAACGCGCGCCGATGAAGCAGCCATCTTCGATGATGGTGGGATTGGCCTGGATTGGTTCGAGCACGCCGCCGATGCCGGCACCGCCGCTGATATGCACGTTCTTGCCGATTTGCGCGCACGAGCCGACCGTGGCCCAGGTGTCGACCATCGTGCCTTCATCGACATAGGCGCCGATGTTCACGAACGATGGCATCAGCACGACATTCTTGCCGATGAAGCAGCCGCGGCGCGCCACTGCGCCCGGCACGGCGCGGAAGCCGGCTTGCTGGAACGCGGCTTCGCCCCAGCCGAGGAATTTCGAGTGCACCTTGTCCCAATAGGGGCCGGGCGATGGATCGCCATTGCCGCCGGCCATGCCGATCAGCTGGTTCGGGGTGATGCGGAACGAGAGCAGCACCGCTTTCTTCAGCCATTGCTGCGTGATCCAGGCGCCGCTGGCATCGCGCGCGGCGACACGCGCCTCGCCGCTATCCAGCAGATCGAGCGCCGCTTCGATCGCCTCGACATCGGCGCCTTTGCTGGCGGGGGAAAGCTCCGCGCGCCGCTCCCAGGCGGCTTCGATCTGCGCGGCGAGTTGTTCGTGTGCCATGAGCGACGGTTAGCGGCATTTCCTGCAAAAGCAAACGCCTAGCGGGGCGTTAGCTGGCGTAGGAGATCGATTGCCGAATGGGCGTAATGATCCACGTAAGCCGGCCACGGTTCGGGATGGACGCCGCCGACGAGGGCGGTTTCGAAGCCGAGGTCGTGCGCGGGCTCGAGGTTGCGCAGCGTGTCTTCGATCAGCAGTGCGCGACGCGGATTGATGGCTAGCTTGTCGATCAGGCGCTCATAGCAGGCGGGTTGCGGTTTGGGCGTCAGCGCCGCCGCTTCGATGTCGAATACGGCATGGAAGAGATCGTCGAGCTTGAGGCTCTTCAGCACCCGCTCTGCGTGTCCGCCGCCGCCATTGGTGAAGATCACGCGCTGACCTGGCAACGCCGCGATCAACGCGCGCAAATCGGCGTCGGGCGTCAGGACACTGTGATCGGCTTGGTGCACATCGTGCAGGAAGTCGTGTGCGTCGACGCCATGATGGCGTGCAAGGCCCACAACCGTGGCGCCGTACTGGTAGAAATAGCGCTCCCGCACTTCGAGCGCAGCCGCCACATCGAGCGCCAGCTTGCGCGCGATATAGTCGGTCATGCGCCCGCCGATCTCGTCATAGAGATCGCTGGCGGGATAGAGCGTGTTGTCGAGGTCGAACACCCAATGCCGGATGGCGCCGTCGGCGATCATTGCGGCGACGTGCGGTCCTGCGTCGGCGCTGCCTCAGCCGGCGCGCTTGGCGGCGGCAGGCCCCGGCGCGGACCTTCCACCGGCGCGGGCGCGTCGCCTTCGTTCGGTGTGTCGAGGCGGCGCGGCGGCACCCCGACTTCAAGGAAGTCGCGATCCTCGAATTCGACCACGAGGCCCGGCCGGTTCGGCACGCGGATGGGTGAGAACAGCGTGGTGCGGTAGAAGCGCTCGTCGCAGCGCGTGCGGCCGAGAATGGCGAAGCGGGCGGGGCTGGTGCAGAACGGCTCGCCGCTGGCGAGCAGGCGTTCGCCTTCCGGCGTCTCCATCGCCGCATAGACGTAATAGCGCTCCTGGATCAGCACTTCGTCGATCGTGCGCACGCATGCGTTGGGCGCGAGCGGCCACCAGCCGCGGCTCTCCCAGCCTTCACCGCGGCGGCGCGCGATCGCTGTCCAAAGCCGGGCGCGCGTGCGGTTGCAGAGCGTCAGGCCGACCTGACCCGCGCGGCGGCGCGCAGCCACTTCGAGCGCGTCGATCAGCTGGCTCTCGGTTGCGTTCGCGGCCAGATGCGCGGTGGCGCGAAATTGGGCGATGGCCTGGGCGATGCGGCGCGGATCGGCGCCGCGGCGGCCTTCGGTCAAATCATAGCCGGCGTCCATCAGCAGACGCTGCAGCCCGGCCTGACGCGCGCGCGCCGCCGTGTATTGCGTCGCTTCGGCGAACGAGGTGCGCCAGCTGTCGCGCTTGTTGATTTGCACGCGGCGGAAGCGGCGCTCTTCGAGCCCCTGCGGCTCGCATTGCGGCGGGTTCTCGATCTGGAAGGAATCGGACGGGTCGACGCAGAGCGGGGCGTCGCCGCCCCATTGCCGGCGCCCGCCCCGGTGAGCGGAGGAGGTGCGCGCGTAGAGATAGTGCGTGCCGCGCGCCAGCGGCGCATTGACGGCGACGCGGCATTCGCCCGGCCGCAGCCGTGTCCAGCCCTGCACCACGATCGAGCGCCCGTCTGGGCGGCCGGTAGCAGCCTCCAGCACGAAGCTCGTCTCGTTGCACACTTGCCAGCCATTGCGGTTCTGCTGCGCGTGTGCGCCGCCGGCGAACACGAACAGCGCCGCGAACGCGGCGCAGAACAGGAGGCCCGCGAGGCCGAGCCTAATTGATGAGCGTGCCGGCGCCATGCTGCGTGAACAATTCCATGAGCAGAACGTGTGGCGTGCGGCCATCGAGAATGACAGCGGCTTCCACACCATCTTCCACTGCATTGATGCAGGTTTCGAGTTTGGGGATCATGCCGCCGGTGGCGATTCCTGTCTCGATCGCCTTGCGCGCTTCGCTGGCGGTCATTTGCAGGATCAGTTCGCCTTTGCTGTCGAGCACGCCGGGGACGTCGGACAGGAGCAGGAAGCGCTTGGCGCCGAGCGCGCGCGCGATCGCGCCCGCGGCGGTGTCGGCGTTGATGTTGTAGGTGGCGCCATCTTCAGCCACGCCGATCGGCGCGATGACGGGGATATAATCCTCCGGCGCATTGATCAGCGCCTGGATCAACGTGGGATCGACGTCACTGGGCTCACCGACATAGCCAAGATCGACCACTTGCTCGATCATGCTGCTCGGATCCTTGCGCGTGCGCACGGCCTTCTCGCAGGTGATCAGCTTGGCGTCCTTGCCCGACAGGCCAACACCGCGCACGTCCGCCTCGCGGCCCGCCGCAGTGATCAGATGCGCCAGCTCTTTGTTGACGCTGCCTGACAGCACCATCTCCGCCACTTCCATGGTCTGCGCATCGGTGACGCGCAGGCCGTCCACGAACTGCGACTTCACGCCGGCCCGGTCGAGCATGCGGCTAATCTGCGGGCCGCCCCCGTGCACGACGACGGGATGGATGCCCACCAGCTTCAGAAGAACGACGTCTGCGGCGAATTTGCGGGCGGTTTCGGTGTCGCCCATGGCGTGACCGCCATATTTCACCACCACGATCTCGCGGTCGTAGATTTGGATGTAGGGCAGCGCCTCGGCGAGGGTCTTGGCCTGCGCCAAGCCGGCCTCGAGCGCCGCTGCGCGATCATTCAGGGGAAGCTTGCTCACGATGGCGGTCCTAAGCGGTTCGCCCGCCTACGCCAAGGCCGCGATTTCAGCGCGCAGCGCTTCGATCCCGGCGCCGGTTTCGGAGGAGGTGGCGATAATCTCCGGAAAAGCCGCCGGGCGCTTTGCGATCAGCGCGGCGGTTTGCCCTGTCAGCGCGGCAAGTTCGGTCGGCTTGACCTTGTCGGACTTGGTGAAAACCAGCTGATACGTCACCGCCGCCTTGTCGAGTTCGTCCATGACCTCTTTGTCATGCTCTTTCAGGCCGTGGCGTGAATCGATCAGCAGAAACACGCGCATCAGGTTCGGGCGCCCGCGCAGGAAATCCCGGGTCAGCGCCGTCCAGCGTTTGATGTCGCCTTTGCCGGCCTTGGCGAAGCCATAGCCAGGCAGATCGACCAGACGCAGTCTGTCGCCGACCCGGAAGTAGTTCAGCTCACGCGTGCGGCCCGGCTCCGTCGAGGCGCGCGCCAAGCCCTTGCGGCCGGTGATGGCGTTGACAAGGCTCGACTTGCCGACATTGGAGCGGCCCGCGAACGCGACTTCCGGCAGCTCCGTTCCCGGCAGCTGACGCATATCCGCGACGCCAAGCTCGAACGTCACCGGCCCGGCAAACAGAAGCCGGCCTGCTTCGATGCGCTCGGCTTCTTGCTCAGGCGTCATTCCGCTGGCGCGGCGCCGCGCGCGAACCGGGCAATCCACTTGTCGAACTGGGTCTCAACACCCTGGCGGCGCATGATCACATATTGCTGCAGGATCGAGAGCGTGTTCGACCAGGTCCAGTAGATCACCAAGCCCGCCGGGAAGGCGGCGAACATGAAGGTGAAGACGATCGGCAGGAAGCCCATCACCTGCGCCTGGGCCGGATCGGTTGGCGGCGGCGACAGCTTCTGCAGCGCCCACATCGACGCCCCGTACAGGATCGGCCACACGCCGATCATCAGCATCGGCCCAACCCAGGGCAGCGACGAGGGATCGAACGGCAGCAGACCGAACAGATTGAAGATCGAAGTTGGGTCGCGCGCCGACAGATCGTGCACCCAGCCCACGAACGGCGCATGGCGCATTTCGATGGTGACGTTCAGCGTCTTGTAGAGCGCGAAGAACACCGGGATCTGCAACAGGATCGGCACGCAGCCCGAGACCGGATTCACCTTCTCGGTCTGATACAGCTTCAGCATTTCCTGCTGCTGACGCTGCTTGTCGGCGGCGTAGCGGTCCTGGAGTTCCTTCATCTTCGGCTGCAGCGCGCGCATCTTCGCCATCGCCTTGAACGATTGGTAGACGAGCGGGAACAGCAGGGCCTTGATGACGACGGTCGACGCCAGAATGGCGAGGCCGAAATTGAAGGCGATGCCCAGGCTTGCAAGCCACTGGCCGAGCGGATGCAGCAGCCAGATGAAGAACGGGCGCGTCAGGAACCAGAAATTGCCCCAGTCGATGGCGTCGTCGAAGCGCGGGATGTTGAGATCGCGCTGGTAGTCGCGCAGCAATTCGTAGCGCTTGGCCCCGGCGAACAGACGCTGCGTGTAGGTGACCGAACCGCCTGCCGGCACGGTGCGCCATTCGCCGCGATAGGCGGCGCGATAATCGTTCGAGCCGCCTTGCTCTGAACGCGAGTCGAAATAGGCCGAGAGCCGCTCATTGCCGCTGGGAACGATGGCCGTCAGCCAATAGTGATCGGTGATGCCGAGCCAGCCGCCATCGCCCTGCATCGATTGCAGGCGCTCTTCTTCGCTGGCCTTGCCTTGCTGCACGTCGCGCACGTGCTTGTCGGCGTCGCGGTAGGTGACTTGGCGCAGATTGTTGCCGATCGCCGCGATCAGGCCCTGATGCACGATCTGGATGAAGTGATAATCCTCCGGCGTGCCTTGCCGGCGCACCGTGCCGAACGGGCGCGCGGAGACAGCCGCGGCGCCCGGATTGCGCACCACGTCGTTGATCGTGAACATGTAATGGTCGTCAATCGAGATGGTGCGCTCGACGATCAGGCCCTGCTCGGTGCGCAGCGTCAGCGTCACCGGCGTTTGCGGCGTCAGCCGCGCATTGCCTGCAACGCTCCACTGGCTGCGCGAGTCGGCAAGCGTTCCGACATTGTCGCCATCGCCGCGCATCTCCCAGCCGAAGAAGGCGTCGTGCCCATAGCGGCCCGCCATAGGCGACAGCAGTGTCACTTCGGGGCTCTGTGGATCGATGGTGCGGTGATAGTCGCGCAGGTTGAGGTCGTCGATGCGCGCGCCCTCGAGCGTGATCGAGCCATCGACGGCGGGGGTATCGATGACGATGCGTTGCGCGGCGGTGGCGCTGAGCACCTCTTCGCGCGCGGCTGGCGCCGCCGCCGCCGCGGCCGGCGTCTCGCTGGCGCGGCCCGTGGAAGCTTGCTGCTGCGGCTGCACTTGCTCTTCGGCGTGCGCGCGCTCGGCCGCGAGCCGTTGGCGCTGCGGCGCGTTGTAGAAATATTCGAAGCCGAGAAGGATCAGCACCGACAGGATGACGGCGATCACGACATTGCGCGTCTCGCCAGGGCCGGGGCCGCCGGTACTTTGCATCGGGTTCAGTCGCTTTCGGTAGCGGGGGCGCGTGGTGGCGCGGCGCGGCCGCGGGCGCCGCTCCCGCGAGGGTTTTCCAAATCGGCGCGGAGCCTTATCAGCGCGTTTCCGAGATCGTCAAGCAAGGCGTCCCAGGGCGCTTCGGCGGTGCTTGCCCGGGCCACCAGCACGTAGTCCACCCCCGGCAGGCCATGCAGGGGCAGGAGTTGGCGGGCGGCCTCGCGGAGCCGCCTGCGGGCCCGGTTCCGGACCACGGCTGAGCCGACTTTCTTGCTGGCGGTGAGCCCCAGCCCGACCGGCCCGGCGGCCTCCCGGCGGCGGGCCTCGACCAGGACGGCCGGACGCACCGCGCGTGCGCCGTGGCGGACGCGAAGGAACTCCGCCCGCTTCTTGAGACGTTGGATGGTGGTGGTGGTCATGGGCGGCGCGCCTGACGACGGCCGCTGGGCTTTAGGCCGAAAGCCGCTTGCGGCCCTTGGCGCGGCGGCGCGAGAGCACCTTCTGGCCGCCCTTGGTGGCCATACGGGCGCGGAAACCATGGCGGCGCTTCCGCACGAGCCGGCTCGGCTGGTAGGTCCGCTTGGTGCTCACGACGTGCCTCTATCTGGATGGGGGCCGGAAAATAAGGCGCGGGGCTTACCCCAGGCGCCCGGGACCGTCAAGCCGCAGCAGGCGGGCGACCCGGGGCCCGGACTGCGCTACTCAGGGCGTTGAATGACCGCCCCGGACGATCCCCGCCGTCGCGCCAGCCCCTGGCTGCGGGCGTGGGAGTTCGCCTCCAGCCTGGCCGGGCGCCTCCTGGCGCTGACGGCGCTGGCGGTGCTGACCGGGGAGTTCCTGATCTTCGCCCCCGCGCTGGCGGGTTACCACGAGAGCTGGCTGCGCGAACGGATCAATCTCGCCCAGATCGCCTCGATCGCGCTCGCCGCCTCGCCGGACGCCGATATCGCCGACTCGCTCGAGTACGAATTGCTGGACCGCGCCGAGGTGCAGCGCGTGGCGATGGAGCGCGAGGGCGAGCGCATCCTGCTGCTGGAAGACGAGCGCGCACCGATCACCGAGCAACTCGTCACCTATGATTATAAAGACGCCACGGCGATGCAGCGCTTCAGCTGGGCGCTGCAGACCTTCTTCGCGCCCGACGGCCGCGTGCTGCGCGTGCTGGCGCGCCCGCGTTATGAAAGCGGCGAATTTATCGAGATCGTCATCAACGAGGCGCCGCTCAAGCGCGCACTCAACGATTTCGCCAGCCGCTTCGCGCGCATTTCGATGTTGATCCTGATCGCCGCCGGCGCGCTCATCTATATGACGCTGTCAGCCGCGTTCGTGCGGCCGATGCGCGAACTCACCGAAGCGATCGAACGCTTCCGCGACAAGCCGGAGGACGTCTCGATCGCGTTTCCACGCAGCGCGCGCCAGGACGAGATCGGCCGTGCCCAGCGCGCCGCCGCTGACATGGCCGAACAGGTGCGCAATGCGTTACGGCAGAAGGACCGCCTTGCCGCGCTAGGCTCGGCGGTCGCGCGCATTGGCCACGATCTGCGCAACATGCTGGCGACGGCGCAGCTGGTGGCTGACCGGTTGGCGCAGTCGCAGGATCCGGCCGTGCGTCAGCTTGCGCCGCGGCTTGAACGCACCATCGATCGCGCTGCAGGGCTCGCCGCATCCACGCTCAAATACGGCCGCGCCGATGAAGAACCGCCGGTGCTGCAGCGTGTCGAGGTGGCGGCCATCGTCGATGAAGCCGCATCCGATGCGCTGATCGGCTCTGAAGGCATACAATTGCGCGCCGAGATCGAAGCCATGCTCGCCTGCATCGCCGATCCGGACCATCTGCATCGCATCCTGGTCAATCTCGTCCGCAACGCGGCGCAGGCGATGAAAGATCATGCGCGCCGCGACAAGACGCTGCGCATCCGCGGCACGCGCGTGGAGGGGCGCTGCGAGATCGAAGTGATCGATCACGGCCCCGGCGTGCCCGAGCGTCTGCGCGAGCGCCTGTTCGAGCCGTTCGTGTCCGCCGCGCCGGAAGCGGGCGGCACCGGCCTCGGCCTCGCCATCGCCCGCGAGCTGACGCGGGCCATGGGCGGGGAGCTTGAACTCACACGCACTGGCGCCGAAGGCTCTACCTTCCAGATCACCTTGCCTGCGGCTTGAAGCAAACCATCACACGGAGACACGCATGCGCCTCGTCTTGATCGTCCCGCTCGCTTTGCTTGCAGCGTGCGCTACCAGCATCGGCGGCTTGCCCGCCCCGCACTACGCTGACGCCGCAAGCCGCGGCGCGCTCGCATCTTTGCTTGCTGGCAGGCCGACGCAGGCGCAAGTGGATCGCGCCGCCGAAAACTGGTCGCATGCGATCGGCGACAGCGTCGCCTGCGGCGTGCCGATGCGGCAGGTGATCGATGCGGGTCTTGTCGGCGCGCTTGAGATGGGAGCGATGAACGCTGCCATGAGCCGCGGCGAAGCGGCGGAAGTGCGCGCCGGCGTGCGCACCTATCTCGGCCGTTTGGTTTCCTTGGTGGGCGAAAATCGCCCGCGTCCAAGCGAAAGCCGCTGCAACACGCTCGCCGATTGGGCCCCGCGCACCGCAGACGCCGGCCGCGAGGCGGTCGCACGCGCACGCCGCAACGGCCTCATGGACAATGAATACGGCGTGCTGCTCGACCTCCTGTCGCGTTAGTGCGCGGGCGCGGCCTGCAGCTCTGAAGCGGCGACGCGGCCGACAATGCCTTCGCGGCGTGGATCGGCGCCGCCTTCGAGCCCGTTCGGCGTCACGCGGATCGCGTGCAAGCCGCTTTCTTCGAGCCCTGTGGTGTCGCGCAGCTCCCATCCGCGCTGGCGCAGCGCGGCGGCAATGCCGGCCGGCAGGCGTTGTTCTTCGATGTTGACTGTGGAGGTGCGCGCCGTGGCATTCGCCATCGCCAGTGCGTCCGCCACCGGCATGTTCCAATCGAGAATGCCGATGGTCGCGCGCGAGACGTAACCGATAATCGCCGAGCTGCCAGGCGAGCCGATCACCAATTCCAGGTCGCCGTCACGATTGGTGATGATGGTCGGCGACATCGATGAGCGCGGCGCTTTCCCGGGTTCAACCGCGTTCGCCACCGGCTTGCCATTGAGCGTCGGCTGGAAGGCGAAATCGGTCAGCTGATTGTTGAGGAAGAAGCCCGCGGCCATCCGCTGCGAGCCGAACACGGATTCCACAGTCGCCGTCATGGCGACGGCGTTACCCCAGGCGTCGACGATGGAAAGGTGCGTGGTGCCGCTGTCGTTGCTGTTGACGCGGCCCCAGCGGTCGAACAAGTCCTGACCCGCCGGCTTGCCCGGTTCGACGATCGCAGGGGGGGCGTGTTGCAGCTCAATCAGCTGCGCGCGCTGATCGAGATAGGCAGGCGCGACCATCTGTTGCGTCGGCACCGGCGCAAAGCGGTCGTCGGCGACGTAATGATCGCGATCAGCGAACGCGACGCGGCTCGCCCACAGGAAAGCGGACCAATCGTCGATGTCAGCGGCGCCCACAGGGCGGGGCCGCGCACGCTCGTAAAGGCCGAGAATCTGCACCACGGCGCTGCCCGAACTCGGCGGCCCCATGCTGCACACGCGGTAGACGCGATAAGCGCCGCACACCGGCTCGACTCGCCGCGGCTGCACCGCGCGCAGATCCGACAGCATTAGAGTTCCCCCGCGCGGATTGCGCCGCGCCGCCGCGACGATGGCTTCGGCGATGGGGCCCTCGCTGAGCGCGCTCGGTCCTTGCGCCGCGATCGCGCGCAGCGTGTCGCCATAGGCGCGGTTGCGCAGCAGGTAGCCCACAGGGCGAGGCGCTCCATCGGCGTCGAAGAAGTACGAACGCGCCTGGAAGTCGGCGCGCAAACGTCCACGTTCGCCCGCCAGCGCGATCATACGGGCTAGGCGAGGTGAAACCTCAAAGCCGTTATCAGCAAGCCGGATCGCCGGTTCGAACAGCCGCGCCCACGGCAAGCGGCCGTGCTCGTCATGCGCCAGCTTCAGCATCGCCACCAGAGACGGCGCGCCGATCGAGCGGCCGCTCGCCTGCGCGTCCATGAATTGCATCGGCTCGCCGTTCGGCGTCAGGAACATGGTCGGCGTGGCGCCCGCCGGCGCGCGCTCGCGCCCGTCATAGCCGACGATGCTTTCGTCCGCGGCGTTGTAGAACAGCAGGAAACCGCCGCCGCCAATGCCGGAGGATTGCGGTTCGACAAGGCCAAGCACCATCTCCGCGGCGATCGCTGCGTCCACCGCCGAGCCGCCTTCGCGCAGCATTTCTTGCGCCGCCGCGACCGCGTGCGGATTGGCCGCCGTCGCCATCGCATCATGCGCTTGCGGCGCAGGGCGGTGCTGCTGTTCGGCCGTGCTGGCGCAGGCGGCGAGCGCGAAGGCGAGGAAGAACGCGGCGAGCTTTTGCCGTGCTTGCTTGTCAAACATCATGACGCTTCCTACGAGGACGGAGCCGTTTCGACAAATACGAAAGATCAGGCATGGCCGCCCCGGGCGCTCTCAATTCACTGGCCGACGTGGCCGGGCTCAGTGTCGGTTGCGCTGGGGACGAACGCGTCCTCACCGGCGTCACCGTCATTGTCCCCGACGAGCGCGCGGTCTGCGGCGTCGACGTGCGCGGCGGCGGCCCCGGCACGCGCGAGACCGATGCGCTGGCGCCCGAGAATCTGGTCGACGCCATCGACGCACTGGTGCTCTCAGGTGGCTCCGTCTACGGCCTTGCCGCTGCTGACGGCGTGGTTGCAGAGATGGGCGCCGCAGGGCGCGGCTTTGGTCTGGTCGATCTGCCCGGCGTGCCGCGTTCGCCGGTGGTCCCCGCTGCGATCCTCTACGATCTCGCCAATGGCGGCGACAAAGCCTGGGGCGATGGCCCGCCCTACGCTGCGCTCGGCAGAAGCGCCTATGCGGCCCGCGCCCGCGCGGTTCCGCTCGGAAATGCCGGCGCTGGGCTCGGCGCCAAGGCCGGCGCGCTGAAAGGCGGGCAGGGCAGCGCCAGCATCGTCGGCGCCGATGGCGTCACCGTCGCTGCGCTCGCCTGCGTGAATTGCTGGGGTTCGCCAACCATGCCCAACAACCGCGCCTTCTGGGCGCATCCGTTCGAGATCGGCGCCGAGTTCGGCGCCGTCAAGCCAAGTGCAGATGCGCGCTTCGATGCGGAAGACTGGGGCGGGGCAAAGTTCAACGCCGCGCCGCGCGCCAACACCACCATCGCCTGCGTCGCCACCGACGTTGCGCTGACGCCGGCCGAAGCCAAGCGCGTCGCGCAAATGGCCTCAGCCGGATTTGCACGCGCCATCCGTCCGGTGTTCGCCCCATTCGACGGCGATGTCGTGTTTGCGCTCTCCACCGCGTGCAAGACGCCCGCCGAGCCGCGTGCGCTGAGCATCGCCCGCATCGGCGCACTCGCCGCCGACTGCCTTGCCCGCGCCGTCGCCCGCGGCGTGTACGAAGCGCGCTCGGTTGGCGCACACCAGGCCTGGCGCGATCTGCCGTGAGCCCTGACGTGAGCCCTGACGTGAGTTATGTGATCCTCTGGAGCTACGAGGTCGCGCCCGAACACGAACGCGCCTTCATCGCCGCCTATGGCCCTGAGGGCGACTGGGCCCGATTGTTCGCCACCGCCGCGGGCTTCCTCGGCGTCGATCTCTACCGCGACGGCGCCCGCTTCCTCACCATCGACCGCTGGCAGTCCGAAGCCGCATTCCAGGCCTTCCAGGCCGCCCGCGGCGCTGAATACCAGGCGCTGGACGCCCGCTGCGATGCGCTGACGCTGGCCGAGACCCGTCTGGGTGCATTCGTGACGGCCTAGCCCGGTCCGCCGGGGCAGGGCAGCGGTTAGGTCCCCGGGCTGCGGCCTTTTCGGTTCTCTGGGGACAGTCTAGCGCCTCACGCCTTGCAAGCGCCGCACGAGACGGCTATGTCCGCCCCCTTCGCGCCCGTAGCTCAGCTGGATAGAGCACCAGACTACGAATCTGGGGGTCAGGAGTTCGAATCTCTTCGGGCGCGCCATTCTTTCAATAACTTAGCATCACGACGACCGTGGTTGCATTGGTTCTGGCAACCACATGGCAACCTCGCAAGCTCGAGTCTGGGCGGGTCGGGGCATGCGGCTCGCCGCTGATGTCTAGTGAATTTCTCTGTACTCGAGCGCGGCGCTGAGGATGCTGAACTTGCGGTCCTCCGCACAGAATTGCCGTGTGTGTGCCGCGCTTATCTGGCAAGCTCAGCGCAATCGCGGAAGTGGTGCGACCCGGCGTACACGCACGCTAGTTTGATCACGCGGCCTCAGCGTGGCAAAGGTGACACACACCGTTGCCAGAAATGCGTGGCCTCCGGCGCTGCAGCGCCGCTACCTACGAGGGCTCGGGTGCGAGCGACCGGCGCTACCTGATCGGCGACAAACGGGGGTCACGTCACCGGCCACACGCGCACCGTTCGCGGCGTCAGCCGGACGCGGTCGCGGGGGGAGAATTTGGCGGCTTCTTCGGCGGGGATGCGGACGTCGATGGCGCCGTCGCCATCGATTGCGCAATCGAGACGCGCGTCAGGGCCGGCGAGGATCACGTTGCGTACGTGCGCGGGAAGGCCCGGGCCGGGACCGATTTCGACATTGATGGCGTCTGGCCGGGCGTAGGCGAACGCCGGCCCGTTGGCGGGCGCTGCGCCAATGATCGGCACCGGCGCGTCGGCGATCACGGCGACGCCGCCATTGACGGTGCAAGGCAGGCGCACGCTGTCGCCGAGAAATTCGAAGACGAACGCGCTGCCGGGCTCGTGATAGAGTTCTTCGGGCGTGCCGACTTGTTCGAGCGCACCATCGCGCAGAAGCGCGATGCGATCGGCAAGATCGAGCGCCTCCTCCTGGTCGTGGGTGACGAAGATTGTGGTGAGACCTGTGCGTTCATGCAGGTCGCGCAACCAACGGCGCAATTCACGGCGCACCTTGGCGTCAAGCGCGCCGAAAGGCTCGTCCAGCAGCAGGATGCGCGGCTCGATCGCCAGCGCGCGTGCGAGCGCCACACGCTGGCGTTGGCCGCCGGAAAGCTGGCTCGGATAGCGGTTTTCCAGCCCGCTCAATTGCACGAGGTGCAGCAGATCGGAGACGCGTTTGCGAATTTCGCTGCGGCTCGGCCGCTGCTTGGCCGGCTTGGCGTTGAGGCCGAAGGCGACGTTCTGCGCCGCCGTCATGTGCCGAAACAGCGCGTAATGCTGGAACACGAAGCCGATGCGCCGTTCGCGCACCGGCTGGGCCAGGAGGTCTTCGCCCTGGAAGCGCACCGCGCCAGAGTCCGGCTGCTCAAGGCCGGCGATCACGCGCAGGAGCGTCGTCTTGCCCGAACCCGAGGGGCCGAGCAGGGCGAGGAATTCGCCGTCCTCGGCAAACAGAGACACGTCCCGCAGCACCGGCGTGGCGCTGAAATTCTTGCGAACGTTGGAGATATCGAGCGGCATGTAAGGTCCTACCGCCAGCGCTGTGCGGCGAGTTGTTGGGCAAAGCGCGCTTCGAGCAGCGACTTTACGGCGAGCGTGACGAGTGCGAACAGCGCCAGCAGAGAGGCCACGGCGAACGCCGCGACGAACGAATATTCATTATAGAGAATCTCGACATGCAGCGGCATCGTCGCGGTCTCGCCGCGGATGTGGCCGGAGACGACAGCCACCGCGCCAAACTCGCCCATCGCGCGGGCCGTGCACAACAGCACGCCGTACATCAGCGCCCATTTGATGTTGGGTAGGGTGACTAGGAAGAAGGTCCGCCAGCCGCTGGCGCCGAGCGTCGCCGCCGCTGCTTCTTCGTCGCTGCCCTGCGCTTGCATCAGCGGGATAAGTTCGCGCGCGACGAATGGCAGCGTCACCAGCACGGTGGCCAGGACAACCCCGGTGACGGAGAAGATCACGTGGATGTCGTATTGGTCGAGCAGAGGGCCGAACCAGCCGCGCGCACCGTAAAGCAGCACGAACACCAGGCCGGAGATAACGGGAGAGATCGAGAACGGGAGATCGATCAGCGTCAGCAACGCGCTCTTGCCCCAGAACTGAAACTTGGTGACGGCCCAGGCGGCGGCCAGGCCGAACACGGTGTTCAGCGGAACGGCAATGGCGGCGACCAGCAGGGTGAGCCGGATTGCCGCCAGCGCGTCTGGCTCCTGCAGCGCTGCGAAGTACTCGCCGAAGCCGCGCCGCAGCGCTTCCGCGAACACGGTGACGAGCGGCAGCAGCAGCACCAGCACGAAGTAGAGCACGGCGAGCGCGATCAGCGCGCCGGCGAGCCAGGACGGATCGCGTTTGGCGGCGGAGCGGCGATCGCTCATCAGCGCCCCCTGCGTGCTATGTGGGATTGCAGCGCGTTCAGCAGCAGCAACAGCACGAACGAGATGGAGAGCATAATTAGGCCAACCGCCGCCGCGCCAGCATAGTCGAATTCCTCAAGCCGGATCACGATCAGTAGCGGCGCGATTTCCGAAACCATCGGAATGTTGCCGGCGATGAAGATGACCGAGCCATATTCCCCGACAGCGCGCGCGAAGGCGAGTGAGAAGCCTGCGAGGATCGAAGGCGTGATGGCCGGCAGGATGACGCGGTGAATGGTCTGCAGGCGGTTCGCGCCGAGCGTCGCCGCCGCTTCTTCCGCTTCGGTTTCGAAATCTTCGAGCACGGGCTGAATTGAGCGCACCACGAACGGGAAGCCCACGAAGATCAGCGCGATCATCACGCCGAGCGGGGTGAAGGCGATGCGGATATCGTAGGGAGCGAACAGCGCCCCGACGAGACCGTTGGGCGCATAGATCGCAGCCAGAGCAATGCCGGCGACGGCGGTAGGCAGAGCAAAGGGCAGATCGATGAAGGCATCGAGCAGACGGCGGCCGGGAAAATCGTAGCGCACCAGGACCCAGGCCACGATGGTTCCGAAGACGGCGTTGATGCAGGCGGCGAGGAAGGCTGCGCCGAAGCTCAACTGGAGCGCTGCAAGCGTGCGTTCGCTCGTCAGCACGTCACGGACATGATCGAAGCCCAATTCCCACGGCCGCAGCGCCAAAGCGCTCAGCGGCAGCAGGACGAAGAAGCTCAGATAGACAAGCGTGAAGCCGAGCGTCGGACCCAAGCCGGGCAGAGCACTCGGCTCCACGAGCCGCCGGAGACGAGAAGCGGCGGTCATTGTCGTCGGACGCCCGCTGTTATCTGGTCGAAGATGGCGCCGTCGGCGAAGTGTGTTCGATGCACGTCCGCCCACGTGCCGAACACTTCGTCGACCGTGAAGAGCGGAATCTGCCTGAACGTATCGGCGTGCCGCGCGAGCACGCTCGGGTCGCTGGGCCGGAAGAAGTGCTTGGCGGCGAGTTCCTGCGCTTCGGGGGTGTAGAGGAAGTTGAGATAGGCCTCCGCCGCTGCGCGCGTGCCATGCTGATCGACGTTGCGGTCAACCAAAGCGACCGAAGGCTCAGCCAGGATGCTGACCGAGGGGACCACGATCTCGAACTGGGTCTCGCCGAACTCCTGCAGCGCCAGGAAGGCCTCGTTCTCCCAGGTGATCAGCACATCGCCAATGCCGCGCTGGGCGAACGTCGTTGTCGATCCACGCGCGCCGGTGTCGAGCACAGGAACGTGCGCATACAGCCGGCGCACGAACTCGCGCGCGCTCGCTGCATTGCCGCCGGGTTGGCGCAACGCGTAGCCCCAGGCGGCGAGATAGTTCCAGCGTGCGCCCCCGGAGGTCTTCGGGTTAGGCGTGATGACGGCGACATCGTCGCGGACGAGATCGCTCCAATCATGGATGTTCTTGGGGTTGCCGTGCCGCACCAGGAACACCATCGTCGAGGTATAGGGCGCGCTGTTGTGCGGCAGGCGCCCGCGCCAGTCCGTTGCGATCAACCCAGAGGCGGCGATCTGGTCGATGTCATACGGCACCGCCAGCGTGACGACGTCGGCTTCAAGGCCATCGAGCACTGCGCGCGCCTGCCGGCCCGAGCCGCCGTGCGACATCTCGATTTCGATCTGGGCTTGGCCCGGATGCTCAGCGGCCCAGTGCTGCGCAAACACTTGATTAGCCTCGCGGTAGAATTCCCGCGTCGGGTCGTACGAGACGTTAAGCAGCCGCACCGGCGCCGAAGGGGAGGATTGCTGCGGCGCGCCGCATGCGGCGAGCGCAGCGAGGCCAGCAGCCAGCAGCATGCGCCGGCCAAGCTCAACGCATCTCCACAAAGGCCTGGTCATGGACGCCTCCTTCAGGCTCGCGGTCTCGCCGTGATCTGATCGAACACGCCGCCATCGGCGAAGTGGGTGCGCTGCGCCTGGGCCCAACCGCCGAAGACATCATCTACTGTTACCAGTTCGATGTCCGGAAATCTGCTGCGATTGCGCGCCAGAACTTGCGCATCGCGCGGACGATAGAAGTTGCGCGCCGCTAGGTCCTGTCCGGCCTCCGTATAGAGGAAGCGCAGATACGCTTCCGCCGCCGCGCGCGTGCCGCGCCGGTCGACGTTGGCGTCGACGACCGCGACTGACGGTTCTGCGAGGATGCTGAACGGGGGATAGACGATGTCGAACTGGCCGGCGCCAAACTCGTTCTGCGCCAGATGCGCCTCGTTCTCCCAGGTGATCAGCACATCACCGATGCGGCGTTGTGCAAAGGTGGTGGTCGAGCCGCGCGCGCCGGTGTCGAGCACCGGGACGTTGCGAAACAGCTGCTGTACGAACGCACGCGCCGTGTCCGGCGTGCCGCTAGGCTGGCGCAGCGCGAACGCCCAGGCAGCGAGGTAATTCCAGCGTGCGCCGCCCGAAGTCTTCGGGTTGGGTGTGATGACGCTGATGCCGCGGCGGGTGAGGTCGTTCCAGTTGCGGATGCGCCAGGGGTTTCCATGCCGCACCAGAAACACCATCGTGGAGGTGTAGGGCGCGCTGTTGTTGGGCAGCCGCGTTATCCAGTTGCGTGCGATGAGGCCGCGCTGGGCGATGGCGTCAATATCATAGGCGAGTGCGAGCGTTACGACGTCGGCCCGCAGACCGTCGATGACGGCGCGCGCTTGGCGGCCTGAGCCGCCGTGCGATTGCGCGATGTGGATTTGCTGGCCGCTGTGCGTGCGCGCCCATTCCGCCGCGAAGAGCTGATTGTACTGCTCATACAGCTCGCGCGTGGGATCGTACGAGACGTTGAGCAGTTCGAGACGGTGTTGCTGCGCGTGGGCGCCGGTTGCTGCGGCCAACGCGCCAAGACCGATGCCGGCGGCGACCGCGCGGCGCGAGAAGGAGTTCGACATTTCTTTCTCCTCAGAAGGCAAATTGGCTGCGCAGCGAGATGGCTTCGAAGTCCTGGCCGATCTGGGCGCCGACGCCGGGCGCTGCGGTCACGATCGAGCTGTTCTCTGGATCGAAGCGGTCGATCTCGACGCGCTGATAATCGAGCAGAAAGCGCAGCACGTTGTTCGGGTACCAATTGAGGCCGAGCGTGGTGATGGTCTGTTCGCCGCCGCGCACGCCGCCTGCGGGCGTTGCGCCGCCGAGCGCGCCTTCATTGTCGTTGAGGTCGAGAACGCTGTAGCGCGCGGCGAGTTCCCATGCGCCCCATTGGTTCTGCCTGATGTCGAATGGATGGTCGGGGCGAATGCCTTGGAAGCCGCCATTTGCGGCGTTCCAGCGCCTGCGTTCGCCGGTAACGGTCCATGCGCCTTGCACGTACCAGCCGCCGAAGCTGGGATCGGAGAGTCCGTCGCTACGTGAGAGGTCGATCTGGAAAACTTCGCCGGCGGCGTAGAAATTGTTCCAGAAGGCGCCGAGTTCGAACCCGTAGGCGTTGAGACCATCGGAGGGGATGGCCCCCGTATCGACGAAGCGCTGCGCATCGACGCGCAATTCCGGCCGCTCGCGCAGGCGCAGCACCTGCGTATCGGCGGGGCTCGCATCCGTGTCGGCCGGATCGATCACGCCGGTGGCGGAGGCGCCGACATGGACGCCGTAATTCTCTCCGCGCAGCGGAAGCAAAGCGATACGCGCAAGATATCCAGTTTGCTCGTCGAACTCGCCGGTATTGCTGACAGCGGCGCCGGTCAGCACCGCCGAGCTGTACCAGCGGTCGCCATTGGCGAAGACGCCAACGCCGGTCCGCCCGTCGCCGCCAGCGATGCCGCGGACGAGTTCGGCGATGGCGGCGCGTTCAAGGAAGAGGCCTTCCGTGTTCGAGGTGGCGTCCTCAAGACCTGCCGGCGTCGCCCAAGCGCCGACGCGGAAGCGCAGCGCCGCCGCGTTCTCCCACGGCTTCCAGCCCGCATATTCGACATAGGCCTGCGTGATCTGCGAGCCTTCTGTGCCCGAGCCGCCGAGCTCGTAAGTCAGCGCGTAATTCCAGTCGCGATAGGCTGTACCTTCGATGCCGATGCGCGCACGCCGGAAGTTCGAGCCTGAACTCAGATCGCCGGGATTGCTCGCATCCGAGCGGCGATCGTCCGGCGTTGCGGGATTGTCTTGCTCGTAGTGCGCGACGTCATATTGCGCGAGCCCGCGCACGGCGAAGCGGAATTGATTGTCCGATGTGGCGATGGTCGGGCGCGCGTTGTTCAGCGTCACTTGCGGCGCTTCAGTTTGGATTCGGCGCACGTCGGCGGAATCCGCGGCAGTGCTTTCTTTCAAGTCGGCGAGTTGCGCTTCGAGATCGGCCAAGCGCTGCTCGAGCGCGGCGATCCGCGCCGCACGCTCGTCGGGGGTGCTTGCCTCTTGTGCGAACGCCGCGCCCGTCAGCGCCAGCCAACTCGCGCCGAACAGCGCGATCTTGCTCTTGAGCATCACCACCCCTCCCTGCGCCTCAAGCGCGAGAGGGAGCTAAGTTCTCAAACCCGACTGAGTCAATGTAGATTAACTAAAGTGTCCGATCAGGGACTAGCTGCCGGACTTTACGGCGCGCGCCGGCGCTTGAGCGTCCTCAACACCGGCGGCGCTCGCCAGCGTCGTCGCTTCAAGGATCTTGGCGCTCGCATCGCGTACGTGAAGCATGGTGCGGCGGATGGCGCAGAGAGCTTCGTCTCTGCAATCTTCGCAGCGTTGATAAGCGGTGCGGCTGGTGCATGGAGTGAGGGCCACGGGGCCGTCGATAGCCCTGATTACATCAGCAAAGGTGATGAGATCGGGCGTGCGCGCGAGCGCGTAGCCGCCAGCTTTGCCGCGATGGCTGACAACAAGCCCGTGCTTGCGCAGCTCAAGCAGGATGTTCTCCAGAAAGCGGCGCGGGATGTCCTGGCGCTGGGCGATATCGGCGATGAACACCGGATTGCGCGGACCGGCGCCCGCCTGCGCGGCGAGGTCGATCATCGCGCGCAGCGCATATTTGGCCTTGCTGGTCAGCATGGGAGCAATGTCGACTAGCTTGGTGGGAGATGCAACCCTCCGCGGGGATTCTGAAGCGGAGATCGCGAGTTAGGGCAAGGCGCCGCGGCCACTTGGCCGAAGGCCGTCGCTGCCCATTGGAGCGCGAGTGCCTTGTCCCGCCGCTATCTTGATCAGAGTGCCCGCCACCACAAACGCTGCGCGTCGCGCCATCGGCGCAAATCGCTGCTCGGCGATCGTATCGCGACGAGCTTCGCAAATTCGAGCGAAGCAGATTTGAAGCGTGTGCTGGAGGCGTCCTACCGATATTGGAGTCTCGACTCCGCCGGAGGGGCCGCCGAATGGGGCTGTGGTCGAGTGTGAACCCAGCCAGGGATGAGGCGGCAAGGCCATCGCGCGCCTCCGCTGAACGCATCGTATTGATATTCGGCCTGCTCGCTGGGGGCGCGGATGTCGGCTTAACGTGCTTAGCGGAAGGCGGTCTTCCGTTTTTGGGGAGACCGCGCTGATTTCCGCTTACGGGATGATCCGGCTGTTCGTCGCTGCGCCCCATTCGAGGGTCGTGGCCGTAGGGCTGCCATTGGCCATTTCAGGCCATGGCCTCTGGGGGACGCTTTTGCGGGGCATACATTGCATCAGCGCGACTTAACTCCAGCGTAGAGAGAGTCCTCGCAGGCCTGTGACCACACCACCCGAGCCAAAGGGCGGCGGTGCGCTTGAGTCCACCTCGAAGTTGGGAATGCGCGTGAGCCATTCCTCAAGGAAGATGCGCAGTTCAATGCGCGCGATGTGCGAGCCGGGGCAGAAGTGAGGGCCGGCGCCGAAGGTCAGGCTCTTGGTGTTCTGGCGCTTGAAATCAACAGTCAGCGCATCCTGGTGCACGGCTTCATCGGCGCCGGCCAGCATGAACGGCATCAGCACCTGATCGCCGGCGCGCAAGTGCACGCCGTGGAATTCGCGATCGCGTTTGACGCAGCGGGCGATCGAAGGAAGGCTGAGCCAGCGCAGCATTTCATCGATGGCATTGGGAATGAGGCCGGGATCGTCGACCAATTGGCGGCGATGGCCGGGGTTTTGCGCCAAGAAGTGCGCGATGAAGGTCATGTTGACGCGCACGGTGTCGAGGCCGCCATGGATCAGTACGGAGATCATGGCGTTGGCTTCCTTGTCGGTGACAGGACGCCCGTCGATCGTTCCGTTGACGAGGCTGCTGGCGATATCATCGCCTGGCGCGGCGCGCCGGCGCGCGATGAGTGCTTGTACATAAGCTTCGGTCTGGTCGCGCGCTTGCCGGCGAACCACAGGATCTGCGTGGTTGATCACCTTGTCGGTCAGATCGATCAGCATCAGCCGATTATCTTGCGGCAAGTCGAGCAGCCGCATGATGATGAAGATCGGAAACTTCTGAGCGATATCGGTTGAGAAATCGCACCGCCCCTGATCATACACGGCGTCGATAAGCGAGCGCATCAAAGCCCGCGCATCGGCGTCGAATCCGTCAATCAGCTTCGGATTGGTCAGCGGCGCCAGCAGCGCACGGTACTTGGCGTGCTCAGGCGGATCGATTTCCGCGAACGGCTTCGGCTCGGGGCCGGAAACCGATTTCGGAATCAGCAACGGGAAGCTGCTGAAATCGGCCGGATTGGTCAGTATCTCAGTCATGATCGCCGCCCGCGTGGCGATCCAATGGCCGCCATAATGCGGCGTCCAGACCAGTTCGGGCCCGCCGCGCAGCGACATGTAATGCGCACGCGGATCGGCCTTGATGCGGGGGTCGGCGAAATAGTCGATATCGACAACAAGGTTGGCAGGCACGTTGTCGGGCAATGTCTCCGTTGTCATCTCTGCCTCCTAATCGTACCGGATGGTCATGCCGCCATCGACAGCGATGGTTTGGCCGTTCACGTAGGCGCCCGCCTCCGACGCCAGAAACACAGCGGCGCCGGCGATTTCGTCCGGCTCGCCCACGCGCCCGACGGTTGAGCGGCTAAGTTCGCGCGCCAACGCAACCGGATCGTCGAGCAAACCGCGCGCCATGTCGGTTCGCGTAAGTCCCGGCGCGATCGAATTGGCGCGAATGTTCTCCGCCCCGTGCTCGACCGCGATGTTGCGGATGTATTGCAGCGCGATGGCCTTGCTGAGCGTGTAAGAATGATAGACGCCGCTGCCGAACAGCGCGGCGATCGAAGCGATATTGATGATGCGCCCGAAGCCGTTGGCGATCATGCCGGGCAGTAGCGCCTGGCTGAGGCGATGCAGCGCAAAGAAATTGGCGTCCATCGTTTTGGCGAGAACGGCGTCGCTCATCTCGGCGCTGGGGCCGACATGGATGTGCACTGCAGCGTTCGCGACAAGGATGTCGACCTTGCCGAAATGTTCGACCGCTGCTTCGCACAGCGCCGACAAGTCCTCCCCGTGCGTTACGTTGGCTGGCTGCGCGATAGCGCGTCCAAAGCCTTCCCCGTTGCGCGCATTGATCGCCGCAGCAGCGGATTGCGCCGCCTCCGGCTTTCGTCCGCTGATCACCACGTCCGCGCCATGCTGGGCGAGCCGGCTGGCGATGGCATAGCCGATGCCGCGGCTGGAGCCCGTCACCAGCGCGGCGCGCCCGGAGAGATCGAACAGCGTGCCTGCGAAACGTGCGCTCATTGCTTCTTCCGCGCCTGGGCGTCGATCATGCCTTGCACGATCTCCGCGTGCTCCTTGCTTTGCGTCCGCTCGAATTGCTGCGCCAGCAACGGCTCAAGCACGCTCGCCACCATCGAACGGCTATAGGCGTTCAGCAATTGCTTGGATGCGCGCAGCGCTTCGGGCGGCTGCGCCGAGAGCCGGCGTGCCAACGCGATCGCTTCGGGCAGCAGCTCTGCTTTGGCGACGGTGCGGTTGGCCAATCCACAGGCGACCGCGTCAACCGCGGAGATGCGATCGCCAGTGAAGATGAACTCCTTCGCCTTGAGCATGCTCATGTAGAATGGCCAGGTGATGGAGATCCCGTCACCGACAACGAGACCGATATTCACGTGCGGCTCGGCGATGAAGGCGTCTTCGGCGATGAGAACGATGTCGCTCAGCGCCGCCAGGGTGGCGCCGAAGCCAACCGCCGCGCCATTGACGGCGGCGACGACAGGAATCCTGAGGTCAAGCATCGCGCTGATGAAGGCGCGGGCATTGTCTAGCGTGGCGTGGGAAACCTCCGGCTCGCGCGAGCAGCGTACGAAATGCTGGAAGTCGCCGCCCGCGCTGAACGCTTTGCCGGCGCCCGTGAGCACGGCAACGCGCGCCTCAGCATCAGAATTGAGCGCCTTCGCCAGCTCGGTCAGCGCAAACAGCATCGCCGTGCTGGCGGGATTGCGCTCTTCGGGGCGGTTCAGCGTCACGATCCGAATCGGACCGTCGGCTTCGACGCGGATTTCATCCGGCAAGCCATAGAGGTTAGTCATTGCGCGCCTCCTGGGCCCAGAGGCGCAACGGCGTCGGCGTTACGCCAAAGCGCTGCAAATCTTGTGGATCAGCAGGGTAGCCCACGGCGTTGAGCCAACCCTGCATCCTCACCCAGCCTGGGTAGAAGCCGCCGGCGAGCAGAGCTTCTGGCGATGCGGTCTCGGCGCGGATTGGCCGCCGCCAGGCTTCGCTGAGAGCGGCGGCCACGGCGGGCATCGTCAGCCGTTCGCTCGCAAGCTCAAGCACCGCGAGCGGCGTGCGCTTCATCATCGCGTGCACGGCGGCGGAGGCGATATCGTCGGCGGCCGCCAACGCCAACACCGCGCCCGGCGCGATGGCGCTACGCAGCACGCCTTCGCTCAAGCCCGGAAACATCCGCGATGCCTTCGCGCCGATGAAATTCTCCATCATGAACGCTGGCCGCAATATCGCCCCTGCGCTGAAGCGCGCGCCCATCACTTCGCGTTCGACATCGTCCTTGGCTTGCCAATAATCGCGGTCCCAGCCCGAAGCATCTCCAGCTTTGCGGTAGAGGTCGACACCGGAGACGGTGCTCTGCACGAAGACATGCACGCCTGCGCCCTGCGCCGCGCCTATGAGCTGCTTGGCTTGCCGCACCTCTGCGCCGGGATCGCGCGGGTTGACCGGCTGCACCGAAAACACTGCATCAACGCCGCGGGTTGCAGCGGCGAGCGAGGCCTCGCTCTCGAAATCGCCCGCGATCAGCTCGACGCCCAGCGCCTTAAGGGCTTGAGCCGGCGCGGCGGACGGATCGCGGACCAGCGCGCGCACCCGCGCGCCGGCGCGGCCCAACGCACGCGCAACGGCGCCGCCCTGAGTTCCCGTAGCCCCGGTAACAAGCACGCCGAGTTCGCCGCTTGCATTCATGAGCGACCCATACGATCGTTGGGGTTCGATCACAACGCGCCGGCAAGGAGCATCGCCCATGCGATCCGGGGCAACGTCGCCGAAGGCGAGACGGGCGGGGACGTCGGACATGACCGAACGGCGGCGGGAGATCCTCGACTCGATCGCCGCCTCGTTGGCCAAGAACGGCTCTTATGCGGTCGGCATGCGGGAGCTTGCGCACTCCGCTGGGCTCAACGCCGGCACGCTCTATCATCACTTCCGATCGAAGGATGACGCCTTGCTCTCGGTCTGCATGATCGCCCACGAGCGCGTGACAGAGGACCTGCGCGCGGTCCTGCGCGAGCACAGCGATTTTCGCAGGCGCGTCGAAGCGCTGTTCGAAGCTCATTGCGCCTCGCTCGGCGCGCTTGGCGATTATCTTCAAGTCTACATCAACTTGCGCGATCAGGTGCCGCCAACGATGCGCGCTCCTCTGGATGAGGGCTGGGCGAGTTATCGGCGCCTGCTGGGCCGCTTGTTCAATGACGCCAAGAAGAGCGGCGCCATTCCCCCGCAGCTCGACAATCGCCATCTCGGACGACTGTTCGTCGCGCTCGTGCAGATCATCAACCGTCTCCACAAAGCGGGACGCCACAGGGAGATCGGGGAGTTCGCGCCGATAGCGGTGCATGTGCTGACACATGGATTAGGGTGAAGGGACCTTTGCAATGCTTGATTTCAAAGACCGCGTTGTGCTCATCACGGGCGCTGGGCGTGGCATAGGCCGCCAGCACGCGCTCTTCCTCGCCAGCCGCGGCGCAGCTGTTGTCGTCAACGACTTTGGCGCCGATTTGCGCGGCGAAACTGGAGGCGACGCGACTTTCGCAGAGGCGGTTGCAGAGGAAATTAACGCCGCAGGCGGGGCTGCGATGGCGGCGTGTTGCGACATCGGCGAAGCCGAAGCGGTTGATTGCATGATTGCCGATGTGGTGAGCCGCTTCGGCCAGCTGGACGTGTTGATCCACAACGCCAGTGTGTTCTCCAAGCCGACTGCATTCGCAGAGGCGCGATCGCAGAATTTCGACCGCATCATGCGGGTTAATGTCACCGGCGGCTGGAATGTGGCGACGGCGGCATGGCCGCATTTCCTGAAGCAACAATACGGCCGCATCATCATGACAGGATCGGGCGCCGGATATTTCGGCCGGCGTGGCGATCACGCCTACAGCATGGCCAAGGCCGCGCTCATGCCGCTGACGAAGGCGCTAGCGGCGGAAGGCATGAGCGCTGGCGTGAAATCGAACATGGTCGGGCCTATCGCTTGGACCGACAACGCACAGACGCAGGGCATTCCCAAGATCATGGAAACGGTCGCCCCGCCGATCCGCGTGACCAACCTCGTCGCGGTGCTGGCGCACGAAGACTGCCCAGTCACCGGCGAGATGTTTCATTGCGGCGGCGGCTTCGTCTCACGCGTGTTTGTCGGGGAAACGAATGGCGTCGCGTTCGCTGGCGAAGACATGACCCCTGAAGCGTTGCTTGAGCGCATGGGCGAGGTCATGAGCACGGACAGGTTTCAGATCCCTGCTATTTCGGATCACTCGGGCGCCCACCTGTCTGCGGCTATTGCTGCGGTGAATCCAGCGTTCGCCGCGGCTTTGGTGGAGGCCAAGCGGACGCGAGGGCAAAGCGACGAGGGAAGGGGACTGACGGACTGACTTCGGCGAAGACGTGCCGGTCGGGAAGACTGGTTCTGCGTCCGCTTTGCGGCTCAATCGCGCCGATGACCCTTGTTGATGCTGTGGACAGCGCCCATGAGCAGCGGCGCATAGACGATGAAGAAGCCGATGAACGCCGCGCCCCAGAGAGTAGCCGCCGCAGAAAGCCATGCTGGGTAGGCGGCCGGGAAGAAAGGGGAGGCGACGCGGAGCAGCGCGCCGAGATTGACGAGCAAATAGATCGCGCTGATCGAAGCGCTCGCCGTGAGCGGTCGGCCCGTGTGACCAAGGCTTGCGCGGGTCATCACCGCGAGCGTCATGACGCCGAAGGCGCCGGAGGTTAGCGCGTGGATGCCGGCGATGCTGGGTACGAGCGCAGGCGCGAGCGTCGAAAGTCCGAGCATGATCAACGCCGCCGCGAGCCAAGCGTAGCCAACATGCAGGATCAGCACGAGCGGCTCGGCCAAGGTTCTCCAGCCGCGCCAGCGCAGCAGCCGAATTGCGTTGAAGCCGCCAGCAAGCAACAGCGCTGCGCCGGCCAGCGTCGACGCGGGCGCGACCGCCCACGCCAGCACCGCAACCGCGGTGAGGATCAGCGTCACGAAATCGAAGCGGTTCGCCGGGGCGGGCGCCGGCGCCAGCTTACGCTTGGCCATCCAATTGCGCGTAAAGCTCGGCACGATGCGTCCGCCAATCAACGTGACCAGCATGGAGACCACGGCGAGCGCGCCGCGCTCAGCAGCGCGTGCGAGTTCATGGTCTGCGAAATGGAACAGGAGATTGGCGACGCCCAGCGCGCTGATAAGTACGCAAACCGCGATATTGCGCGTGTTCTTTCCGGCGATGATCTCCCGGCCGACGATGGCGGCGAACACGAACAGGAAGCTGGAATCGATCGCGGCGGCGATCGGGCCGAGAGGCGCCGCAAACAGCATCGCAATCCGGCCGCTGACCCAGAGGCCAAACAGCGCCGCAAGCGGCGCGCCGGTGACAGGAAGGCGCCCGGTCCAATTGGGTACAGCTGTCAGCAGAAATCCGGCGATCACGCCGCTCAGATAACCGAACAGCATCTCATGCACGTGCCAATCGCGCGTAATTGTCTGCGCCGGCAGAAGCCCGGCATAGGCAGCGGCCCACAGCGGCACGGCAAGCCCGGCCCACAGCGCGCTGAACAGAAAGAACGGACGGAAGCCCAGGCTGAACAGCGCTGGACCAGTGTAGCGGCGATGGCGCTCTGCGGTGGTGGTCATGAGTTGGAGCTAGAGATCGAGAACATCGACGAGTTCGCCGTCATGGGCCGCTGGTGCATGCGGCGCCCGGACGAGCAAAGCGTTGGACGAGGCGAAGATCGAGACTGAGGACGAATCCTGATTGGCGAAACTCTCGACCCGGACCTGCCCGAGTGCATCGGTTGCGGTCAGCGCTCGCAAGTACGTCTCCCTGTCGCCGTTTGGTTTGAGCATTCCGCGCAGGCGCGCCTTGCGCGGTACGCTTGCCGGCGCGGCATCTGCGCCAAGGAGCTGCCTGAGAAGCGGCAGCAGAAACAAACGCGCACAGACCAGCGCGGAGGCGGGGTTGCCGGGCAGACCCAGCACCAGCTTGCCCGCACAGCGTGCGAACCAGGTGGGCTTGCCGGGGCGCAGCGCCACTTTCGCGAACAACAACTCAGCCCCGAGCGCGGTCAGCGCTGGACGGGCGTGATCGTGATCGCCAACCGAGGCGCCGCCGATCAACACGAGAAGGTCGCTGTCACGCAGCGATGCCGCCACGCTCTTGGCGATCGCCACGCGGTCATCGCTAAGCGGCGCCGTGCGCTGGGGCGCTGCGCCCCACGCTTGGCACAGCGCGCTTACGCCGTAGCTGACCGAATCGAAAATCTGGTGCGGACCGGGATCCGCGCCGGGCGGCACGATCTCGTCCCCGCCGGAAAGCACCGCAACGCGCGGCTTGACCGATACGGGCAGCAAGGCGCGGCCCGCCGCGGCCGCCAAGGTGATGGCGCCGGCGTGGAGGGCTTGTCCGGACGGCAGAAGTTCTGCGCCCTCGCTGAAATCGGCGCCCGCGCGGCGGACGTGTTTCCCAGGCTCAAGGGGCGGGACCTGAACCCTGTCGCCGTCGCGTCGCGCCTCTTCTTGAATCACAACAGCATCCGCACCGGTTGGCATCGGCGCCCCGGTGAAGATTCGGGCGCATGCGCCTGGTCGCAGGGGCTTGCCCAAGGCGCGGCCGGCGCCTGCTTCGCCGATCAGATGAAGCGTGCCGGGGGTGTCGGCGCTGCGCACGGCGAAGCCGTCCATCGCGGAGGCGGCGAACGGGGGCTGCGCGCGCTCGGCGATAATTGGCGCGCGCAGCGTGCGGCCGAGCGCGTGTTCGAGCGCGATCTGTTCGATAGGCATAGGCTGCGCATTGGCGAGGATGATCGCGCGCGCTTCGGCGACGCTGATCATGGTTCGCCCCGCGCATAATCGCCGTGCACGCCCCCGCTCTTGGAAACGAGGCAGATGTCTTCGATCACTAGGCCGCGATCGATCGCTTTCAGCATGTCGTAGATGGCTAGGCATGCAACCGACACCGCGGTGAGCGCTTCCATCTCCACCCCGGTCTGGCCTGTTGTCTTGGCGCGCGCAGTGACGACGAACGAGCAGCGCGCCTCGTCGGGGGTGACCTCCACTTGGATGCTGGAGAGCGGCAAGGGATGGCAAAGCGGAATCAGTTCCGAGGTGCGTTTGCCGCCCATTACGCCAGCAATTTCAGCGATGGCGCGAATATCGCCCTTCGCCGTTTCGCCGCCGCGCGCCTTGTCGAACGTTTCCGGCGCCATACGCACACGCCCGCGCGCGCAGGCTTCGCGCGTGCTCACAGGCTTGTCGCTGACATCGACCATGCGGGCGCGGCCCTGCGCGTCGAGGTGTGTGAGCTTATTGCTCATCTCATCGCTCCGTGAGTCTGGGCATGATCTCCACCAGGTTGCAGGGGCGGTGGCGGCTATCGAGTTGCCAGCGGATGATGTTGTCCCAGCCGTCTTTGCAGGCGCCGTTCGATCCAGGAAGCGCGAAGATGAACTTGCCGCGGGCGATCCCTGCGCATGCACGCGACTGCAACGTCGACAAGCCAACGCTCTGATAGCTCAGCATGTGCCAGACGACGGAGAATCCCTCGACTTCCTTTTCGAACAGCGGCCGCAAGGCTTCTGGCGTGACATCGCGTCCGGTAAGCCCGGTGCCGCCGGTGCAGAGGATTACGTCGATGCCGGCGTCTCCGATCCAATCTCGAACTTGCGCCTGGATGGCGCCGATGTCGTCGCGAACAATCGCGCGCGCGGCGACGGTGTGACCATCGCGCGCCGCGCGGCCGGCCAAGAGCGGGCCGGATGTGTCGCTGTCGTCGTCCCGGGTGTCGGATACGGTCAAGATCGCGATGTTTACGGGCTTGAACGGCAGCGATTCATCGATGCGGCAGCTCTGATCTGTTTGGTTCATCGCGCATGCTCCTGCCGGCGGGCGTAATCGTCGGCTGTAGGTTCGATCCAGCGCGCGCCGGAGGGGCCGAGTTCGCGCTTCCAGAACGGGGCGTCTGTCTTCAGATAGTCCATCATTTCGGCGACAGCTGCGAACGACGGCGCTCGATGAGCGCTCAGCGCTGCGACAAGCACGATCGCCTCACCAGCGGCGACGGCGCCGACGCGGTGCAGCACGTGCAGATCTATAAGCTGATGCCGTTCGATGACGTGGGCCGCGATTCGTTCGATCTCTTTTTCGGTGAAGCCCGGATAGTGATCGAGCACCAGAGCTTCCACGGCGCCAGAGGCGGAGGTCGCGCGGCAATAGCCGACGAAGCTGGCAAGCGCGCCGCAATCGCCAGTCTTGCCCTGCGCGAGCAAGGCCATTTCTCGTTCGGGCGAGAAAGGAGCGGGGCAGAGAAGGACGGTCATCAGCTCACCAGCGCCGCTGCTGCAACACCGAGCACGATTCCGAGTACGCGCAGCACGCCTTGCTTGCTTAAACCTCTGAGGCTGAAGCTTGTGCCAAGCCAGGCGCCCAGCACCGCGGCGGCGATAAACCACGGAAGGAACCAGGGTAGCGACGAGAGCGATGATGCGCGCCCGGCAAGGCCCGCGAGCGAATTCACGACGATAAAGCACGCGGCGATTCCCGTGGCGCGTTGCGGATCGGCCCAACCGGCGAATACGAGCAGCGGCGAGAGGTACACGCCTCCGCCGATGCCGGTCAGTCCGGCAAGCGCGCCAAGTCCCGCGCCGGCGCTGAGCGCGACTGCCTTTGGCGGCGCTTTGCCGGGTTTGATCGCATCAATCTGCGGCCAGAACAGATAGCGCAGTGCGGCTGCGGCCAGCGCAGCGGCAAGCAGAGGACGATAGACCGCTTCGGGGACGTCGACGCGTCCGGCCAGGAACGCTGCCGGTATGGCGGTCAGCGCGAATGGCCAGAACACCTGCCAGTCAAACCGGCCCGCGCGCAGGTAACGCACCGCGCCGATGCCGGCGACGACGATGTTGAGCACGAGCGCAGCAGGGCGGATCGCCTCCGGCGCTAGGCCCGCAAGCGCCATCAAGGCGATGTAGGCGGAGGCGCCGCCATGACCGACCGAAGCATAGAGCGCGGCGGCCGCCGCAATCGCAAGGCAGAGCAAGACCACAAGCTCAGTCATCTCAGCCTCCGCTCAAGGGAGACATGAAGGCGATTTCCTGTGCGCCCGCCGCGCAGGCTTGCTCGCTGGCGCAGAAGGTCTGGTCGACCGCAACCCGCACACCGGGAGCGGCAAGCGCTTGGCCTAAGTTAGGATCGCGCGCGCCCAGCCATTGGCGCACCTCTGCGACGGTGCGCAGCGATTGCGGCAGACAACACGAGAGTTCGGCAAGGCCCGCTGCGTCGCGAAGCCGTCCGAAGAAGAGAATTTTCGTCATCCGCCTGTCACCGACATGTGGCGCGCTGTTGCCGGATGCGACAGCCGCTCGATCAGGAAATCGTGGCCCTTGGGCCGTATCGCGATGGCGTCATCAATCGCGCCGTGAAGGGCCATGTCATTGTCGCCGCTGCGCAGCGGCTGACGCAGATCGACGGACTTCTCATGCCCCAAGCAGGGGTAGAGCTGGCCCGTGCAGGTAAGGCGCACACGTGAGCAGCTCTCGCAAAAATTGTGCGTGAGCGGCGTGATGAAGCCGAGGCGTCCTCCGGTTTCTTCCACGCGCACAAAGCGAGCCGGCCCACCGCTGCGGTCGGGCAGGTCGTGCAACGTCCAATAGCTCTGCATGTCCTCTCGGATGCGGGCGAGCGACAAGAACTGATCGGTCCGATCTTCATCGATCTCGCCAAGCGGCATCGTCTCGATAAGGGTGATGTCCATGCCTTGCGCATGCGCCCATTTAACGAGATCGGGGATTTCATGGGCGTTGTCGTGCTTGAGCGCCACCGTGTTGATCTTCACCTGGAGGCCGGCGCGCTTGGCCTCTGCAATGCCGTTCAGCACTTCGGTTAGCCGGTCTCTGCGAGCGATGCGTGCAAAAGTCTCGCGATCGAGGGAATCGACGGAGACGTTTACGCGCCGCACGCCCGCACGATAGAGCGGCGCCGCAAACTCGGCGAGCTGAACGCCGTTGGTTGTCACCGTGACTTCGTCCAGGCCATCCCCGATGTGACGGGCCACGCGCTGGACGAGATCCAGAAAGCCCTTGCGCACCAGCGGCTCGCCGCCGGTGAAGCGGATGCGCTTCACGCCGCGCTCGACGAATGCGGCGCAGACCCGGTCAAGCTCCTCGAGCGACAGCAGCTCTTCACGCGGCAGAAAGCGCATGCGCGCGCGCATGCAATAGATGCAGCGCAAGTCGCAGCGATCCGTCACGGAGACGCGCAGGTAGGTGATGGCGCGGCCAAAAGGGTCGATAAGAGGGTTCATGCGATCCGCTCCAGCGCGGCAAGCGCGTCCGTGGTGTTGGCGTTGGCAAAGGCTCGCGCATCGCTGAAATGCACCGGCGCGGCGCCGATGTCGGCCAGGAAGGTGCGCGCGGCGGGGTGGACGCCGGCAAGCAGGCGAGCGCGGAGGATAGGCGCGACGTCGCATCGCCAAAGCGCACAGAGCGGATGGGGCCCAGCGGTTGTCACAGCATAGGCCGCCCGTGCGCCGCCGATGCCCGCGGCCAAATGTTTGAACAGCGCATCAGGCAGCAGGGGAGCATCGCAAGGCACGCTGGCGACGAAAGCCAGGCCGTTGCGCTCGGCCCAAGCGAGCGCTGCAGCGATGCCGGTCAGCGGTCCTGACGGCATGCCGGGCTCATCATGCAGAACCGTTGCGCTCAAGCTCAGCGCGCGGCGCTCCGCAAACGAGCCAGGCTTGGCGCTCACGGCGAGGAGCGGCAGATCAGCAAGAACCCGGAGCGCTGCATCGAACATCGGCGCGCCACGGAATGTTGCGGCGGCCTTCTCGGCGCCGAACCTGCTCGACTGCCCACCCGCAAGCAGGACGCCAGCCACATTGCTCAGGTCGTGTGTTTGAGGGCGGCTCATCTGCAACTCGTGCGGGTTTGCTCGCTTGCCCAGATTTCGGCGTCGGTATCTGCGCGTATCTCGGCGCATCGTGGAGCGTGCATGTCGATCAACGGGTCCGGTTTGGCGATCGCTTCGAGCGCAGAGACATCGCGGATTGTCACGACGGGGCCGCTGACGAGGATGCCTTGCGTCCCCAGCGCTGAGAATGAGCGCGATAGGCTCTCGGGCGTCATGCCAAGCAGCGAAGCGATGACGCGTTTGTCGTATGGCAGCCGCACGACTGCCCCGAATCCGCCCGCAGCGCGAAGCGTCAGCAGATAATTGGCGAGGCGAGCGCTATTGTTGCGCAGCTTTATGTTCTTGGTGCTGCGCACCATGCCGCGATAGCCCCCGGCAAGTTCCCGCGCCACAGCGCCAGCGAAGTGCGGGTCAAGGCGCATGGCGGTGCGGACCGCGTCGCCGGGGATCATGGCGATCAGAGAGCGTTCAAGCGTGCGCGCAGACATCAATGCGTCAGCATCGAGCACGATGGCGGCGAGGATGAACATCGAGACCGGCCGCGCGATCGAGAGCACGGTGTCCGAACCGTTCCAGGAGGCGTGGAGTTCGACCTGACCATCCAGCAGCACGTACAGGCAGTCGCTCGGGGCGCCCTCGATCAGCAGGGTTGTCTCAGCCGGAAAAGGCTGCAGCAGCGCTCCGGCGGTAGCAACGCGCAGCGTCTCCGCGGTGGCGTTCTCAAACAGCGGCAGCTGTCTCAGCGCCTCGATGTCGGTTTCCCGCACGCCGCACTCCTGCTCCAACGGCGCTAGTTGTGGCGCAGGCGGGTGGGTGCATGTTTGATGTGGATCAAGTAGCAGCGACGCTTAACATGTGCTGGTTCTCCGCTTGATGAATGTCAAACGGCTCCGCGGACATTGATCAAATGGCCCTGCGGCGGCGGCGCACGCCCACTCGAAATTGTGCTCGCGCGTAATGGAGATTGATCCGCATCAACCCGGATGCGCCCGGTTTGAAGCTCTCTGCTTTGCGACGCGCAGGGCAGGCCACAGCGCGATTCGAGCGGGGCGTTTGAGATGATGTCGCTGCAATCAACATCAGGAAAAGCAGCAGGCGCTGACTCTGCTCTGTGGATGAGCACGATCGCGTTCACGGCGTGCTTTGCTGTCTGGACCATCTTTTCGATCATTGGCGTGAAGATCGAGCAAGAGCTGGGCCTCAGCGAGACTCAATTCGGTCTACTGATTGGCACGCCAATCCTGACCGGATCTCTAATCCGGCTCGTGCTCGGCGTGTGGACCGAGCAATATGGCGGACGCGTCGTGAACCTCGTCGTCATGCTGGCGGCGGCGGCGGCGACGTTTCTTCTCTCTTACGCTCACACATACGAGCAATTCCTGCTCGCGGCGCTTGGCGTCGGTATCGCTGGCGGCTCCTTCGCGGTTGGCGTTGCGTATGTTTCGAAATTCTACCCGGCTGGTCAGCAAGGGACGGCGCTGGGCATTTTTGGCGCCGGCAATGTCGGCGCAGCCGTCACTAAGTTTCTCGCGCCCTTCGTTTTGCTGGCGTTCGGCTGGGCGGCGGTGGCGCAGATTTGGGCCGCGAGCCTTGCGGTCATGGCGGTGCTCTTCTTCGTGTTCACGAAGGATGATCCGGAGCTGGTTGAGCGGCGGCGCAAGGGTTCAAAGCCGCGCTCGATGCTGGAGCAGTTTGCGCCGCTGAAGAATGTTCAAGTCTGGCGCTTCTCGCTCTATTATTTCTTCGTCTTCGGCGCTTTCGTCGCGCTCTCCTTGTGGCTGCCGCGATATCTGGTCGGGGTCTACGGACTCGACTTGAAAACAGCGGGCATGGTTGCGGCGGCGTTCTCGGTGCCGGCCTCTTTGTTCCGCGTTTACGGCGGGCACTTGTCTGACAAGGTTGGCGCCCGGCAGGTGATGTATTGGACCTTCCTGGTCGGCATCGCCGCGACGTTCGTTCTCTCTTACCCGCCGACCGGCTATGTCATCGACGGCATTCATGGGCCGATTGCGTTTCGGCTTGAGATGGGCCTCGTCGCCTTCACCGTTGTCCTGTTCGTGCTGGGGTTCTTCATGAGTCTCGGCAAAGCTGCAGTCTTCAAACACATCCCAGTCTATTACCCCCATGACGTCGGCGCCGTCGGCGGCCTGGTGGGCATGATCGGCGGGTTGGGCGGTTTTGTGCTGCCGATCGCCTTCGGCGTTCTCAACGATCTCACCGGGATTTGGACCAGCTGCTTCATGCTGCTGTTCCTGATCGTGTCTGTGTCGCTGGTGTGGATGCACTTCGCGATCCGGCAGATGGAGCGCGAGGCTGTCGGCAAGACGCTCGAAGCGCTGCCGCAATTCCCGGAAATGCAGCCGATTCACGAACCGGCGAAACACAAACCCCCGGTCGCCGGATTGATCACCGATTGGCGCCCCGATGACCAAGCCTTCTGGCAAAAGAGCGGCAAGGCGGTCGCTGCGCGCAATCTCTGGATCTCGGTGCCGGCGCTCCTCCTCTCGTTCGCAGTGTGGATGGTCTGGTCTGTCGTCGTCGCCAAGCTTCCCGCGATTGGCTTTGACTACAGCACCGATCAGCTGTTCTGGCTGGCGGCGCTGCCGGGCCTTTCGGGCGCGACGCTGCGCATCTTCTATTCGTTCATGGTGCCCGTGTTTGGCGGCCGGCTATGGACAACTCTGACCACGTGGTCCCTGCTCGCGCCGGCGCTCGGTATCGGCTTTGCCGTGCAGAATCCGGAAACGCCATACTGGATCATGCTTGGGCTGGCGCTGTTGTGCGGCCTCGGCGGTGGCAACTTCGCCAGCTCTATGTCCAACATCGGCTTCTTCTTCCCGCGTGCGGAGAAGGGAAATGCGCTCGCGTTGAACGCCGGCCTCGGCAATCTGGGCGTTAGCGCGATGCAGTTTCTGGTGCCGATCGTCATCACCACGGCGGTGTTCGGCAGCTTCGGCGGCGCGGGGCAGTCGACCGCAACCGGCGGCACGCTTTTCATGCAGAACGCCGGCTTCATCTGGGTGCCGTTCATTATCGTGTCTGCGTTCATGGCGTGGTTCGGCATGAACGATCTGTCGACCGCCAGGGCCTCGTTCGCCGAGCAATCGGTGATCTTCACGCGCACGCACAACTGGATCATGTGCTGGCTTTATACTGGCACGTTCGGTTCGTTCATCGGCTTCTCGGCGGCGTTTCCACTGCTCACGAGCACGCAGTTTCCGGATGTGAATGTGCTGCAGATTGCGTTCCTCGGTCCGCTCGTGGGAGCGCTGTCCCGTTCGTTGACAGGATGGGTTGCCGATCGCTTCGGCGGCGCGCGCGTCACGCTTGTCGTATTTGCGCTCATGATGCTCGGCACGGTCGGCGTCATCTATTTCCTCGCCAACAAGGCCGCGCCCGGCGCCTTCATCGGCTTCTTCGCCTGCTTCATGCTGCTATTTTTCGCCAGCGGCGTCGGCAACGCATCCACTTTCCAAATGATCCCGGCCATCATGCGGAAAGAGATTGCGCGGTTGGCGCCGTCTGCCGCTTCCCCTGAGCAGTTGAAGCAGGCGGAGAAGGAATCGGCCGCCATTACCGGCTTTACCTCGGCGATCGCCGCCTATGGCGCCTTCTTCATTCCAAAGAGCTTCGGCTTATCGATCGCGGAAACAGGTAGCGCGACCGCGGCGCTCGCTGGCTTCCTGGTCTTCTACATCTCCTGCCTGGCGATCACGTGGTTCGTCTACGCACGGCCCGGCGGGCTCCTGTTTGATGTCGAAAACAAGCGGGCAGGCGCAAACAACGCCGCCAAAATTACCGCTGAATAGGGACTGAAAGCCAATGAGTCATACTCTGGACCGGCTGGCGTTTTTCACTCGCAAGACCGAGCTGTTTTCGAACGGTCACGGCGTGACGAATGACGAGGATCGCGCCTGGGAGGAGGCGTACCGGCGCCGTTGGCAGCACGACAAGATCGTGCGCTCGACCCACGGCGTGAATTGCACCGGCTCGTGTTCTTGGAAAATCTACGTCAAGGGCGGCATCGTCACCTGGGAGACGCAGCAAACGGATTATCCGCGCACGCGGCCCGACCTGCCGAACCACGAGCCGCGCGGCTGCGCGCGCGGGGCTTCGTATTCCTGGTACCTCTATTCCGGCAACCGGGTGAAATACCCGATGGTGCGCGGCCGGCTGATTAAGCTGTGGCGTGAGGCAAGGAAGTCGCTGGCGCCGGTCGCGGCCTGGGCCTCGATCGTCGAGGCGCCCGAGAAGCGCAAATCGTACACATCGATCCGCGGCGGTGGCGGATTGGTGCGCGCAAGCTGGGACGAAGTCACCGAGCTGATCGCCGCAGCGAATGCCTACACCGTGCGCAAGCACGGCCCCGATCGCGTCTTCGGCTTTTCGCCAATACCGGCGATGTCGATGATCTCGTACGCGGCGGGCGCACGCTATCTGCAGCTGCTCGGCGGCGCGTGCGGTTCGTTCTATGATTGGTATTGCGACCTGCCGCCCGCAAGTCCGCAAACCTGGGGCGAACAAACCGACGTTCCGGAATCAGCCGATTGGTACAATTCCGGCTTCATTCTGGTGTGGGGCTCGAACGTGCCCCAGACGAGGACGCCCGACGCGCACTTCTATACCGAGGTCCGCTACAAGGGCGCGAAGTCGGTCGTCATCTGTCCGGACTATTCGGAAGCGTCAAAGTTCGCCGATCTTTGGATTTCGGTGAAGCAAGGCACAGATGCGGCGCTGGCGATGGCGATGGGCCACGTGGTGCTGACAGAATTTCATCGCGATCGCGAAGTGCCGTACTTCAAGGACTACGTGCGCCGCTACACTGACATGCCGCTGCTGGTGCGGCTGACGAAGAAAGACGGCCGCTATGTGCCCGAGCGCCTGCTGCGCGCCTCGGATTTCGATGACGCTCTGGCGCAGGAGAACAATCCCGATTGGAAGACGATCGGCATCGATGAAGCGAGCGGCAATCCGGTGGTGCCAACCGGATCGATCGGCTTCCGCTGGGGAGAGCAAGGAAAGTGGAACCTTGAGGAGAAGGCCGCTGACGGCGCCGATGTGAAGCTGCGGGTCGGCCTCAAGGGCGCGCATGATGACGTCGCCGAGGTGCTATTCCCGTACTTCGCCAACACCGCCTCGAACGGCTTCGCTTCGACCGATCACCCAGATACGCTGATGCGCCGCATCCCGGTGAAGCGCCTCAAGCTCAAGGACGGCGAGACGCTGGTGGCGTCTGTGTATGACCTCTTCCTCGCCAATTACGGCGTCGACCAGGGCTTCGGCGGCGAGCACATGCCGTCAAACTACGACGACCTTGAACCTTATACTCCAGCGTGGGCTGAGCGGGTGACGACAGTTCCCCGTGATCAGATCATTGCGGTCGCACGGGGCTTTGCTTCCAACGCCGAGAAGACCAACGGCAAGTCCATGGTGATCATCGGCGCGGCGATGAACCATTGGTACCACATGGACATGAATTATCGCGGGGTGATCAACCTCCTCGCGATGTGCGGCTGCATTGGCCAGTCGGGCGGTGGATGGTCGCATTATGTCGGCCAAGAAAAACTGCGGCCGCAGACGGGGTGGGCGCCGCTCGCGTTTGCGCTCGATTGGGCGCGCCCGCCGCGCCAGCAGAACTCGACCAGTTTTTTCTACGCGCACACCGATCAGTGGCGTTACGAGACTCTCGATGTGAAAGAAATCCTCTCGCCGACAGCGCCTGATGGCGATTGGGGCGCGACCTTCATCGACTACAACGCGAAAGCGGAGCGGATGGGGTGGCTGCCTTCGGCGCCGGCGCTCAAGGAAAATCCGCTCGAAGTGGCGAAGGCGGCTGAGCGTGAGGGCATGGACCCGCGCGAGTACGCTCTGCGTGAACTACAGGCCAAGCGGCTCGAAATGAGCTGCATGGACCCTGATCACCCCGACAACTGGCCGCGCAACATGTTCGTGTGGCGGTCCAATCTGCTCGGTTCGTCGGGCAAGGGGCACGAATATTTCCTCAAGCACCTGCTCGGCACGTCCAACGGCGTGCTCGGCAAGGATTTGGGCGTGACGGGCCGGCGTAAGCCAGTGGATGTCAAATGGCGCGAAGAGGGACCAGAAGGAAAACTGGACCTGTTCGTGACGATCGACTTCCGCATGTCGACGACGGCGGTCTATTCCGACATCGTTCTGCCGACGGCGACCTGGTACGAAAAGAACGATCTCAACACCTCAGACATGCACCCGTTCATCCATCCGCTCACTGCGGCGGTGGACCCTGTCTGGGAGTGCAAGTCGGACTGGGACATCTTCAAGGCAATCGCCAAGGCATTTTCGAACGTCTGCCCGGAGGTGCTCGGCGTCGAGAAGGACGTGGTGCTGACCCCGATCCAACACGACAGTCCCGGCGAAATGGCGCAACCGTTCGAGGTGCGAGATTGGTGGAAGGGCGAGTGCGAGCTGATCCCCGGTAAAACCGGACCGCAGATCAGCATCGTCGAGCGCGACTATCCGAACCTCTATCGCCGCTTCACGGCGCTCGGCCCGCTGATGACGAAGGTCGGCAATGGCGGCAAAGGCCTCGCCTGGAACACAGAGCATGAGGTCGAGCTGCTGAAGGCTCTCAATGGGGCGGTGTTGGAAGGTCCAACCAAAGGACTGCCCAAGATCGAAACCGAGATCGACGCCTGCGAGACCATTCTGATGCTGGCGCCGGAGACCAACGGCGAAGTGGCGGTCAAATCCTGGCAGTCGCTTTCGAAGCAGACGGGCCGCGAGCACGCGCATCTGGCTCTGTCGAAGGAGGATGAGAAGATACGCTTCCGCGACGTGGTCGCGCAGCCGCGCAAGATCATCTCTTCGCCGATCTGGTCTGGTCTTGAGAGCGAGAAGGTCTGCTACAACGCCGGCTATACCAATGTGCATGAGCTGATCCCGTGGCGAACCCTGACGGGGCGCCAACAGCTCTATCAAGATCACCTCTGGATGCGCGCGTTCGGCGAGGCGCTGTGCGTTTATAAACCGCCGGTCGATCTGAAGACCGTCGAGCCGCTGCAAAATCGCAAGCCCAATGGCGAGCGCGAGATCGTCCTCAACTGGATCACGCCGCACCAGAAGTGGGGCATCCACTCAACCTATTCCGACAACCTGCTGATGCTCACGCTGAACCGGGGCGGGCCGGTCGTCTGGGTGTCTGAGACGGACGCCAAGCGCGCCGGCATTGAAGACAATGATTGGATCGAGTGCTTCAACGCCAACGGTGCGCTCGTAGCGCGTGCCGTCGTTTCCCAGCGCGTGCGCGAGGGCATGGCCCTCATGTATCACGCGCAAGAGAAGATCGTGAACACGCCGGGCTCGGAGATTACCAAGCTTCGGGGCGGCATTCACAACTCGGTGACGCGCACGGTGCTGAAGCCCACGCACATGATCGGCGGCTACGCCCAACAAGCCTACGGTTTCAACTATTACGGCACCGTTGGCTCCAACCGCGACGAGTTCGTCATTATGCGCAAAATGCGAAAAGTCGACTGGCTCGACAAGCCGCGCGCCGAGACGGAGGGCCGCTGAGATGAAAGTTCGCGCTCAGATCGGCATGGTGCTGAACCTGGACAAGTGCATCGGCTGTCACACCTGCTCGGTCACCTGCAAGAACGTTTGGACCAATCGCGAAGGCGTCGAATACGCCTGGTTCAACAATGTGGAAACAAAGCCGGGCGTGGGCTATCCGCGCGATTGGGAGAACCAGAAGCGCTGGAACGGCGGCTGGGTCCGCAACAAGAACGGCAAGATCGAGCCCCGGATGGGGCCGAAATGGCGGATTCTAGCGAAGATATTCGCCAATCCCGACTTGCCGGAAATCGATGATTATTACGAGCCGTTCGATTTCGACTACGCGCACCTGCAGAACGCGCCGGAGATGCAAGCATTTCCCACGGCGCGCCCACGCTCCAAGATCACCGGCGAGCGCATGCAGAAAATCGAATGGGGCCCGAACTGGGAGGAAATCCTCGGCGGCGAATTCGAGAAGCGATCGAAAGACGCCAATTTCGAGAACGTACAGAAGGAGATCTACGGCCAGTTCGAAAACACCTTTATGATGTACCTGCCGCGGCTGTGTGAGCATTGCCTCAATCCGGCGTGCGCGGCGGCCTGCCCATCAGGAGCGATCTACAAGCGGGAAGAAGATGGCATTGTTCTGATCGATCAGGACAAGTGTCGCGGCTGGCGCATGTGCGTCTCGGCCTGCCCGTACAAGAAGATCTATTACAATTGGTCGAGCGGCAAATCGGAGAAGTGCACGTTCTGTTACCCGCGCATCGAGTCGGGTCAGCCTACCGTGTGCTCGGAGACCTGTGTCGGCCGCATCCGCTATCTCGGCGTCATCCTTTACGATGCAGATCGCATTGAGGAAGCGGCGAGCGCGGACGAGAAGGATCTCTACGAGAAGCAGCTCGAAGTCTTTCTCGACCCGAACGATCCCAAGACAATCGCCCAAGCGCGCGCTGACGGCGTGCCAGAGGCCTGGCTTGAGGCGGCGCGCCGCAGTCCGGTCTACAAGATGGCGATCGATTGGCGCGTCGCATTTCCGCTGCACCCCGAATACCGGACGCTGCCGATGGTCTGGTATGTGCCGCCGCTCTCGCCGATCCAGTCTGCCGCCTCGCTTGGCGCGATCGAGCATGACGGCATGATGCCGGACGTGAAGAGCTTGCGCATTCCGGTCCAGTACCTCGCCAACATGCTCACGGCGGGCGAGGAAGCGCCGGTCGTGTCGGCGCTCGAGCGGATGCTGGCAATGCGCGCCTACATGCGGGCCAAGAGCATAGACGGCGTGATCGATACCGGTGTGGCGGCGCGCGTCGGCCTGACGACCGCGGCGATCGAGGACATGTATCAGGTTATGGCGATCGCCAATTACGAAGATCGCTTCGTCATCCCGACCTCGCACCGCGAAGCGGTTGAGGGCGCCTACGGGTTGCGCGGCGAATGCGGCTTCAGCTTCGGCAATCAGGCGTCGGGCGGGCGCACCGAAGTGGGGCTGTTTGGGCCGGTGAAGAGACGCGCCGCCAAGAATCCGGCGGAGGCGTGACAATGGCTTATACTTATCGCGCCCTCGCGGCCCTGCTCAGCTATCCCACCCAAGACACGGCCGCGTTGATGCCGGCGGTGATGGAGGCCCTTCGCGCCGAAGCGCTCGCGCCGCCCGAATTGGTGGAGGGGCTCTCGCCGCTCGCTGACGAACTCGAAACGGGCGATCTTTACGAACTCCAGGCCCGTTATGTTGATCTCTTCGATCGCACGCGTTCGCTGTCGTTGCAGCTCTACGAGCACGTGCACGGGGAGAGCCGCGACCGCGGACAGGCCATGGTGGAGCTGTTGAAGCTCTATTCGGCGCATGGCCTGGAACTGACGGCGAAGGAATTGCCCGATCACCTGCCCGTGTTCCTCGAATTCCTTTCCGAACTGCCGGAAGCCGAGGCCGCGGCGCTGCTCGGCCAAGCGGCGCATGTGATCGAGGCGCTGCGGGAGCGGTTGGAGAAGCGGGGCGCCATCTACGCGCGCGTCTTCGACGCGCTCGTCGCGCTTGTCGAAGCCTATCGCGATTCACAGGCGCTGGCGGCGCTGCTGCAAGAGCCAGAGGACAACCCTGACGACCTCGAAGCGCTTGATCGCGCCTGGGCGGAAGAACAGGTCACGTTCGGTCCGGAGCGGGGCGATTGCCCGCAGGCGGCGCGGGCGGGAAACAAGGAGCACGTCGCATGAGTGTAGTGGCGTTGAGAATGACGGCAATTGCGCTTGGCCTTTTCGGGGCGCTGGCGCTGACGCCGGAAGCAAATGCGCAGACCGAGACCAATACGGGCGATGTAATCGTCGATGCGCGCCTGCGCTACGAAAGCGTGGCGCAAGACGGCCTCGAAGATGCGAGCGCGCTGACCTTCCGCGCGAGACTGGGCTACGAGACACCGGCTTGGCGCGGTTTTCGGGCGCTCGGCGAAGTGGAGGGGGTCGCCCAGCTCACCGACCAGTTCAACGACACCGTGAACGGACGCACCCAGTACGCGGTGGTGTCCGACCCGGAGACCTTCGAACTCAACCGTCTGCAAGTCTCTTGGACTGGCGCGCACGGCCGCCGCGCTGTGCTTGGCCGCCAGCGGATCGTTCTGAACAACGCACGCTTCATCGGCAATGTCGGCTTCCGGCAGAATGAGCAGACCTTCGATGCGCTGCGGCTGGAGGCGCGTCCTTTCGAGCACGCCGCGTTCACCTATCTCTATATTGCCAATGTGCGCCGCATCTTCGGCGACGACAGCGCCCAGGGCGAGTGGAACAGCGATTCACATGTGCTGCAGGCGGATGTCGATCTGCCGCTGGGCAAGGTCAGCGCCTACGGTCTGTTGCTCGATTTCCGCGCCGACGCGCCCGCGCAGTCATCGCAAACCTACGGCGCGCGCTGGTCGAATGAGTGGAGCGTGGGCGAATTTCGCCCGCGCCTGACGCTGGAGGCGGCGACCCAGAGCGAGTACGGCGCCAATAGCGCCAGCTTCGATCTTGGATACCAGAACGCGGAGCTGTCGGTGCGTCGCGGACAATGGACAGCCGCCATCGCCGGTGAGCGGCTGGAAGGGAACGGCGCACGCGGGTTTTCCACGCCGTTGGCGACCTTGCATGCGTTCCAGGGTTGGGCGGACGTGTTCTTGACGACGCCGGTTGACGGCGTGCGCGATCTCAACGCCAGCGTCTCGTACGCGACGCGTCCCTGGCTCGCGCAGCAGCCGGCCGTCTTCACCGTTCGTGCGCACGATTTCAGCGACGGTGACGGCGCTGTGGATTTTGGCTCGGAGTTGGACGCATCGGTCCGCTTTTCGCTGACGCCGCACCTGGCCGTGGAAGCCAAGGGCGCAGCGTTTGACGGGGAGGATCCGCGCTTCGCTGACCGCACAAAGTTCTGGTTCGCGATTGAGTACCGTTACTGAGGACACGAGATGGATTGGTACAATCAGGCGCTATTCGGCTTTTATCCTTACGTGGCCTTGTCTGTGCTGGTGATCGGTTCCGTGCTGCGGTTCGATCGCGAGCAATACACGTGGCGCACGGGGTCTTCCCAATTGCTGCGCCGGCGGCAGCTTATATGGGGTTCGGTGCTCTTTCACGTTGGGGTGCTGGCGATCTTCGCCGGCCACTTCATTGGTCTGCTGACGCCGATTTGGGTTTGGGATGCGCTTGGCGTATCCCACAGCGCCAAGCAAATGCTGGCCATTGTCGCAGGCGGCGCAGCAGGCGCGCTTGCGCTCGTGGGCGGCCTGCTACTGGCGCACCGGCGTCTGTTCGACCCGCGCATTCGCGCCACGTCGAGTTTTGGCGACACTGCGATCCTGATCCTCCTGCTGGCCCAGCTTTGCCTCGGCCTCGCGACAATCCCGGTTTCGCTCGAACACCGCGACGGGACGCAGATGGTCAAGTTCATGAATTGGGCGCAGGCCATCTTCACATTCCGCGCTGGCGCCGCCGAGTATGTGGCGGATGCGGCTTGGGTGTTCAAAACGCATCTGACGCTCGGCCTCACCATCCTGCTCGTCTTCCCATTCACCCGCCTCGTACACATGCTCTCCGCGCCGGTGTGGTATCTCAACCGCCGCGGCTGGCAGATCGTTCGCTCCAAGAAGCTCGCGGCGGGCGGCGCACGATGAAGCACACCTTGATCGAGATGAATTCGCCGCCGGCAGGGGCGGATGCGTTTGCGGGATGCGGCCACGGCCCGAGCCCCGCTGCGCGGCGTGGGCCCAGCGCCTCGCCAGTATTTGTGAACGGCGTCGCCATCCCAGAGTCCGCAATCGCACAGGAAGCGCAAAACCACGCCGCCGCTTCCGCTGAGGAGGCCCACGCGGCGGCGGCCCATGCGCTGGTTATCCGCGAACTCCTGCTGCAGCGGGCGTCCGCGCTTGGCTTGACCGCCACGCCGGTGAGCGACGAGCAGGGAAGGCAAGAGACAGATGAGGAGGCGCTTGTGCGGCAAGTGCTTTCCATCGAAGCGCCGCCGGATGCCCCGAGCGAACCTGAGTGCAAACGCGTCTACGCGGCCGAGGCCGCCCGGTTTTCTGCGCCTGAGCTTTATGAGGCGTCGCACATCCTTATCGCACCGGCGCCTGCAGCGGCGCCGGATGCTTGGGAGAGCGCGCGGCTGCGCGCGGATGCGGCTGTAAAGGCGCTGCAACGCGGAGAGGATTTCGCGGCGCTGGCGCGTGCTCTCTCCAACTGTCCAAGTGCTGTGCAGGGCGGCAGTCTGGGCCAACTCCAGCGCGGCGATCTCGCGCCAGCGATCGAGGATGCGCTCATGGCGCTGCATCCGGGAGAGACGGCCGAAGCGCCGGTTCGCACCCAGCATGGCTGGCACGTGCTGCGTCTCGACCGCATCATCCCCGCGCAAGCGCTGCCCTATGAGGCGGTGGCCCCCGCCATCTATGCGCGGCTGATGGCGCGCGCGGAACTCGCGGCCTCGGCGCGCTACATCACCCGCCTGGCCGCACACGCCGAGATCGAAGGTCTCTCATTGGCGCCTGGGGCACACGACGCAGCCTGATTGAAGACGGTTCGCGGATCGGCCTTTCGGCCCGTCGCGCAGCGCATTGGGCGCAGCCCTCCGGGCTTGCGGGCAGACGATTTTGCTTGTCTGCTCCGGGCGAAGGGAGAAGCACGTGGACAAGGCGCGAGAAGCCGAGGCGAAGCCGGCGGCGACGATCCTTCTGCTGCGCGACCAGCCCTCGTTTCAGGTGCTGATGGTGAAGCGTCACCATCAAATCGATTTTGCGTCGGGGGCGCTGGTCTTCCCTGGCGGCAAGATCCATCCGGGCGACGCGGACGAGGCGTGGGCAGAGCACACGATCGGCTGGGAGCGCTTTGATCCGGTGCAGCGCGCGCTCAGGATCGGCGCCATCCGCGAGTCGTTTGAGGAGGCGGGCATCCTGCTCGCCGATCATCGCGATGGCGCGCGCTTTGCGGCAGCCAGCGATCTGGCCGTGCGCGAAGCTGTCGATAAAGGCGAGCGCGCGTTCCTCGATGTCGTGCGCGAACTCGGCGTGCGCCTGCGGCTCGACGGCCTTTCCGTGTTCGCGCGCTGGATTACGCCGGAGCTGCTGCCCAAGCGCTTCGACACCTGGTTCTACGCCATGCATGCCCCGCCTGAGCAGACGGCCGCGTGCGATGGCCGCGAGACGGTCGACGCAGAATGGATCACGCCGAGCGAAGCCATCCGTCTGGCCGAGACGGGCGAACGCACCATCATCTTTCCGACGCTGATGAATTTGCGGCTGCTGGCGCAAGCCGAGAGCGCTGCCGACAGCATCGCGCGGGCCGAGCAGCGCAGGCTCGTGCCGGTGATGCCGTATGTTGAGCAGCGCGAGGGCAGCCCATTTCTGGTGATTCCGCCGGACGCTGGCTATGGCGATGTCGCCGAGCCGTTGGATGGGGCATTGGCCGGCGCGATGCGCGGCTGATCGCTCAGCGCTGCGGTGCGGGCCGGATACGGGCGCCGTCCGCCAGCGAATCGCCGGGGAAGAGCACCACGCGTTCGCCTGCGTTGAGGCCGCGCTGCACGGCGCGATAATCATCGCCGCCCGCCGCGACTTCGATCGGCGTCAGCCGGGCGCGGCCGTGATCAAGCACGAACACCGCCCAGCCGCGGCCGTTGCGCACCAGCGCATCAGTCGGTACGCGCAGCGCGTTTGGTGTTTGCGACAGCACCACGCGCACATCGACACGGTAGCCGTGCCCGAGCGGGGGCGCGTGCTCGGGATCGGCAAGGTGCAGGATCACGTTGACGCGCTGTTCTTCGACGCCGAGCGCGGAAATCTTCGTGCGCGCGTAGGGCTCAATGCGGAACACACGGGCCGGGATCGGCTGGTCGCCGCCCCAATTCTCGATCTGCGCATCAGCCCCTGCTTGCATCTGCACCGCATCCTGGGAGAGGAATTCGGCGACAATCTCGATCTGCGCCGGATCGCCGATCTCCAGCAGCGGAGAGCCGGCCGCGGCGACAGTCTCGCTCTCTTGTAGCACGCGCAGCACGCGCCCTGCCGCCGGGCTGCGCACGGGCGTGGCGATGCGTGCGCGGGCGGAGGGTGAACTCGCCGCAGCGCGCGCACGCACCAAATCGGCGCGGCGTGCGCTGACGGCGGCGCGGGCGGCGCGCAGGGCGGCGTTGGCGGAATCGAGCGCTGCTTGCGAGGCGAAGTCGCGTTGATGCAGGGAGGCGACACGCGCCTGATCGCGCTCGGCCAATTGATAATCGGCTTCCGCCGCTGCGAGGGCGGCCTGCGCGGCCGAAACGCCGGCATTGGCTTCCGCGGCGATGCGGGCATCGAGCAGCGCCGGGTCGGCCGGCTGAATGGTGGCGATCACTTGGCCGCGGGCGACAGAATCGCCGGGTTCAAGTTCGAGCCGCTGCAGCTCGCCACCCACCGGCGCTGCGATCACGAACACGTCGTGGATGCGGGTGCGGCCTTCGTCGACGACTTCGCTGCGCACGAGGCCGTGATCGATCGCAGCGACCTCGACCGCCTGTGCGCGCGGCCACACCAGCCATAGTAGCGCCAGCGCCAGCACCGCGCCCGCGCCAATCCAGATCCATTGCGCCAGCGCCAGCTTTGGCAGTTTTAACGGCACACGCTGGCGCACCAGCGTCACGAATTCGTCCGGAGAGGGCATGCGCATGGGCCTAATCTCTCGCTTTCAGAACACCGATCATATCCAGCTTGTCGATGCCGGTGCGGACCACCAGCGCCGCCGCCAACACACACACCAAGCTAAAGGTGATGGCAAAGGCATACCCGGCTGGATTGAACACGAACGGGAAGGAATACATGTCGGTCTGGAACAGCCGCATCAGCCAGATGGCGAGCAGCGTGCCTAAAGCGGCGCCGCCCGGCACAGCCAGCAGCGCCAGCGCCATCAATTCGCCGATCAGCACGTAAGAGACCTCCGCCCGCGTAAAGCCGAGCACGCGCAGCGTGGCGAGGTCGCGCTCCTGTTCGGCGAGCGTGATCCGCGCCGCCGAGAAGGCGACGCCGCCGGCCATCACGGCGGCAAAGGCCGCGTAAATGAAATTCATCACGCCGACGCCCTCTTCATATTCACGCCGCATCGACACATCCGCTTGGCTTACATAACTCGCGCCAGCGATGCCCGGGGTTTCCTTGATCTCGCGATTGAAAGCGCGATAGCGGGCGGGGTCCATCATCAGGTGCGCGCCGCTGACGCGGCCCGGCTCGCGCATCAGCCGCGAAAGCGCGCCGAGGTCCATGTAAGCGGACGAGCCGATCATCGGCTCGACGATGGCGCTTACGCGCACTTCGGCGCCGATTCGCCGTCCGCGCGCCTGTTCGATGCGGATCACGTCGCCGGGGCGGGCGTCGAGCTTGTCCGCCAACGCGCGCGCCAGCGCGATGCCGGCGGGCGGGGGCTCGATGACCGCCTGGCCGGCGCCGATCATGCGGCTGAGCCGTGCGTTCGCAGGCACGCCGAACACGGCTTCATGCACACTTCTGCCAGCATGGCGCAGCACCACATCGTCGATGCGGAACGGCTCGGCGTAGAGAACGCCGGGCAGGCGTCGGACCTCATGCAGCACGCCAACATCGCGCGCCTCGACAAAGGTGAGCGTCACGTCCTGCCGGTTGGCGACGCCGAAATTGACATCGAGCAGGTAGTCCATCTCCGCTGGGAAGGTTCGCGCCACCACCAGCAGCGCGATGGCGAAAGAGACGCCGAGTGCTGTCGTTGCGGCGCGGCGCGGAAAGCGCGCGATGCGGCGCAGAATGATGCGGGACTTGGCGTCCAGGCGTTCGCCGAAGGCGGTGAGGCCTTTCCCGGCGGCGAAGAAGGCTGTGGGCCGCGGCGGCGTCAATGCGGCGGCGGGCGCAAGGCGCGCGGCGCGCAGCACCGAGACCACGCACCCCGCCGTCGCCGATGCAAAGCCGGCTGCCCAGGCGCCGAGAAAGGTTGCGGGCGAGGCGGCGAAATCGAGCCGCGGGAAGTGATAATAGTCGCGATAGATGTCGGCGATGGCGCGGCCGAAGCCGATGCCGCCCGCCGAACCGATCAGCGCGCCGATGGCGGCGAAGATGAGCGCGCTTTCCGCGTAGTGCCAGGCGACGGCCGCGTCGCTGTAGCCGAACGCCTTCAACAGGCCGATGTTGGACCGCTCCGTGGCGATCACGCGTCCCAGCGCGATGTTCACCAGGAACGCGGCGATGATCAGAAAGAACGCGGGCAGGAAGGTCGCCATGGTGGCGAGCTGGCGCAATTCCTCGCTGAGGAAGCGGTCGGAGAGCATGCGGTCGCGGCCATAGGCGCCGGACGTGCCATACGGCTGCAGCACCTGATCGATGGCGTGGATCGTCTCCGCCGCATTGGCGCCGCGGCCGAGCACGAAGACAGCGTCATTGAAGGCGCCGTCGAGATCGTAGGCGCGCGCCAGCGCCTCGCGCCCCATCCAGATAACGCCGAAGCGCCCGGCCTCACGAAACAGTTCACCCGGCCCGGAAACGAAGATGAATTCCGGCGAATTGGCCAGGCCGACAATGCGCAGCGTCTGCCGCCGGCCGTGCATGGTAGCGGCGATGGTGTCGCCGATGCCGAGACGATTGGCGTCGGCGAAAGCCTGGTTGATCAAGATTTCGTCGGCGCGCACCGGATCCGGCAGCCTGCCGCGTGCGAGCACGATGTCGTTGACGCGCGGTCGCCGGTCCGCTGGCAGGGACACAAGCTGCGCCGAAGGCGGTTCTTCCACGCCCGGCAGATCAAGCAGCGCATAGCCGACGATGCGCGTCTCCACCGCCTCGACGCCGGGCGCGGCGGCCAGCGCCTGGGCGACGCGGTCCGGCGCCCGCACGAGTGAGACGGCAAGATCTGCCATGTGGCGCTCGGTGTAATAGGCCGCGCGCGTGCGCTCCATCGAGCCGCGCATGCCAACAGCCATCACGAACACGGAGAGGCCGCACGCCAGCACCAGTGCGACGCCCGCCGCGTGCAGCCGCATGCGCCAGACGTCCCGCAACAGCTTCTTGTCGAGCGCGCGCATCGTCACCACACCAGTTCTGACGGCGCGACGCGCGCGGAATTGACTTCGACGCTGCGCACGCGCCCATCGCCGAAGCGGACGACGCGCTGCGCCATGCGGGCGACATCGGCGTTGTGCGTCACGATCAGCGTGGTCGAGCCATAGCGCTCATTCACCTGCTGCAACGCCTCCAGCACGCGTACGCCCGTCTTCACGTCCAGCGCGCCGGTGGGTTCGTCGCACAGCAGCACTGCTGGCCGCTTGGCGATCGCGCGCGCGACGGCGACGCGCTGCTGCTCGCCGCCGGAGAGCTGGGAGGGAAAGTGATCCAGCCGCGCGCCCAGGCCAACCAGTTCCAGCGCTTCCCGCGCGCTCAGCGGGTCCTCGGCGATTTCGCCGACAAGGTCGACATTCTCCCGCGCAGTGAGGCTCGGAATGAGATTGTAGAATTGGAAGATGAAGCCGACATGGCGGCGCCGGAACTGCGTCAGCGCTCTATCGTTGGCCGCTGACAGCGACGTCCCCTCGAAGGAAATCTCACCCGAGGTCGCCCGGTCGAGGCCGCCCAGAATGTTGAGCAGGGTCGATTTGCCCGAACCAGAGGGCCCGAGCAGCACCAGCAACTCGCCCGGCATGATCTCCAGATTGACGTCGACCAGGGCCCGGACCGCCGTTTCGCCCTCGCCATAGGTCTTGCACAGGTCACGCACGGCGAACAGCGGGGGCTGCGCAGTCTGGTCAGGCGGCCTGCTGTCCATGATCATACCTTCCTGCGCCGCCGAGCCTGCTCACCCCTTGATTGAAGTCAACCGGAGAGCCGATGTTGGGGCTAGCAGTGACCGCGCTATATACGCCGCTGGGAGCAAGGAATGAGTGTTCGTCTGCATTTCTTCGGCGCCGCGGGCTGCGTCACCGGCTCCTGCATGCTGATCGAGGCCGGGGAGCAGCGGGTCCTGATCGATTGCGGCCTGTTCCAGGGCTCGAAGACGCTGAAGGAGCTGAATTACGGCCCGTTCCCGTTCGACGCGAAAGCGCTCGACGCGGTGCTGCTGACGCACGCGCATATCGATCATAGCGGGCAATTGCCGAAGCTGATGCTGGCGGGTTTCGCCGGCAAGATTTTCGCCACCCGGGGCACGCGCGATCTGTGCAGCGTCATGCTGCCAGACGCTGGCGCCATCCAGGAGATGGAGGTCGAGAACCTCAACGCGCGCAATCTGCGTCATGGCAAGCCGCCTGTGGCGCCGATCTACACGCGCCGCGACGCACACGAGGCGATGCGCCTGTTCGAGCCGGTTGTGCTGGACGAATGGGTCGAGGTCGCCAGCGGCGTGCGTGCGCGCTGGTGGAATGCCGGCCACATTCTCGGCTCCGCCTCGATCGAGGTGGAGGTGAGTGAGGATGGCGAGACGCAGACGCTGCTATTCTCTGGCGATCTTGGCCCAGGCGGGCGCCGCTTCGCCGAAGACCCGCAGGGTCCAAGCGGCGTCGATCACCTCGTCATCGAAAGCACCTATGGCGACACCGAGCGCGCGCCGATTTCGGAAACCGACCGCAAGGCCAAGCTCGCCGCGGAAGTGATGGCGGCGCATGTCGCGGGCGGGCCGCTGCTCATTCCCGCGTTCGCGGTGGAGCGGACGCAGGAGCTGATCATCGATCTGATCGACCTGATGGAATCCAATCAGGCCCCGCCGGCGCCGATCTTCCTGGATTCACCGCTCGCGGTGCAGGCCAGCGAAATCTTCCTCCGCCATGACGGCGAGGATGGCGGCAACGGCGCCTTCGCGCGTCTGCGCGAGTCGCATTGGCTCCGCTTCACCGAGCAGCCTGACGAAAGCCGCGCCATCGAGCGCATGCACGGCTGGCACGTGATCATCGCCGCCAGCGGCATGTGCGACGCCGGCCGTGTGCGCCATCACTTGAAGCGGCTCTTATGGCGGCCGGAGGCCACGGTGATGCTGACCGGCTTTCAGGCCGTCGGCACGCTGGGCCGCCTGTTGCAGGACGGCAAGCGCGCCGTGCGCATCCAGGGCGACGACATCAAGGTCGCCGCGCGCATCCGCTCCATCGATGTCTATTCCGGCCATGCCGACGCCAATGCGCTGCAGCGCTGGGCAGAGGCTCGCGGGCCGGTTCGCGGCGGCGTCTTCATCACCCATGGCGAACCAGAGAGCAGCGAAGGGCTGGAACGCCGCTTGCGCAGTGCGCGCATCGCCGAGGGGCGCATCGTGCGCGCCCAGCTCGATCAATCCTACGACCTTAGCGTTGGCTCGGTCGCCGCCGCGCCGGCCAAGCCCGCGCGCCTGGCGCAGGACGTTCCTGGTAAGCTCGATTGGCACAACGCGCGCTCGGAATTCCTCGCCCGGCTCCACGCCAAGCTCGACGCCGCGCCGACCAATGCGGCGCGCGAGGCGCTGCTGGAAGCGTTGTCGAAAGAACTGGGCTAGGCCAGCGCCGTTGCGCGGGCCGGCGCGCGCACGCGTTCGCTATAGCGCTCCATCAGATCGAAAGTGATCGGCCCCGGCGTGAAGCGGTGTTCGCCGATTTCGCCGACTGGTGTCACTTCCGCCGCCGTACCGGTGACGAAGCACTCGCTGAAGCTCGAGAGCTGATCGGGACGGATGCGCGTTTCGATCACTTCAAGGCCGCGCGCGCGGGCCAGATCAATCACCGAGCGGCGGGTGATGCCATCGAGGAAGCAATCCGGCGCGGGTGTGTAGATCACGCCGTCGCGGATGAAGAAGACGTTGGCCCCCGTCGCCTCGGCCACGTTGCCGGCCGTGTCCAGCATCAGCGCATCGTCATAGCCGGCGCGCTCGGCCGCGTTCTTGGAGATGGTGCAGATCATGTAGAGGCCCACGGCCTTGGCCGAGGTCGGCGCTGCTTCCGCCGGCGGACGGCGGTATTTCGCCCAATTGAGGCGGATGCCGCGGCGCAGCTTGCTGGCGTCGAAATATTTCGGCCATTCCCACACGGCGATGGCGAGGTGTGTCTTGGTGTGCAGCGCCGAGACGCCGAGCTGTTCGGCCCCGCGCCACGCGATCGGACGGATGTAGCAATCTTCGAGCCCGTTACGCGTACAGGCCTCGACCGAGGCGGCGTTGACGTCGGCTTGGCTGAACGGAATTGCGAAATCGAGCGTCGCCGCAGAATCGAACAGACGCTGAGTATGCGCCTCCAGTTCGAAGATGCGCCCGCCATACATGCGCTCGCCCTCGAACACGGCTGAGCCGTAGTGCAGGGCGTGGGTGCAGACATGGATGCGCGCCTCCCGCCAAGGCACGAACTTGCCGTCGAACCAAATCCAGCCATCGCGGTCGTCAAACGGGATCATGCTCAGCCCCAATGCATCTGGACTTGATGGCGGGCCGGCGCGGAGGCGTCCTTGATCCGCTCGATGATGGTTTGCCCCATGGCGCGGCAGCCGAGCTGGCCGCCGAGGTCTTTCGTGCGTGCGCCTCTGGCGATGGTGGTTTCGACCGCCGCTTCGACAGCGTCCGCCTCATCATTGAGCCGCAGGCCGTAGCGCAGCAGCAGCGCGGCCGAAAGAATGCCGCCAACCGGGTTGCAGATGTCCTGGCCAGCGATGTCGGGGGCCGAGCCGTGCACCGGCTCGAACAGACCCGGGCCGCCAACGCCGAGCGAGGCAGACGGCGCAAGTCCGATCGAGCCGCCGAGCACAGAAGCTTCGTCGGAGAGAATGTCGCCGAACATGTTCTCGGTGAGGATCACGTCATACGCGCGCGGCTGACGGATCAGCTGCATCGACATGGAATCGACCAGCGCATGCTCAAGCTCTACGTCAGGATAATCAGCGGCGACGCGCGTAACGACCTCGCGCCAGAGCCGGCTCGTTTCCAGCACATTGGCTTTATCGACTGAGGTCACCTTACCGCGCCGCGCGCGGGCCGCAGCGAAGGCGGAACGGGCGATGCGCTCGACCTCCCCGGAGGTGTAGACGCACTGGTCGCTGGCGAATGTCGGTCCGCGCTCGCGCTCGCCGAAATAGAGCCCGCCGGTCAGTTCGCGGAAGACGACGAAATCGACATTCTCGACATATTCCCGCTTCAGCGGCGAGCGCTCGACCAATTCTGGGTAGATGAACAGCGGCCGGATATTGGCAAACAGGCCAAGCTCTTTGCGTAGACCGAGCAAGCCTTGCTCTGGCCGCTTGGCTGCTTTGTCCCATTTCGGTCCACCGACGGCGCCGAGAAAAACCGCGTCCGACGTGCGGCATGCTTCCAGCGTCGCTTCAGGCAGCGGCTCGCCGGTCGCATCGATCGCGGCGCCGCCGATGAGGTGTGTCTCGAACGTGAAGCGGCGGTGGTGCAAATCGGCCACCGTCGCCAGCACATCGTGCGCGACCTGCGTGACCTCCGGGCCGACGCCATCGCCCGGTAGCAAAACGATCTTGTAGGTCTTCATGGCGCGTGTCCCTGTGTGCGTTCAAAGGCCTCGACAGCCGGTATGCGGTCGACCAGCCAACCGAGCGGATCGACGCCTTCGATCAGGCAGCGCCGCGCGAACGGTTCGATGCTGAATTTCACTGGCGGCGCGTTGCCGATGGTGAGTTCGGATTTTTCCAGATCGATGCCGACGCGCCCACCCGGATCGGCGAGCAGACGTTCATGCGTCTCCTTGTCGACGACGATCGGCAGCAGCCCGTTCTTCAGCGCATTCGAGTTGAAGATGTCGGCGATCGAGGTGGAGATGACGGCCCGGAAACCGTAATCCATTAGCGCCCACGGCGCGTGCTCGCGCGAGGAGCCGCAGCCGAAATTGTCGCCGGCGACCAGGATGCGATGCTCGCTCGTGTCGAGCGTGTTGAGCGCCTGATCGGCGATCGGCTTGCCGCTGGCATCGTAGCGCCAGTCATAGAACGCTTTCGCGCCCAGACCTTCACGCGAGGTGGTGGTCAGGAAGCGGGCGGGAATGATCTGGTCGGTGTCGATGCTCTCCTGCGGCAGCACGAAGGTGCGCGAGGTGAGCTGGGTGAAGCGTTCAGGCATGGGCGGGCCCCCGGGCAAACATGCGCGGATCGGTTAGGACGCCCGTCACCGCGCTGGCCGCGGCGGTGGCCGGGCTGGCGAGGATGGTGCGTGCGCCTTTGCCTTGCCGGCCTTCGAAATTGCGGTTCGAGGTGGAGACGGCGAGTTTGCCGGGCGGCACGACATCGCCATTCATGGCGATGCACATCGAGCAGCCGGGTTCGCGCCATTCCGCACCCGCTTCGGTGAACACCGCATCGAGCCCTTCGGCTTCCGCTTGCCGCTTCACCGATTCAGAGCCTGGCACCACCAGCATGCGCACGCCGCTCTTCACTTTGCGTCCGCGCAGCACATCGGCCGCGGCGCGCAGATCGGAGAGGCGCCCGTTGGTGCACGAGCCGACGAACACCACCGATACCGGCGCGTGCGTGGTCGCTTCGCCGGCGGTGAAGCCCATATAGTCGAGCGCCTTGCGCTCTGACTCGGTGCGCGGGGCGGGCGCTGCCGCGCCGATCGGGATGGCCGCGTCCGGCGTGGTGCCGAACGTCGCCATCGGCGTGATCGCCGCGCCGTCGATGCGGACCTCCTTGTCGAACGTAGCGCCAGGTTCGGTCGCCAGCGCTAGCCAGCGCTCCGCCGCGCGCTCGAACGCTTCGCCTTGCGGGGCGTAGCGGCGTCCGCGCAGATAGGCGATCGTCTTGGCGTCCGGCGCGATCATGCCGGCGCGCGCCCCCGCTTCGATCGACATGTTGCAGAGCGTCATGCGCCCTTCCATCTCAAGCGCGCGGATCGCCTCGCCCGCGTATTCGACGACATACCCAGAGCCGCCGCCGAACCCGATCGCGGCGATCACCGCGAGCGTCAGGTCTTTCGCCGAGACGCCCGGTTGCAGCTGACCATCGACGGTCACGCGCATGGTTTTCGGTTTGCGCTGCAGCAGGCACTGCGTCGCCAGCACGTGGCCGACTTCGGAGGTGCCGATGCCGAACGCGAGCGCGCCGAAGGCGCCGTGCGTGGCGGTGTGGCTGTCGCCGCAGACCACCACCATGCCGGGCTGGGTGAGGCCAAGCTCCGGCGCCATCACGTGCACGACGCCGCGCGCATCGCTGTCCCAGCCGGCCAGCGGTACGCCGTGGCGCGCGCAATTGCGCTCCAACGTCGCCACCTGCGCTTCCGCTTCGGCGGTGACGTAGGGCCGCTTTCCGTTCGCGTCCGCCGGTGCGGTGGGGGTGGAGTGATCGAGCGTGGCGAAGGTCTTGTCCGGCCGGCGCACCTTGAGCCCGCGCGCATCGAGCTCGGTGAAGGCCTGCGGACTCGTCACTTCATGCACGAGATGCAGATCGACATAGAGCATGCCCGGCGCATCGGCGCTCTCGGGTGTCACCATGTGCGCGTCCCACACCTTTTCGAGCAGGGTTCGCGGCGCCTCACGCGGCATTGGCGCCACCCATGCGTTCCTGCAGCGTCATCAACCGATTGAGCGCCGCCACATAAGCGCGCGCGCTGGCCACCAGCGTGTCGGCGTCCGCGGCGCGGCCGGAGGCGGAGCGGCCGTTGGCGGAGAGGCGCACGCTGACCGTCGCCTGCGCGTCGGTGCCTTCGGTGACCGCTTGCACTTGATAGAGTTCGAGCGTCGCCTCGTGCGGGGCGGCTTCTTTGATCGCGTTGAAGATGGCGTCGACGGGGCCGGTGCCACGCGCGGTCTTCCACACCGGCTGGCCGCGCACGATCAGATCGATCTCAGCGGTCTGCGGTCCTTCGGTGCCGGCCACGACGCGCAGGCGCGACACCTGAATGGCGGCGTCGGCGTGCGCGATCTGGTCGTCGACCAGGGCGATGATGTCCTCGTCGAACACGTGCCGCTTGCGGTCGCACAGATCCTTGAAGCGGTGGAACGCATCGGCCAGCGCGTTGTCGCTCAGCGCATAACCCAATTCTTCAAGCTTCTTCTTGAACGCGTGGCGCCCGGAGAGCTTGCCCATCACCAGGCTGGTTGCGCCCTGGCCGACATCTTCGGGCCGCATGATCTCATAGGTCTGCGCATGCTTGAGCATGCCGTCCTGGTGGATGCCGCTCTCGTGGCTGAACGCGTTCTTGCCGACGATGGCCTTGTTGTACTGCACTGGAAAGCCGGTGATGCGCGAGACGGTCTGGCTCGCGCGCATCAGATGCGCCGGCTCGATGTCAGTGTGATAGTGCAGCGCTTCCCCGCGCACGCGCAGGGCCATGACGATCTCTTCCAGCGCGGCGTTGCCGGCGCGTTCGCCGAGGCCGTTGACGGCGCACTCGATCTGACGCGCCCCGCCTTGCACGGCGGCGATCGAGTTGGCGACGGCAAGGCCGAGATCGTTGTGGCAGTGTGCGGAGAACACCGCCGCATCGGCGCCGGGCACGTTGGCGATTAGGTCTTCAAAGATGGCGCGATATTCGTCGGGATAGGAATAGCCGACCGTGTCGGGGATATTAATGGTGGTGGCCCCGGCGCGGATGGCCGCTTCGACGGTGCGGCGCAGATAGTCGCGCTCGGTGCGGGTGGCGTCCTCGGCGCTCCACTCGACATCGTCGGTGAAGTTGCGCGCCAGCGTCACGCTCGCCGTGATCGCATCCAGCACCTGCTCCTCGGACATGTTGAGCTTGTGCTTGCGGTGGATGGGCGAGGTGGAGATGAAGGTGTGGATGCGACCACGCGGGGCCGAGCGGATGGCTTCGGCACAGCGTTCGATGTCCTTGGCGCTGGCGCGGGAGAGGCCGCACAACACCGAGCGTGTCAGCACCGCACCGACCGCGCGGACGGCCTCGAAATCGCCGGTGGAGGCGGCGGGAAAGCCGGCTTCGATCACGTCGACGCCCATCTGGTCGAGGATGCGGCCCAGCTCGACCTTGTCGTCGAGCGTCATGGCCGCGCCCGGCGATTGCTCGCCGTCGCGCATGGTGGTGTCGAAGATTTTGACAGCGGCGCTGTTGCGGCGAATGTCGGCGCTCATACCCGTACCTCCTCAATAGAAGAGGGGGGGGCGGCAACGGTGGAGAAAAGCAAAGCAGACATGGGCGAACTCTCTTGTTGGATTACGACGCTAGGGATTCCGACGCCTTTGGGGCGTCGGTGCTAAGTCGGTCCGGGAGAGGGCCGCGATGGATCGAAAGCACGCCAGTGCGTGAGATTTCAACAAGGCCAATTGGGCGCATCAACTCGACGAAAGCGTCGATCTTGTCGCTCGCGCCGGTCATCTCGAAGATGAAGCTCTCAAGCGTGGTGTCGATCACCTTGGCGCGGAAGATCTCCGCGACGCGCAGCGCTTCGATGCGCTCCTGGCCGGTGGAGCGCACCTTGATCAGCGCCAGTTCGCGCAGCACGCCGGCGGGGTCTTGCGTGGCGTCGATCACCTGACGCACCGAGACGATGCGATCGAGCTGCGCTTTGATCTGATCGATCGTGGCCGGCTCGCCGCGGGTGACGACGGTGATGCGCGAGGTATGCGCTTTGGCGTCCGTCTCAGCGACGGTCAGGCTCTCGATGTTGTAGCCGCGGGCGGAAAAGAGGCCGACGACGCGCGCCAGCACGCCCGGTTCGTTGTCGACCAGGATGGCCAGCGTGCGCGCATCGGTGGGTGGGGGGCGCGTCATCAGACCAGTTTCCTGCCGGCGTCGTCGATACGGGTGTGGGTCAAGTCGTCGGCCAAGATCATCTCGTTGTGCGCCTTGCCGGAGGGGATCATCGGCAGGCAGTTTTCTTCACGGGCGACGCGGCAATCGAACAGCACCGGGCCCGGATCGGCGAGCATCTGCGCGATTTTCCCGTCCAGCTCGCTCGGCTTGTCGGCGCGGATGCCGGTGCAGCCGAACGCTTCGGCCATCTTCACGAAATCGGGCAGCGCCTCGGAATAGGAGTGCGAATAGCGCTCGCCGTGCAGCAATTGCTGCCACTGGCGCACCATGCCCATCCATTCATTGTTGAGGATGAACACCTTGATCGGTAGGCGGTGCTGAACCGCCGTGCTCATCTCCTGCATCGTCATCTGCACGCTGGCCTCGCCGGCGATGTCGATGACGAGCGCGCCGGGGTGCGCCGCCTGCACGCCCAGCGCGGCTGGCAGGCCGTAGCCCATCGTGCCCAGCCCGCCCGAGCTCATCCAGCGATTGGGCTGGTCGAAGTGGAAATATTGCGCCGCCCACATCTGATGCTGGCCGACTTCGGTGGTGATGTAGACGTCACGCCCGCGTGTGGCCGCGTAGAGCCGTTCGATGGCGTATTGCGGCTTGATCACCTCATCGCTCGGCGCATAGGCGAAGCACCTGCGCGCGCGCCATTGCTCGATGCGCGACCACCAGGCCTCCAGCGAAGGCGTGCGGCGCGGGCGCGCTTTCCAGGCCGCCAGCAATGCTTCCAGCGCTTCGCCCGCATCGGCGATCAGGGGCACGTCGACATGGACGTTCTTGTTGATCGAGGACGGGTCGATATCGATGTGGATCTTGGTCGAGCCCGGGCTGAACGCATCGATGCGCCCGGTGACGCGATCGTCGAAGCGCGCGCCGACGCAGAGCATCACGTCGCAATCGTGCATGGCGTGGTTGGCCTCCCACGAGCCGTGCATGCCCAGCATGCCGAGCCATTGCGGGTCGGACGCCGGGAAGGCGCCGAGGCCCATCAGCGTCGAGGTCACCGGGAAATTGGTCTCGCGCACCAGTTCGCGCAGCGCTTCGCTCGCGCGCGGCCCGGCATTGATGACGCCCCCGCCTGAATAGATGACCGGCCGCCGCGCCCGCGCCATCAGCTCGACCGCTTGGGCGATCTTGCTTTGATCGACCGGCCGCGACACGCGCTTGGAGCGCCGCGGCGCTTTGTCAGGAGCGAGATAGACGCCGCTGGCGAATTGCACGTCCTTCGGAATGTCGACCAGGACCGGGCCGGGCCGGCCGCTGCGCGCAACGTAAAACGCTTCGTGCAGGATGGCGGCGAGATCGTCGACATCGCTGACCAGCCAATTGTGCTTGGTGCACGAGCGGGTGATGCCCACCGTATCGCATTCCTGGAATGCATCGGTGCCGATCAGGTGCGTGGCGACCTGACCGGTGATGACGACCATCGGAATGGAATCGAGCAACGCATCGGCCAGCGGCGTCACCATGTTGGTGGCGCCGGGGCCGGAGGTGACCAGCGCGACGCCGACTTTGCCGGTCGAGCGCGCATAGCCCTCGGCCGCGTGTCCTGCGCCCTGTTCGTGGCGGACGAGGATGTGGCGCAAATCATCGGCGGCAAACAGCGCGTCGTAGATCGGCAGCACCGCCCCGCCGGGATAGCCGAACAGGGTGTCCACGCCCTGATCGCGCAGGGCTTGGATCACCATGTCGGCGCCCGTCATCACGACGCCGGCCTCTGCGGCGGGCGCTGCCTGATGAATCTTGGTGATGCTGCTCGAGGTCATGTCCGGCTCACGAATTGGTCGGGGTTTTCAGCCAGGCCATGCGCGAACGCAGTTCGGCGCCGGTCTTCTCGATCGGGTGATTGCGGTCGGCGTTGAGCAGCGCGTTGTAGCGCGGCTTGCCGGCCTGATTTTCGAGGATCCAGTCGCGCGCGAAATTGCCGGACTGGATGTCCTTCAGCACCTCTCGCATGCGCGCGCGGGTTTCTTCGGTGACGATGCGCGGGCCGGAGACGACTGCGCCGTATTTGGCGGTCTCCGAGATGAAGTCGTGCATCTTCGAGACGCCGCCTTCGTAGAACAGGTCCACGATCAGCTTCAGCTCGTGCATGCATTCGAAGTAGGCGACTTCCGGTTGGTAGCCAGCGTCGACCAGGGTCTTGAAGCCGGCCATCACCAATTCCTTGGCGCCGCCGCACAGCACCGCCTGTTCGCCGAACAGGTCGGTCTCGGTTTCCTCGGTGAAGGTGGTTTCGATCAGGCCGCCGGTGGCGCCGCCATTGCCCTTGGCGTAGGCCATCGCTTTGTCGCGCGCCTTGCCGCTGACGTCCTGATGCACCGCGAACAGCGAAGGCACGCCGCGGCCGCGCTGATATTCGCGCCGCACCAGATCGCCCGGACCTTTGGGCGCCACCAGCACCACGTCCATGTCCGCGCGCGGCTGCACGCGGCCGTACACGATCGAGAAGCCGTGCGCGAACAGCAGCGTCGCGCCCTTCTTGGCCTTCGGCGCGATGATCTCCTTGTAGATCGCCTCCTGCGCCATGTCGGGGGTGAGGAAGGCGATCAGGTCCGCGCCTTCGACCGCATCGGCGGGCTCGGCGGTTGCGATCTTGTCGGCGGTGGCGTGAGTGTGGCCCTTGCCGCCTTTGCGCACGCCGGCGACCACGTCATAGCCGCTGTCGCGCAGGTTCTGCGCGTGCGCGCGGCCTTGGCTGCCATAACCGAGGACGGCGATGCGCTTGCCCTTGAGCGCTGCGTTGTCGACGTCGTCGTTGGTGTAGACTTTCATGTGTGTGCCTCAGCTTGCGGTGCGGCGTTGCGCCGGCGGTGGGTTGGGAATGGTGACAGCGCCCTGCGACGCCGAAGCGACCAGGGCTGCGTACTTTGCGAACACGCCGGTCGGCGCTGCTTGCTTGGGTGGGGCGGGGGTGCGCCCGGAGAGGTTTGCGCTGGTGTCGATGCGCCGCGCGCGCACGTCGATGGCGATGATGTCGCCGTCGCGCAGCAGCGCGATCGGGCCGCCCGCCGCTGCTTCCGGCGAGACGTGACCGGCGACAAAGCCGTAAGACGCGCCGGAGAAGCGCCCGTCGGTGATCAGCGCCACATTCTGCACGCCGCGGCCTTTCAGGGCCGCCGTCACCTGCAGCATTTCGCGCATGCCAGGCCCGCCCTTGGGGCCCTCGTAGCGGATGACGATGACATCGCCTTCCTTGATGGTCCCGTTCTGCACCGCTTCGAACGAGGCTTCTTCGCTGTCGAACACGCGCGCGGGGCCTTCGAAGCGATCGGTGTCGTGGCCGACCAGTTTGATCACCGCGCCATCGGGGGCGATGTTGCCGTAGATCACCGCGTACGAGCCGCGCGCCATCACCGGGCTGGCGAAATCGCGCACGACTTTCTGCCCAGCCGTCTCCACCGCTTCGCGCGCTTCATCGAACAGGGCGCGGCCCGAAACGGTAGGCGTGTCCGCGATCTTGCCGGCTTGCATCAGCTTTTGCAGCACCAGCCGCGTGCCGCCGGCTTGGAACAGGTGGTGCGCCAGATACTGGCCGCCCGGACGCAAGTCGCAAATGACGGGCGCGTCTTCGCAGGCGGCGTTGCAGTCTTCGACGCCGAACGGCACGCCCGCTTCGGCGGCGATCGCGGTCAGGTGCAGCACCGCGTTGGTGGAGCCGCCGCTGGCGGAAACCGCCACTGCCGCGTTGCGCAGCGATTGCGCCGTGATAAAGCGGCGCGCATTCTCGCCGCGCTGCGTCAGCTCGACAGCGATACGGCCGCAGCGCTCTGCTTCGGCGGGCTTGTCGCTGTGCACCGCCGGCACGTCATTGGCGCCCATCGGCGAGAGGCCCATCGCCGTCAGCGCCATCGCCATGGTGTTGGCGGTGAACTGGCCTCCGCACGCGCCGGCGCCGGGGCAGGCAGCCTTTTCCACCTCGCGCAGACCGTCATCATTCAGCGTGCCAGCGCCATGCGCGCCGATCGCTTCGAACACTTCTTGAATCGAGATGTCTTTGCCGGCGATGCGGCCCGGCATGATGGTGCCGCCATAGAGCACGCAGCCCGGCAGATCCATGCGCGCGAGCGCCATCGCCGCGGCGGGAATGGTCTTGTCGCAGCCGACGATGCAGACCACGCCGTCGAGCTGGTGGCCTTGCACCGCCAACTCGATGGAATCGGCGATCACCTCGCGCGAGATCAGCGACGCCTTCATCCCCGGCGTGCCCATCGAGATGCCGTCGGTGACCATGATGGTGTTGAAATCGATCGGCACGCCGCCGGCTTCGCGCACGCCGCGGCGCACGTGCTC
>JAEUMR010000019.1 GCA_016791385.1 Hyphomonadaceae bacterium
TGGGGATTTCGGTTTCGCCAAGGCGGATCGTAGCTGGCGGCGAGCCGCCGTTGTACTCGCGGCCCGCTTCAAGAACGTCGTTGGCGATCTCCGGCGTGAAGCCGAAGTCCGGAACGGACAGATTTGAGGCGTCGATGGGCGCTGACATGTACGAGCGATTGTCGGTCAAGATCATCTCGACGTTCTTGCCGAACCGGAACGCGCGCTCAATGCGCAGCGCGTGGATCGCTGTGATATTGTTGGGCTCATGACTGACGCCGCGCGCATCCACTTCGCCAAGCGGCGTGTTCGTCACGGCGGGCGCTTCGAACGCGTCACCCGCGCCTTGCTTGATGACGCGCGCCGGCTGGTATTCATACCAGGCTTGGCTGGCGGCGACCTTCAGAGCCTGCGCGGGCTCCGGCGGGTCGTTGAAGATTTGCGACATGCTCTGATAGCCGCGCCACGAAAATTCGTGATTGTCCCACACCGGCACGAACGGCCAGCGCGCCCGCGCGTCCTGCAAATCTGGATCGGTGAGATAACCGCGATAGGCGGTTCGATAATCGTCGAGATCGATGGGGAAATGAAAATTCCGCACCTTCTTGCCGTGCGGATACCGCACGACATCGCGCAGCCGGCGGCCACGATCTCTGCCGTTCTGAGCGTCTTCGGGATATTTGACGAGTTCGTAGATGAAGTCGCCCAGATGCAGCACGAAGCCGAGTTGTTCGGCGCGTGGCCGCCGCACATCCTCGTAGATCATGCGCCGATAAGCGTTGAGCGCGCCAATGGTGACATCCTGGCAGCTCACGAACGCGAATCGCACCGGCCGATCATCGCTTGCAGCGGGGGCTGTGACCGTGCGGCCGACGCGGCTCATGTTTCCTGCTTCGTCGACGAAGCGGTACCAATACTCGCGCGCGGGCCTGAGGCCCGCCGCGAGAAAGCGGCACGTCCAATCGGTGGCCGCGCTTACCTCCACGTCGCCACGCGCGACGATGTGCGCGAAGGTCTCGTCGCTGGCGACTTCCACCATTAGCCGGTGCGCGCTCGCGCCTGCATCCGGCGCACGGCGCGTCCACAAGATCACGCTGTCCGGCGCGGGATCGCCGGACGCCACACCCTGCGGGTAGAGATCGCGTCTCTCCGTGCGAACGCCGGCAGGCGCATGGGCGCAGCCCCGGCCGAACGCGAGAGCCGCGCCAAGAGCGGCAGCTTGCTTCAGCAGCACCCTGCGTGTCGTTCGTTCGCTCATCGATATGCCTCCGGCCACAATGCAGTGAGGGATGGAGTGCCGGAGCAAGCCGAGATCGACAGAGCGGTATGAACGAAGCGACGGATGGATGAGAAGCGCCGCCCAGCCTTCGGCGAAAAGGCCGTCGCGCTGGTTGTCCCCCGCCGGTGAAGAGCAGCTGCTCGCCCTCGTCCACGCGCTGCTCCAAGCACGCCCGCCGTTGAGATCTCCTTCCCGCCGCGCCTAGGCCAGGGCGCCGGCTTGCGCCGCCTCAACACCTCCGCCTTGACGGCCAGCCAAGGCAGGCGTTGAGGAATTGCCATGACTGCGCCTGCCTATTGGTCGGACGATCTCGACGCTCTGATGCGCCGCCTGGGCGCGTCGGCGAGCGGCCTCAGCGGCGAGGAAGCGCGCCAGCGTTTGGCGGCGGCCGGTCCGTCCACGCCGCCGCAAACCCGCGCCGCCGATGCCGTGCGCCTGATCGCACGGCAATTCGCCAGCCCGCTCGTGCTCATCCTCGTGTGCGGCTCGCTGCTGGCGATGGCGCTGCGAGAATGGACCGAGGCAAGCGTCATTCTCGCCATCGTCGCCGGCAGCACGGCGTTGGGCTTCGCCCAGGAATACCGCGCCGGGCGCGCCATCGACGCTTTGCAGCGCCGTTTCGCCTTGCATGCACGCGTGCTGCGCGACGGGGCGGAGATCGGCGTTCCGTTTCACGAGCTTGTCACCGGCGACGTCGTGATCTTATCGGCGGGCGATGTGGTGCCTGCCGACGGACGCATCCTCGAAGCCTCCGATTTCCTCGTCTCGGAAGCGAGCCTCACTGGCGAGAGCTTCCCAGTCGAAAAGCGGCCCGGCGTCGCCGCCGCGGATGCGCCTCTATCGGAGCGCAGCAATTGCGCTTTCGCCGGCGGCTCGGTGCGCTCCGGTTTCGCCAAGCTGCTCGTCTGCGCCACCGGCGAGCAGAGCCTCCTCGGCGCAGTCGCCAAGAATCTGCAGCGCGGCGAACAGGAAACCGAGTTCAGCCGCGGCCTGCGCCGCTTCGGTTATCTGCTGCTGCGCGTGGCGGTGCTGCTGGTGGTCTTTGTGCTGGTGGTGAACCAGCTGCTGGGGCGGCCGTTTCTGGAATCGCTGCTGTTCTCGGTCGCGCTCGCGGTCGGCCTTTCTCCCGAGCTCTTGCCTGCCATCGTCAGCGTCACCTTGTCAGCGGGCGCGCGGCGGATGGCCAAAGCGGGCGTGCTGGTGCGCCGTCTCGAAGCGATCGAAAACCTTGGCGAAATCGACGTGCTCTGCACCGACAAGACCGGCACGCTCACCTTGGGCGCAGCGCGTCTTGACTCCGCACTCGATCCGCAAGGCCAACCCTCCACGCGGGCGATGGATCTCGCCTTCATCAATGCGGGCTTTGAATCCGGCATCGAGAACCCGCTCGATCGCGCCATCATCGGCGCCGGCGAGGATCAGGGCCGCATGCTCGGCGAGACCATCCAGGGCTGGCGCAAAATCGACGAGATCCCCTACGACTTCCAGCGCAAGCGGCTCACCATCGTCGTCGCGCGCGACGATCAGGCAGAGCGGCTCATCATCTGCAAAGGCGCATTCGAGCAGGTCTTGCAAATATGCACCGAGATTGAGACCGAGAGCGGCCCCACGCCGCTGACGCCCGCACTGCGCGCAGAGCTGACCGCCCGCTATGGCGCGTTCGGACGCCAAGGTCAGCGCGTTCTCGGCATCGCCGCGCGCGCCCGCGCAGCGCAGGCTGACTTCACC
>JAEUMR010000020.1 GCA_016791385.1 Hyphomonadaceae bacterium
GCTCGCGCCTGCATCCGGCGCACGGCGCGTCCACAAGATCACGCTGTCCGGCGCGGGATCGCCGGACGCCACACCCTGCGGATAGAGATCGCGCCTCTCCGTGCGAACGCCGACAGGTGCATGTGCGCAGCCCCGGCCGAACGCGAGAGCAGCGCCAAGAGCGGCAGCTTGCTTCAGCAGCCCCCTGCGCGTCGTTCGTTCGCTCATCGATATGCCTCCGGGCCACAATGCAGTGGGGGATGGAGCGCCGGAGCAAGCCGAGATCGACAGAGCGCCCTGAACGAAGCGACGGATGGATGTGAAACGCCGCCCAGCCTTCGGCGAAAAAGGGCGGCGCCTAAGCCAGGGCCGCCGGCTTGCGCCGCCGCAACACCTCCGCCTTGACGGCCAGCCAAGCTAGGCGTTGAGGAATTGCCATGACTGCGCCTGCTTATTGGTCCGACGATCTCGACGCCCTGATGCGCCGCCTGGGCGCGTCAGCGAGCGGCCTCAGCGGCGAGGAAGCGCGCCAGCGTTTGGCGGCGGCCGGTCCGTCCACGCCGCAGCAAGCCCGCGCCGCTGACGCCGTGCGGCTGATCGCACGGCAATTCGCCAGCCCGCTCGTGCTCATCCTCGTGTGCGGCTCGCTGCTGGCGATGGCGCTGCGCGAATGGACCGAGGCGAGCGTCATCCTCGCCATCGTCGCCGGCAGCACGGCTCTGGGCTTTGCCCAGGAATACCGCGCCGGGCGCGCCATCGACGCCTTGCAGCGCCGCTTCGCTTTGCATGCGCGCGTATTGCGCGACGGCGCGGAAATCGGCGTTCCGTTTCACGAGGTCGTCACCAGTGACATCGTGATCTTGTCGGCGGGCGATGTCGTGCCTGCCGACGGACGCATCCTCGAGGCCTCCGATTTCCTCGTCTCGGAAGCGAGCCTCACCGGCGAGAGCTTTCCCGTGGAAAAGCGGCCTGGTGTCGCCGCCGCGGATGCACCCCTATCGGAGCGCAGCAATTGCGCCTTCGCCGGCGGCTCGGTGCGCTCCGGCTTCGCCAAGATGCTCGTCTGCGCCACCGGCGAGCAGAGCCTCCTCGGCGCCGTCGCCAAGAATCTGCAGCGCGGCGAACAGGAAACCGAGTTCAGCCGCGGCCTGCGCCGGTTCGGATATCTGCTGTTGCGCGTGGCGGTGCTGCTGGTGGTCTTTGTCCTGGTGGTGAACCAGCTGCTGGGGCGGCCGTTTCTGGAATCGCTGCTGTTCTCGGTCGCACTCGCGGTTGGGCTTTCGCCGGAACTGTTGCCCGCCATCGTCAGCGTCACCTTGTCAGCGGGTGCGCGGCGGATGGCCAAAGCGGGCGTGCTAGTGCGCCGTCTCGAAGCGATCGAAAACCTCGGCGAGATCGACGTCCTCTGCACCGACAAGACCGGCACGCTCACCTTGGGCGCGGCGCGTCTTGACTCCGCGCTCGACCCGCAAGGCCAACCCTCGACGCGGGCGATGGACCTCGCCTTCATCAATGCGGGCTTTGAATCCGGCATCGAGAATCCGCTTGATCGCGCCATCATTGCCGCCGGCGAGGATCAGAGCCGCACGCTGGGCGATACCATCCAGGGCTGGCGCAAGATCGACGAGATCCCCTACGACTTCCAGCGCAAGCGGCTCACCATCGTCGTCGCGCGCGACGATCAAGCGGAGCCACTTATCATCTGCAAAGGCGCGTTCGAGCAGGTCCTGCAAATCTGCACCGAAGTGGAGACGGAGGGCGGGCCCATCCCGCTGACGCCCGCGCTGCGCACGGCGCTAACTGCGCGCTATGGCGCGTTCGGAGGCCAAGGTCAGCGCGTTCTCGGCATCGCCGCGCGCGCCTGCGCAGCGCAGGCCGACTTCACCCGCGATGACGAGCGCGACATGCGCTTTTCCGGCTTTCTCGCCTTCGCCGACCCGGTGAAGGCCGATGCGGCGCAGGTCGTGGCCTCGCTCGCCGCCTCCGGCCTCGCCGTGAAAGTCATCACCGGCGACAATCGCTTCGTCGCCCAGCACGTGGCCGATGTGCTCGGCCTCGGCGCCGACGCGGTGATGACGGGCGCTGAAATTGACGCACTCAAGGGCGATGCGCTACGCCCTCGCCTGCTGGCCACGCGCGTGTTCGCCGAGGTTGAACCGCAGCACAAGGAACGCATCGTGCGTGTGCTTCAACGCGCCGGCAAGACCGTCGGCTTCCTTGGCGACGGCGTCAACGACGCGCCGGCGCTGCAGGCGGCGGATGTCGGCATTTCCGTTGACGGCGCGGTCGATGTCGCGCGCGCGGCGGCGGACGTGCTGCTGACGCAGCAGGACCTCGGCGTTCTGCTCGACGGCGTGCGCGATGGCCGCCGCGCCTTCGCCAATACGCTCAAATACATTTGCATCACCACCGGATCGAGCTTCGGCAACATGGTCAGCATGGCGTTCGCCACGCCGCTGCTGCCGTTCCTGCCACTCACCGCCGCGCAGACTCTGGTGATCAACTTCATGACCGACCTGCCGCTGATGGCGGTCGCAGCCGACAAAGTCGACCCTGAGCAGGAAGGCCGGCCCGAGCGCTGGAACATCCGCAACATCCAATCCTTCATGCTGGTGTTCGGGCTGGTGAGTTCGGTGTTCGACCTGATCACGTTCTGGCTGTTGCGCGGCGTGCTGCACGCCGAGGAAGCCGTGTTTCAAACCAGCTGGTTTCAAATCTCGGTGCTGACCGAGATCGTCGCGCTGGTGGCGCTGCGCACGGCGCGGCCGTTCTGGACCAGCCGCCCGGCCCCGTGGATCATGAGGCTGAGCATCATCGTCGTGCTGATCGCGCTGGCCGCGCCCTATCTGCCGTACGTCTCGCAATGGTTTGCGCTGCGCCCGCCGCCAGCGGAATTGCTGCTGTTCGCGCTGCTGATCGCCGCCGGCTATGGCGTCGCCACCGAAGCGGCCAAGCGCTTCTATTACCGCAAGCGCCCAACACCACCCGCTTGATCTGGCGCAACTCACGCGTACGCTATGTGCCTAGGCTGCCTTTTTTGAGGTGAATGCGATGCGATCTCTCAAAGCATTGATGCTCTCGTGCGGTCTGTTGCTGAGCGCCACCGCCGCCGACGCGCACACGCCGTTCATGAAGCCCGTGAACTTCCACCCCAACACGGAATGGACCTCTGCACAGGCTGGCTATTCGACGCAGATTTTCTGCCCCAATGTCGGCATATCAGGGCCGGACCTCACAGTGATCGCCCCGGATGGGCGCCGTCTTGCCTTCAGCTCAGTGCAGGTCTCGCAGTACGAGACCGCCCTGGAAACGGCGCTGCCGCTTGCAGGCACCTACCGCCTCACCACCGGCGAAGTGATGGGACCGGTTGAGCGCATGATCTATCAGCGCGGGCGCTGGCGGGCGCTACGGGCGAACGAAACGCCGCCGCGTCGCACACGAATATCGACCATGCAAATGGTGGAGGTGGCCGAAAGCTACGTCACTCGGGGCGAGGCCACCCGCGCCGCGATCGAGCCCGTCGTCGGCACGTTGGCAATCCGCCCAATCACTCATCCAAATCAAGTGACCGCAGCGAGCGGCGCCGATCTGCAGCTCCTCTTCAACGGCGCGCCGTTCGCACGCATGCCATTCGTTGTCTATGAGCGCGGCGATTCCGAAGATGACATGCATCGCGCATTCGTCACCAACAGCGAAGGCCGGGCGCACCTCACCTTCGATCACCCCGGCCTCTATCTGATTGCCGTGCGTTACCGGCCCGAAATGCCCGCTGGCGCGAGCGTCGATGTGCGTAGCTACAGCACGACCTTGACACTCGAAGTGACGCAATAGCGCTACCCGAGCGCAGCGCGCCGCTCGCTGAGGAAGCGGATCACTGCGCCGTCACGTTCGCGCGCGATGGCTTTGTCATACGCGGCGCGCGGCCTCAGTGTGGCCGAGGCGTGCGAGCAGATCGGCGCGCAGCGCCCAATAGGGCTGGTAGCTTCGCGCAAGCAGCCGCCTCACGCCGCTTGCTTGGGAGAATCTTTCAGAAGCCCCAGCCGGATCAGGCTTTCGGCGGTGGCGACCACCGAGTCCTCGTTCGAACGCGGGTTCCAGCCGAGCAGCGTGCGCGCCTTGGCGTTGCTGCCGTTCTTGCGCTTGCCGAGTTCGGGCAGGATTTGCTGCACCGCCGGATCGCGGCGCGCGGCCATGCGGATGAGAAAATCCGGCAGCTCCAGCGTCGGCACGCGTTTGGCGGCGGGGCCGAGCCCACGCTTCAGCATGCGCCCGATCTGCGCGATCGAGACGAAATCGCCGGCCAGCGCCAGGAAGCGCTCGCCCTTGGCGGCAGGATCAGTCATGCAGCGCATGTGCAGATCGGCGACGTCGCGCACGTCGACGAGGCCGAAATAGAGCCGCGGCGCGCCCGGCATGGCGCCGTCCATCAGCCGCTGCACCAACAGGATCGAGGTCGAGTAATCCGGCCCCAGCACCGGTCCCATCACGCCGACCGGGTTGACGACCGAAAGCTCAAGCCCGCCGCCCTCGCGGGCGATGAAATCCCACGCCGCGCGTTCCGCGACCGTCTTCGATTTCACGTAGGCGCGCACATCATCGCCATTGGGGTCGGTCCAATTGGTTTCGTCGAACGGGGCGCGTTGCGGCGGCTGACCGTACCCGATCGCCGCGAACGACGAGGTCAGCACCACCCGCTTCACGCCCGCATCGCGCGCCGCCTTCAACACGCGCAGCGCGCCGTCGCGGGCGGGAATGATCAGCTCATCCTCGCTTTGCGGAATGCCCGGCGGGAACGGCGAAGCGACGTGATGCACATAAGTGCAGCCCGCGACGGCTTCGGCCCAGCCTTCGTCCTTGGTGAGATCGGCCGCGGCGAAGCTCAGCCGATCGCCCGCTTCGACGCCGCCATTGCGCAGCATCTGGCGCACCTCGCCCTCGCGCGCGAGTGAGCGCACGGTGGTGCGCACCTGGTAGCCCGCGTTCAGCAGCTGGATGATCAGATGCGCGCCGATGAAGCCCGAACCGCCGGTGACGAGAACCAAGTCCCCGGCCATGTGCGGCCTCCCTTATTGCGCCGCAGGCGGCGCTACCCGGCCGGCCAGTTCGTCGAACGCCGTCCAAAATTCTTGCCGATACTGATCGAGCTCCATCAGGATCTCGTGTTTGGCGCCGGCGATGGTGATGTGCCGGGCATCCGGCAATTGCGCCGCGACGACGTCATGGCTGGCGCTGTCGACCAGTTGCTCGGCCCCGGCGGTGGCGATCAGGACCGGAATGCGGATGTGCGCGAGCGCGTTCGGCTGCAGGAACGATTCAGTTGCGTCCGCCGAAGCGGCGACCCAGCCGTTGGTCGGCCCGGCCAGCGCCAGGCGCGGTTCTTCCGCGATCAGCCCCTGCGCGCGTGCGTGGCGCTCACGGTCCTGTGTGACCGGGTTCTTCTTGAAGTTCTCGCGCTTCCATTTCTTCTCGACGCCCGGCGCGAACTGACCGCCAGCGCCAAGCGAGACCATGAAGCGCACATATTTCTTCGCGCCGTCTTTAAGGCCGGCAATGCCCCACATCGGCGCCGAGAACGCCGCCGCGTCGAGTTCGATGCGCCGCGTCTGCAGCGCGCGCAGAATGATCGCGCCGCCCATCGAGTGCGCGAGGCCGATATGCGGACGCGGCAATTTCGCGCCGAGCAG
>JAEUMR010000028.1 GCA_016791385.1 Hyphomonadaceae bacterium
TGCGCGGGGGAACCCCCTCGCGCATAAGCGCATTGTGAAGAGCCGGTCGCGTTGACCGGCGGTGGTGCGAAGTTCCGCAGAGTGCGGCTGAAGTATAACTCTCCAACAAAGCAGAAATTCGCGGTGACGTGCGTGCGCGGAAGCGTGCGCGCGGCCTTTGGCGTGCGCCAACGGCCTTGATCAGGAAAAAGTGGAAATGAGCTTCGACGACGATTTCGGCGACGACAACGACAACGATCGGAAGAAAGAAAAGCGCGGCGGCCGCGGACGCGAGCGCGATCATCAAGAATTTGGCGGCGGTGACACCGGCGGCGGCAGCTTCGGCGGCGGCGGTGGCGGCTTCGGCGGCGGCTTCGGCGGCGGCGGCGGCGGTGGCGGCGGCTACCGCGGCGGCGGCGGCGGTGGTGGTTATCGCGGCGGCGGCGGCGGCGGCCGTGAAGGCGGTGGCGGCGGCTACGGCGGCGGTGGTTATCGCGGCGGCGGCGGCGGCTTCGGCGGCGGCGGCGGCGGCGGTGGCTATCGCGGCGGCGGCGGTGGCGGCGGCGGCTTCCGTGGCGGCGGTGGCGGCGGCGGCGGTTTCCGCGGCCCGCGTGAAGGCGGCGGCGGTTTCGGCGGCGGCGATCGTCCCCCGCGCCAGCCTTTGGGTGACCCGCAGGACGGCACCGTGAAGTTCTTCAACGGCGCGCGCGGCTTCGGCTTCATCACGCCGGACGGCGGCGGCGCGGACGTGTTCGTGCACGTCAGCGCAGTTGAGCGCGCGGGCCTCACGCAGCTGACCGAAGGCCAGCGCGTGAACTTCCAGACCCTGCCCGACACCAAGGGCAAGGGCCCGAAGGCCGTGAACCTCAAGGTGGCCGACTAGTTCGATCCGCCTGAGTGCGAAACAACAGAAGCCCGCGTGATGCTCTCACGCGGGCTTCTTCTTTGGCCGCGCTGGCTTTTTAGCTGCGCTCGTTCGATTCGATCGGGAAGTAGATTTCGGTGCGCTCGACCGGATCGGCTGGATCGGCGCCTTCCGGTTGCGCCACTTGCGTCACCACTTCCCAGGCGTCGACGCCCTGGCGCAGCGCAATGCGATGCGCCTGGCGATAGGCCTCGAGCCGCTGATACATCGCCGGCACTTGCGAACGCGGTCCGACGATGACGCCGCGCAGCGCGGCGCCGCCCGGCGTTTGGCCAAGCCGCGAGCCGACCAGAACGGGTGCGGGGCCCTGGTAGGGAAAACCGACGCTGAAGCGCCAACGGCCGTCGACGCCATTGTTCTGCGGCAGCACGCGGACGAGCGTCGCCGTGTCCGCCTGACCGCCGGCCGTCGTGACCGAACTGGTCAGCGCTTCGACGCCGCGGCGCTGGGCAGCGTCGCGGTCAGCAAAGCTCGGCTGTGCGGTGGCCAGCGTCACGTCCACGAACATGACGTCCTGCGGATCGACGACAACTTCGAGAATATCGAGCCCTTCGAAGTCGAAATTCGGCAATTGCTCGGCGCGGTTCTTCAGGCGCGCAAGGCCGCTGTCGAGCTCCTTCTCGATCGTGCTGCGCATGATCAGGTTCATGTAGCGGCACGGCACGTTGATCCAGCCATCGGCGCACGAAGCGGAAATCGACCACGCCACCGAGGTGCCGCTTTGCGCGCGCGCCAACCGCAGCCGTGAACTCAGCGTCGCACGTTCGCCGATCTGGATGATGCTCTCCACCATCTCGTTGTCGACGGAATCGACGATCGACATGCGGCCCGAGCCGACTTCGCGCACATTCGAGGTCCAGCGCATGCTTTGGCCCGCGCCGGGCTCATCCGAGATCGTGTACTCCGCATCCGGATCGCGCGCGTTATATGGCGACCATTCGCGCGCAATGCGCAGGTCGTTCACCATGGCGAAGATCGCTGCGCGCGGACGCGCGATGCTGGTCGTACGCGTTACGTCGAGCGTGTTGGGCAGAAAGAAGCGGCCAACGGCATAGGCGCCGCCAACCAGCAGCGCCACCACCAGCACCAAGCCCAGAAACCACCTCATGCGCCGCCCCTCGCGCGAAAACGCTCGGGCTTATCATTGGTGAGAACAGCGCGCCACGCGCGACCTTGCTGGCTTGCAAGACGTCCGCGAGGCTCGCGCCAAGCGCGAGCCGTCAAGTACAATAATTCGAGCGTCATCACCCAACCCGACGACGCCCCCCACCCATAACGTGGTTACCACGAGGCAGGGGCAGCCGTCAGCCCAGAGCGTGCAGTCAGGTCCGCGTCTTATCCCAAACGTCGAATTCGTGGGCGATGCAGCGTTCCATCATCTCGCGCCAAACCGGCTCGGCGATCGACCAGGAGAGCCCCCGCCGCCCGGCTTCCGCCTTCACATTATCCAGGACCTGCTGGATGCGCGCCTCGTCGCGCACCACCGAGCGGCTCGGCTTGATGCGCGCGGCCGCATCCATATAGCCCTGCCGGCGCGCGATCAGCGTCACCAGCATCCTGTCGATCTCGTCCACGCCAGCGCGGACGTCCTTCATCGTTTCGCATTTTTCCGGATCGGGCGCCGCATAAGGCGGGCGAAACGGCAGGCGCATGTCATCCATGGACGGACCCTAAAAGTGTGGCGGAAGCTATCCCATAAGGCATGCCGTCGCGGCCATTTACCTCGTAAGGGGGATACATGAGCATGGCGCTCGTGGTTCCCATCGCCTCCAGTTTGCAGCGGCGCTAAACGGCGAAGGGCCTGAGATCAAGCCACGCGCGCCCCCATTGTTGGGCTACACTTCGAAGCTTCATGTCTGGCGCTGACAAACCCTCCCTGCCGCCCCTTGCGGACCTGCCCGTGGAAGATCGCCCCGCCCCGGCGCTCAAGGGGATCGAGGCGATCCGCGAGGCGTGGAAGCGGCTGCCCTCGCGCCCGGGCGTCTACCGCATGCTCGGGGCCGACGGCGAGGTGCTTTATGTCGGCAAGGCCAAGAGCCTGAAGAACCGCGTCGGCCAGTACGCGCAGGGCCGCGCCCACACCAACGCCGTCTACCGCATGCTGCACCAGACGGTGTCGCTCGAAGTGATCGTCACGCAGACAGAAACCGAAGCGCTGCTGCTTGAGACCAACCTGATCAAGCGCCTCAAGCCCCGCTTCAACGTGCTGATGCGCGACGACAAGAGCTTTCCCTTCATCGCCATCCGCACCGATCACCCGATTGCGGCATTGCAGAAGCACCGGGGCGCCAAGAGTTTCAAAGGCAAGTTCTACGGCCCGTTCGCCAGCGCCGGCGCCGTCAACCGCACGCTCAATACGCTGCAGAAGGCGTTCCTGCTGCGCTCGTGTTCGGACAGCACGTTCTCCGGCCGCACCCGGCCCTGCATGCTGTACCAGATCAAACGCTGCTCGGGCCCGTGCGTGAACCTCGTCGGCGAGGCCGAGTACGCGGCGCTGGTGAAGGATGCGAGCGACTTCCTGGAAGGCCGTTCGGTCGAGTTGCAGGACCGGCTCGCGGTTGAGATGCGCGAAGCGGCGGAGAAGCTGGAATTCGAGCACGCCGCGCGCTTGCGCAACCGCATCCGCGCGCTGGCTTCGGTACGCGCCTCGCAAGGCATCAATCCCTCGACCTTCGATGAAGCCGACGTCTTCGCCCTGCACTGCGAAGGCGGGCAAAGCTGCATCCAGGTGTTCTTTTTCCGCGCCGGCCAGAACTGGGGCAACCGCGCCTATTTCCCGCGTCACGGCGCGGAGGAAACGCCCGCCGACATCCTCGCCGCCTTCATCGCGCAATTCTACGATGAGCGTGAGCCGCCCAAGCTCATCCTGGTCAATCTCGAACCGGCCGATGCCGAGCTGCTTGAGCAAGCTCTGTGCGTACGCGCTGACAGCAAGGTCGAGATCCGCCGGCCCGAGCGCGGCGAGAAGCGCGAGATCGTCGATGCGGCGCTGCTCAATGCGCGCGAGGCGCTGGGGCGGCGCATGGCCGAAAGCGGCAGCGTCGCCAAACTGCTCGATGGCGTGGCCGAGACGTTCGGTTTGCCGCAGCGGCCCGAACGCATCGAGGTTTACGACAACAGCCACATCCAGGGGACGAACGCGCTCGGCGCCATGATCGTCGCCGGCCCCGATGGCTTCGTGAAGAACCAGTACCGCAAGTTCAACATGAAGACCGAGGAATTCGGCGGCGACGATTTCGCCATGATGAAAGCGATGATCCGCCGCCGCTTCGCGCGCATGTTGGTGGAACGGGACGACGAAACTCCTCCCCCGCTTGCGGGGGAGGTCGTGAGCGACAGCGAGCGGGAGGGGGAAAGTCCGGCAGACGCTAGCGCCGCCGCCCCCTCAGTCAGCTTCGCTGACAGCTCCCCCGCTCGCGGGGGAGCATTGCAGGACGGCGGCGTCGACTTTTCGAAGGAAGCCGATGAGAGCGAGCGCGAAACCAAGTTCGGCGCATGGCCCGATCTGGTGCTGATCGACGGCGGCGAAGGCCAGCTCAGCGCGGCGCTCGAAGCGCTGGAGGAGCTTGGCCTCAAGCGCCGCGTCGTCATCGCCGGCATCGCCAAGGGCGTTGACCGCGACGCAGGCCGCGAGCGCTTCTTCATCCCGGGCCGCGCCCCGTTCCGGCTCGACGAGAAAAGCCCGGTCCTCTACTACCTGCAGCGGCTCCGCGACGAGGCGCACCGCTTCGCCATCGGCGCCCATCGCGGCAAGCGTAAAGCGGGCATCGCCAAGAACCCGCTCGACGAAATCGGCGGTGTCGGCCCGGCGCGCAAACGCGCGTTGCTTGATCGCTTCGGTTCAGCGCGCGGCGTCTCACGCGCGGCGCTGGCAGAACTCGAAGGCGTTGAAGGCGTCAACAAGGAATTGGCCAAGCGCATCTATGACTATTTCCACGACAACAAGCGCTGAGGCCGCCGCGCCGAAAAAGAGCGCCCTCCCGACCATGCTCACGATCTTTCGCATCGTCATGGGACCGGCGATCGCCGCGCTGATCCTGTGGGCGGCGGGCGAGTTTTACAGCGACCGCCTGCTCGCCGGCTTCATCTTCGCGCTCAGCGTGGTGCTGTTCATCCTCGCCGCGCTCACCGATTGGGCCGACGGCTGGCTGGCGCGCAAGCTCGACGCCGTGACCCCGCTCGGCGCCGCGCTCGATCACGCCGCCGACAAGGTGCTGATCACCTGCGTGCTGGTTGCGCTCGCTTACGCGGCGCTGCCGATGCATCTGGTGGCTGCATCGGTGCTGATCCTGGGACGCGACGTCGCCATCGCCGGATTGCGCGAAGGCATCGCCGCACAGGGCAAGACGCTGCCGGTGAGCCAGCTCGGCAAATGGAAAGCGGCGGCGGAGATGGGCGGCGTGGGCGCGTTCCTCGCCTTCCAGGCCTCGTCCATTTTCTTGGCGCCGGCCGAACTCGTGCTCGGTCTCCACTCCGCGGCGGCAATCTTGTTATGGGCGGCCGCAGCGCTCGCTTTGATCAGCGGCGCGCAATACGTGGCGGCGCTGGTGCGGCGCGCTTAGTCGAGGCGGCCGAACTCGAGCGCGTTCAGCGCAAAGATCACGACGACAAAGAGCGCGATAGCAATGAGCGCGGCCATGGCAGGTCCCGAAATCCCGAAGCAGGTGTGAGCGCTGGTAGCCGATCCGCGCCGCGGCGGCCAGAGCGGGGTTGACGCACTCTAATATTCAACCTATTGGTTGAATATGATCGCTGCCGCGCTCGACAACACCATGCTCGCCCTGGCCGACCCGACACGGCGGGCGATCTTGCAGCGCCTGGCGTCGGGCGAAACCCGCGTCACCGACCTTGCCGCCCCGTTTGCGATGTCGCTGAACGCAGTCTCCAAGCACATCCGCATCCTGGAGCGGGCGCACCTCGTGCGCCGCCGCCGCGCCGGCCGCGAGCACCTCTTATCGCTCGATCCCAAGCCGCTCGATGAAGCCGCCGCGTGGATCGAGCAGCAACGTCAATTCTGGACCGCGCGCCTCGACGCGCTCGAACGCGCCCTGGCCGAAAACGACGATTGAAGGAGAAGCACATGCAATTTGGCAGCGCCGTCGCGCCCGACACCTTCCGCCTCGAACGCCGGCTCAAGGCGCCATTGAGCGCGTCTGGTCCTATTTCGTTGATGCCGAGAAGCGCAGCCGCTGGCGCGTAACGCCTCAAGCGTGCTGCACGATCGAGAGCAGGTTCAGGTCCGGGTCGTGGAACCACGCCACTTTGGTTCCATCCGGCGCAGTCCAGATGCCGCGCTGATCTTGGACAAAAAAACCGAAGCGGGCGAAGGCGACGCCCTTGGCGGCGAGTTCATCGACCGTCTTCTCGATGTCATCGACGGTGAAGGCGAGAACGGCGTAGGCGGCGGGCGCAATCGCCGGCACGCGCGAGACACGCACGCGCGCATTCTTGCCCTCGAAGACGAGTGCATAGCCATCGTCGCCCACAAATCTGAGGCCGAGAACGCCCGCGTAGAACGCCTTCGCGGCGTCCGGCTTCATCGTGCCGACAAGGGCGGAGATGGTTGCTGAATCGAGCATGGGCTGCCTCCCGCTCAGAGCATAGCCCGCCGCGCTCAAAACAAAACCGCCGGCGTCGCCGCCGGCGGTTGCTGTTTGCTAGGCGCCTTGCGGCTGGGCCCCGCCCCATCCGCCT
>JAEUMR010000057.1 GCA_016791385.1 Hyphomonadaceae bacterium
ACGCTCGAGTTCCGAGCCAAAGCGCGAGACGAGGCGGTCCGTCAGCGTACGCGCGCCGGCCACGGTGATTTGCTGGCCGAGCACCGCGCGCACCGCCAGTTCAAAGCCATCGAGCGCGCCAGGCACGCGCACCCCCGGCTCACGCGCCACATCCTCAGCCAGACGCGGATCGCTTGCGAGATGGGCGTCGACAGTGGTCATTTCAGCATCGAGATCGAATGCGCCGCGTACGTTCGCCACTAGGCCACGCAGATGCGGCGCGAGATTCTCCGATAGCGTAAGGCTCAGCCCCTTCTTGCCGGCGCCAATCTCGATCCAGCCGAGCGCGGCGCCAATCTTCAGCACGCGCGCATAACTGCGCGCATCGGCGCGCTCGACGCCGGGCAGCGCCCGGAAGCGAAGGAAGTCGAGCATTGGCGCAATTACGTATTCGCCGCGCGGGGAAAGCGAGACGGTGAAGCTGTCGCCCCGTTCGATCACCTTGCGCCCGCGCATCTTCGAAGGCGGCGCGCCATAACGCTCCTTCATCATGGTGTTGAAGCGGCGCAGCGAGCGGAAGCCGGAGGCGAACGCGATTTCGGTGATCGGCAGCCCTGTCTCGTTGAGCAGGCGGCGCGCGGCGAGCAACCGCCCGGTCTGGGCGATGTCGATCGGGCTAGCGCCGAAATGCGTATTCATCACCCGGCGCAGGTGGCGCGAGGTGACGCCGAGATCGGCGGCCAGCGTTTCGAGCCCCTGTTCTTCAAGCGCCCCCGCCTCAATGCGCGCATAGGCGGCCGCCGCGAGCCGGGCCGGCGCATCGATCGGAGCCAGTCCCGGCGCCCGCTCGGGACGGCAGATCAGGCAGGGCCGGAACCCGGCCGCTTCGGCCGCGGCAGCTGAGGGCCAGAAGGTGCGGTTGACGCGCTTGGGCGTGCGCGCAGGGCAAATGCAGCGGCAATAGATGCCCGTCGATTTGACCCCGACATAGAAGCGCCCGTCGAAGCGGCGGTCCTTCGCATCGCATGCGGCGTGGCAGGTGTCTGCATCCAGCATGGAGCGAATATGGACCGGACCGGCTCCGCCGTCTCGCCGGATTCGGACCTATATGCGCGGGTCCTGGCCCTCGCGCTCCGCACGGCGGCGAGCCAGGTGCATCTCCAGCATTTTGGCGTCTTTCAGCCAGCGCCCGTGCGCGGCGATGCTGGCGATAGCAAAGCCGTAAAGCCCGGCGCGCCAAAGGCCGCGTGAGACATAATGCTGGAAGAAATAGAACGGCCGCGCGAACAGCAAGCGCAGCGACACATACCAGAACGGCTTCAGCTTCGAGTTCTTCGCCCGCGAGGATGAGCTCTGATTGAACTTCGCATCGAGGTGCGTGAGGTCCGACCAGGAACGGTGCATGATCGGCGCCTTGAGCTTGCCGATGGTCATGCCCGCCGGCACCTCGAACTGATCCCACTCAGGATGATCCGGCGCCCGCAACACGCGGCGATCGTAGAGCCGGTTGCGTTTCACCACGGCCGAGTGCCACAGCGGCGGCGCGGTATCGGGCTTGGTGACCAGCCTCAACTGATACACTGAATAGCGCGGCTCACCGTTGGCGAAGAGGCCTTTGATCTCTTCGATCAAGTCCGGCGTCAGCTCTTCATCGGCGTCGATATCCAGCAGCCAATCGTGCTTGCAGGCCTCTTCGCCGATCCGCTTCTGCTTGCCGAAGCCCAGCCACGGCGCACGGATCACCCGTGCGCCCAGGGATTCTGCGATCTCGATGGTGCGATCGGTCGAGCCGGAATCGACAACGACGATGTCATCGCTCACCTGCCGCGCCGCCTTCAGCACGGGCTCGATAATCCGCTCTTCGTTTTTGGTGCGCATGAAGCAGGACAGCGGCGGCTTGGCCGTGACGGCGCTGCGCGCGCCCGCCGCTCCTTCACCTTCTGCCGCCATGCCCATGGGCCTTCCTGCCGATGGCGCGCTTGTCGCCACCGGCAGGGGTCAAGTCAATGCTGCAGCACGCTTCAGGCGGCTCTGGCTTCACCGCCAAGGGCGATGTAGCGGCGCAGGTGATAATCGACATTGCCGAAGGTGGCGTCGATCATGGTGACGCGCTTGAAATAGTGGCCGACGCGCATTTCGTCGGTCACGCCCATGCCGCCGTGGATCTGCACCGCCGCTTGGCCGACGAAGCGCGAGAGCTTGCCGATCGACACTTTGGCGGCGGAGACCGCCTTAGCCCGCTCCTGCTCGCTTTCGCCGAGCTTGATCGTGGCGCGGAGCGCCATCGAATAGCTCTCCTCGCTGGCCATGAACATGTCGACCATGCGGTGCTGCAGCACTTGGAACTCGGCGATCGCCCGGCCGAATTGCTTGCGCGTCTTCGCGTACTCGCGGGTCAGGTCCGTCATCATGCGCATGCAGCCGACAGCCTCGCTGCAATAGGCGGCGTTGGCCTCATCGACGATGCGCTCGATCAGCGGCAGCGCCCCGTCAGCGCCGCCCACCAGCGCGTCGGCGCCAACGGAAACGTTCTCGAAATAGACTTCCGAGGCGCGCGTGCCGTCGATGGTTGGATAATCGCGCGTCGATACGCCCTTGGCGTTCTTCGCCACCAGGAACAGCGAGATGCCCTTGGCGTCGCGCTGGCCCCCAGCAGTGCGGGCGCTGACAAGCAGGTGATCTGCCTGCGGCGCGCCGAGAACCACTGCTTTCTGGCCGTTCAGCACGTAACCCGCGCCGTCCTTCTTCGCGGTCGTCGAGACATCGTTGAGCGCCCAGCGGCTCTTCGGCTCAGCTTGGGCGAACGCGATGATGCGCTCGCCGCCGGCGATAGCATTTAGATGCTCATCCTTCTGGGCGGCCGAACCGGCGTACTTGAGCGCGCCAGCGCCGAGCACCACAGTTGGGATGTACGGCTCGACAATTAGCGCCTTGCCGAATTCCTCGGCGACGACGCTGACATCGATCGCCCCGCCGCCCAAGCCGCCGAACTCTTCCGGCAGCGGCGCGGCAAGGAGGCCCAACTCGGCGAACGTCGCCCAGTTTTGCTTCCAGGCGTCTTCGCTGGCGAGCGCGGCGCGGCGCTTGTCGAAGTCATATTGCTGCGCGGCCCACTTCGAGAGTGAATCGCGGATGGCGTTTTGTTCTTCTGTGTAATCGAAGTTCATCGCTTAGAGCCCCAGCACCATCTTGGCGATGATGTTCCGTTGGATTTCGTTTGAGCCGCCATAGATCGAAGCCTTGCGCCAGTTGAAATACACCGGCGCCGCAGCGCCCGCATAATCAGGACCGACGGCAAACTCGTTCGAGCCGAGCCCGCGCGGGAACGGTTGTGCGTAATTGCCAACCGCTTCGAGCGTGAGCTCCGTCAGGCGCTGCTGAATCTCGGTGCCCTTGACCTTCAAGAGCGAGCTTTCAGGGCCAGGGCCCTTGCCAGCCTGCTCGCGCGCCAGCACGCGCAGCTCCGTCATTTCCAGCGAAGCGAGATCGATTTCGAGTTCGCCCAGCTTGCGCTGGAAGAGGTCGTCCTCGATCAGCGGCTTGCCGTCATCGCCGGTTTCCGCCTTGGCGATCGCCTTCAAGCGCTCGACGTTGCGCTTGGAACGGGCGACGCCGGCAATGCCCGCACGCTCGTGCGCGAGCAGGAATTTCGCGCAGGTCCACCCCTTGTTCTCTTCGTAAATGCGCTGATCGACCGGCACCTTCACATTGTCGAGGAAGACGTCGTTCACCTCATAGCCGCCATCGAGCAGCTTGATCGGACGCACGGTGACGCCCGGCGACTTCATGTCGATCAAGAGGAAGCTGATGCCTTCCTGCTGCTTCGCATTCGGATCGGTGCGGCAGAGGAAGAAGCCCCAATCGGCGTGCTGACCCAGCGTGGTCCAGGTCTTCTGGCCGTTGACGATGTAGTGATCGCCTTCGCGCACCGCGCGTGTCTTAAGCGATGCGAGGTCGGAGCCCGCGCCCGGCTCGGAATAGCCTTGGCACCACCACACCTCGCCCGAGAGAATGCCCGGCAAGAAGCGTTGCTTCTGCTCGGGCGTGCCGAAGGTGTAGATGACGGGGCCAACCATCGAGACGCCAAACGGCAGCGGCGGAATGGTTTCGGCGCGCGCGTTTTCTTCAAGCCAGATGTAGCGCTGCGTCGCGGTCCAGCCGGTGCCGCCATATTCCTTCGGCCAAGCCGGCGCGGACCATCCCTTCTTGCCGAGGATCTTGTGCCAAGCGAGGAAGTCCTCTTTCGAGAGGTCTTCGCGCAGCACTTTGCCCTTCAGGTGCTTTGGGTAGTTTTGTTCGATGAACGCGCGCACTTCGTCGCGAAACGCGATCTCTTCAGGCGAGAAGTTCAGATCCATGATGTCGGCCCATTGCGCGCTCCCTTGCGCGCGTTGACGCCGACTATAAAGCGCCGCGCGGACCTATCAACTCAGCGTCGGGAATGCGCTTGCCGCTGCGGCGCCGCGGTTGAACCGGCGCGCGCGCCGTTGGCGTTGCGGCAGCTTCACGCGTTACGGGCGCTACAGGCGTCGCCGCAAGCGGCGGCGCGGAACCGCCGGGCAGGTCAGTGTCGACGCGCGCTTGCGCGCCGCGCCGCGTGTCATCGACTTGGCAGTCGACGCCGTAATCGGACGCGGCAGCGATCGGCACAGCCGCCGCGCTGAAGAGACCTGCGAGGATCAGCACTTTCATGGCTCCGCTCCCACTCTCGCTCAAGCGCCCCGCGCCCGGTTCGTCTCAAACCACAGCGCTCAGGCCGCGCTCTCGCCGCCGCCCTGCGCGATCAGCCCCGCACCGCAACTTGCCGCCGAATCCACCCTAGCCGCACCAGCGCCGTTTCCGTTGATCACAGCTTGGCGAGCAGCACTCGCCTCGGCGACCGCGACCGCCACAGCCTCGGTCGGCTGACGGCGCGCCTCGGCATTCAACTGGTACTTGAGCGCGCCCAGGTCGGCGGCCGGGGCGGCTGCCTGCTCGTACGCTGCGCACCGCACGGCCGAGACGAACTCGCCCTCGCTCATGCTGGGCCGCGCCGCTTGTATCGCCATCGGCACGGCGACCACGGCGGCAAGCCCGGTGGCGATCTCGGCAAAACGCATGCTACCCTCCGCTTCGAACATCGCCCATTCGCTTTGAGAGATGCCGCCGCGCCTTGCGCCGGATGCATCGCTTGCGGCGATCAGGCGATATCGAATTACGATATATCACATTGAATGTCAATGACGTTTTATCGATTATCGATGTTTAATGCCTAACCTAATGACCGATCGGCCTATTTCATCTCCCTGCATCAAGGTTTGCGCTGTGGATGGCAGCAGCGGCCTCTGCATCGGCTGCGGCCGCACCCTGAAGGAAATCGCTT